>JAGAON010000009.1 GCA_017623655.1 Prevotella sp.
GGTGAACGCAAGATTTCGGGGAGTGGTATATTTGAACTGTATCGAACGGCCGTTCCCAAGACTTACCTTACGTGGAGCACCATCAGTCAGGTAAACCACATTCATCGGTACTTGTGTTGACAATCCCAACTTGTTCATAGCATATATGCCGGTCGGAACAATACGCGCCTTATCCCTGCGTGCGATGGTTTCAGCTATCTGTTCTATGGAGGGCATCAATACACCAAGCCCCAAGACTGTATCAATCTCAGGGTATGAGTATATGCCTCTTGCCAAACGCACGATGTCGCCTTTTGCTGTCAACCTTTCAAGACTTTTACCAACAGCCTTTACTTCACCGTATGAAGTGAAATCAGACGGAAAGAATATGCTTCCTCTTCCTTTGGCTTGAATAGCTGTCAAAATATTGTCTTCTATACTTGCCATCGCATTTAATTTTGTCGCAAAGATACAAATTATTTGCGACTCCTATATAAATATTGACTGATTAATGTGTGGATTTAACATTGTTTATATAAAATACGCATGGTTATTCGGATTATTTTACTATATACGACAAATATTTCCATTATCAACTTGACTCTATTCACCTTTATATATATTAGGCAATAAAGTTAAGTTTTAAGTTCTTTATATCCACTTCTACCCTGATGGATTGGTTTGAACCCACCTCACCAAGATAAATTGCAGTGAAAAAAAAGAAAAGACTCCCAAGGCAGCATACCGCCATAACTCCACTTGACTTTATTCCTCTTATTATATACAGACATTAAAGTAAAGTTGTCTGCATATCCATATTAGGTTAAAGGGTATCATTTCAACCATACCATTCTATGTCATTAATCACACAAGGCAGTTCTTCAATACATCATCAGACAGTTATGTAAACAATCACCAGCGCCCACCAATTTTCTTTTTTGACAGCAATATCTCTTAATCTCCCTTTCTTCCCTCATTTTGCCATCACAACCCTATATTCTTATGTAAAAGTAGGTTAAAATCGTTAAATCTTCACTTTTCTTAGACACGTAAGTAAATTCCTGTTCACTTTTCTATCGTATTAACTGCATATAGTTGGCAATCATACACTTCTACATACTATGGCTGCAGCAGCCTGACCTCGATAAACATACCCAAAAGTGTAACAAGCATTGGAGTTTATGCCTTCGCTCAATGCAAATATTTGGGAAATATATACTGCCATGTCTCTGTTCCTGCGAAGTTGAGTACACTAACATTCTCATATACAACATACAGCGACTGCACACTCCATGTGCCTTACGGAACGATAGATGCATATAGATCTGCTGGCGGTTGGATGAAATTTGCTAACATCGTGGAATTTGACCCGACTGGCATTGAAGCTGTATCAGCAGACAGGAAGCCCGCGACAGAGCGGAGGATATACAACCTCGGCGGAGTGAGGATGGCTGCACCGCAGCGTGGTTTGAACATCATCAACGGAAAGAAGGTAATGTATTAAGCGGACATACTGTAACATCATTATTTTATAGAACGACAAATCCCAAGCCAGACATTACCCTGGGCTTGGGATTTGTCGTATATACCCGCCAGCTATTCTCGACGATGTTGAGACGATGTGGTACATACTAACACTATCAAAACCATTCCTAAATATCAACTTTTTGCGCCGACCAACCAACGCCATTAGGCCTGCAACCTAATGGCGTTTTTTTATCTCTTTTTCACTTATTGCCGCTCAAAAATTTGCGTATATCCAAAAAATGTTATAACTTTGCAGGCAATATACAAACAATGACAGTAACAGGAAATAGCATACAGGTAATACAAGTAAACAACAAAAAAGGGATGGACGACTTCGTAAAGTTCCCCAAATCGTTGTATGCCGGTATCAGCCAGTATGTTCCTGACATGGATAGTGACATACGCGACACTTTCAGGCCTTCAAGAAACAAGAGTCTGAAATTCACGGACATCCAAGCCTTCGTAGCATACAGAAACGGTGAAACGGTAGGACGCATAGCCGGAATAATAAACCATAAAGCCAACAACATTTGGAACAAGACAAGCGTCCGTTTCTCCCTTTTAGAGTTCATAGATGACATAAAAGTTTCCAAAGCCTTGCTGAAAGCGGTGGAAGACTGGGGAAAAGAACGCGGAATGACAAGCCTGCAAGGCCCCATGGGCATCACCGACTTTGACAAAGAGGGCATGCTGATAGAGGACTTTGACCTGGACGGGTCTTTTATGGAATACTGGAATCCGCCGTATTACCGGAAGCATCTTGAGAAACTACGTTTCAGGAAAGAGGCGGACTGGCTGCAAATACAGTTTCAGGTGCCGGAAACCGTGCCTGCGAGATATGCCCGCGTCGCGCAATTAGCCACCGAGATGTTCGACCTCAAGATTGTCAAGAAATCGAAAAAGGAAGTACATAACGGTTACGGACAAAAGATTTTCAATCTGCTAAACCAAGCATACGCCCCATTATTCGGTTTTTCCCCGTTCTCTGATGAACAGGCAAAGGTTTTTCTTCGGAAGTTCCTTCCACTGCTTAACATGAAAATGGTGACATTAATAGAAAACGGTAAAGGAGAGTTAGTCTGCGCAGCCATTACCGTCAACGATTTCTCCGAAGGCTTGAAAAAAAGCAACGGGAAAGTATTTCCAAAAGGATGGTACCATCTTCTGAAAGCCATAAAATGGAAAAAAGGAGACAAAGCCGAACTGATGCTTATCGCTGTGCGCCCCGATATGCAAGGACTGGGAATCAACGCCTTAGTGTTTGCACATCTCATTCCGGTCTATAACAAAATGGGAATCAAATGGTGCGAAACCGGCCCGCAACTGGAAAACAACGTCAAAGAGCTGTCACAATGGAAGCCGATGAACCCTTCTGTTGTAAAAAGAAGAAGATGCTGGGAGAAGAAAATCTAACGTTCCCGCAATTTCAATATACTCTGACGTCTGCCGCCACATAGGAAGAACAGCCGTAGGGCACACGCCTAAAACACGAAACAACAACAAAACTTACAACTCATAGAGACAGAAAAAACAATGAATAGAGTAGTAATAACAGGCATGGGCATCTGGTCTTGCCTCGGCCAGACACTTGAAGAAGTCCGCCAGTCACTTTTTGAAGGCAAAAGCGGTATCATCTTCAGCCAAGAGCGCAAGGACGCCGGATTCCGTTCCGCACTCTGCGCCAACGTGCCACAACCCAACCTCAAACCTTTCGTACCACGCAATATGCGCCAGTTTATGCCGGAAGAAGCCCAATACGCTTACATGGCGACCAAGGACGCGTTAGAGGCGGCAAAGATAGATCAGGACTTTCTTGACAAGAACGAAGTCGGAATAATCTACGGCAACGACTCGGTGGCGGAGGCAACAATGAAGGCTCTCGACAAGTTCCGCGAGTTCAAAGACACTTCCGCATGCGGAAGCGGCGCCATATTCCAGTCCATGAACTCCACCATAACCATGAACCTTGCCTGCCTGTTCAAGCTGCGCGGCATCAACCTCACCTCATCAGCCGCATGCGCTTCAAGTTCCTTGGCCATAGGAAACGCCTACCTGCTGATTAAAAACGGCTTGCAGGATTGTGTCATCGCAGGCGGAGCGCAGGAGGCCAATATGTATAGCATAGCCTCTTTTGACGGTATTCAGGCTTTCTCCACACGCGAGTCAGACCCGACAAAGGCCTCCCGCCCGTTTGACAAGGGACGCGACGGCCTCGTACCGGGCGGCGGTGCCGCCACCGTAATACTTGAAAGTTACGAGCACGCCGTAAAACGCGGCGCACCGATATTAGCGGAAATCGTAGGCTGGGGATTCTCAGGTAACGGAGACCATATATCCACTCCTAACGTAGCCGGTCCGGCACGTTCGCTGGAACTGGCCATCAAAAACGGGGGAGTAGATATAAAGGAGATTGGCTACATCAACGCTCATGCCACCTCTACACATGCCGGCGACGGACGTGAGGCCATGGCGATAGCGCAGATATTCGGCGACTACAAAGTGCCCGTGACATCAACCAAGTCACAAACAGGTCATGAGATGTGGGCGGCAGGCGCTGCGGAGACCATATACTCCATGCTGATGATGCAGAACGACTTTATCGCCGGCAACATCAACTTTGAAGAACCGGACGAGGAAACAGCCTGCATCAACATCATACCGGAGACGAAACAGACCCATTTCGATATGTTCCTGACCAACTCTTTCGGTTTCGGAGGCACTAACTCCACACTGATTATAAAAAGGATTTAACGCGGCGCAAACGGTGAACACGCCATACCGCGCCGGCACAATGCTTAAAAATAACAATACATCAATAACATAATAACAAATTAGATTTATGACACGCGAAGAAATTATTGCGAAAGTAAACTCAGTACTCGCAGAAGAGTTTGAGGTAGAAGAAAGCGTAATCACTCCTGATGCCATCGTAAAAGATGCGCTTGCACTTGACAGCCTCAGCCTGGTTGACCTCGTAGCGCTCATCCAGTACACATACAAGATTAAGATACCGGCAGAAGATCTCCCCAAAATAAAGACCTTCAACGACCTCTACGACTATATCGAGGCACATCTGTAAATTGTTGTAATGTTGCTTGGAAAGTCAGCGCATAGCCTTATTCAAGGCCTAACCGCCGGCAACCAAGCAACCAAACTGCCTTTGAATGAACAATATAAAGGAACTCATACCACAACGCTCGCCGATCATCATGATCGACGAGTTGTTGCGTGTAGATGGTGACGAGGCAGTGTGCCGCCTCTGTGTACGTCAGGACAACTTCTTCATTGACAGCGACAAGCTCATGGCTGAACCCGGACTGATAGAACATATAGCGCAGTCCGCATCCGCCTTTGCCGGTTACAGAGCCATTGCCGCCGGTGCGACAGAGCCTCCCGTGGGGTACATAGGCGAGGTAAAGAACTTCCATCTCTACTCCCGCCCGAAGATAGGCGATGTAATAACGACAACAATCACAATGGGACCGGAAGTGGAAGGCATCACCATCATACGAGGCACATCCACCGTGAACGGCGTAACCGTTGCCGACACTTCTATGAAAATATTTATAAAGGATTAGGCATAACACGGCATCTCTGCAAACACCACGACAGCAACACCGCCAAACAAACAACCATGTTATTAGAAAACAGTTTCTACAAGATACTCCACAAAGAAGTGGACGGACTGTCAGGACGCTTCACCATTGCCATACTGCCGGACTGTAACGTCTATGAAGGGCACTTCCCAAACGACCCGGTATGCCCCGGTGTGTGCAACATTGAGACCATAAAGGAATGTGCCATGCTGCTGACAGGCAAAGAACTACGCATAAAATCCATCAAACAATGCCGCCTGACAGCCATCGCCACACCATCCGTTTGCCCGGAAGTGACCGTCACTGTCACAGCCACTCCGGCCGCAGACAACACATACACCGTCCTTGCATCAATAAAGGACGATGCGCAAACCTACATGGAATACAAAGGTATCATGGAATACCCTAACTGATTATTACGGTAATACAAACGCCATGGGCACGACATCCATGGCTCACAAGCGCAAAAGGCACGAACAATGACAACCCTTTTCATCAAAATATACGAATACTTCAAGTACCATCGTGCAGTCCTATGGCTCTCGATGGTCTTTCTGTTTATAGCCACCGGCTTCTTTGCCACCCGCATACATCTGGAGGAAGACCTCAACAAACTGATGCCATCATCCAAAAACGAAGACGGCACCACGAAGATGGCGTTCGCCGATCTACGGATAAAGGACAAGACATTCCTGTTGTTTGAGGCTCAAGGCAAAGCCAAGACAAACGATGAAGAAATGACATCCACGCTCACCGCTGTATGCGATGAGTTCGTTGACTCCCTCCTTTCGCGCGACACAGCCAAGGATGCCTCGCAGAAAGTGATAGGTGACGTATTCTACAACATACCGGAAGACCTCATGTTCGACGGCGTGGCATTCCTCACCGAGCACCTGCCGGCATATATAGACACCACCGCTTACGCCGCTTTCGACACGCTTTTAACCAAGGAACACATGATATGGCAGATGCGGCAGAACGCGGAAGACCTGCAAGGCGAGATAGGAGAGATATTCCCCGAGCTCATAGAAACGGACCCGATAGGTATGCGTAACGTGCTTATGAGCAGCATGGCACCACTGATGGCGGCCACAGGCGGAGCGTACAAGACCATAGACGGACACTTCTTCGTGCCCGACTCAACCGTTTGTGTAGCATTCATTACGCCCCAGTTCTCCGCCACCAACACGGGGCAGGGTTCCAAACTGTTCCATGACTTGAACAACCTCATAGACAGTTTCGCCGTCAGTCATCCCGACATCAAAATAAGTTACCACGGCACACCGGCCAGCGGATACTACAATTCATCGACTATCAAGAACGATCTTACCACCACCATCACCGGCTCCCTCATCCTTGTGCTGGTGGTACTGTTCCTCTGTATGCGCAACAAGAACACCATCCCGCTGCTTCTGCTGCCCGTCATCTTCGGCACACTGTTCGGACTTTCACTCATGTACTTCATCAAAGGGCAGTTCTCACTGCTTGCCCTCGGCATCGGAGCCATCGTCCTCGGCGTCGCCATGAGCTATGTCCTGCACATAATCACACACTACAAATACGTCGAAGACCCGCGCAAGGTACTTGAAGACGAGGTGAAACCCGTGTTACTCGGATGCCTTACCACGATAGGTTCGTTCATGGGGCTGATATTCATAAAGACAGACCTGTTGCAAGACTTCGGTCTTTTCGCCGCATTCGCCATCATCGGCACCACCATCTTCGCGCTAATCTACCTTCCGCACCTGCTGCCGATGGAGAAAAACCGCACCAACAAAGCGGCATTCCGCCTCATAGACAAGATTAACGCATACCCATTCGAAAGAAAAAAGCCACTGCTTTACATCATCGGGGCAACCATTGTCGTCAGCATAGCCTTCTACATAGCCAAGGGAACAGAGTTTGACGCCGACATGGGAAACCTTGGTTACCTTTCCGATAACACTGAATATTCCGAGAAACTGCTGCGCGACAAGACTTACACCGAGGACAAGACAAAGTATTTCGCGGCACAGGGCAAGACGATGGAAGAGGCACTATGCAACTTCGCACTGCTCTCTTCCAAACTTGACTCGTTGCAAAAGCTGGGACTGGTAAAGGACTTCACCCGCACCAACATAATCTTCGTGCCCCTCAAGGAACAGCAGAAGCGCATCGACGCATGGAAGAGTTACTGGACACCGGAGCGTCTCGCAACAGTCCGCAGGCTGATAAACGAAACCGCACCACAAGCCGGTCTCACCATCGATGGCTTCGAGACGTTCTTTGAGGCGGCCACAGCCGACTACTCCCCCACCCCGCTTTACGAGGCCGGCATCATACCGCCGGGCTATCAATCCACACTGATGGAACAGACAATGGCGGGAGACTACCTCTGCTTCACGTCCGTACGCTGCACCAATGACTCCGTACGCGGCAAAGACACAGACTACAACCGCATCTGCGACGCCATCGCCACGCAACCCAATATGCTTGTGCTCGACACATATTATTATACCACCGACACTCTGACAGAGCTTAACAACGACTTCAACGTGCTCCAATGGGTCAGCATGGCGTTCGTCTTCGTGGTGCTCCTGTTCAGTTTCCACTTCAACATCCGCCACACGCTGTTAGGCTTCGCGCCTATCCTTCTAAGTTGGCTTATAGTCCTTGGAGCCATGGCCATGTTCAACGTGAAGTTCAATCTCATAAACATCATCATCTCCACCTTCATCTTCGGCATCGGCGTTGATTACAGCATCTTTGTCATGAACGGCCTCATCAGCGACAGCCTCGCACCCGAGACCGCCGGCAACAGGAAGAGCGTACTGGCCTACCACAAGACAGCCATCTTCTTCTCCGCATTCATCCTCATCGTCACAGTGGCCTCCATGCTTGTCGCCAACCATCCTGCCATCAAGTCAGTAGGCTTCGCCACACTCGTAGGAATGATTGCCGCCGTGGTACTCTCCTACGTATTGCAGCCGGCCATATTCAGGAAGACAAACAAATGAAATACGATGTAATCATAATAGGCTCCGGTCTCGGAGGGCTGGAATGCGGTGTCATGCTTAGCCGCAGCGGCCTTTCCGTGCTTGTCCTTGAACGCCAGACACAGCCCGGAGGCTGTATGCAGAGCTACAAGCGCGGAGGACTATCGTTCGATACCGGCCTGCACTACATCGGAGGACTTGACGAGGGGCAACCGCTACACGACACATTCAAGCGTCTCGGACTGCTCGACCTGCCGTGGCAACGCCTTGATACCAACGGATTCGACAAGATAACGATAGGCAACGAGACCTTCGCCTACCATAACGGCTACACAAACTTCGCCGCATCACTCGCTGAACGGTTCCCGTCACAACGCCAAGCACTGCAAGAATACGTTGATATGCTCCGCAAGTCTGACGAGGAACAGTTGCTGTTTCTCGACAATCCAAGTACGATGGACACACCTTTCGACAACGAACTGTTCACCACCAATGCCTACAACTGGCTGCACGAGAAGTTCGATGACGACCTGCTTGTCAACGTACTCTCCGGCGCTTCCATCAAGATGGAACTGCACAAGGAGACCCTTCCGCTATTCACCTTCGCCCATGGCAACGGCAGTTTCATCCAAAGCAGCTGGCGGCTGAAAGGCTGCGGGAATATGCTCGTCAACAAACTGGCAAGCGAAATACGTAAAAACGGCGGTGAGATACTCTGCAACATGGATGTCACCGAACTGACGGAAGAGAACGGAAGAATCACCGCCGCCGTATGTTCCAACGGCGAAAGGTTCGAAGCCGGCACATTCATAAGCAACGCCCATCCCGCCGTCACCTGCTCCATGGTCAAGGAAAGCAAGCTGATGAAAGGCATATACCGGAAGCGTATGAGCCGCATAGACAACACATTCGGTATGTTCACCGTCTCACTGAGACTGAAACCCAACGTCATACCATACATGAACCACAACAAGTTCATCTATGAAAAAAACAACGTATGGGACATATCCGAGGCCGGACACGACGGGCACGGCATACTCGTCAGCTGCCCATACTCCGACACCGGCTACGCCACCCACATCGATCTCCTCACTCCCATGCTGTGGGAAGATGTGCAACAGTGGGAAAGCACCACGGTAGCCCGCCGCGGAGAAGACTACAAAGTCTTCAAACGACACACGGCAGACACCATCATCTCCATCGCCGAACGGCAGATACCGGGATTGCGCGACGCAATAGAAAGCATACATACCAGCACTCCCCTCACCTACCGCGACTACAACATGACGCCATACGGCAGCGCATACGGCATACGCAAGGACTGCAACAATCCGATGATGACAATCCTCACGCCGCGCACCCCGATACCGAACCTCATGCTGACGGGGCAGAACCTCATGCTGCACGGACTGCACGGGGTCACCATGACAGCCTTATTCACATACAAAGCTACAATACAACAACAATGAAGAAATTATTAGCAACAATGCTGGCAGTGCTCGTATGCACCGTCACATTAGCACAAAACGCTTACTATCAGAAAGCTGTGGCAAAGTACAAGAGCGTGTCTTCGCTCACAGCCTCGGCCACAAAGACCAAACACAAGGCATCCGTAGCAAAGGATGCCGTGTCACAAGGCACCTTCTATGTGAAGAAACCCAACAAGGTACTCATAACATTCAACAAGGGAAAGGACGCGCTGCTGATGAACGGCACCAACTTCACCATGACCGTCAACGGCAGGAAGTTCAAGACAAACAGCACCACCAACCCGCAATTCAAGACATTCCAGAACGTGCTCGAAAGCATATTCACCGGCGGCAACGTGGATTTGTCGAAGAACAACGACGTGGAGATAACCAAAAGCGGCAGCAACGTGATACTCACCATTACCCCCGTCATGGACAAGAAGAAAGCCAAAAGACAACTCTTCACCTCGTTCGTGCTTACCATAGACAGCAAGACATCAGAGCTGCGCACCATGCGCATGAACGAGAAAAAGGGCGGCTACACCGAGTATAGATTCTCCGGTTACCAGTTAGGAGCAAAAGTCTCCGACGCCATTTTCCAATAAACAAATAACCACCGCACCATCCTGACCACATTATCCATGAAAGTAATCCACGACATCTGCCGCATACAGGTAAAGTTCAGTGAGATAGACTCCATGCGCCGCGTATGGCACGGCATCTACGTCAAGTATTTCGAGGACGGCCGCGAGTCATTCGGCCGCCATTTTCCGGGCTGTGATTACAAGACGATGCAGGACACGGGCATATACGCACCCATATATGACATACAGGTAAAATGCCTCGCCCCGCTGGAGATGAACGATGTAGCGGTGATACACACCTACTATGTACCCAAACGCGGAGCGCGCCTCGACTACCGTTACGAGGTCTATCGCGAGCGTGACGGCATACTGTGCTGCAAGGGTTCAACCACCCAACTGTTCATAGACCGTGACGGCATACAGATGTATGAATGCCCGTCCTTTTATGAAGAATGGAAAAGGCGGTATATTGAATAAAACCACTCCCAAAACAAACAGGTGCAGATTACAATGTAATCTGCACCTGTTTACGTTATAATCAGCACCTGATTGCAGTGTAATCAGCACCCTTTTGTTTTACCCCCGCTTTCTTTTGCTGTATTCTGTTGTTTCATTGGCGTATGTAGAGACGATGTATTACATCGTCTCCCAGTCTTCGCCATCCGTCATTGTTTGCTGAGACGATGTGGTACATCGTCTCTACAGGCAGGCTATAATGCGCAGTTACAGCCCCAACAATGCTACGGCCTCCGCGGTAAGATATGGCTTGACCCTGTCAAAAGGTATCGTGAACTCCGGCTGTCCGGCAGCATACGGCGCAATCTCATAACTGCCATAGTGGAACTCCAGCCCCTTGGATGTAGGGTATGGCGCAGCGGCAGGCAGCGGGATTTCATTACCCTCTATCTGTAAATAAGACATCAGTTCCCCGTCAGACACCTTCTCGCCTTTTTCAGAAAAATACTGTTTAAGCCCCTTACGCAACAAAGGCTGCATGGATTTGGCCGCACCCGGTTTCAAAAAGGCCGTGAAACGTTTGCCGGTAGCCTTGTCGTATGTGAAGGATGAGGAATAGCCCAAGCCGTGCGCACCGCCCGTGAAACTGTAATACTGTACCTCGAAGACACACCACAACGCCGTTTCATCCTCCTTGTCAATTTCAAAATCTATCGCCAGCGGCATCACGTCAGGCTCCTTAAAAGTCTCGCCATTCTCCGCCGCAACCTCTTGTCCGGTCTCCACACGCATCTTATGGTTCTCCTTTGAATCCGCCAGCAACAAGGAGTAAGCCCCTGCGCCATAGTGTTTCACAGCCTTTGCCAGCGATGCTGTCTCCCCTTTATACGCCTGCACCGTCCTTTTCCCGCCGCTGTAAGCCAGAGCCTTGTCCATCACGGCAAGCAAATCCTTCCTGATGGCGGACGATACCGCATCGGAACCGGAAGGCCACTCCGCCTCAACACTGAAATCACAGTATTTGTCTTTCTTCTTGTATTCCCCATCGGCAATGGGCAGAAGAAGCGGTGCATCGGCGGCCTGAGCCACCTGCACGCTGTCAGTGCCGATGCCTGCCACAACGTTATCCTTCACGACATCTGCCTTGGGCTGTGCGCAGGAGACGAGAAGCGCAACAGAGGCAGGAACCATAAACAAGCATAATGTTCTCTTCATACAATCACAAATTAAACTGTTTGTTAATATAACTATCGCGGCAAAGATAGCAAGTTTTTGTGTTTCCGCAAAATTTTATATTAAAATATTGGTTAAATGGCAAGAAAAACGTACTTTTGCAGTATGAATACAATAAAACACCTGTTCCTGTTCTTCCTGTTGTCTGCAACAGCCGCCGCGTCATCGGCGCAGACATCTTTCGACTATAAGGGGGAAAGTATGACCACGGACGCACGACATCTACTGGTAAACGACAGCATGACCGACGAAAAGGCCTGCACTTTCAGGACTGTAAATGAAGCACTGCACTTCGCGGAACGCCATGCACGCAAGGACACCTTATGGACTGTCATATACATAATGCCTTCCGTTTACTGGATAGACAATCCCGATGACGAGGAGGTGAGGCAGCCGTTGCCCGGAGAGAATACGCCGTTTGCGATGAAAGTAAGGCTTGACCGGGTCAGAATCATTGGTTTGGGCGAGCGGCCGGAGGACGTGGTACTGGCCGTAAACCGCGGACAGACGCAGGGAGCGGACGGTAATTTCACCATGTTCCACATCACAGGCAGCCACATAGAGGCGGAGAATATCACGTTCGGCAACTACAGTAACGTTGACCTTATATATAATAAGGACGCGCGTAAGAACCGGCTTCGGAGGAAAGACGCAATAGTTCAGGCGCAGATTGCCATCTGTAACGGCGACCATTACCACCTGCGCAACTGCCGGTTCATATCACGCCTCAACCTGTGTCCGTTCGTCGGAGCGCAGAATACGGTGTTTGACAACTGCTATTTCGAGTGTACCGACGACGCACTGTGCGGTACGGGAGTGTATAACAGATGCCGTTTCACCCTGTTCTCAAGCAAGCCTTTCTACACCACTGACCGCAGGCGGGGCGCGGTATTCAACGACTGTGACCTGCATTCAAAGACCAAAGGCACGCAATATCTGACCAAGGTAAGCGGCCCGGTGACCATGACCGGCTGCCGGTGGACAAGCGATGACCCGGCTTTGAAGATAGAATGGAACAAGCGTCCGGACCCGGCGCACCGGTGCGTAATGACCGGATGCACCCTTAACGGCAAGCCCCTCGATGTGCCGCAGCCTACGGAACAGCTGCCGACAGTACTGCCTCCGTTCGCCATACGCACCCAAACGGATATTGTTCCGGGCGGATGGACGCTGGATTGTCATAAGCCCAAAGACACCATGCGGTACGACTGGCAGGCTGACAACTCGCGACCGGCATGGGGATATGCGGAAGGTGTGGATGGAGCGGAAGGCTCATGGGGACTGGTACAGTTGCAAAAAGGGGCGCGCATGATGTTCACTCCCGGTGACGAGAGCAAGAAGGTGACGAGGCAGACCTGCCGCATCACGCTCGATCCATGCAAAGGTCCGGGGCAAGGTTTCGGCTCGGCGACGGGTCAGTACCTTGACATCTGCATAAAATTCGACACACGCACGCTGACAGGTTACGGCATACGCTTCATAAGAACGCCCGACTATGACCACGCAGTGGAAGTATATCTGGTGGAATACTCGGCCGGAACGGTGACCCGTATATGCCCGCCCCAACGCTGTGACCTGTTCAAACGCGGATGCACAGTAACCCTTACGGCCGACGGCACGGTGCTGTCCGCAACGGTAAGCAACCGTAACATTCCGGAGACACGGCAGGAACTGACGGCCACAATGCCTCATGCCAACACCTACGGCGGCTTCCATTTGCAGCATACCGGCAGCATCGGGGCATCGGCAACGGTGGTAAAGGAGATATTCCTGAAATGATAACGCCATGCGCCGCAATACCGCATACACACGACATTACACCAACAACAAGACATACAGATGGACTATCAGAGAATAATAGACTACTATTTCCCCGCAAGTTCCAACGCGGAACTCAGGGAAATACTTACCACACACAGCAGAAGCGTTGCGGAACTGGCACGCGACATCTGCACAAAGCATCCGGAACTTAATGCTGACGCCGGTTTTGCATACGATGCCGCAATGCTGCATGACATAGGCATCCTGATGTGTGACGCCCCGGGAATCCACTGCTTCGGCAGCGAACCGTATCTGCTCCACGGCCTGATGGGGGCGAAGATGCTGGAGGATTACGCTGCGGAACACCTGCCCGGCCTTGACATTACGCCATACGCCAGAGTATGCGCAAGGCACACCGGCACGGGACTTACGGCCAAAAGCATAAGGGAACAGCACCTGCCCATGCCGGAAACAGACCTCGTGCCGGAGACGACGGAAGAGAAGATAATATGCTATGCCGACAAGTTTTTCTCCAAGACACGGCTTGACAGGCGGAAGACATTTGAGCAAGCGGAGCAGTCACTCATGAAGTTCGGCGAGGAAGGAATAGCTATCTTCCGCGAATGGCACGGGATGTTCAGTTGTTAAAATATAAAAAATATTTGACCGCCGGCAGTTTTTTTGTTACCTTTGCATAAATATCTAACCGGTTAACCTTTCGTGTATGAAATACGCAGAGTACATAAAACAAATAGAGATAGACTCTCTGTGGAATGGCAGGAAGCACATAGTGTGGCAGCTGGACAGGCACATCAACATCCTGAGCGGCGTTAACGGAGTGGGTAAAAGCACCATTCTGAACAAGGTCGTGACGCCATTAATGAGGTCGCGCGGAAGGATTGAGAACGAGAACGGCGTGCTGCTGAGCGTGCATGAGGAGGATGCCGACACCATACGCTTTGACGTCATAAGGTCTTTTGACCGCCCTCTGATAAGCGCGGACATAACGGCACGGCTGGATTTCAAGATAGCGACAGAGCTGGATTTGCAGCTTTTCAACCTGCAACGGCGCTATCTGGATTATCAGGTGAACCTCGGCAACAGGATTATAGAGATGTTGCAGAGCGGAAAACAGGACGCCCCGCTGCTGGCACAGCGCCTGTCTGAAAACAAAAACAACTTCCACAACATAGTCGATAGCCTGTTTGAGGACACGAAGAAGACCATCATACGCACGGAAAACGAAATCCGTTTCATGCAGATGGGCGAGACACTGCTGCCCTACCAGCTGTCAAGCGGAGAGAAACAGATGCTGGTGATTCTCTTGACCGTACTGGTGGAGGACCGGAAACCCTACATCCTGTTCATGGACGAGCCGGAGGTCAGCCTGCACATAGAGTGGCAGAAACGCCTCATCAGCATCATAACGCAGCTGAACCCCAACGTTCAGGTGATACTGACTACACACTCACCCGCCGTGATAATGGACGGATGGACGGACAAGGTGACGGAGGTCAGCGAGATAGAAGTATGAGACGCAAATGTAATCAGCACCTGATTACCCTGTAATTAGCACCTGATTGCGGTGTAATCAGCACCTGATTGCAATGTAAACGGCACCTGATTGCAAGAGCACCGCTTACAGCCTCCAAAATCCATAATCACAAACCTCCAACACCGAGACACCGAATATGCCATTAACCGACTACATATCAAGCGACTATGTGAATGCGGCGAACAAGCTGAAAGGCAAGAAAGCGCGCAGGCGCATAGTGGCATACGTGGAAAGTTATGACGACATCCTGTTCTGGCGAATGATACTCAGCAGGTTTGAGGACGACACACGCTATTTCGAGGTGATGCTGCCAAGCCGCACAAACCTCAACAAGGGCAAGAAACAGGCGCTGCTGTCAATCATGAGACAGGGAGCGGGAAGCAACATGATGGCGTGCGTGGACGCTGACTATGACTACCTGATACAAGGCATGACATTCCAGTCTGAATTTATGCTGAGCAGCCCGTACGTCGTGCATACTTACGCATACGCCATAGAGAACCTGCAATGCTATGCCCCGTCCCTGCACAACGTCTGCGTGATGGCGACGCTGAACGACCATAACATATTCGATTTCGAGACCTTCCTCGCCGAATACAGCAGGGCAATATTCCCGCTGTTCGTCTGGAGCATAATGCTTTACAGGAAGAGAGAATATTCCAGATTCAGCATAACGGACTTCAACCGGGTTGCGGAGATAAGGCACTCACGCGTGCATGAGACGGAAAGCAACATAGCCAAGGTGAGGCATAAGGTCAGGGTCAAGCTGAACGAACTGCGGAGACAGTATCCGAACAAGAAGGAGGAATATCTCCGCACGAAGGACAGCCTGCTGCAACTGGGAGTGACGCCGGAGACTACTTACCTGTATGTGCAGGGGCATCACCTGTTTGACTGCGTTGTGGCACCTACCGTACAGGCGATATGTGACGAGCTGAGAAGAGAGAGGGAGAGGGAAATAAGACAGAGAGCGCAGCACATAGTGCAACTGCAAAACGAACTGTCGGCATATACCAAGTCGCAAAGCGACATTCCCACGATGCTAAAAAAGAACATGGGCTATATGAATGCCGATGTATATCAGAAAATAATAAAGGATGTGGAGAAGATAATCAGCGGCGGTTGACAACACGTTTTTTATCTTCACGCACGACAGACATCAGACAAAGACTATGATAGATTTCACTTTTTACTCTCCGACAGAGTTCGTGTTCGGAAAGAACACCGAGGAAAAGACCGGACAACTGGCACTGCGCTACGGCGCAAAGCGTGCCTTGGTAATATACGGTGGCGGCAGTGCCGTAAGGAGCGGACTGCTCGACCGGGTGACAAAAGCGTTGGAAGAGCAAGGCATACAGACCGTCACGACGGGAGGAGTGAGACCCAACCCTACTGACGACAAGGTGTATGAAGGTATAAAGATAGCGAAGGATGAGAATATAGACTTCATCGTAGCCGTTGGCGGAGGCTCTGTCATTGACACGGCAAAAGCCATTGCGTGCGGCGTGAACTATGACGGCGACTTCTGGGATTTCTTCATCGGCAAGGCACAGGTGCATGAGGCTCTGCCCGTAGGCGTGGTGCTCACGATACCCGCTGCCGGGTCGGAAGGTTCGGGAAATGCAGTCATAACAAAGGAGTCCACACAGCAGAAACTGGGCATCAAGCACCCGATGACACTGCGCCCGAAGTTCGCCGTCATGAACCCGGAGCTGACAATGACATTGCCGGAATGGCAAACGGCATCAGGAATATGTGACATGATGGTGCACATACTTGAACGTTACTTCACAAACACGGAGAACACGGAGATAGGTGACCGCATGTGCGAGGGAGTGCTGACGGCCATCGTCAACGAAGGGCGCAAGGTAACGGAGAGCCCCGACGACTATGACGCAAGGGCAAACATCATGTGGAGTGGCATGGTGGCACACAACGGCACCTGCGGAGTGGGCTGTGTGGAAGACTGGAGCAGCCATCAGATGGAACATGAAGTAAGCGCATTGTACGACGTGACGCACGGCGCAGGACTGGCGGTGATAACACCTGCCTACATGACTTTCATGGCAAAGCACCATCCGAAGCGTATCGCACAGTTCGCGGAGCGCGTTATGGGTGTGGCAAAAGAGTTTGGTAACGAAGAGGATAGGGCACAGGAAGGAGTACAACGCTTCAAGGATTTCCTGCACAATGACCTCAGACTGCCTGTTACCTTCAAGCAATTAGGCATAGAAAATCCTGACATCCCCGAACTGGTAAGACGCCTGCACAAGAACAAAGGCGACCGGTTTGGCCTCTTCTACCCCATCACTCCGGAGGTAAGTGAAGAGATTTACAAGCTGGGGATGTAACAAACGCGGTGCGGCCGTTAATCGGTTGGGAAAGAACCAAACGGCACAAAACCGCCAAACATCATTTTTTTAATGGAAAATAACGAACAAATGACTCAGGAGACAACAAGCATAGAGTCTCCAAAGACTGAGCCTAAAAAGGCAAAGACGACAAGAAAAACCGCAAAGAAACAGACCGTAGAGAAAAAGGAGCCGGCAAAGAAACCGGCAAGAAAGGCACGCTCGGCCAAGACGGAAAAGAGCGTGCAGGCAACGGAAAACGTACAGCCGGCAGAGCCGCAGCAGCAGAATCAGGAAGAATCCGCTGCAAGCGTCAAGGCTGAGGCAGCCAAAACGGCGGACAAGGAACCGGCGCAGGCTGTTGAGGAACAGAAGGCCGAGACCGTGACAGAGAGCAAGACGGAGGAGAAAGCGGAACAGACCAACACTGCGCCACAGGCGGAAAACGCCCGCCACGGCAATGGAAGGCAGGAACAGAAGATACCGTCGCTGCCGGCCATAAGGATAAACAACATAGTAGAGTTGATGCAGGCTCCGCTGCGGAGCATTGTGCTGACAGACCAGCAGATACAGCAACTGACATTAGAGGAGATAGAAAAGCGGCACCGTTTCTTGGAAGACACGTTGGCAAACGTGCTGGACTATGACGTGGTATTAAGTGACACGAACATCTGGCTGGAGCTGCTCGTAGGATATACGTCAAGCCATTCTGACCCGAAATACAACGCACGCCTCCAATTTGAGCGGCAACTGGAGTTTGTTTCCAAACTGGTAAGGTATCGTGGAGGACGCTTCATCATGATGGGTGAGACGTATGAAGAGATTGACCGCTTTGCTTCCATGCAAGACCCGGCCAACCATCGTGACGCAGACTTCACCGACAACATCGTCTGTCTGAACACTGCCGCACGGCTGGCAAAACGTCTTATCCTTGCACAACAGAGGGAAAACCGGCTGCGTATAGAAGGTATTGGCGCAGAATCGCATCACGCTTCTTTCGCTGATCCGGCCATAATAAGAAAGGTGGCGGACTTGTTTGCAGAGGGAAAGAAGGTACTTCTGCTGACCAATGACGCTTCCGTAGCCATAAGGGCGATGGGAATATGCGACGATCTGCAACGCCATAACAACATTCCGGATGATGAATGGGAGGAGAAATACGCACCGCTGCGCCCCATGGTATTCACGTTTGACGACCTGAAACAGTTGGATTTCTACACACGCCAGTACCATTATATACAGATGGCGGCAGGCGCACAATGGATGGAAGACATCGAACCACGGATTAATCGTGACCGTCCCGCACCGCTGACACTATGGATGGACGCGTTCCGTCCGGGCGACAAACACCGTGGCGACAACCTCTTCACCGAACAGGAAAAGCTACAAGTGCAACAGAAACAAAACAAACAGAAACAGCAGGAGCAGCAAAAGCAACAACAGGAACAAAAGAAAAAACAGGGACAACAGAAGCAGACGCAGCAGAAAAAACAGCAAGACAAGCCTGAAATACAAAAACAGGAAGCTATTGCTGCACCCAATATTGATAACCCTGCACATGCCACCAATGCGCAAAAGCAGGAAAACCAACCTGCAAATGCAACCTCCAACGATGACAAAAAGCCCGAACAGAAACAAGGTTCACGTTCTCGGCGCAAGCCACAAAGAGCCCGCAAAGCCAACACAGAAAAAGCAGTTGAACCAACCGAAATGACAGATAATGCGCAATAAATGCGCTATTTCATTAAAATAACCGGCCGAAAATTTGGTAGAACAAAAAAAAACTGCTACCTTTGCACCGCAATTAGGAAACGCTTATCAGTCTGAGAAGCATGGTGCGTTAGTTCAGTTGGTTAGAATGCCAGCCTGTCACGCTGGAGGTCACGGGTCCGAGTCCCGTACGCACCGCCAACATTTCCTAAGAGCATGGTGCGTTAGTTCAGTTGGTTAGAATGCCAGCCTGTCACGCTGGAGGTCACGGGTCCGAGTCCCGTACGCACCGCTGAACATCATAGAAAAAGCCTGATGATACAATGTCATCAGGCTTTTTTCATTTATCACCGTACCGCACGACACTACGACAAACAAAGGCTATTCCCGCAAACAAACTGGTAAAAAATGTAAATCGCAAGGCTAATTTAGGAAAATTTGGACGTTATATGATTGCCATACCAAATAAATTGAGTATCTTTGCAGCACAAACAAGACAAAAACAAAAGCTATAACAATACATAAACTCATTACTAACATTTAATACCAAAAGCATTATGAACAAGAAATTCATCTGTACAGTTTGCGGTTACATCCACGAAGGTCCGACCCCACCGGAGCAGTGCCCACAGTGTAAAGTTCCCGGTTCTAAGTTCAAGGAACTCGAAGAGACAACCGGCGGCCTCCAGTTCGTCCAGGAACACGTTATCGGAATCGCCAAGGAATACGGCGTTGACGAGGAAATGATAAAAGATCTCAACGCACACTTCAACGGCGAATGCACAGAGGTAGGCATGTATCTCGCAATGAGCCGCCAGGCAGACCGTGAGGGTTATCCCGAGATTGCAGAGGCATTCAAGCGTTACGCTTGGGAAGAGGCCGAGCACGCTTCACGATTCGCAGAACTCCTCGGCGACGTTGTATGGGACACAAAGACCAACCTTGAAAAGCGCATGAACGCCGAAGCCGGCGCTTGTGAGGACAAGTTCCGCATCGCAAAGAACGCGAAAGCGAAGAACTGGGACGCCATTCACGACACTGTTCACGAGATGGCAAAGGACGAAGCACGCCACGGCAAGGGCTTCGAGGGACTCTACAACCGCTATTTCAAGTAATTATACTTATACAAAACGAACGAATAAGTGAAAAGGGTAACACCTATTATCATAATAGTGACCATATTCATCGTCTCTGCTCTTCGCACATGCCGGAGCGGAGACGATGGCGTTTCCAAGGATACGGGCAAGGAAGTAAAGCAACTGCCGATAGACAAGGCATTGCAATCACGCACCGACTCCTTCATCACCGCACAGCCATCCGTAGGCTCTGTCGGGCTGATGGTTTACGACCTCACGGCGCAACGCAGCGTCTATGCACACCGTGCGGATGTCCCCATGCGTCCGGCATCATGTATGAAACTGCTGTCGTGCATTGCCGCCATACGCAAAACAGGGGCCAACTACAAATACAGAACAAGGCTATACACCACAGGGCGGGTGGAAAAGGACACCCTGTCCGGCAACATCATACTGAAAACCCAATTTGATCCCTCATTCAACAGGGACAGCCTATACAATCTTCTCGGCTCATTAAAGGGGAAAGGCATTAAAGCCATAAAAGGAAACGTCATTCTCGACATGGCCTTTACCGAACCCATGGACCATGAACAGCACTGGACTCCCGGCGACTTAAAGGTCAGCAGGATGGGGCTGATATACCACGGCTACAAGAAAATGCGTGTCGAAACACTGTACGCATTACAGTCTGCGACAGGGATAACGGTCAACAAAGACCGCATACGCTTCGGCAGACTCGTGCCGGAGAAGGCTACAATGATAGGAGAAATAACCACTCCGCTGCGCACCCCCATAGAGAAAGCACTGAAAAACTCCTCCAACATCAACGCGGAATCATTGCTCTACCTGCTCGGATACACCGTAAACACCAAGGGTAATTTCAGAAATAACGGTATAATGGCATTGCGCAACTTCATCAAGCAAGAGCTGAAAATGGACCCGTCCAAAGTCTGTAACATCGAGGACGGATGCGGATTATGCCCTGACACAAGACTGTCTCCGGAGCTTCTCATAGCCCTTCTGAACTATGCCTACAAGCATCCGTATATTTACAGGGAGGTATTATCCGGCCTTCCGCTCTCCGGAACAGACGGAACACTGTACGACCGGCTGAGAAAACCTAACGTGGCAGGCAAGATAAAGGCCAAGACCGGAACACTGACACGTGAAGGCGGCATAAGCTCTCTGTCCGGTTACTTCACCGGCAGCGACGGTCACCGGATGGCTTTCTCCATAATAAACAACGAATGTCCCGTCATGGACGGAAGATGGTGGCAGGACAGGTTCTGCGAAAGGGTGCTGCTGCCAAAGGCCGCCACCACGCAAAGCCGTTAAAAAAGACAGAGCATAAACATAATGATGAACCCCGAAGGGGTGACAGAACATAGCCCGGTGCGTAAGCGCCGGGTTTTGTCATATTTGGCAATAAAGCGTATTGGCACCCCGCAGCCGACAGGCGAGGCGGGCTAAGGCCGCCGAGGGGTGTAAAATATATTCCCATATTCAATCCAAATCGGTCATCATGATATAGGCTCAAATATATTATAACCTGACTTTTGTCATATAACCATTTTCCTCTCTCTTCGCTTCCTTTGCCCACCCCTCGTCGCACCCTGTGCTCCTCACCTACCGGCTACGGAGTGCCAATACATTCACCGTGCACACCTGGCAATATCCCCGGCGCTTACGCACCGGGCTATGTTCTGTCACCCCTTCGGGGTTCTCGGCCTATTGTATCAGTCTTTATATTTCGATATACCCTCCTTTTCTATAAATACATAATATAATGAAAGGCAACCCGTATCGGCATCAAAAACAAACAGGTGCTGATTCCCCTGCAATCTGGTGCTGATTACAATGTAAAAAGGTGCAAATTACATTGTAATCAGCACCTTTTTACTTTATCATCGTTTTACCATTGATTAGCAAGCAGTTAAGGAGCACGCTGCAAACCGTCGCCTTATCCGCATGAACATTCAATAGGAGAACGAGCAAAAGAAACCCACCGACAGCATGGCCGCCATGTTCCAACGGTTGCCTACATATATCATGTCAAAGGAAGGGGTGAGCAACCAACCCTTGAAACGCGCATCAAGACCCACTCCGCAAACTGCGGCGAAGCCCTTATCTCTACGGTCACGCATTCTTGTTATCACGCCGTCATCTTCGGTCAGCGGCTGATAGTCATCATACTTCGAATGCATCATGCCGTAACCGGCCAGTGTCCTCACATAAGCGCAGAACCTCTTGTCCTCACTCTGAACCACATCATAGCCCACGCCGATTACACCAAGCAGGCTGTTACGCTCATCCCTGATGCTAAACGGGCTTCCCTTCTGCATCACCTCCTTGCTGCCCTCGCTGTTACACCACTGTCCGTAGAAGTCGGCAAAGAGCCGTTCGGTGGTGTAAAAGCGCGCTTCCACACCCATGGAAAAGCCCGACGACGTGTAGGCATCGGCTATCTTGGCATATCCGCAGCCTATGTGGAAAGTGGTGGCGCCATCCTTTGAAACCCCATCCTGCGCCTGCACACGGCATAGGGACATGAGAACAGCCATGCAGACAAGTAACATTCTCTTTGTCATAGCCGTCACTTCTTAGGATTATACTGTTCGGCTATCTCCTTGAAATTGAACGGGGCAATCTCCTTGTTGGCTATTTTCTGGCACAAAACAGAGTCGTCTGCCAGATACTTCTGCCACGCCTTGCGCATACTTGACTTGCCATAATTGCTGTTGGCGAAGTAGATCGGGCCTTCATCACCATGACGTTGCAGACAATACTTTATGCCCTCGTCACGGCTGTAAGTGACAACAAGCGAACCGTCCTTGGCCAGGCTGAACGAATGTCCGGTGGCTGTAATCAGCAAGTGGTCGCCCACGCTTTCAACAACCTGCCACGCCTTGCGCACGATGTACTTCTGCTGGCCCTTCTTAGTGTATGGCCATCTGAAGTCAAGATATACCAGCGTCTGCTGTTTCTCGGGATGTCCCTTGCGCGAGAGCTTCATGTACTGTATGTCCTCACTCTTGATTTTCTTCCTCCCCTCATCGGTCTTGATGCTTATCTTCTTTGAACCGGTAACAAGATTCGATGACCTTTGGCCTCCTATCCGGCCGGTTATCAACTGATTGTCCTTAGTGGTAATCTCCGTGTCATAATAGGTTGTACCACTGATTACCAACTCCGCCACCTGACATGAGCCAAGGGTAAAAACGCCTGCCACCGCCATTGCGGCAAGAAGGCCAAACATAGTCTTTTTCATGTTCATAGCTGTAACAATTTGTTCATGGTGGCAAAGTTATGCAAAAAAGTGAAAAAGCACGTCAACAAATGTTGAAACATGGAGCAAAGCCACGCTTTAACACAAAAAAAACTGACATTCAGCTACCGAATGTCAGTTCCTTTCGTATTCTACTAAGATGTGTCGGGGTCACTTGCAAGTATGAGGCCATTTCCCGCAAAGTTATTTTCTGCAATATGTCGGGGCATCTTTTCAATAACGCCACATACCTGTCCTTGGGCGATTTAAGGTGTAATTCCAGATATTGGTCGTAGGCTTGGCTGAACAGGTTTTCCGTGATGGTACGCAGAAAAGCCGTATTTGATGTCAGGAAATCATATACAACGGACGTATCGCACACCATAACCTCCGCGTCACTCGCGGCTATTATCTCGGCACGGACCGGTCTTTGCTTTACCGTTGCCAAGAAATCGCCCACCATATCGTTGTCAAACACAAAACCGACAACGTGTCTCTCTCCTTCATAGTCAGGCATGACATACTTGAAAATGCCGCTCACGACCAAGCCCCAATACCTCAGTCGTTTGCTCCCTCCGGCAAAAATATCGCCCTTTTGGAAGTGCATCATCCGCCCGTTCCGCCGGAACAGGTCACGCAAAAAGTCCATATCGAGACCGGCTGTGTACGCGTTGAAATCAGACATCGCCGCCTTTGCTACTTGTTTTCCGGACTGTATTCCTTACCGTTCCAACGCAATACCAGCACTTTCAGTATGGCTTTAAGACGCTCTTTCTCCTCTTTTGAGGTCATGGGGACGTTCTGCCACACGACAATATCGCCCTTGTTACCAAAGCGTCCCTCCATCATCGGGAACTCTATCAACCGGGTCAGGTTGTCAAAGGTTTCTTTTTGCATCGTATCGGGACGGTGAACGAACTGTATGCCGGTAAAATCTACATCGCCGACACGCTCCCACTCCTTATTATATATAGTGGCAACAGACTCTTTTTCGGGGGCGGCCACGGTTTGCAGGACACAGTACAGGCTGTCGCCTGCGGCGTTATGAAGACGGGCTATGGAGAACTCCACCGTGCTGTCGATACGGGTTGTCAATATGCTATCGGGCACAACGGAGTGCGACATCGTCACGTCACAGTTGAAAACCGACCGTAACACCGCCGGTGACGACGGGTCAAGCCTTTTCAGATTCACCAGTTCCGCACGCTGTTCCTTGGCAAGATAAGGGAAAAGACTGTCCGGCATACTCACAAACATATCGCCCACGCTCTGCGCATGAACGGCCGACATGACTGCCGACAGCAGGAAAGGGATAATCGTTTTACGCATAGTTCACTTCTTCACTTGTTTCTTCATCATACTGTAAGCGCTGTAAAGACCCAGCTCTCCGGCCTTGCTGAAATCGGCCTTTGCCTGCGTTGCATTTCCGGACAGCAGGTATGCCAGCCCGCGGTTGTAGTAAGCGCACGGCATACGGGAATCTATCTTCAGCGCCTTGCCTAACAACTCCACAGCCTTGTCATAGTCCTTCATGCGGGCACAGAACGTGCCGTAGCAGTAAAGCACGTAGGCATTGTTCCGGTCCATGTCGTGCAGCTTGGCGAAGTCACTCATCACTCCGGCTTTCCGAAGCTCCGCATCCTGCGGCGTAAGCCCCTTGTCATATTCCACAGACATGGCACCGCACACCGCACGCTGCCACAACGCGACAAAGGAGGAGGGCCGTAACTGTATGTAATCATCTATGTCTTTCAGGGCTTCCTGATAGTTTTGCGCGGAGGAATAGGCCACAGCCCGCACCAACAGCATATCGGTTGCCTCGTTGGTATCCTTCGTCTTGTTTATGGCATCCGTCACCTTGTCAACCATATCATTGGTAGGTACGCCCGCACTTTCTCCCACATTGCCAAGCGCAGGGGGCTCAAAGCCATAGCGTTCGGCCAACTTGGAGACCTTGACGCAAAACGCTTCGGCCTCAACATCAAAGTACTTGCCGGACGACAGGCTCCCGTTTCTCACGCCGACGGCCATCGCCACGTATGGCTGATACTGCTCCACGACATTGCGGTTCTGCACCTTTCCGCGGTATTCGCTTTGATATTCCTGCGTTTGTTCGGCCTCATCATCCACCACAACCTGACTGTACTTCTCCAGATCGATGTCACTCATCTTGCGCACGGAGGCCACTTTGTTGCTTGACCACCTGTGCTGTATTCCGAGATGCTTGTCCATCTGGGCTTTCAAGATGCGGTATTCATCCTTCTCCGCCTTCGCTGTCATGCCCAATTTGCGGTAACACTCCGCACGATAGCGAAGTCCTGTCCAGAAATTCGGGAACTTGTCAATCACCTTTGTGTAGTCGCGTATCGCCCCTCTGAGGTCACCTGTGCGGTCCAACAGCGTGGCACGGTTGAACAATGCCATCACATTGTCCGGCTCAAAGGTCAAGACATAGTCGAAATCCTCTATCGCCCTGTTGTCGTCTCCCACCTGTTGCCTCAGCAATCCGCGGTTATAATGGCCGAGAAAGTTATTCGGATCATGCTCCAACGCCTCGTCATAGTCGCTCATTGCGCCACGAAGGTTGTTCAGCCTAAGCCTCGCCAGCGCCCTGTTTATAAGGCTTCCGGCATCTTTTGGCTTCAAATGCAGAGCCTTGGAGAAATACATATCCGCCGCTTTCCACTGTTCCTTATGCAGCGCCAGACCCGCCCTCACACGCCATGCGTTGGCGTTAAAGGAGTCGATTTGCAGGCTTTTGTCTATCCATTGTTCCGCCGCCAGCGTGTCTTTTGTTTTCAGATACACCTCGGCCTTTAACAGATAGGACGGCGCATACTTCTCCCACCGGGATATAACCGTGTCCAATTGCAGCAGAGCCTTGTCATAACTCTTCAGCTCCATGTAGCACGCGGCGCGGTTATACCAGAAGTTCCGGTTGTCGGGTTCAAGCATTATGGCCTTTGAATAGTCCTCTATCGCACCCTCATAGCGTTCCTGCCGTATTCTGGAAATGCCGCGAAGGTCATACAATCCGGTGATATACGGATTCAGTTCTATCGCCTTTGAAGCGTCAGCCTCAGCCCCGTTCCAGTCGTCAAGATAGTATTTCGCTATGGCACGCAGCTGCCATGGTTCCCAAAGGTAGGGCTTTTTCGATATGGCTTGGTTGAAATACTGTATGGACAACACGTAATCCTCATAATGAAGCGCCACCTTTCCGCTGAGAATGAGGCGGTCAACCTTGTACTGAGCGTACGAACATACAGAGAGAAGGCAGAGCAACAACCCTACCCCCAGCGCCTTGCCCCACCGGCATGAAACAAGACTCACACGCTTATTATTATCCTGAACAATCCCCAAAGGAAACAGACTGTTGCACCGTTCATTACCTCACATGCGGCATTTTCACCTTATACGCACAACGGAAACGGCCTTGAAGCAACGCACGCAGCTTTGACTTGATGAGTTGTTTGCGCAACGGCGAAAGACGGTCGATGAACATTTTGCCCTCCAAATGGTCGAACTCATGCTGCATCACACGTGCAAGATAGCCCTCAACCCATTCGTCATGCTCCACAAAGTTCTCGTCCATGTACTTCACGTGTATGCGTGTCGGACGCACAACCTTTTCGTGTATGCCGGGAAGAGAGAGGCATCCCTCCTCCGAAGTGTCCGTCTCCGCATCGTCATAGTCTTCTATATGCGCGTTGATGAATACCTTACGGAAGCCATCATACTCCGGAAAGTCGTCTTTAAGCACGTCAAGGTCAATCACGACGAGCCTTATGTCACGCCCTATCTGCGGCGCGGCAAGCCCTATTCCCTCACTGTCGGCAAGGGTTTCCCACATGTTTTCTATAAGTGTCTCTAACTCCGGATAGTCCTTGTCAATGTCCTGCGCCACCTTTCTGAGCACAGGCTGACCGTATGTATATATAGGTAATATCATAAAAAGCAATCCTTTTCCCGCCTTCTCTTGCCATGGCGGAAAGCTGAAAAATAATAGTTTGTCCTAATGTTTCTATTTATCAAACAAGCCGGACGGCATCCCGCCCAACGGGTGTATCCTGTCAAGATAGTTCTGTAAGATGATGGTTGCGGAGATTTTGTCAACAAGCGCCTTGTCCTGCCGCGCCGTTTTCCGCAAGCCGGCATCAATCATTGTCCTGTGCGCCATGACGGACGTGAACCTTTCGTCGTACCCCTCTATCGGTATTTCCGGATGCGCCTTACGCCATTCCGCCTCAAACTGCTTCACGCGTTGTAGGTTTTCCGACGGGCGTCCGTTGGGCTGCACCGGCTCACCGATAATGATACGCTCCACCTCCTCTTTCTTTACATAGTCGTTAAGGAAAGGCATCAGCCGCTTGGTGTCAAGAGTATCAAGCGCACCGGGCACTATCTGCAACGTGTCTGTCACAGCGAGCCCGGTGCGTTTTTTACCGTAGTCTATCGCTAAAATGCGTGCCATCGTGTCTATTGCGTAATCCTTTCCTTACTGCTTCATCAGCAGCCATGCGTCCGGATATGCGGAGCGAAGGGAATTGCGGCTCTCCACGGCATTGGCTTTGGCGTCAAACGTGGTGGCCACCACACGGTACATATTACGCTCAGAGTTGTATGCCACCTGCGCATTGTAACCTGCCTTGGACAGAGTGTTCTGCAATGATTCCGCATTTGCACGCACTCCGAACGAGCCGACAACGACAGAATAGGCCTTCAAGCCTGCTCCGCTGACAACCGTAAGGTTCTCCGAGCGCACGGGGACATTATCATTATTATCTGTCACAGTCTGCTGCGCGGGAGCTTCCACCAGCGGTGTCACGACAGGAGCCTGTTCCGTTTCCCGCACAGGCTGCTCCGCCTGTGTCTGCTGTGACTGCGCCATCTCCTGCGCCTTAGCCTTCTCATAGGCCTTGCGGTAAGCACTTTCCTTTGAGGAACCACATGAGGTAAAAGCTATGGATGCGCATACAGCAGCGCATATCATTACGTATTTCTTCATTCTGAATGGTGTTAAAAATTAATATTTACATTAAAGATGCTACAAAGGTAATAAAAAAAACGTTAGGTTTTCGTGCGTTTCGTGATTTTTAACACAAATATTTCCGCTTTTCAATTATTTTTTTACTACATTTGCAAATAAAATATTGTCAACATAATTCATAACCCTTAAAACATTATTCTTATGAAAGCATTAGGTTACATTGGCGCTATCATCGGCGGAGCCGTTGCAGGCGCAACAGCAGCACTTCTTTTCGCACCTGAGAAAGGTTCTGACACACGTGCGAAAATACAGGACGCAGTAAAGGACTTCTGCGACAAGCACGACATCAAACTCTCCTGCAAGCAGATCAAGGAGATTGCCGACGATATAGAATAAGGCCCTAACAGCTGAAAAGTCACAAGTCGCCCACAAGGAGGCGGCTTGTGACTTATGTTTTATTACACACCCTTTAACCCACACCGCCATCATGTTATCCAATGACGAGAACATCGAAAAGATTGCCGACTTTGTAGAAGAAGTGAAGCAATGGCTGCTCATCAAGAAGGAGTACACCAAACTTGACGTTGTAGAAAAGGTGGTAAGGATTCTCTCTACCCTCACCATCGCTTTCGTAATAGCATTACTGACATTGCTGGCACTGATATACCTGTCTTTCGCAGCGGCATACTTTCTTGCGGAAATACTGCATTCCCTGCCGTTGGCTTTCCTCTGCGTATGCCTCGCATACATCGTCGTGTTGTCGGTAGTGGTAATGAAACGCCATTCATGGATAGAGCGTCCGATGGTCAGATTTCTAATCGGCATCTTCAAGGATGACGCAAACAAACAATAAATTCACACCGTCATGCAAAAGAGCACGATAACACAGCCCGCGCGCATAAACATCGACTCGATAGAGGCTTTGTGCGCACGCAAGGAGCAACTGAGAGGTGAACTTGATGTTGTCGAGGAGCGCATGTCCGGCATTTGGCATGAGATGTTCAGGCAACCCACCGCAGAGGAGCTTGGTTCTCCCACCAAACGCCTGATGGCCACCATAACGTCGGCGTCGGCACTTATAGACGGTGCACTGCTGGGATGGAAGCTGTACCGCCGCTTTGGCGGAGCTAAGAGTTGGTTCCGGAGAAGAAAGAAATAAGCCACAGGCACCGGCTTACAAAATGAAAGGGTGCTGATTACATTGTAATCAGCACCTGTTTGTTTTTCTATATGATTGTACCTGAATTTGCTTTTTTTGTAATTTATATGTGGGTCAGGCTTTCTATTGACCGCTTGTAGAGACGATGTACCACATCGTCTCAGCAAACAATAGCGGATAGAGAAGGCGGGGAGACGATGTAATACATCGTCTCTACATACGCCAATGAAACAACAGAATACAGCAAAAGAAAGCGGGGGTAAAATGAAAGGGGTGCTGATTACAGTGTAAAAGGGTGCTGATTGTAATGTAATCAGCACCCTTTTACACTGTAATCAGCACCCTTTTGCAAGACAACGTGAACAACAGCAGGAAACAAAGGAAAATGTTACAGTCTGCAAGCACATCGGCATGAACCATATTTTGTCACGCAACAGTTGTGGCAAACACGACAGTAGGCACGGCATTAACATACTGGCAGGCAGGAAGAAAGAGACGACTGCACGCTACAAAAGCCCTGAAAGGGCGACAGAACATAGCGCAGGGCGTAAGCCCTGTGTATAAACGGTTGTGCGGGGAAATAGTATTGGAACCCCGTAATCGGCTTGCCGCTTGCCAAAGCAAGGTATCTTGCGGGCAAGAAGCCGGCAGGCGAGGAGCGCAACGTGCGACGAGGGGGGGGTATCAAACAGCAAACCTCCCAAACCAACATTATACAATTCACACGAGCATGAATAAAGAACCACAATGACAACAATGGACACCTGCAACTGTTTTTGTTTGCCCTTGGAGGTGCATTTGTTTTCACCCCTCGTCATGCTACGCACTCCTCGCCTACGGCTTTGGGGTTCCAATACGTTTTGAGGCACCACACCAATACGCAGGGCTCACGCCCTGCGCTATATTGTTTCACCCTTTCAGGGTTCTTGTGCCACATCATGCGTTTTGATATTCCGCCACATTCGGGGCTATACAGGACAATGAAACCGCAGGCAACCACTCTAACTGTCATGCGCAATCCATACTCTATCGTAAAGAATCCGTCGTGTTCTCCCTGACAAAAAAACGCAAATCGAGGAAAAAACGGGAAATGTTTGGCTCTGTAAGTTTTTTTTATTACTTTTGCAGAGAATTAGGACGGCAGTGTTCCGGCTCTATCGCTGGCGCCGCATTGGCGCGAGAGGAAAGTCCGGGCAGCACAGGGTGCTCCACTTGCGAAAATACAAGCTACCGGCGACGGTAGGTGAAAGGCAGAAGAAAATAACCGCCTCTTTTCGGGAGGTAAGGGTGAGAAGGTGGTGTAAGAGACCACCGGCCGGCCGGTGACGGTCGGGCTGTGCCTGCTGGAGGCTGCAAGTTCAAGTAAACCATCGTCATGACAGGGCTACCCGCCCGACAGGCTTCGCCTCACGATGGAGGGTAGAACGCTAAGCTGCGAAGCAAAACCCGCATGGTGACATACGGGGTAGATAAATGATAGGGCACCCCTTTGGCTCCGAGAGGGCTGTTGGGGACACAGAACCCGGCTTACAGGAGCACTGCCTTCCTTTTTCTTTTTTTATTCTGATGAACTTTAAGAAACTGACAACCAAATCAAAACTGCTCTTCCAGGCTTTATGGGCCGACATTTCACAGAAGCGAGTTCTTGACACTGCAAGCAGCCTGACTTATTCTTCACTGCTTGCCATAGTGCCGATAATGGCGGTCGTATTCGCCATTGCCAGAGGATTCGGCTATTCCATATACATAGAGAAATGGTTTACGAACACGCTGGCGTCGCAGCCGGACGTGGCGGAAACGCTGATAGACTTCGTTAACTCATACCTGAAACATACGCAGAAGGGCGCGTTCCTCGGCATCGGTCTCATCTTCATGTTGTGGACTGTGCTGATGCTTATATCCAACATTGAAAAGGCGTTTAACGACATTTGGCAGGTCAAGCACCAGCGAAGCATTTTCCGCACCATAACGGACTACATCGCCTTGCTGTTCCTCATACCTATCGTGATAGTCATAAGTTCCGGACTGTCTATATGCGTGGCGGCGATAGACCACCAGCTGCACGATGTCACCGTGATAGGGCCGATGATGACTTTGATGCTCGAGCTCTCGCCATACGTCATTCTTTCCGTAGCGTTCACCGCCCTTTACGTTTTCATGCCCAACACGAAAGTGAAACTGCGGTCGGCTATTCTGCCGGGAATCATTGCCGGCGTGTCCATGCAGCTGTTTCAGTTGGTGTATATAAACTCGCAGATATGGATTTCAAACTATAACGCCATATACGGTTCTTTCGCCATTCTCCCGTTCTTCCTGCTGTGGATGCAGATGTCATGGACCATCTGTCTTATCGGCGCGGAGATTGCTTACTGCCGCCAGAACTCCGAGGATTTCCTGAGCCTCAAGCCGCATGAGCCCAGCTTTAACTCACGGCTGGAGATGTCGTGGCGCATCATGTCATTGGTGGAAAGGCAGTTCAGCGCGGGGAAGAACGCCCTTACGGCCATGGAAATAAAAAAACGCACGGGGTTGCCCATGCGTTCTGTAAATGCTTTACTGTATGACTTGCAGCGCATACACTTCCTTGCCGAGGTCATACATGACGAGAAAGGGGAAACGGCACAGTATCTTCCGGCGGAAAACACGAACAACCTTACACGGGAAACACTGTATGAGCGCTTGGCAAATCTTGGCGAAGATTTATAGGGGTTCGCGTCTTTCTAACCGGTTGTTACAGCATGGAGCCCTTTTACCTCCGTCACTTCTTCCTTTTATAATAATAGTACCAGTACGTGCCGAAATACGCTTTGCGGATTGCCGCGTCGCGAAGTACCGGTGACCTTTGTTCTCTCATGATGCAAAGGAAGTCCGCATAGTCGGCCACCATGGACCGGGACATAACGGTATCCTTGACCTTATATCTGTCACAATACAGCACGTATGCCTCGGCGTAATGCGTCGGCAGAGAATCGTTGACGGCGTAATACTGCGGAAGTGCCTTGACAAATGACTGCAAGTCTCTGTCAAGCAGATAGGAGCAGAGCAGATAATCCTTTGCCACAGGATTCAGTGTGCCGCGTCGCAGTTCCGTCTGCAAGAACGTTACAAACGATTTTGAGGCGTCTCTTGGCACAAGGCCTATGGTTTTCCATAGCAAACGGTCGTTTCCCAAGAGGAAGATGACGGACTTGTCACACCGCGGCGCAAGGGATTGCGCACCTCCCGTAATCTCATAATTAAAGAGTTTGCCGCCCATATTGCCGGTGTTAGCCAACGCAAGAGCACGGAGCATCGTGAGGGATGAGTCATTGTCGTATTGCGGGAAGCCCGTTTTCAACGCTTTATCCCATTGTTTCTCACGGCAAAGACGTTCCACCTTCAGACGCGTGTGGAGCGTGCGGTCGGTGTTTCCCATCGCAAACACCATAATCATCATGCAGACCAGCAGCAGAATATTCGTCCACCAAGGTTGTGAAAGGAACGCAGTACTGCGCAACGGGCTCATAAACGGCTGGTAACGTCTCACTAACCGCAGCACTATGGCATACGCAACGAGAAGCATAGGGCAAGCGACAAGCCACGGAAGGGATGTGGAAACATTGCCACCGGATACATTTACCGCCGTCAACAGGCCGAGAAAAAGAAAGGACGGGAAAAAGATAAGCGCAAAAGCACGCTTTGGCAGACGTGTCAAGAGGGAGACAACGAAAGCGAGAAGCGAGAGTGTCAGCGTTATTACAGCCACCCCTACCCCGCGATGATAATGCGTTTGTCCCTCTGCCCACACGTTTTGGGTCATTGCAAGGAGGTCTCCTTGGAATGAATAAACGTATGAAACGACAAAAATTACAAAAAGGATAGCACACACTACCTTTACAGTAGTGGTGCTATCTTTTGGCTCATTTACCATTGTTATGATTTGATTTGGTTATTTAGTTCTTGCGAAGAACCACGGCAGAGCGTGCCGGCAGGTAGAGCTTCAGCCACTCTTTCTTGTCTTCTACATACAAGGAATCATAGTTTGTGAGGTGTGTCATCGAGTCATCCGCAAGGCCGTTGCCGCCAAATTCAACGGCGTCAGTGTTGAGAACGACATCGTACGACCCTGTCGGAACAAGGAAACCGTAGTCTGTAAAGGAGCGTGTCGGCGAGAAATTGAACACGAAGACGAGGTCACCGCGCATGAATGCCAGTACCTGATCGCCATCATTGTGCCATATTTCCTGCACAGGTGTCTTGTTAAAGTTCTTCTGGCTCTTGATGACTTCAAGCATTTTGCGGTCAAAATCGCCGAGATAGTGATAGCAAAGTTCCTTGTTGTCAACGAGATTCCATTGTCTTCGCGCATATTTGTAGCTCCATCCGTTGCCTTCACGGGGGAAGTCTATCCATTCAGGATGGCCAAACTCGTTGCCCATGAAGTTGAGATAACCGCCGTTTATGCTTGCGGCCGTAACGAGCCTTATCATCTTATGCAGGGCGATACCTCTGTGGGCGACGTCGTTTTCATCGCCTTTCTTGAAGTGCCAGTACATATCTGCGTCTATAAGACGGAAGATAATGGTCTTGTCTCCGACCAAAGCCTGGTCGTGACTTTCACAATATGACACCGTCTTCTCGTCCGAACGGCGGTTTTTCACTTCCCAAAAGATGCTTGAAGGCTTCCAGTCCTCATCGCGAAGTTCCTTTATAGTCTTTATCCAATAGTCCGGAATGCCCATCGCAAGGCGGTAGTCGAAACCGTAACCTCCATCCTGGAACTTGGCGGCAAGACCCGGCATGCCGGACATATCCTCCGCTATCGTGATGGCATTCTTATTCACTTCATGTATGACTTGGTTGGCAAGAGTGAGGTAACAGATGGCGTTGTCGTCCTGTCCGCCATTGAAATAGTCGCCATAACCGCCGAAATCCACGCCAAGACCATGGTTGTAATACAGCATTGAGGTAACGCCGTCAAAGCGATAGCCGTCAAAATGGAACTCCTCCAGCCAGTACTTGCAGTTTGAAAGCAGGAAGTGCATGACGTTATCCTTGCCATAATCAAAACAGAGGCTGTCCCACTGGTTATGCTCCCTGCGGTCACCAGAATAGAAATACTGGTTCGGATCACCCGCAAGGTTGCCCAAACCCTCGTTCTCGTTCTTCACGGCATGAGAGTGAACAAGGTCCATTATGACCGCAATGCCGTTCTGATGCGCAGTGTCTATGAGGTCTTTCAGCTCCTCCGGAGTACCGAAACGACTTGAAGAAGCGAAGAAAGAACTTACATGATAGCCGAAAGAACCATAGTAAGGATGCTCCTGTATCGCCATAATCTGTATGCAGTTATAGCCCGCCTTGATTACACGCGGCAACACGTTTTCCTTAAATTCCGTGTAGGTTCCGACCTTTTCGGCGTCCTGTCCCATCCCTATATGGCACTCATATATAAGCAACGGGGTGGTATTCGGCTTAAAAGTCTTCTTCTTCCACACGTAAGGTTGCTCCGGTTCCCACACCTGTGCGGAGAACAGTTTGGTGTTTTCGTCCTGCACGACACGGCGTACCCACGCCGGAATGCGCTCCCCTTGTCCGCCGTTCCACTTCACAAGCATCTTGTAAAGGTCACCATGTTTCAGTGCGGTCTTTGGCAGTTTCAGTTCCCAATCCTGTCCGTTCTTGAGCCGTTTCAAGGCATATTTCGGATTTTCCTGCCAATTATTGAAGTCACCTATAAGGTATATCTCCGTAGCATTGGGTGCCCATTCACGGAACACCCATCCGCCCTGCTTGGTGCGATGCAAGCCATAATACAAGTAACCGGAAGCGAAATCCGACAAGGTTTTCTTCCCATTGCCCGTCAGATGGTTAATCATCCACTCCGCATGTTCATGCCTTCCCCGGATAGCATCCTCGAAAGGCTCCAGCCATGTATCGTTACTTACAATGCCTATATGTTTCGGTTGCGCCGGCTTTACAGCCCTTTTCCTTGCGCAAGTCTTCTTTGCTGTTGTGGTTTTCTTTGTTTCCGCAGTCTTCTTTGCTGTTGCTGTCTTTGCTTCTGCCATTTTATTTACAGTTATTAGGTGGGTTGTCATTTTGTATTCTCACAGCAATACAGCCACAATCAAGCCTTAACCTTGAATATAGCCTTCTTTATTTCCGGAACATTCGCTATACACGGAGCGTGTCCGTCCTGCGGAAAGAATATCGCCATCATGCCCGGCCGGCACGTAACATAGCTGCTTCCCGGCAGGTCCGGGTATTTCGTTATGTCCTTTTCCTCATTGTACGGAATGTCATCCGGCATATCCTCAAGGGGTATATAACCGTATGTCTCCTCCTCGTCAAGCGGAATCTGTATGTCGATCATCTTCTTGTGTGTCTCCATTACGGCCTCATCCGGCATCTTGCCTTTGGCTGTCGTTATGTTCACAAACAGGTCCGTACCCTTTATAAGGTGCTTTCCCGGCTCCAAATTGAGGAGGTCATTCTCCTCGATGAACTTCACCACGTCAGCGAACAAAGGGTTCATGCCGACGTACAGTTTAAGGTTTTCCAATGTGTCTATTACCATAGTCTATTATAATTTAAGGGTTAATGCCTTATCAGTTCTCGTTCCTCATGCCCATCTCATAAACCCCGCGCGCAGTAATCTGCCCGTTGCGATCCTTCTCCACGAAAGCACCGTCGCGCTCGTCGTCCTTGTATGAGCCTTCAAAACGCACTCCTTCCTTATTTTCCTCAATGGCCTTTCCGTTGCGTTTGCCGGCCTTGTATATACCCTTGAACTTTGTACCGTCCGCGAAATGGATTATCATCTCCCCGTCAGGAAGTCCGTTTTTGAAGTTACCCTCATACACGTCGCCGTTTTTCTTCACCAGTTTGCCGCGTCCGTTCTGCCTGTCTCCTTTCCAAATGCCTATGTACGAATCTCCATTCCGCCATACGAACGTGCCCATGCCTTCCTTATTTCCGTCTGTAAAACGGCCGGTGTATTTGTCGCCGTTGGCATATTTGAATATTCCTTCGCCCGTTCTCTCGCCGTTTACATAGTCTCCCTCATAGACATCGCCGTTCCGGAACTTGTAAACTCCGCGTCCGTTCTGCAAGTCATCGCGCCACATACCGTTGTAAGTGTCGCCGGTCGCATATTTGAACACGCCCTTTCCCGTGCGTTTGTTCTCCACCCATTGGCCTTCATAGGAACTTCCGTCCGCCCAATCGAAGCAGCCTTTTCCCCACTTCATGTCGTTTTTCCATTCCCCGTCATAGTATGCTCCGCCCTTATAGGTGTATTTTCCTTTTCCCTGACGCTTGTCCTGCACCCAGTTTCCGTCATAGACGTCCCCGGTATAATAATACATCACACCGTGTCCCTGCTGGTAATCACGGAACCACAAGCCGTCATAACGGTTGTTATTGGAAAAGTAATATATCCCTTTTCCGTGCTGCTGGTCCTGAAACCACTGTCCCTCATAGCGTTCGCCGTCTGTAAACGAATACACGCCATGACCTTGTCGTTTTCCTTTTACATACTCGCCCTCAAACGTGTCGCCGTTATCAAAGCGCGTACTGCCCTTTCCATGCGGCTTGCCTCCGAGCATCTCCCCCTGATAATGCCCTTTGTCGTGTGTGTCACATGAACCGAGTACTATTTTCTGGGATGACGCCCCAAGGGGCACTAAGAATAATATTAGCTGTATTAGATATAATCTCACTGGTACTATTTGAACTTGGCGGTTACGGCCATAATCCTCCCGACCACCCTGAAAGGCAGGCGATACGCCTTGCCGCATGAGGAACTTGCACCATAACCGAATTAAGAAATGATGGTTCAAAATTACAAATTTATTTTGAAAAAACAACTATTCTACAACATTTTTTATGTTTATTCTGTAAAATATCGGCCGAAACGCTCCTGCAATGGATAATTATCACTATCTTTGCACCCGTACTATATATTAAGGTGTCGGCCGTGTTCCGGACAGCATACAGTCTGGCGCGTCGCGTCACCATATCAATTACAAATACCAAGAAACAGCCATGAAGTATATAGCCATAATCCCGGCACGCTACGCTTCAACGCGTTTTCCGGGCAAGCCGCTGGCCATGCTCGGCGGAAAGACCGTCATCCGGAGAGTTTATGAACAGGTAAACAAGCAGATGGACGCCACATGGGTGGCCACAGACGACAGCCGCATCTATGATCATGTGGTGTCATGGGGCGGCAATGCGGTGATGACCTCGCCCGACCATAAGAGCGGAACAGACCGCATAGAGGAGGCGATGGAGAAGATAGAAGCGTCAGGCGGGACGTATGACGTGGTTGTCAACGTGCAGGGTGACGAGCCTTTCATACAGCCGGAGCAGATAGAGGCGGTATGCAAGTGCTTTGACGACGTGCAGACACAGATTGCCACACTCGGCATAAGGTTCGCTTCCGCGGAGGCCTGCGGGGCAGAAACGGGGCAGGACGAGGTGTGGCGGCGCATCAGCAACGCCAATTCTCCGAAGATAGTAGTGGATAACAAGGGCTTCGCCATGTATTTCAGCCGCTCCGTCATACCGTTCGTCCGCGGCAAGGAATGCACGGAATGGGCCGCTGCCTACCCCTTCATGAAACACATAGGCATGTATGCCTACCGCCGGAACGTGCTCAGGGAGATTACGTCACTGCCGCAATCGTCACTGGAACAGGCCGAGAGTCTGGAGCAGCTGCGCTGGTTGCAGAACGGATACAAAATCAAAGTGGGCGAGACATTCACCGAAACCATAGGCATAGACACGCCTGAGGATCTGGCAAAGGCACAGGCATTGCTGTAACACTCACACCTTTTCACCATGCACACCGCCATCACACACAATCTGATAATGCTCCTTGCGCAGGGGGCTTTCAACAATACACCGCCCGAGGCGAGGCTTACACCAATGTCACCGCACAAGTGGCGCAGACTGGTTGATGCCGCCGCCGAACTTAACGTGCTCCGCTTCGTGGAGAGAGGAACGGAAAGCCTGAATGCCATAAAGCCCCTGCCTCCTACCCTAATGGCAGCCCTTGACGCACGAAACGGCGGGAAGGACGAGGTGCCATTTGACTATTCGTCAGCACATCTGTTCAACCACTGGACGCAGAAGCGGCTGGAAGAGGTGCAGGAGGAGGAGATGAACTCGCAAGACACGTCCGAGGAGACGCTCACCTTGCTTGACATCATAATAAAGAATGCGGAGCATATAGTGACAAAAGACACCTGCATAGACGGCATCATAACCCTCGGCCGTTACATACGGGAGCACAAGGGAAGCATCGACTACAACAAACTGCGGTCATGGCTCTCGCACATCGGACTGGTGCAGATAGCGTCCATGGAGGGCAATATGCTTATTTCGTGCATGGGATTCACGGCGGAAGAACTGCCGTTTGTAACAAAGCCTTTCCCGAAAGCGCACCGACTGTTCATGAACAGCGTGACAAAGGTGTTCGGCAAGCATTCTTTCAGCACTGCCACACGCATGAACGTGGCCATGCTTGAGACCATAAGCCATCGCTTTGTCAGTGCCATAACTCTCGTCACCGACATAGAGGAGTAATGCGCTCGGGCAGCATCGTTACCTTGTTAATAATGCCGCTACGAAAGCACATGATACGCATCACTCCGCAAAAGGGTGCTGATTACATTGTAAAAAGGTGCTGATTACACAGTGATTAGCACCTGATTGCAGTGTAATCAGCACCCTTTTGTTTTGCGGCATGATTACACCTAAATTTCCTTCCGTATATTTTTGATGTGAGACCGGCGTTCTACTATCTGTTTTGTCATGTATTGTTACCCGCTTGTAGAGACGATGTATCACATCGTCTCGGCAGACAATGGTGGATGATGAAGATAATGAGACGATGTAATACATCGTCTCTACATACGCTGACGGAATGACAGGACACAACAGAATGGCCACGATAGCGACAGAAGGCACGGCATTTTGTTCACCGTTTCTTTGGCGGTGTCGATTCTTTTCATTAACTTTGCAAGCAACAAAACGCATGAATGATGAATATAGTGGAACTTGACGGCTATGCGGCCAATCCGGGTGACATTGACTGGCAGCCGTGGCGTGAGATAAAAACGGCTGACGGCGGGGTGTGCACATTCACCGTTTACGACCGCACTCCGGCGGAGTTGGTGGCGGAACGTGCCGCTGAGGCCGACATCATCATAACCAACAAGGTGATGATAACGGACGAGCTGATGTCGCGGTTGCCGAGACTTAAATATGTCGGGATACTGGCAACGGGATATAACGTGATAGACATCGGGGCTGCACACAGGCGTAACATCGTGGTGACGAACATACCCGCTTACAGTACAGCGTCTGTGGCGCAGTTGGTTTTCGCCCACATACTGAACATCAGCAACGGCGTGGCACGGCACAACCGCTCCGTTCATGACGGCGAATGGAGCCGTTGTCCCGATTTCACCTATACGCTGTCGCCGCAGACGGAACTGGCCAACAAGGTGATGGGAATCATCGGTTTCGGCAACACAGGCCGTGCGGTAGCGGAAATAGCGCACGCTTTCGGCATGAAAGTGCTGCTTGCGCCCTCACTGAGGGACGGCAGCACGACCCGTAACGATGTTCCCGGCTATGCGGAACAGGCCGGAAGCCTTGACGATTTCCTTGCCAAGGCCGACATAGTGAGCCTGCACTGCCCGCTCAGTGAGCGCACAAGGCATATCATAAACGCCAAGACGCTGTCACGGATGAAGCCCTCGGCAGTCGTGATAAACACCGGACGCGGACCGTTGGTGGATGAAACGGCGTTGGCCGACGCACTGGACAGCGGCAGGATAGCGGCCGCCGGACTTGACGTTCTTGAGGAGGAACCGCCGGCAAACGGCTCGCCTTTGCTGACGGCACGCAACTGTTACATCACCCCGCACATAGCTTGGGCAACACTGGCGGCACGCAGGAGGCTTATGGACATAGCCATAAACAACGTCAAGGCATTCCTGAGAGGAGAGCCGGTTAACGTGGTTTAGAAAGAATCATGAGCCGCTGCCAATGACAAAACGACAATAAAGAACTTATCAAAGCATACTGACTGACTAATCACTAACTTGACAATGACAAACAAACTGAAACTTCTTATCATTTCATTATTCGCCTGCACGTCTGCATTCGCCTCCGTACAGTGGTACGACGGGGTACATCCCGTGCAGTATTCCGTAATCGGAAAAACTGCGCCGGTGGTCGATATAGCCCTGCAAATGTTCCGCAGCGACATGAAGGCGGTGACGGGCATGACCGCACGCAGCCATCACGGGGCGAAGATTGAAATCTATCAGTTGGACGAAGCCAATGCCAAGACGCTGAAAACGCTTAGCAGGATGAACGTGCTCACGCCGAGACTAATGGACACTAAGGACGCTTTCTTCGTGGGAGAACGTGGCGGAAAGATTATAATAGTGGGCAACAACGGCCGCGGAACGGCATACGGCATCCTCGAGTTGTCACGCAAAGCCGGCGTCTCCCCATGGGTATGGTGGGGCGATGTGATGCCTGCGCCAAAACCGTCGCTTACCTTTGACAGTGGCGACGAGACGCTGCAAAGCCCTTCGGTGGAGTATAGGGGCATCTTCATCAATGACGAAGACTGGAGCACTTTGCCTTGGGCGAACAAGACTGTGGAGCCGGAACTGCCCAAGGGAGCGATTGGTCCAAAGACATACAAGCACATATTCCAGCTGCTGTTGAGGCTGAGGGCAAACGCGTTATGGCCCGCCATGCACGAGGTTACAAAGCCTTTCTTTACCGTAAAGGGCAACAAGGAGATGGCAGACTCATGCGGTATCATCATAGGTTCGTCACATTGCGAGCCTATCTTGAGGTCAAACACCGGAGAATGGGACAAGAAAAAGCGCGGAGCCTATAACTTCATGACCAACCGCGGGAACGTGCTTGACTACTGGAAGGAGCGTCTTGTGGAGATGAAAGGACAGGAAGGGCTGTTCACTATCGGCATGAGAGGCATACATGACGGCTCCATGGAGGGCGTGAAGACCGACAAGGAGAAGCTGGACGGGCTGCAAAGCGTAATAGACAGCCAACGTGAGCTCATCGCGAAATACTATTCAAAGGACGTGGAGAAAGTGCCGCAAGTGTTCATTCCGTATAAGGAAGTGTTGCAGATTTACGAGAACGGACTGCGCGTTCCGGACGATGTCACGCTGATGTGGTGCGATGATAACTACGGATACATGACCCGCCTGAGTGACGCCGAACAGCAGAAGCGCAGCGGAGGAGGAGGCGTTTACTACCACCTCAGCTACTGGGGACGGCCTCATGACCACCTGTGGCTGACCACGACACAGCCCGGCCTTGTGTATAACGAGCTGCGTCTGGCGTACGACAACAACGCCCGCAGGATGTGGATAATAAACGTTCACGACCCGAAAGTGGCGGCTTACCAGCTCTCCTTGGCCCTGGATATGGCGTGGGACATCAACAGTGTCACCCCGACTACGTTGCGCAAGCACCTGCATTCGTGGCTCGCCCAACAGTTCGGAATGCGTACCGCCGACAGGATAGCACCCGCAATGGAACGCTTCTACAAGCTCTGCGGCATAAGAAGACCTGAGTTTATGGGCTGGACACAGACAGAATTAAACAAGCAGAAGTACCCGAGAGGCAACTCATTGCCAACCGGCACGGAGTTCTCCGAGATGGAATTCGGCGGCGAACTGGAGCGTTATCTGGAGGATTATGACAGCATCTGCGCCATAGTCAACGGCGAAAACCGCAACGATGACGCGTATTTCGCTCATGTAATATATCCCGTCAACTGTGCTGCGGCAATGGCTCACAAGCATCTTGAAGCCCAGTTGGGCGACACTGTCACCGCCATCGCGTTCCAAAACAGGATAAAGGAGCTGACGAACAGGTACAACAGCATGAACGGAGGCAAGTGGAACGGACTGATGAGTGCCGTTCCCCGTGCGCTGCCTGTATTCGCTGACTACGCAACTGACGACAGTACGACACTGAGAAAGTGCAAAAGCAAGCCGCTGACAAGCACCGTCCTCGACGGATGTATCGTGCGCAACGCATACACTTACAACTCTTCCACGGGGAAAGTGCAGCCTGTCGAGATGCTCGGCCACAGCATGAAGGCCGTCAATATACCCAAAGGCGCGTCGCTACACTTTGACTTTTACGCCGAAAAAGCAGGCAAAGCGTCGCTCAAGACGGCCATGATACCGACGCAGGCGAACGACAAGGGGGACATCCGTTACAGCGTGAGCATAGACGGAGGAGCGCCTGTCGTCTATTCGCTTAAAGAGCCTTTCCGCTCCGAACGGTGGAAGACCAACGTGCTGAGGGGGCAGGCTTTGAGAACGCTTGACATAGAACTGTCTCCCGGCAAGCACACTCTTACCGTGACAGCTCTTGACAATCACATCATAATGGACCAGTGGATGATCGACTATCGCAAGGGAAGAGAGTTCTATGTGTTCCCCATAAGGGACTGAAAACCATGTCATGCCTCCGTCAATCACTAAACGACATATCAGGATTGTAGCCATATCGGCAGGTGTATTGATACTTATCGGTATTGCGGGCGCCATCACCTCTGCCTACGTGCAGCGGTGGTTACGCTACAAAGGCGTGGAACTTCTGGAGGCGAAGTTAGGCACCCCGGTGCGGATTGACGGCATGGATGTCAGCCTGATGGGACGCGAGGTGGTGCTGTACGGCATTGAGCTGGAGGACCGCAAGCAGGAGAAGATGCTCTCCATCGACACGCTTGGCGCAAAGATTGGGCTTCTGCCGCTGTTTGATGACAAACTGACAATAAAGGACCTGCGTTGCCTTGGCGTCACGGCTTTTCTCTACAAGGAGCGTAAAGACACCGCCGCCAACTACCAGTTTGTCATTGACGCGCTAATGAACAAGAAGCCTGCGGACGGTGACAAGGATGCGGGCAGGAAGTCATCACCGCTTGATTTGGACGTAAGGACAGCCGTATTCGACAGGGTAAGACTGCGATGGGATGTGTATTCCGAACCGGTTAAGGGAGGGGACACGCTTGACGCCAACCATTTCTGCATTGAAAACGTGCATTTCAGGATAGAAGAGATAAGGCGGAAGCATAAAGACCTCACGGTGTCGGTGTCCGGACTGAAAGGCCGGGAGGCCAAATCCAAGATAACACTGTCCGCCGGCAACATAGGCTACCGCTCCACACAAGACAGCAATGTCGCCATGAACATAGAGCGGATGCAGTGCTCTTTCGGAGACAAAAGGATTGCCTGCGCCGCTCTCAGCACCACACAATGCGGCAATCACCTGTCACTTGACCGACCGATGGCGTTGCGCATAGACTCCATGACGTATTACCGCAACAACGGCAAGCCGCACAAACGGACGGGAAAGCCACACAGAGGCTGGTTTGACACGGGGCATATAGATGCCATATTGAACGTGAGCGCCGACATGGAATACATCACCAAGGACAGCATAAAGGCCAAAGTGACGCGGATGTCGGTGCACGACAGGGCGTCAGGACTATACATTAAGGAGATGACAACGCTCTTGTCAAGCGTCCGTGACACCATCACGCTGCGTGACATGAGCCTGAATCTCCGGCAGACCGCCATAAAAGCCAAAAAGGCGGAGGTGCAATTACTGAAAGACAAGGGCGGAAAGACAGTTGACCTGCTTGTCAAACCCTTTACGCTCAAAGCCAATGTCTGCCTGCGAGACATATCAAAACCGTTCGCCCCGGTGCTGAGCGACTTCACAACGCCGCTTCATCTGAGCGTCGTCACCGGCGGAAGGCTGAACAACCTCACCTTTTCCGACATACGCATCCATACCACCGACAAGCGTCTGAGGCTCACGGCCAGCGGCGTTATGTATGATGTAATGAAAAGGAAAGAGCTGCGCCTGCACTTCAACAACATACACCTCGACGCAAGAAGGGGGATAAAAGAGGAGATAATACGCCACTTCTCCAAGAAGATACGCATGAAGATGGGGAAGCAGATACGCCGTATCGGCGACATACGCTACCACGGCAGGATGGGGGTATATTTCAAGCGCGAGGACTTCTCCGGCACATTGTTCACCAAACACGGCAACGCCGACTTTGACTTTGTCATCGACAACAGGACAAAGTACATGACGGGCAGCATCTCGACAGACTCTCTGGGACTGGGCAGCGTGATGGGCATAAAGAAACTTGGCAGCATAAAGGCCGGCGCGACATACAGTTTCAACGTGGCATCCAAGTCAAAACGCCCCGTGAAACACAACGGCCGCCTGCCGATAGGATGGATGAAGGCACGGATAGACAGTGCGAGATACAAAGGCGTCAACATCTTCAACGTATCCGCCACGGTGCACAGTGACGGGGCGACAGCCACGGGCGAGGTGTTACTGCCAAAGAAATTGTTTGACATCTCGCTGATGTTCCGCTATACACAGACCGACTCCGTGCAGGACCTTAAACTAAAACCGCGGCTGCTGAAGCACAAGAAAACGTCCGGTATGCAGACCGGCCAAAAGAAGTGGAAGGACTACATGAAAGAGGCGAGACAAAGGGTGAAAGCGAGAAAGAGAAAAGGCGGCAAGACAAAAGAGGCCTGATCACATCGCAATCAGCACCATATTACACTGTAATCAGCACCATATTACACTGTAATCAGCACCTGTTTACATGGTAATCAGCACCCTTTTGCAAAAGGCTTTCACGCCGGCAGCCCGACAAAGCCATAACAGTCTGGTAACAAACGCATTAAAACCTACACAACAAATAAAAGGCATTTTAACAAAATTCTATTAATCTAATTGAAGTGATTATGGTAAGAAGAAATCACACAAAAGGCCGCATGATGGCAACTTTCATGGCCTTGGCACTGACAACGGCAGCCGGTGCGCAGAGTTTTACGGAGTGGCACGACCTCGAAGTAAACGAAATCAACAGATACCCCGCCCACACGGACGTAATGTCAACCACGTCAAAGCGACAGACCTTGGAGGGGCTTTGGAAGTTCAAATGGGTGGAAAATGCCGACGAACGCCCCACAGACTTCTTCTCCTTGAAGTATGACGACACCTCATGGGGCACCATGCCGGTGCCGGGAATGTGGGAACTGAACGGATACGGAGACCCGGTTTATGTAAACGTAGGCTTCGTTTGGCGCGGACATTTCGACAACAACCCGCCGGAAGTGCCGGTAAAGGACAATCATGTAGGCTCTTACCGCCGCACCGTCACCATACCCGCCGACTGGAAAGGGCAGCAGGTCATAGCGCACTTCGGCAGCGTGACGAGCAATATGTACCTGTGGGTCAACGGCAAGTTCGTGGGATATTCGGAAGACTCAAAGGTTGCCGCAGAGTTCGACATCACCAAATTCGTGAAGCCGGGGGACAACCTCATAGCCTTCCAGACGTTCCGCTGGTGCGACGGCTCATACAGTGAAGACCAGGACTTCTGGCGTCTGTCAGGCGTGGCACGCTCATGTTACCTTTACACCAAGAACCCGAAACGGCAGATAACGGACATACGTGTAACGCCGGATTTGGTAAACAACTACACCGACGGCGTGCTTACGGTGGATGCGAAGGTGAAGGGCGGAGCGGAACTGCTTTACACTCTGAAAGACGCTGACGGCAACACCGTGCTCGAACAGAAAGCGGGAGCAAAGGCAACGCTTGAAGTAAAAAAGCCGAACAAGTGGTCGGCGGAGACACCTTATTTATATACCCTGACCGTAAAGCAGCCCGGCGGCGACGAGATACCGGTGAAGGTAGGCTTCCGGAAAGTGGAGGTAAAGAACTCGCAGGTACTGGTCAACGGACAACCGGTGCTGATAAAGGGCGCGAACCGCCACGAACTGGACCCGGACAAGGGGTATGTGGTAAGCCGGGAACGCATGATGGAAGACATAAAACTGATGAAGCGGCTCAACGTGAACGCCGTGAGAACGTGCCATTATCCTGACGATCCGATATGGTATGACCTCTGCGACGAGTACGGCATATACGTATGCGCCGAGGCAAATCAGGAAAGTCACGGCTTCGGTTACGGCGACGGGGCGAAGAAACTGGCGCCGCTGTTCCACACACAGGTAATGCAGCGCAACCAGCGTAACGTGGCAACGATGTTCAATCACCCGTCAATCATCTTCTGGTCACTTGGCAATGAGACCTGTATGTCGCAGAACTTCATCGACGCCTACAACTGGATAAAGACGCAAGACCAAAGCCGCCCCGTGCAATATGAACAGGCTCACGGCAGAGAAGGCACCGACATATACTGCCCGATGTACGCCTCACAGCAGGGATGCGAGGACTATGTCAAGAAGGAAAGCAACAAAAAGCCGCTCATACAGTGCGAATACGCCCACGCAATGGGCAACTCCGGCGGCGGATTCAAGGAGTACTGGGACCTTGTACGCAAATATCCCAAGTTCCAAGGGGGATTCATCTGGGACTTCGTTGACCAGGGATTGCGCGACAAGAAGGACAAGACCAAGTTCCTGTATGGCGGTGATTACAACGATTATGACGCCTCGGACAACAACTTTAACTGCAATGGCTTCGTGACATCAGACCGCAAACTGACGCCGCAGGCATACGAATACGCTTACTATTACCAGAATGTCTGGACGGAACCGGTAGATCTTGACAACGGAATCGTCCGCATAAAGAACGAAAACTTCTTCCGTTCTCTGGACTATGTGCGCCTGCATTGGACCCTGACAGCCAACGGAGTGAAAGCGCAGGAAGGCTACATCGACAACCTGAACATAGCCCCGCAGAGCGCAAAAGAGGTCAAAGTGCCGTACAAACTGTATGACAAGGACGTGGAACTGCTGCTCAACGCAAGCTATGAACTGACCAAACAGGACGGTCTCTTGCCCGCCGGACACAGCATAGCACACCAACAACTCGCCATATCAGGCTATCCTTACGGCATGGCAGTGGCCCTGAACACGGAGAATCAGCCCGCAGCACAAACGAAGAAACAGGCTAACCGCCCGCTGCCTTACACCATCCGGCCCAGCTTTTGGCGTGCGGTAACGGACAATGACATGGGTGCCGGCTTGCAGAACAAGCGCAGAATGTGGAACAATCCACAACTGATCTGCACCTCGCGAAAGGCGGAAGGCAACGTAGTGACGGAGACTTACCGCATGAACGCCACCAAATCCACGCTCACAATGGCGTATGAAACCATCAGCGACAGCGTCATAAAGGTTACGGAAAGCATCAAATTCGACGCCGATGCCAAAGACATTCCGCCGATGCCACGCTTCGGTGTGGTCATGCTTCTGCCCTACACGATGGACAAAAGCGAGTTCTACGGCCGAGGACCGATAGAGAATTACGCTGACCGCAAGGCCTCACAGAACATCGGTCTGTACTCACTCACGGCCGACGAGCAGTTCTTCCCTTACGTAAGACCGCAGGAAACGGGCAACAAATGCGACATACGCTGGTGGAAACAGGGCGACATCGAGGTGTTCTCAGACACTTGTTTCTCCGCCGCGGCATTGCATTACGAGGTTCGTGACCTTGATGAAGGACTGCATAAGGCACAGCGTCACCCGCAGGACGTGAAGCGTTCACAGCACACCTGCCTGTATATCGACCAGCAAATGGCGGGTGTCGGCGGTGTGGATTCATGGAGCAGATACGCCGAAGCACTGCCGGAATACCGCGTAGAGGCAAAGGACCGCACCTTCACATTCTACATCAAGCGCATAAAACAATAACTAATCATTAAATATAAACACAACCGACAGACTATGAAAATGAACGTGCGAGTCTTGGCTATGGCACTGTTCCTGCTGTCACCCGCCACCGGTTCCTTCCTCTTCGGGGAGGGAGGAGCCGGCGAAGTGGCCGCAGAGAACTACCCATACCGCAGTGATTTCCTCTGGGTTACCAGCCCCAACCATGCCGACTGGCTGTATAAGACAGGCGAGAAGGCCGTTATCGATGTGCAACTATACAAATATGGCGTTGCCGTCACGGCCGATGTGAACTACGAAATATCGCCGGATATGCTTGAACCTACGGCCAAAGGCACGGCAAGGATTAAGGACGGGAAGGCGACCATAGCCCTTGGCACACGCAAAACGCCCGGTTTCCTTGACCTGAAACTTACCGCCAACGTTGACGGCATGAAGACATCACACCACGTTAAGGTAGGGTTCGGCGTGGATAACATACGGCCTTTCACCAAGATGCCGGGCGACTTCACGCAGTTCTGGCAGCAGACCATAGCGGAAGCACGCAAGACTCCCGTATCGTTCACACGTGAAATAGCCAAGGAATACTGCACGGACAAGATTGACTGCTGGCTGGTTAAGGTGAAAATAGACAACAGCCACAGCATGTACGGCTACCTCACGATGCCCAAAGACGCACGGAAAGGCAAGCATCCGGTAGTGCTTTGCCCGCCGGGAGCAGGCATAAAGACCATAAAAGAGCCCCTGCGCCACCGTTACTACGCCGAGAACGGGATGATAAGGTTTGAGATTGAGATACACGGACTTGACCCCCGCTGGCCAAACGACGACTTCAAGAGCGTCTCAAACGCGTTCGGCAGCAGGGACAACGGCTACCTTGTCAACAACGTTTACAGCAAGGAGTACTACTATATGCGTCATGTCTATGCCGGTATGGTGCGCTGCATAGACTTCCTCACATCCCTGCCTGAGTGGGACGGAGTGAATGTCGCGGTGCAAGGCGGCTCGCAAGGCGGTGCGCTTGCCCTCGTAACGGCCGGTCTCGACCCTCGTGTCACCCTCTGCGTGGCCAACCATCCGGCTCTTACCGACATGGCCGCATACAGCGAAAAAGGGCGAACCGGAGGCTATCCGCACCTCAACCGCAATCCGGCAGGCATCCTTACCCCGCAGGTCATAAAGACCTTGGAGTATTATGACGTCATAAACTTCTGCCGTCAGATACAGTGTCCGGTGCGCATGACATGGGGTTACAACGACAACACGTGTCCGCCGACCACCAGTTACGCCGCATGGAATGTGCTGTCATGCCCCAAGGAGCCGTTCATCACGCCCATAAACGAACACTGGACATCGGAAACCATGGAGCGGCAGCACATGGAATGGATCAAGGCGAAGCTGAAATAAAAACATCGCCAGCAGGCGCGAATAGTAGGCACAGCAGCATACAAAAACAGTTGTTGCACGGCATCCTACCGTGCCTACTGTATTACAACCCGCTTGTAGAGACGATGTACCACATCGTCTCAGCAAAAGATAGTGGGCAAAAAGGTAGTGAGACGATGTAATACATCGTCTCTACAAACGCTGATAGAATTGCGGTACAAAACAAAAGGGTGCTGATTACAGTGTAATCAGCACCCTTTTACAATGCAGGCAAACAGCCCTTGTTTTTAGGGCAGGCTAATAAAAGTCCGAAGAAAGACTTTTTTGTCGGACTTTTTTCGTAACTTTGCGGTTCGATAGAACGATAAAATGCCAACAAACAACTACACATACACACCGGAAACCGCGGCCGATTTCTTCGCCGAACTAAGCGCGGCGATGCGGCTGCTACCCGACATTGCAGGCGTATATAGTGCCTTTAACCGTGTGTTCCGCAAATGTATAGACCGGAATACGGAAGCCGTCAGCGCAACACTCTGCGGCGCGTTCGCCAAGACCGACTACCTGCTGAAAGAGCATAAGGCCGTGCGCAGCATGGCGCGCGACATCAACGACACCCGCGTAAGGCTGCGGAAACGCGGCGACATGACGGCCGACACGCTGCACGCCCACTGTCTGCAAGACCTTGAAAACCTGTGCCGCTTCATATCATTATTATATAATACCCCCGTGCCCGACGACCTCTGCCGCCTGCTTCCACAACATACCGATGCGGAAAAGACGGATGACAATACCGCAGGGCGCACCGAACTGCCCGACTGCATCAGGATGATAGTGGAGCGGTGGGATGACGAATACGCCTACGGACACGCCGACGAGCCATGCGGCCATGACCCGCTCAAAGTGTGTTACGCCGATACCCCAACGCCATCCGGCTATAATTGGGCGTATCTCCGCAACCTGCTCGGCGAGGGAACACAGCTGAATCTTGTGCGACCGCACTGCAAGGAGGGCGTCATAACGGCAGAACTGATAATCTACGAGCCGGACTATCTCATCGACATATCAGCCGTGTCACGATGCTTCACCAACTATGCCGAATCGCCGCTCGTAAACCTTATCTCCCGTCTCCGGCCACAACAATCTACCGAACACACCATACTCGGTAACTTCGCGGGGCAACTTCTTGACGAGACTGTCGTCTCATGCCGGCCGGAGTCACCCCAAAACCTCCAGCCAACAACCTCCACCCCCAAACCATACGCGGACAGCGTGAAGGACTTTTTCAAGACACACGCCGTGGAACTGCTTACCGTCGGCATCGCGCCAGAGTTTCACAAAAACGCAAAAGCGCAGCAGAAGAACATTTCGCAAGCCATAAGCAACGACCTGCCGGGCATGGTGTCACGCTTCAATCCCACGGAAGGCATGGTAGAACCGTCATTCTTTTCCGAGATGCTCGGGCTGCAAGGGCGTATGGACTACCTGCAACTGGATTTCCGGGTGCTGCTGGAACAGAAGTCAGGCAAGGGCGACTTCCCTTACGAAGGCTTTGTCGTTCCACGCCACAAGGAAGAGCATTACGTGCAACTGCTGCTCTATATGCTCCTCATCAGGTACAACTACCGCGACATCTACGAACAAAACAACCGCGAACTGCACGCCTTCCTGCTCTATTCACGATACAGCAGCAGCCTGTTGGGACTGGGATTCGCCCCCGATTTGGTCTTCCGTGCCATCAGACTGCGCAACGAACTGGCATGGAGCGAGATGCAATACACCCGTGAAGACACGTTCCGCCGTGTGCTTGACACGCTGACACCGGAACGGATGAACATGAAAAATGTGAGCAACAACCTGTGGGAGCAGTACCAGAAGCGGCAAATCGCCGAGACACTCGCCCCCATACACAGTGCCACACCGCTTGAAAAGGCGTATTACTACCGCTTCCTCACATTCATAGCCAATGAACATATCATGTCAAAACTGGGCAACAAGACGAAGGAAAACTCCGGTTTCGCATCCACATGGCATGACTCTCCGGAGGAGAAACGCCTTGCCGGAAACATCTATGACAACCTTACCCTGCTCTGCCCCGACGCCACTACCGGTGGAAGCATAGCGACAGTGACGCTGCAATTCCATGAGAACGCGGCGGGAGATATGTCAAACTTCCGCGTCGGCGATGTCGTGATACTCTACCCTTACGCCCCGGGCAGCGAGCCGGACGCACGCCGTACCATGGTGTTCCGCAGCAGCATAGAGAAGATACAGGCCGACAACATATCGCTAAGACTAAGGGCCGTGCAGTCGGACAGCCGTGTATTCGTCCGGTACAGCGGCAAGCTTTGGGCGATAGAGCATGACTTCATTGAAGCGTCTTACGGCTCTCTCTACCGTGGTATGCACTCGTTCCTGTCGGCACCGAAGGCAAGAAGGGACCTGTTGCTGCTGCAACGGGAGCCGGAGGTGGATGACACCGTAACGGCACTACGCGGCAACTACGGCGAGTTCAACGACATGGCACTGCGGGTAAAGCGGGCAAAAGAGCTGTTCCTAATCATCGGTCCTCCCGGAACGGGCAAGACTTCCTTCGGTATGCTGAACACTGTGAAGGAGGAACTGGCGGAACCCGCATCGTCAGTGCTGCTGCTCTCCTACACCAACCGTGCCGTGGATGAGATATGCAGCAAGCTGAAAGCGGAGGGAATAGACTTCATCAGGGTTGGCAGCACATTGAACTGCGCCCCGGAATACCGTGACAGCCTGCTGTCGGAAAGAGCCTGCCGTTGCGACAACATAACGGAGTTGAGACGGCAGACGGCGGAGGCAAGGGTGTATGTGGGCACCACCACGGCCTTCAACTCACACATAGCGCTGCTCAGTCTGCGGCAGTTCAGCCTTGCAGTGATTGACGAAGCGTCGCAAATACTTGAACCTCACCTCATAGGATTGCTCAGCGCACACTGCAACGGGGTGCCGGCGATAAGGAAAACGGTACTGATAGGCGACCACAAACAGCTGCCCGCCGTGGTGCAACAGTCGCCGGACGTGTCGCGGGTGACGGACAAACAGCTGAACGACATACTGCTTACCGACTGCCGCCTGTCGCTGTTTGAGCGACTGTTAAGACGCTACCGCAATGACGAAAGCGTGACTTTCATGCTCTGCCGCCAAGGACGGATGCACCATGACATAGCCCTTTTCCCCAACCAAGCCTTTTACGCCGGAATGCTTACGGAGGTACCGCTGCCGCATCAGGTGGCCGGACTGCCGGAAACCGCGGACAGCGACAGCGGCATCGACCGCATATTGCGCTCACACCGCATGGCGTTCATCGCGGCCGACGCACCCGAGGACAGTCCTTCGGACAAGGTAAACCAGATTGAGGCCGACATGATAGCCGTCACCGTGAAACGCATTCATGACATGGAGGGCGACAACTTCCGCCCGGCGGAGACCGTAGGCGTGATAGTGCCGTACCGCAACCAGATAGCCGCCATACGCAGTGCGCTCGACGGTTACGGCATTCCCGCACTGCGCGCCATTACCATCGACACGGTGGAGAGGTATCAGGGCAGCCAGCGGAGATACATCATATACGGCTTCACCGTATCAAAATACTACCAGCTGAAGTTCCTTTCGGACAATGTTTTCATGGATTCAGACGGCAGTGTGGTGGACAGGAAGCTGAATGTGGCCATGACACGCGCCAAGGAACACCTGTTAATCTTCGGCAATCCGCGACTGCTTGCGCGCAACCACACGTTCTCCCGCCTGATAGAGTTCGCGAAAGAGCACGGCTGTTATTTTGAAGACAGAAAACTCTTTCTGCCGTGTTAAAACGCGGCCGGCAGGCAACTGTGCCGCAATCAGCACCTGATTACAGTGTGATTAGCACCTGATTACAATGCAATCAGCACCTGTTTGCAGTGTAATCAGCACCCTTTTGTTTTGCGGTACAATAGCAGGCACGGCATCATGCTGTGCAACCACCTTTGTTTCAACGCGTTCCTTATCCTTGGCATTATTGTCTATTGCACGGCATGATGCCGTGCCTGCTGCTGCGACGAACGCCATTTTGTTATGCCATACCCTGCATAACGCCGTAATGACAATCATAAAACAAAATGCCGTTCCTTCATCCAGATTATAAAAATAATCTGTCAAATAGTTGCAAATTGTTGTTTTTTTTAGTAATTTTGCAACCGAATTGTATCTTAGCAGGTAAACGTTTTTGCAAACACTGACAGCACTTATGGATGTAATAAGTAATATACTTGATGAAATCAGTTCCGTTTTGTGGGGTTATCCTATGATAATCCTGCTTGTGGGAACCCACCTTTACCTTACCATACGCCTGAAATTTCCGCAGCGCAAGATGCTGACCGCCATCAAGCTGTCTGTAACAAAAGACAAGAACGGCGACGGTGACGTGTCCCAGTTCGGCGCTCTCGCCACAGCCCTTGCCGCAACCATCGGTACGGGCAACATAATCGGCGTGGGTACGGCCATTGCACTTGGCGGCCCGGGAGCGGTGTTCTGGTGCTGGATAACGGGTGTGCTGGGCATCGCCACGAAATATGGCGAGGGACTGTTGGCGGTCAAGTACCGCCGTGTGTCAGACCAAGGACACATGCTCGGCGGCCCGATGTATGCCTTGGAGTATGGCTTGAACGCAAAATGGGCGGGCATATTGTTCGCTGTCTTTACGGCTGTCGCGTCGCTCGGCATAGGCAGTACCGTGCAGGCCAACGCCATTTCCACATTGGCGTATGACGTTATGGACGTGACACCGTGGATGTCCGGACTGGTTGTCACAGCCCTTGTGGCACTTGTTGTCATTGGCGGCATAAAGAGCATAGCCAAGGTATGCACCGCACTGGTGCCCGTCATGGCGGTGTTCTACGTGCTGGGCTGCATCGTCATACTGTTCATGAACGCGGAATACGTATGGCCTGCCGTGCGGCTGATATGCACCGCGGCATTCACTCCGGAGGCTGCCGGCGGAGGCTTTGTGGGAAGCACGGTGCTGATAGCGGCACGCTACGGTATAGCGAGGGGACTTTTTTCAAACGAGTCAGGCCTTGGTTCCGCACCGATTGTGGCGGCTGCGGCCAAGACAAAGAACCCTGTGCGTCAGGCACTGGTAAGCTCCACCGGTACATTCTGGGACACAGTAATCATCTGTGCCATAACGGGCATAGTCATAGTAAGCAGCGTTCTGAGTTATGTTGACACCAAGGTGATGGACGATTCGGCTCTCGGCTCCATGTTCGGACAACTGCTTGAGACGCATACCGCCAATATGGACGGCGGCACTTTGACCAAGATGGCGTTCTCGAAGATACCGGTTATCGGAGAACCTATACTCATGTTCGGGCTCTTTACCTTCGCCTTCTCCACCATACTCGGCTGGAGCATCTACTCCATAAGGTCCGTGGAGTATGTGTTCGGCTATAAAGGCGTGAGGGCATGGGTATGGATATACCTCGTGGCAGTATTCGCCGGCTCGGTAATCAGCCTTAACACGGTGTGGACTTTTGCCGACATATTCAACGCATTGATGGCCATTCCGAACCTGCTGGCACTCATACTGCTGTGCAATGTGCTGGTGAAGGATACGGACAAGTACCTTTGGGGCAACAGACTTGACGAGGAGGAGAAGCCCGCAATAAACTGATATATAATAACAAGACATAACAACAGCATCATGGAAATTGGTTTAACACTGATGATAGTGGGTATGGTGACGGTGTTCGTCGTGCTGCTTATCATCATCAATCTGAGCAAACTGCTCATCGGTATAGTTAATAAGGTGGCGCCGGAAGAAGAGGTTAAGCACAAGGCTGCGCCTGCTTCAGCGGCAATACCGCAGGATATTATGGAGGTAATACGCCAGACTGTCGCTCAGGTGACGGGCGGAAAAGGCACAGTTGCCAATGTGGAGAAACTGTAAAACGAGCATAAACACTAAAAAAACAATATAACAACAATGGGTAAAGAGATTAAATTCAGTTTAGTCTTCCGCGATATGTGGCAGAGTGCAGGCAAGTACCAGCCACGCGTAGATCAGTTAGTTAAGGTAGCGCCGGCTATCATCAGGATGGGTTGTTTTGACCGTGTGGAGACCAACGGCGGCGGCTTTGAACAGGTAAACCTGCTGTTTGGAGAGAATCCTAACAACGCGGTGCGCCAGTGGACAAAGCCTTTTCACGAGGCGGGAATACAGACCCACATGCTTGACCGTGCGCTGAACGCACTGCGCATGAGCCCGTGTCCGAAAGACCTTCGCAAGCTTTTCTATAAGGTTAAGAAGGCTCAGGGAACGGATATCACACGTATTTTCTGCGGACTTAATGATCCCCGCAACGTAATACCGTCCATACAGTACGCCAAAGAGGCGGGAATGATAGCCCAGGCATCGCTGTGCATCACGCATTCGCCTATACATACCGTTGAATATTACATCAACCTCGCCAAGACTTTCATTGATGCCGGGGCGGACGAGATATGCCTTAAAGACATGGCCGGCATAGGAAGACCGGAGACGTTGGGCAAAATCTGCAAGGGAATAAAGGACTATAAGCACGACATTACGGTGCAGTACCACTCTCATGCGGGTCCGGGCTTCAACATGGCAAGCATACTTGAAGTGGCGCGCGGGGGCTGTGACTATATCGATACGGCCGTGGCACCGCTGTCATGGGGTACCGGTCACGCTGACATCATAGCCGTACAGGAGATGTTAAAGGACGCGGGCTTCAAGGTAAAGGACATTAATATGGAGGCATACATGGAGGTTCGCACACAGATTCAGGAGATGATGGACGACTTCCTCGGCTATTATATCCCCGCATTGAACCATCTTAACAACTCCCTTCTCATCAAACCCGGACTGCCGGGAGGCATGATGGGCTCGCTGATGACAGACCTTGAAGACAACCTGAAGTCACTGAACAAGTGGAAAGTGAAGAACAACCAGCCGGAACTGACCACAGACCAGTTGCTCGTCAAGCTGTTTGACGAGGTGGCTTACGTATGGCCTAAGGTGGGTTATCCATGTCTTGTCACGCCATTCTCACAGTATGTGAAGAACCTTGCGCTCATGAACGTGATGCAAATGGAAAAGGGTAAGGAGCGCTGGAGCATGATAGCGGACAACATTTGGGACATGATTCTCGGCAAATCAGGCCGCCTGCCCGGCGAGGTTGACAAGATATTCGTTGACATGGCGAAGGCGGAAGGCAGGGAATTTCTTACCTCTGACCCGCAGGAAAACTATCCTGACGACCTTGATACATACCGCAAGAAGATGCAGGAGAACGGCTGGGAACTCGGCGAAGACGACGAGGAACTCTTTGAATACGCCATGCACCCGCAGCAGTATGAGGCCTACAAGAGCGGTGCGGCGAAGGCTTCTTTCGAGAAAGACCTTGCCGAACGCAAGGCAAAGAAGAACGCTCCGGCAGCCGGCAGCGAGCCGAAGCAGATAACAGTGACGGTCAACGGCCAGTCATACAAGGTCGATATAGCTTACGGAGCACAGCCGTCAGCCGCCGCGCAAGGCTCACAGACAGCGCAATCAGCGGCTCCTGCCGGTGAAGGCGTTGAGGTTCTCGCGCCATTGGAGGGCAAAGCGTACCTCGTAAGCTCATCAAGCGAGACACCGAAGAAGGTCGGCGACAAGGTGAACGAGGGCGACATAATCTGCTACATAGAGGCGATGAAGGTGTTTAACCGCATCAAAGCCGAGAAAGCCGGCACCATAACAAGCATCAACTTCACATCCGGCGACTCCGTGGAAGAGGATGATGTTCTCATGACCATTGCTTGATTTACATACTTTTAGTACATACCAAAATGGAAATATTACAAAAAATATGGGATATGACGGCCTTCGCCCAGACGGGAGGAGACTGGTCTTTCCTCATAATGCTTGCCATAGCATGCGTTATTCTATACTTAGGTATAGTGAAAAAGTACGAGCCTTTGCTGCTTATTCCCATAGGTATGGGTGTGCTGCTCGCCAACTTTCCCGGTGGAGGCATGGGCGTGGCGCAGGCCACTTCGGACGGTTACGTGACATTGCCGGACGGCTCTAAGGAGATAATATGGGATATGCCGCTGCACAAGATAGCCCATGACTTGGGACTGATGAACTTTATTTACTATATGTGTATAAAGACAGGATTCATCCCACCGATAATCTTCATGGGCGTAGGTGCGCTTACCGACTTCGGCCCCATGCTGCGTAACCTCCGCCTTTCCATATTCGGAGCGGGCGCACAGTTCGGTATTTTCGCCGTATTGCTGGCCGCACTGGCCATGGGCTTCACCCCGAAAGAGGCGGCGTCACTTGGCATTATCGGCGGAGCTGACGGCCCGACGGCCATCTTTACCACCATACAGCTGGCACCACAACTGCTTGGCCCGATAGCCATCGCCGCCTATTCATACATGGCTCTGGTACCGGTCATAATCCCGTTGGTGGTCAAACTGCTCTGCACCAAGAAGGAACTGATGATTAACATGAAAGAACAGGACAAGAAATATCCCAACACCATGGAGATAAAGAACCTCCGCGTGCTGAAGATTCTCTTCCCTATCTGCGTCACAATCATCGTCGCCCTGCTCGTGCCAACGGCCGTAAGCCTTGTAGGTATGCTGATGTTCGGTAACCTGTTGAAGGAACTGGGCAGCATGACAGGCCGCCTGTTCGACGCTGCAAGCAACGCCATCATGAACATCGCGACCATCTTCCTCGGCCTTTCAGTAGGCGCCACCATGACAAGTGAGGCCTTCCTGAACCTCCAGACCATCGGTATCGTTGTGGGAGGATTCCTCGCTTTCGCCCTGTCCATAGCCGCAGGCATCTGCATGGTCAAGGTGTTCAACCTGTTTGTAAAGAAGAAAGTCAACCCGCTTGTCGGCGCTACGGGGCTTTCGGCTGTGCCGATGGCATCGCGTGTGGCCAACGAAATCTCCACGAAATATGACCCGAAGAACCATGTACTGAACTATTGCATGGCGTCAAACATATCCGGTGTCATAGGTTCGGCAGTGGCCGCGGGTGTGCTTATATCATTCTTAAAATAGAGAAACGACACGGACAATTATACAATGACAGCCCTTCTTTGACATAATTTGTCAAGGAGGGCTGTCTTTATTTAACACTATCATGTTGAAGAACAAACTTATCACGGCGCTATCAGCGTGCATTGCCTTCTGCACACCGTCCTCCGCCACAGACATAACATACACGAAGGCCGACAGTATGAAAGTCGTCCGCCTGCTGACAGAAGGCATAAGACAGGGCGAAGGCACAAACCTGATGCTGTATTACGGCATGAAGATGCAGGGCATACCGTATGTGGCCCACACCTTGGAGGTCAACAAGACAGAGAAGCTGGTGGTCAATATGCGTCAGATGGACTGCACGACGTTCGTTGAAACGGTATTCGCACTTGCCCTGACAACAAGGGACAAGTCTGTAAAATGGTCCGACTTCTGCCGCCGGCTGGAACAGATACGCTACCAACAGGGAAAAGTTGACGGCTATACCAGCCGCAACCACTACTTCCTTTGGTGGACTGAGAACAACGAAAGGCAGGGACTGGTGACGCAACCGCTACGGAAGACGGCAGGTAGATACGCCCGACGGCAGGTAATAAACATTGACTATATGAGCGTCCATCCACACCTTTACTCCATGCTGAAAGGCAACAAGGCGGACATCGCCGCCATCGCAAGGATGGAAAAGGCATCCGCCGGAAAAGAGATGATGTATATCCCCGCGGCATACACAGGACTGACAGAGAAGCAACTGGCCTGCATCAGGACGGGAGACATACTTGCCATCGCTACGAAAAAGAAAGGCCTGGACACCACACACATCGGCATTGCCGTGTGGGGCAAGGACGGTAAGCTGCACCTGCTCAACGCATCACAGATTCACAAGAAGGTGATTCTGGAGCCAAAGACCATGAAACAGTACATGAGCGGACATCCCTCACAGCTCGGAGTGTGGGTTATACACCCGGTATTATAACACCATAAATCAGTGAGCCATGGACAATATCACAAGTCCCTACCTCATCCTGCACCGCAATATGCGCAGCGGGAATTGGAACAGCGACGCCATAATGCGCGCCATAATGGTTGACGAACACCTTGCCAAGAACGGGGCGGCACGCCAAAAGGCATGGGAAATCATTGGCGAGAGACTCGATTTCAGCATCGACACGTCCCAAAGCGGCATAAGCCTCGCCATCGACTGCATCGGGAACAAAGGCCTGTTATATGCGGATGAGAAGGTAAGCCTGATATGCCACAGGGCGGACGAAGCGTTTTTCGCCCGGCAGGCGCAGAGCGTTCTCGATGCCGCACGCCACGGATGCGTGGTGGTATCGGCTTTCATCAGCAGTAAGGAGCGTGAGGTAAAATGGCTGCTGATGCAGGAATCCCTGCCCGTGATAGAAGTAATGAACGACGGGTTCAGTCCGCAATACCACCCGTACGGCGCTTCCTACGATGCCTGCGTGGCGGGAAAACTGGTGCAGTTGTCTCCATGGGCATTCTCCCCACAATCCGGAAACAAGCTGACGAGGGAGGTATGCCTCGTTACTAACGAACTGGTACGCGTCATCAGCAAGACGCCTGATGACTGGTGGAAAAGGGACTGACAACGGCATGGTTTGTAAAAGGGTGCTGATTGCACTGTAAACAGGTGCTGATCATAACGTAAACAGGTGCTGATTACAATGTAATCAGCACCTGTTTGTTTTTCTATTTAATTATACCTGAATTTGCTTTTTTGTAATTTATTGTGGGTCAGGCTTTCTATTGTCCGCTTGTAGAGACGATGTAGCACATCGTCTCGGAAAACAATAGCGGATGACGAAGATAGCGAGACGATGTAATACATCGTCTCTACATACATCAAAAAAATGACATGACACACAAAACGGCGCAGGCTACACTGTAACCCACGCCGTTTTGTAATCGCGATAAATCGCGCACGTTTTATAATACGCCCGGTTTCATGATGCAATCACGTCAGAACTGCCACCATTTCTTTTTCGGCTGCGGCAGTGAACTGCCGTAGGCTGTGGATTTGGTACGCTCTTTTATGATGTCCTTCCATGTCTTGTTTTCGTGTATCATGCGATAGATAGTCCCCCAGTCCGGCAGTCCCCCGAGGCTGCGGTCATCTATCCACATATCTACTTTCAGCTTGCGTGAGAAGTGATTGTTGTTGGCCATCTCCTCTTCCGGGTAGTCCCTGTTGACGGCATAGAACTCTACACCACGCTCACGGCACCAGTTCACGGCGTCGTCAAGGAATTTGCCCTCCCTTACGGTCCACAAAATGAGTTTATGGCGGTCTTGTATCAGCATCTTAAGCGTATCGATGGCGAACGGTTGTTCCCGGCCAATCTGCGGGTAAGCGTCTGTAACGATTGTCCCGTCAAAATCTACTGCTATGGTCATGATTTCTTACTTGTTATAGTTTTATAGAGTCATCATTCGGATTTCCGTAATGGCTGGTGTGATAAGAACTGTACCCGTAAGAGTGATAACCATAACCGGCACCCGGACCGTAATGTGAGTTGTACTTGCCGTATTTTCCATACTTGCCGTACTTGCCATATCGGCCGTAACCGTAGGCATAGCCGTACTTGCGCTTGGACATGTCTATACCGTTTATCACTACGCACATATTGGGCAGCTTGTCGTTGTTGGCAAGGGCGTCAAGTTCTATGAACGCTGACTTCTCCGTGTAGTCGGCACGGCATACGGCCACAGTGATGTCGGCGATGCGGCCTATCTGTAACGTGTCGGAAACAAGGCCTACCGGAGCTGTATCGACGATTACATAATCGTATTCCTCACGCAAATGTCCGAAAATCGTTTCAAGAGATGTGCGGGAAACGAGCTCGGCAGGGTTGGGAGGTATAGGGCCTGCCTTGAGGATGTCGAGGTTTTTGTTCACTCCTGACGGCACTATCTGGCTCTTTATGTCTTCCAGCGTAAGGCTTTCTTTGGTAAGCAGGGTTGATATTCCGGCATCTTCGTCACTGTCAAGTTCAAAGAGTGCCGCAAGACGTGGGCGGCGTATGTCGAGTCCCACGAGCAATACTTTCTTGCCAAGAAGTGCAAAGCTGACGGAAAGGTTGGCGGCAACGAACGTCTTTCCCTCGCCGGAAACGGTGGAGGTGAACATTATGACGTTCTGCTTCCCTTTCATAAGGAACTGGAGGTTGGTACGCATTCCGCGGAAAATCTCCTCCATCTGGTCGTTCTTGTTCTCCCTTACGACAATCTCTCCCTTGGTCTTTGCGCTCTCGTTGGCCACGGCCACGTCGGCAATGATAGGTCTTGTCGTGAGTTTTGCCACATCCTCATGACCCTCAATGCGGAAACGTAGCATTTCTTGCAGTATCAAGATGCAGAATGGTATGGCAAGGCCGAGAATGAAAGCTATCAACATTACGACGGAAATCCTTGGGCGTACCTTGCCTTCAAACAACGGTTTGTCGATTAGTTTGCCCTTATCGGCGGTTGCGGCGAGTGAGATTGAGTTCTCTTCACGCTTCTGTAACAGCATGATATAGAGGCTTGACTTTACCTCCTGCTGTCTTCCTATCTCTGTAAGGAAACGTTCCTGCTCCGGAGAGTTAGCGAGTTTTGAGGAGTACTTGTTGTAACTGTTCTGCAAAACGTCGCGTTGTATCTTGACATTCTTTATCGCTTGGCTGAGCGCACGCTTCAAAGAATTTGTCAAATCATCGAGTTGTGCAGTGAGGGCAACTACCGTCGGACTGAGCTCCGAGGCACTTCCGAGGAGACGGTTGCGCTCAAGTACGATGGTATTGAACTGGCTTATGAGCGTGGTGGCGGCCGGATCGGTAAGCCCTACGTTTGATGGGAGCGTCTGATACTTGTTGGACGGCATGTCAACATATTCCTTTATGCTTTCCATCAGCAGCAGTTGCTTGCCCATTTCGGTAATTTCCTTCTCGGCTTCGTTCGTGTTTTCTATGACTTGCTGGGCCGTTGTCTGTATGTCAACCATGTTGTTGACGCGCTTGAAGTTCTCGATTGCCCCGTCAGTGCTGCCCAGTTCCTTGTTTATCTTCTCCAGTCTTTCGTTGATAAACAATTCAGTGCGCACCGCAATCTCGTTCTTGTCGATATTGGCGAGCCTGTTATAGACCACGGCAACTTGTTTAAGGTAATCTATTCCGCGCTCCGGTATGATGTCGTTGTGTATAATGTCCGCTATGGTTGTAGTCTTTGACAGAGCTTCCACACTCATGCTCTTGGCATACATTTCTGCTACTTTCGCCGGGTTATAGATGTTTGCCTTTATGCTGCGGCCTTCCTTCCATTTGTGTTTTGTCTCCTTGTTTTCCACAATGCTGACGATGCCGGCTTTCGTCGGGATGGACATTGGCAGGACTCCTGAGGCTGTAAACTCGACAGGTTCCTTGATTCCTTCCATGTAGTAGCCGCCCTCAACGTTGTAAATGTTACCTTCTTTCGTTATGTCAAGGTATATTTTCCCGCTTATTGTGTCAAGGTGAGCACGGTCAACATCCACGATTACAGGTGTTTCCTTGTATATAGCCCTGTCCTTTATGCGTCCTTCGCTTTCGTAACCGACATACAGTTTCAGGTCACGCACGGCGCCTTCCGCAATGCTTACAGACTTGAGAACTTCGAGTTCGTTGTCAAAACCGTCACTGTTGGTGACGAATCCAAGGTTGGCGGCGGCCTGTATCTTGTTGGAGTTGCGCATCATGTTGCGGTCATCCTCCTTTATGAGTATCTTCGCCGTAATCTGATATACGGCCGGAGTGTAGCGCAGATAAACGACCGCTAAGCCTAAACAAATGAAAACAGACAATAGAATCCATTGCCAGTTAAGCAAGAAGGATTTGACAAAGAACTGTATGCTCAGGAAATTGCTTTCGGCATTTTCCTGCTGAACATTGTTGGTTGCTTGGTTTGAATCTTCTATCATATTTTTGTTGTTTGAGTTTTTAGAGTGGTGAGAATGTGGTTTACGGTTCAATATGCCTTGTCATCTTTCTTTATTATTTGCCATATTGTGAGGAAACAAATCTTTATGTCCAGCCAGAAAGACCAGTTCTCCATATACCAGATGTCGCGTTGTACCCTGCCTTCCATTTGTTTTAGCTCTTTGGTCTCCCCGCGGAAACCGGTTACTTGCGCAAGTCCCGTGATGCCGGGCTTGATGAAATGGCGCACCATATATTCGCCGATCAGTTTGGAATACATCTCAGTATGAAGCACCATGTGTGGGCGCGGCCCTACCATACTCATGTCTCCTTTCAGTACATTGAAGAATTGCGGGAGCTCATCTATGTTGCTCCGGCGCATGAAGTCGCCGAAAGGAAACTTTCGCGGGTCGTCCTTTGTGGCCTGAAGGGTGTCGCTGTCTTTGTTGACGTGCATGGAGCGGAACTTGTAACAGATGAAGTTCCGGCCGTCCATTCCCGTCCTGAGTTGCGAAAAGAATATCGGTCCGGGACTCTGTCTCTTTATGATAAAGGCGATAACAGGCAGGAAAAGCACCAGTATCAGCAGCACAATCAGGCTGCACACCACGTCGAACGTCCGCTTCATCACCCTGTTCTTCATGTCCAGCAGGGGCTCATGGTAATTGGTATATACCACGTTCTCGCCTATCAGTTCCGGCTTAAAGTACATTTTCTTGGTGTATGCTATGCGCGGTATATAATAAAAATGTATTACGCAGGCATTGCAGAAGCGCATCAGTTTCCTTAACTTCTGTGTCTCCGTATGTGCCAAGGAACAATACATATCGTCTATAACGAACGACCTCGGCACACGTCCGTCTATTATATCATATAAGTCCTGTATGGTTCCCAGCCTCTTTAATTCCTGTGGCGCGTCCGCTATCTCCTCGTCACTGTAATAGCCTCGGACGTTGTATCCGGCCATCGGGTCGAGCATTACCTCGTGATACATTTTCAGCAGTGACGGGTCTGAGCCTACGAACAGCACCGAACGGCTGTTTCTGCCCAAGCGGCGGAATTGCCCGATGGCTATCCTTTCCACGCCACGGGTTACCGCAAGGAGAACCGTGAGCAGTGCACTCATCAGAATGACGAACGCCATCTCGTTGGCGCTTTCCCGCGTTATGGTGTGCCACAGTATCAGGAAGAATGACTGTGACAGTACCACTACCGCCATAATGCGGAAGATAACGTCTTTGGCATAAACCTTACGCTTGTCCACTATCACAGGGAAGGCTATGGAGAAAAGCGCAAAGCATGTAATGCCCAGCAGCAAGGCGATGTTGAAATGGCGCTCTATTGACGCCGGGGTGAACTGGGGAAATATGACAATCATCGCTAACAACGCTACGATATACACCACAGCGTCGAACATAAGAATGATGGCCTGTATCAATTTGTTTTTATGTGACATGTTTCTTGGGCCGTAATTTTGACTTGAATCCGATGGTGTCCCGCAATGGGCTCTAACCGCCTGGTAATCAATGCCGGAAAGAGGTGGATGTAATCAGCACCCTTTTACCGTGTAAACAGCACCTGATTGCGGAGTGATTAGCACCTGATTACAGCGTAATCAGCACCCTTTTGCATGGAACCACGATACTGTCATGATTTCGCCGGACTTAATGTCGTTTGAATGATGATGTGAGATTCTAATTGTTTCTACTTCTGCAAAATTAGTAAAACTTTTCAAAAGACCAACACAAATAGCCATTTTTCTTTCTCTTTTGGCTCTTTTATTTGTCAAATATCATGTTTTGTTATTTTTTTTATGTAACTTTGTAGCCAATTAAACATAACAAAAATCACATAATGGGCATATTTTCTTTTTTTCAAAGACACAATGACAATACCGTCAAGGTCGGAGGAATGCAGGATTACATGATGCTGATAAGGGTATATTTCCAGGCCTCGATAGCGGCGCAAGTGGGGATAAACAACATAGCGATGCTTCCTGACCTCCGCATATTCAAGTCAACATTCAAGGTCCATACCGAGCACAACAGGCTGGGAACAGGCGAGAAAAACGCCTGCCGCAAGATGCTGAAAAACATGTATGGGCATGATGACGCCTTCTTCCGGGAGATAGACAGGAGCGTAGCCAAGAACTGCCGCAAGATGCAGGACGTGCAGACGTACCTCTTGCAGTTCCAGCATTTCACGCAGGACACGATGATGCTGATGGGCAACCTGATGAAGTTCAAGCTGCGGCTGCCGTCAATATTCAGGAAGGCCATATACAGCATGACGCAGAAAACGGTCAATGACCTGTTCAACAAGAATGACTATTCCGACGCGGGAACACTGAAAGCCGTCGCCTCAGTGCGTAAGTACAACCAGCGGCTTGGCTTCTCTCAGGAGTGGATTACAGAGTTCGTATATCAGATCGTGATGCTGGCCAAAAAGGAGAAAGCACCGGCCGGAGACACGAAATAAACGCAACCCGGACGAAGCAAGCCGCCGAAGCTGCTGTAATAATTGGCAAAAAAAACGCAAAAAACTTTGGATGTTAGGAATAAAATCGTTAACTTTGCCACGAATTTACTTTATATTATATGTTAAAAGCCGAGTCAGACATAAAGACATTGACAACAAACGTTCGCCGACTGATACTCCGGTTCACGGAGCAGAAGAAGGAAAACGCCGAGTTGTATGCCATGGTTGACGAACGCGACAGGCAGATAGCGGAGCTGAAACAGCAGCTAAGCGAGACGGAAAGGAAATACAACGCTATGATGGCGGCAAAGATGCTGAGCATAGCCGACACTGATATAGAGACCACAAGAAAGAAGGTCAACAAACTCATCAGGACGGTGAACCAATGCATCACGCTGCTAAGCGAAAAGCAATAAGAAGGCTTCCCGCACACCAGCGGGAGCCGGCCACTACATCCTCAGCGACAGTAAGCTATGGAAGAAAACGTAGAGAAACAACATATAACCATCCACATCTACGACACCCAGATATCCATCATGGTCCCGAAAGAACAGGAACAGATGTATAGAGAGGCGGGGTCGATGATCAATGAAAGGCTCAACACCTACTTCAACCATTACAAAGGCTTGAAGAGCGACAAGGAGATTATCTATTATGCGATGATAGATATAGCCCTGCGTTGCGTCATTGAGTCAAGGAAAAACGATGTTTCTCCCATCACGGATATTCTCTCCGCACTGTCTTCTGAGATTGACGAGGCACTGAAAGAGGCATGAACACAGCCCCGAAGGCTTCAAGGAAGAACGTAAACAAACAAGAGAATATTAACAAATAAACCTATTCTACATTTATGATTGATGTAATTATAGCTGTCGCAGCCCTTATCATTGGGGGACTGGGAGGCTACCTGATTTTCAGATATGTAATCAAGGGGAAATACAATGAGATGGTTGCCAGCGCCGAAAAGGCCGCGGAAGTGTTGAAAGAAAAGAAACTTCTTGAAGTAAAAGAGAAGTTCATCAACAAGAAAAGCGAGCTGGAGCGTGAGGTACAACAGCGTAACCAGAAGATACAGCAGACCGAAAACCGCCTTAAACAGCGTGAGATAAACCTCAACCAGAAGCAGGAAGACCTCGGAAAACGCAATCAGGAACTGGAGCAGCAGCACCAGCGCATAGAGAACGAGAGGAAACTTCTCGCCCTGAAAGAGCAGGAGTTGGCCAATATGCAGCAGAAGGAGCGCGAGAAACTGGAACAGCTTTCCGGCCTGTCTGCCGACGAGGCGAAGGCAAGACTCATCGAAAGCCTGAAAGACGAGGCACGCACCAATGCACAGAGTTACATCAACGAGATAATGGACGAGGCAAAGATTAACGCCAACAATGAGGCGAAGAAGATTGTCATCAAGACCATACAGCGTGTCGCTACCGAAACGGCGATAGAGAATTCCGTAAGCATTTTCCACATAGACAACGACGAAGTGAAAGGCCGTATCATCGGTCGCGAGGGCAGAAACATACGTGCTTTGGAGGCAGCGTGCGGCGTTGAGATTGTGGTTGACGACACACCGGAGGCTATTGTCATCTCAGCCTTCGACCCAATACGCCGTGAGACGTGCCGGCTTGCGCTTCACCAGCTTGTGACAGACGGCCGAATACACCCCGCCCGCATCGAGGAAGTGGTGGCAAAGGTAAAGAAACAGCTTGAGCAAGAGATTATAGAGACAGGCAAACGCACCACCATCGACCTTGGAATACATGGTCTTCACCCGGAACTCGTGCGCATTGTCGGAAAGATGAAGTACCGTTCCAGCTACGGACAGAACCTGCTTCAGCACGCCCGCGAGACCGCCAACCTCTGTGCGGTGATGGCTTCCGAGCTCGGACTGAACCCGAAGAAGGCGAAGCGTGCGGGTCTTTTGCATGACATAGGCAAGGTGCCTGACGAGGAAAGCGAGCTGCCTCACGCCCTTTACGGTGCCAAGATAGCGGAGAAATACAAGGAGAAGGCAGAGATATGCAATGCTATCGGCGCACACCATGACGAGATGGAGATGACCTCTCTCATCGCTCCCATCGTGCAAGTGTGTGACGCTATCTCCGGCGCACGCCCCGGTGCACGCCGTGAGATAGTGGAGGCCTACATCAAACGTCTCAATGATCTTGAAGCAATCGCCATGAGTTATCCCGGCGTTACAAAGACTTACGCCATACAGGCAGGCCGCGAACTGCGCGTGATAGTCGGCGCGGACAAGATGAGTGACGCCGAGACCGAGAGCCTGTCATCAGAGATTGCCACCAAGATACAGAACGAGATGACGTATCCGGGACAGGTAAAGATTACCGTAATACGCGAGACACGCAGCGTTGCCTACGCCAAGTAAGGCTGCCGAATCATAGAAATAAGACATCCGTGCCATCTGGTTGCTATGCGACAGATGGCACGGATTGTTGTTTGCAGGCACTCCCGCCTATCTTCCCTGCACACGATATACGGACGCACCAATATGTGTCCCTACATGAGGGAGGTTTGCCTGTATTGTAAAAGGGTGCTGATTACGCTGTAATCAGCACCTGATTGTATCGTAATCAGCACCTGTTTACAGTGTAATCAGCACCCTTTTGTTTTGCCCCGCAATTCTATCAGCATTTGTAGAGACGATGTATAACATCGTCTCACTACCTTTTTGCCCACTATCTTTTGCCGAGACGATATGGTACATCGTCTCTACACGCGGGGCAATCACTCGTCCGTAGGTATCCGGTTGTTTAGATGTATAAAGGTAACGACAAAACAACCAGACCACCAAACAACCAAATTCATATCTTCATCTTCAATCCCAGAGAGAGGCTGAGGATGTCTTTCAGCGGTATGCTATGGTTCACGAACTTGCTGACAACATACAGGTCGCAGGTGGAAAGTTCCCATACAAAGCTGACTTGCTTTGACAAATAACGCTTGTTTCTGGGTATATGCACGGTATAACGCTGTCCCAGGAAGAGATGGAAGCGTATCTTCGACGAGAACCTGTAATAGTCTCTGTCCGGGTATCGCTCCGGTTCTTTTGTCCAATAGTCACCTCTCAGCACGGAGTTCATAAACAGTCCGCAGGACAAAGGCTGCCACGTATAACAGAACTTGCTGCCGCCGCGCTCATGGCTGCGGTATAGCCCTTTTGTCCAAGGCACGTAAGTTTGCCGCAAAGTGAAGGTGGCAAAGGCTTGCTTCTTTTCATATTTAGGGACAAAACCGAACATAACGTCCGTCTCCCACTGCCTGTGCTTGCCGTATTCCCAGCCTACTCCAAGGTTCAACAACCCTATACTGCCGGCATACTGGAAGCGGTAGAAACTGGGCATGAGGGACATCCACACCTTGTGACGGCGCTCTATGCGTTTCTCATACTGCGCTATCTTGCGGTTAAGTTTCGCTATCGTGTCACGGTATATGGTATCATATAACACGGTGCCGATGGCAGAACTGTCACCATCCCCCCCCATATCTGAAAATGAGTGCTGCGCTGTCACACTGTCAATCCGCGAAACAAGGCTGTCCTGCCGCTCCTGTGCGGAACCGGCAAAGGGCAGGAACATCATAAGGCTAAAAATTAATCGTTTCATAGGTGTACCCATTCTCGTCTATGGTGAATACGTAGTATTGTCTGTCACAGGCGCAGGTTATCTGGTAATACATCAGTCCATTGCCGAAAATGTCGCTCACTACTGTGCTGTGGGCATGGCCGTTTATACAGAAGATCGGATTGTTAAGCTGCCGAATCTCATAGTCAAAGGGCTTCGCCACGTTATTGTTGAACTCGTCTTGATATGGTGCCACGTGCATTACCATCACCGTATTCTTTGCCGACTTGTCTCCCCGGAAGCTCTCTATATAGCCAAGATCCGGCACAGGATTGGAGAAATCATATTCCAAGGCGTTGGTGTCAAGACAGATAAAGCGCGTCGGGCCGGCCACGAAAGAGAAGTTCTCGTTGCCGAACATATTGCGATACACCTCTTTTCCGCTGCCTATGCAGTCGTGGTTTCCAAGCAAGACGACATACGGCATGGTTAGTTTGTTAAGTATTTTCTGCTGCCATTCAAACTCTTTCGTCACTCCGAAGTCGGTGAGGTCGCCGCCGTGTATAACGAAGTCAATGTCTCCACGCGCGTTAATATCCGCCACCTCGTCTTCCGTCTCATCATACCATCGCTGCGTATCACTTATGAACGCGAACCTTATCCGGCTCTTCCCCCGCATCGCTTGCTCTATCCTTGCTATGTTGCGGGCGTTTATATCCATGTCACCATCGATGTTCCCGTCATACGGGTGCACATCTATAAGGTCGCAAGACGCCAAAAGCAGAAAAGCGAAGGCATAAAGACACCTGCTCATCCTGATGGAGACTGCAACGAAATGAAGACTGTATTTTCTCATAATCCACCACAGTTTTATCTGTTGAACATTATATTCCGCCACAAAGTTACAAATAAAAAACGGCGCGAGAAAACAATCTCACGCCTAAATTTTGTTCCGAAACACGGAATTATTATTTTTTTTCTATTGTTGTTTTTTGTAATAATCCTCCCACTCTTTCATGGCTTTCTGCCAGTCGGAGGTTTCCGGCTGCTGCGCATTGTCTTCCGCGTCACGCCGTTTGTCACGCTCACGCTTAGCCTTCATATTGGCTATCGTGGCATCGTCAAGTATCAGTATGGCCCGCCTCTCTATTGCCGCATACAGCTCGTCAAGGCCGAAGTTCTTGCCCGGCTCATTGAAGTCGGATATATTAAACTCGTAATCGACGCGCAACTCGTGGCGGATAGCCTTTTGTTTAAGGCGGTTCGCCCTCTCTTTCAGTTTCAACAGCTTGGCTATCGCCAGTATCTCGCTTTGTGAATATTTGTTTCTGCCCATGTTGGTTGTTTTTTTCAGAAGGATACAAAAGAAAGCATTTGTCTCTCCTCCCGCGGGAGGAGAAGGAGGAGGGGCTAATATAACAGCAGCAGACCGGCAAAGGCTGCATACACTATCATGCGTATTGGGTTTATCCTTATCATCTTAACCCCGACGAAAGTGGCCGTGAACAATGCTATGGACACCCAGAAGTGCCATGGCGACTGAACCGGAGTGTTGAAGTTCTCGGCATTACATAACAGCAGCGTTGCGGCCGCAAGCAGACCCACCACCGCCGGTCTCAGCCCGGTAAAGACACTCTGTACCGACGGAGAGTCCATGTATTTCAGGAACATCTTGCTTATAAGCAGCATGAGAAAGAATGACGGCAGCACCAGAGCTGTGGTGGCAACAAGGCTTCCAAGCATACCGAGCAATGCACTGCCGGTGGCATGATGCACCGCGGTATATCCACAATAGGTGGCGCTGTTGATACCTATCGGCCCCGGAGTCATCTGTGATATTGCCACAATGTTGGTGAACTCGGCCGACGAAATCCACTGATGGCTTACCACAACCTCATGTTGTATGAGTGACAACATACCGTATCCTCCACCGAAACCGAACATCCCGATGAGGAAGAATGTATAGAATAGTGTAAGGAAAAGCAGCATAGTACAAAGTTATCTGGTTGTAACCCCTCCCCCATCCCCTCACGAAGGAGTGGAGATAATACGCTTTTAGGCATAGACACTCACTCTTGGGGAAGCCGAAGGGGGGCTTTATTCACTCGGTTTCAGGAACTGTCCGTACAGGTAACCGCCCACTCCCGCGGCAAGGATGATGTATATCGGATTGACGCCCAGCAGCCATATAAGCATCGCCGAGCCTATCGGTATCCAGCAGTTCATCATGTTTATGCCCGCACTCTTGGCCATATTCCACGTGGGAATGGCGATGAGAGCCACCACGGCGGGACGTATTCCCGCAAATACCGCGGCCACCCAAGGCACATCCTGGAAGCTCTGGAAGAACATGGCGATGGCAAGTATTATAAGCAGCGACGGCAAAGCCGTGCCCAATGAGGTCGTCACCGCCCCCCTAACACCCATCAGCCTGTAACCTATAAAGACGGAAAGGTTTATCGCAAACACCCCGGGACAGGACTGGGCCACGGCTATCAGGTCCATGAACATCGCCTTGTCTATCCACTTGCGCTTGTCAACCACCTCAGCTTCTATAAGTGGTATCATGGCATATCCGCCGCCGAGAGTGAACAGTCCGATGCGGAAGAAAGTGAGAAAAAGGGTTTTAAGCATCTTGCATCAGTCGTGAGTGATGAATTATGAGTTATAAGTTGCAGATTAAAAATTATGATTACGCAACGGAATGTTCATGACATTCTTTTGAAATGTCGTTAAAACCGCACAACGTAATCATAATTTTTAATTCTTAACTTTTAATCCTTAATTACTGTTTCTCTATCCACTTGCGGGCATTAACGAACGCCTCATGCCACGGAGTAACCTCATCCGTCATCCGTCTTGACTCCGGATAGTAACCGCACTGCCATGGGAACTGCGTACGTTCAGGGTGCGGCATAATGGCGAGATGCCGTCCGTCCTTCGACGCTATGGCCGCAACGTCATAGCAAGAGCCGTTCGGATTGGCCGGATACTCGCTGTGATTGTACTTCGCGGCGATGTTATACTCTGCCTCATCAAGCGGAAGATTGAACTTACCTTCACCGTGTGCCACCCAGACACCAATCTTTTCGCCGCTCAACGAGCCAAGCATCACGGTGTCATTCTGCGGTATCTCCAGCGTAACGAAGGTCGATTCAAACTTATGAGAGTCGTTATGCAGCATCTCGGCATAGTCCTTCGCGTTGTTCACCGCATGGTCATTGTTGAGCAATCCCAACTCAACCATCAGCTGACAGCCGTTACATACGCCGAAGGACAGCGTGTCCTTGCGGGCATAGAACTTGTCGATTGCCTCCTTAGCCTTAGGGTTATACAGGAAAGCGCCGGCCCATCCTTTCGCGGAACCAAGCACATCAGAGTTTGAGAAGCCGCCGCAGAACGCCACAAGGCTAACGTCTTCCAGCGTCTCACGCCCCGTTATGAGGTCAGTCATGGTCACATCCCTCACGTCAAAGCCCGCCATATAGAAGGAATAAGCCATCTCCCGCTCTGAGTTCGTGCCCTTCTCGCGTATTATTGCGGCAACAGGACGCTTGCCATCCGGGCGCGGTGTCATCTTCAACGGCTCGCCATTGAGCGACCACTCCACCGGGATGTTCTTGTAATTGGCGTAACGTTCCGCCGCCTTACCGTTGAAACTCTGACGGCGGTCGAGCAGGAACGAGGTCTTATACCACACATCCCGCATCTCGTCTATGTCAAATTCAAGTGTCAGTTCACGGTTGGCAATCTCGGCGTTAGGCACAGACTGGTTGCTCTGATGACGCTTTACGGTCAGCTTACGCACCTCTTGCGGAACGCCAATCTTGGCATATCCCACTCCGGCATCCTCCAGAATCTTCTTCACCCGAGGCGCGTCAGCATCGCTAACCTGTATCACTATTCCGGGATTCTCGGCAAACAGCACCTTGACAATGTCGTCACCGCTTATCTTGTCGAGGTCAAGCGCAAGGCCACCCTTAGTGTTTGCGAACGTCATCTCAAGCAACGCAGTAACCAGACCGCCTGCCGATATGTCGTGACCGGCAAGTATCAGCCCCTCCTCTACGAGCTTCTGCACAGCCATAAAGGCGTCGCGGAAGTACTCGGCGTTCCTTACTGTCGGCACGTCCGAGCCCACTTTGCCCTGTGTCTGGGCGAATGCCGAGCCGCCAAGTTGCAGTTCGTCAAAAGAGAAGTCTATGTGGTACAGGCGTGAAGCCTTCACATCTTTTATAACGGGGGAGACCACCTTGCGCACGTCAGACACCTCACCGCCCGCGCTGACGATAACCGTTCCCGGAGCGATAATCTTCTTTCCGTCAGGATATTTCTGCGTCATTGACAGCGAATCCTTGCCCGTCGGCACATTAATCTGCAACTCACAGCAGAAGTCCGACAGCGCCTTTACCGCGGTATATAGGCGTGCGTCCTCGCCTTCCTGCGCACGGCACGGCCACATCCAGTTAGCGCTGAGCGAGATGCTGTCCATACCTTCCGCCATAGGTGCCCACACAAGGTTTGTCAATGCCTCCGCAACAGACAGCACACTGCCTGCCGCCGGATTGGCGAGAGCGGCCTGCGGAGCGTGACCGAGGGATGTGGCGATACCCTTACGGCCCTTATAATCCAATGCCACAACGCCACAGTCAGACAGCGGCAACTGCAATTCTCCCTGACATTGCTGGCGTGCCACGCGTCCCGTCACGGAGCGATCGACCTTGTTTGTCAGCCAGTCCTTGCAGGCAACGGCTTCCAGCTGCAACACGTCTTTAAGGTAACCGGCGAGCGTGTCGTTAAGGGTCGTATTGGAAGAAAGTCCTGACAGGTCGTATGTTGCCACGTCATAGTCGCGCCTTACGGTCTTGTCTATCATGTAAGTCTTTGGTGACGAGCCGAACATCTGCTCCACAGCGAGGTCGAAAGGACGCACACCGTCGGCCTGTTCAAAGGCGAAACGGTGGTCGCCGGTGGTCTCGCCGACGGTGTACATAGGTGCGCGCTCACGGTCGGCAATCTGCTGAACGTGCTCTATCGCCCCCTCGTCGATGAGCAGACCCATGCGCTCCTGCGACTCGTTGGCAATGATTTCCTTTGCCGACAGCGTCTTGTCACCCACGGGAAGCTTGTCCATGTGTATCAGTCCGCCGCACTCCTCCACGAGTTCCGACAGGCAGTTCACGTGGCCGGCACTGCCATGGTCGTGGATGGAAACGACAGGATTGGTGTCCTCCTCGCCCAAAGCACGTATCACGTTGTACGTTCTCTTCTGCATTTCCGGGTTGGCACGCTGCACGGCATTCAGCTCTATACCGCTTGAATAGCGTCCCGTCTCCACGGAAGACACAGAGCCGCCACCGAGTCCGATGCGGTAGTTCTCACCGCCCATCACAACTACTTTGTTGCCGGGCTGCGGCTCTCCTTTCAGGCAGTCGCGCTCTATGCCGTAGCCTACACCGCCGGCAAGCATGATAACCTTGTCGTAAGCGTACTGCTCTTCCTTCTCCTGATGCTCGAAAGTCAGCACGGAACCGCAGATAAGCGGCTGTCCGAACTTGTTGCCGAAGTCCGAGGCACCGTTTGAGGCCTTTATCAATATCTGCTCAGGCGTCTGGTACAGCCATTGGCGCACGGGCAGAATCTTCTCCCATGCCTGGCAGTCCTTGTCGTTACTCCAAACCGGCTTGTTGGCCGTCTGGCATGAACCGGCGGCATCTTCCGCGTTCTTTCTCGGGTAAGACGTCATATACACCGCCGTACCGGCTATCGGCCATGAGCCTACACCGCCGCCCATACGGTCGCGTATCTCGCCGCCCGTACCCGTAGCCGCACCGTTGAACGGCTCTACGGTGGTGGGGAAGTTGTGCGTCTCGGCCTTCAGCGAGATGACACTCTTTACCGTCTTCGTGGTGTAGAAGTCCGGTTTGGTGTGGTCCGCGGGCGAGAACTGCTCTATCTCGGGGCCTGCCGAGAAAGCGACATTATCCTTGTATGCGGAGAGAATCTTGTTAGGATTCTCCTGAGTGGTCTTCTTTATCATCTGGAAGAGGCTTGACTCCTTCTCCTCCCCGTCGATGATGAACGTGCCGCCGAATATCTTGTGACGGCAGTGCTCCGAGTTTATCTGCGCGAAACCGAATATCTCCGAGTCTGTCAGCGGGCGGCCGAGCTGTCCCTCCACCTTGTGCAGGTAGTCCATCTCCTCCTTTGACAGGGCGAGACCCTCCTGCTCGTTATACTCTTCAAGGTTTTCCACGTGCTTGATAGGCTCCGGCTTGATGTTGACGGTGAATATTTCCTGATCCAGTCCGTTATACATACGCTGCAACATCGGGTCATGGTCAGCGTCGGCGGAACTTACCGGGAAGTATTCCTCAATGCGGGAAATGCCTTTCAGCGACATATTCTGCGTAATCTCCACGGCGTTCGTACTCCACGGCGTTATCATCTCACGGCGCGGACCTACGAAATAACCGTCTATACTCTGTGCATCGAGCTGTGTGGCATTGCCATAAAGCCAGCACAATTCCTGTGTCTCCAGCTCATCGGGCTGATGGTTTATCTCAGTCGCGATGATGTGCTCGGAAGGTGTCTTGAAGAAAAGAACCATGTTAGTGTATCGTTTTATTATTGTTTGTACCTTGCATTGATAAGCATATTCCATGCAAAGGTAAGGATATTTTCCGAGAAAAACAAGAAATATCGGCATTTTTGCGTATTTTGACCGTCACGAAACAGAAAACTCATTCTGCCGCGTTAAATCGGCTTCCGCCTGACGATTGCCCGGTTTTAGGCAACAAGGCGTCAGAACGCCCGTAAACGGGGAAAAATCAAATCGCTATTTTCCGCATTATGATTTACCGCCGCTTTCTGTGTAAAAAGGCCGCTTTCACGGTGTAATATGGTGCCGATTACACCGTGATTTGCCGCTGATAACCGTGCGACAGCATTGCTTTCCTGCGGTAATTTTGCCTGTTTTGCCATCCTAAATACCCGTTTTTGCCGCAAATTAAGGAAACTTTAACAATTACGCCGTTCCTGTTTTAACATTTGATATATGAACGTAAACGGATTAATCGCTAACTTTGTAGCCGGAAACGAAAACGGGAAGACGGAATGACATGGAAAGAAACAAACAAATAAAAATCAACCATTACGCAGACGGCACTACCAGTGTACTGCGTAAAGCCGTTGTTTACACAACATTACGGTTCTATCAACGCAGCGATGTCCTCTACCAACTGACGCAGGTGTTCTGCCAACGATACCTCCCGAAATACGGGGACCGTACCGTTGACCAGATGATACAGGCGGCAAGAAGCACGAAGCAGAACATCGCAGAGGGAAGCAGTGACGGACAGACTTCAATGGAAGTTGAGATAAAACTGTTAGGCATCGCACGCGGTTCTAACCTGGAACTGCTCGAAGATTATCAAGATTATCTCAAACGGCACGGGCAATCAGAATGGAAGGGCAGCAATCCCCGCTTTGAAGGGCTGCATGATTTCTGCCGGGAACACAGCCTTTACAAAGATTATCAGCCACTGTTCCCCAACATGAACGACACAGAACTGGCCAACATGGCCATCTGCCTGTGCCACCAGATAGACAGTGCGCTGACAAAATACATAGAGAAGAAAGACAGAGAATTTACGACAGAGGGCGGCATAAGGGAGCGTATGACTGCCGCACGCCTTGAACAACGCAACACGCAGAAGGAGACCATAGCTAAGCAGGCGGCGGAGATTGACTCCCTAAGACGGCAACTTCAGGCGGCGCAAGCAGAGATTGCCCGTCTGAAAGCGGCACTTGACCGATGAACGCAAGCGGCCTTTCCAAATGCAGGGGAAGCGGCTTTCCCGGAATATCCGGAAATTCCGGCTACCCCGGAGAAACCGGATTTCTCCGGCAGGACATCACACAAAGCAGAGCCCTCCTCCCCCACCCTCAGCCAAACCCACGTCAACTTTTTCCCGCCCGCAACCAAGAAAATCGGTAATTAACTTGCCGTTATGGCGAAAAAGTTGTACTTTTGCATCCGATTTATTTTTTATACAAGATGCAGGATATTAGAAACATCGCAATCATCGCGCACGTGGACCACGGAAAGACCACGCTCGTAGATAAGATGATGCTCGCAGGAAAACTTTTTCGTGAAGGCCAGAACAATTCTGACCAGGTACTTGACGCTAACGATCTTGAACGTGAACGAGGGATAACCATACTTTCCAAAAACGTGTCCATCAACTGGAAAGGAACAAAAATCAACATTATCGACACTCCGGGACACTCCGACTTCGGCGGAGAGGTGGAGCGTGTGCTCAACATGGCAGACGGCTGCATACTTCTCGTTGATGCCTTTGAGGGGCCTATGCCGCAGACACGCTTCGTGTTGCAGAAGGCCTTGCAACTGGGACTGAAGCCTATCGTCGTGGTGAACAAGGTCGATAAGCCCAACTGCCGGCCGGAGGAAGTCTATGAAATGGTATTCGACCTCATGTTCTCCCTTAACGCAACGGAAGACCAGCTGGACTTCCCCTTGGTCTATGGCTCGGCAAAGAACGGATGGATGGCCGAGGATTACAGCGCGCCGACGGATAACATAGACTATCTTCTCGACAAGATTGTGGAGATTATACCGCAACCTGAGATACTGGAGGGTACGCCGCAGATGCTCATCACGTCCCTTGACTATTCCAACTACACGGGACGCATAGCGGTGGGACGCGTACACCGCGGAACGCTGAAAGAGGGAATGAACGTCACGATAGCGCACCGTGACGGGTCATTTGAAAAGACCAAGATAAAGGAAGTGCACGTATTCGACGGCATGGGGCACACGAAAGCGCCGGAAGCGCAAAGCGGTGACATCTGCGCCATCATCGGACTGGACAAGTTTGAGATTGGAGACACCATCTGTGACTTTGAGAATCCGGAGCCGTTGCCGCCTATCGCCATCGACGAACCGACCATGTCAATGCTCTTTACCATCAATGACTCTCCGTTCTTCGGCAAGGAAGGCAAGTTCGTCACGTCACGACACATCAACGACCGGCTGCAAAAGGAACTGGAGAAGAACCTCGCCCTGCGCGTGGAACAGTTCGAGGACTCCACCGACAAGTGGATAGTCTCGGGCCGGGGCGTGCTGCATCTCTCCGTACTCATAGAGACCATGCGCCGCGAGGGGTATGAGTTGCAGGTGGGACAGCCACAGGTTATATATAAGGAAATAGACGGAGAGAAGTGTGAACCGGTGGAGGAACTGACGATAAACGTTCCGGAGGAATCCGCGTCAAAGATGATTGACATGGTGACTCGCCGCAAAGGAGAGATGACTTCCATGGAGAATCAGGGGGAACGCGTGAACATCGAGTTCGACATACCGTCACGAGGCATCATCGGCCTGCGCACAAACGTGCTGACGGCAAGTCAGGGCGAGGCGATAATGGCGCACCGGTTCAAGGAGTACCAGCCGTACAAGGGCGAGATAGTACGCCGCATGAACGGCTCGATGATTGCCATGGAGACAGGCAATGCCTTCGCTTATTCCATCGACAAGTTGCAGGATCGCGGCAAGTTCTTCATCGAGCCGGGCGAGGATGTGTATATGGGCGAGGTCGTGGGCGAGCACATACACGACAACGACCTTGTGATAAACGTCACCAAAGCCAAGCAGCTGACAAACACACGCGCTTCCGGGTCTGACGACAAGGCACGCATAGTGCCGCGCACCATACTGTCCTTGGAAGAGGCACTCGAATACATTAAGGCTGACGAACTGGTGGAAGTGACTCCGAAGTCCATGCGAATGCGCAAGGTGATACTTGACCATCTGGAACGCAAGCGCGCCAACAAGGAATAACGCCAATACCTCAAACCCCTCCCCCTTAAAACTTATCGGGGAGGGATTGGCCGTTATTTAAGAAGCCATCTGTTTTCCCAAAGAATGATAACAAGTAGTATGCAAGACCCCAAAACAAGCAAGCGTAACCGTTATGTCATGAAACATGAAATCCGACTTTCCTTATTTTGCCTTATAGGATTGGGATTTATGCCCGCACAGGCGCAGACGGCAACAGGCCACTCACTGTCAGACGGCAGGAAAGAGGAGGTCACCAATGTCGAGATTGAGAACATAACGGTGACTGCCCCGTGCGGCATAGCCCGCAAAACGCCCGTGGCCATGAGTAATGTGGATGCGACACACATAGACGAGAAGCTGGGAGGGCAGGAACTTCCGGAGATACTGAACCAGTCACCGGGCGTGTATGCCACCAAGGGCAGCGGCGGACGAGGGGACTCCAAGCTGAATATGCGGGGATTCCAGAACTACAACGTGGCAGTAATGATGAACGGTGTGCCGGTAAACGACATGGAATGGGGCGGCATATATTGGAGTAATTGGGCTGGTTTGGGCGACGTTGTGCGGTACATACAGGCGCAGCGCGGACTCGGAGCGAGTAAAATCGCCGCGCCATCAGTAGGCGGCACGGTAAACATCGTCACCAAAACGACAGACCAAGGGAAAGGCGGAAACGTGATGTACGGAATAGGCAACGACGGTTACAACACGCTATCCCTGATGCTTTCAACCGGAATGCTACCCAAAGGGTGGAACATATCCGCCATGTTCACAAAGACATGGGGCGACGGATACATACAGGGCACGGACTTCACCAACTACACTTACTTCTTCTCCATAAACAAGAAAATCAACGACAGGCACCTGTTGTCGCTGACAGGTCTGGGATGTCCTCAGTCACATTACCAGCGTTCACAATACGACGGGCTGAGCGTGGCGGGATGGCAGAAGGCGAAGAACTACATGAACGGCAAAAGCGAATACAGGTATAACCCCACATACGGATTCGGGAAAAACGGAGAAAGGAAAACGTCCGCATACAATTTCTACCACAAGCCGCAGTTTTCGCTGAACCACCAATGGGACATTGACAGCAAGTCTTCGCTCAGTTCAGCCCTCTATCTGTCCGTGGGACACGGCTATGGAAACAGCGGTCAGGGAGTGGACGCAGCCAATACGAACAATTGGTATGGCGCAAGCAACGGCGTACTGAACGAGACTTTCCGCCACAGTGACGGCACATACGCCTATGACAAGGTGCAGGAAAGAAACGAGCAAAGCACTGCCGGCTCACTGATGGTGATGGGACGAAGCTACAACAACCATGTTTGGTACGGATTGTTATCCACATATACGCGCCGCCTCAGCAAAGACCTGAACGTTTACGGAGGCATAGACGTAAGGTCATACAAGGGCACCCACACAACGGAGATTTCCGATTTGTATAACGGCAAGTACTTCACTGACCTGCGATACAGAAGCACTGTCAACCCGGAACTGAACTCAAAGGCCAAGGATCCGAACTGGAAATACGAGAAATTGGGTGTGGGTGACATCGTGAACAGAGACTACGACAGCCACATAGAGCAACAGGGAGTGTTCGCGCAAATGGAGTATAGCAAGGACAACAGGCTCTCCGCATTCCTTTCCGGTACACTGTACAACTCCACATATTGGCGTTATGACCGCTTTTATTATGACGCCGCACACGCCGAATCGGAGTCCGTGAGCTTCATGAGCGGCAGTGTCAAGGGCGGGGCGAACTACAACTTCGACCACAATCACAACGTGTTTGCCAACATAGGCTTCATAAGTCGCGCGCCAATATTCTCCGGTGGCGTGTTCCTCATGTCGCAATCAAGCAACGTAATCAATAAGGACGCAGTGAACGAGAAGGCTTTTTCTGCGGAAATAGGTTACGGTTACCGCAACAATTGGCTCACGGCAAACCTCAATGCCTACTATACTCTGTGGAAAGACAAGACAACTTCCAAGGCAGGTTACATGAACAGCGGGACAGACTTGTTCACAATGAGTCTCGGAGGTGTAGATGCCAAGCACTTGGGAGTGGAGGTTGACGTGACGGCAAAGCCCGCTTCATGGGTGACAGTGAAAGGTATGCTGTCGCTCGGAAACTGGAAATGGGCGAGCGATGCCATGGCTTATTTCTACAATTCAGCCAACCAGCCGCTGGCAAATCTTACCACCGGGGCGGTCGCAAGCGGCGTGGGAGCAGACGATCACTTGAAGTTTACACTGAAACAAGACGGTAATCATGTGGGCGGTTCGGCGCAAACGACAATGGCTTTCGGTTCTGACTTCAACGTAATGAAGAACTGTTCCATTGGCGCCACATTCACTTACTTCGCGCGAAACTACGCTGATTTCGCCATGCCGACAAGCGGAACATCCACCGAACTGACCTTGAATGAACCGTGGAAGATACCCGCCGCGGGCCAGTTGGACCTCAATGCCAGATACAACTTCATGCTCGGCAACTGCAAAGCGTCACTGTATGCGAACGTACAGAACGTGTTTGACTACGAATACATACAGGAAGCATACTACGACGGCACCCATAACAACTGGGAAGACGCCTACCGTATCTTCTATTCTTACGGCCGAACATTCACCATGAAGCTGCGCGTAGAATTCTAATCCATCGGTATCAAGAACATAATACGAAACAAGTATGAAGCTGACACCTTATATATATGTCGGAGCCGCACTGCTCGCAACGGCGTCATGCGGTGACTTCAACGACAAACTTGACGGCTACTCGGAAGACGATTACAAGCCAAAAGACGTAAAAAACATAAAGTATGAGCTGACAAGCGATGACTATACCAAGCTCTCCACACTGTCAGGAGACGACAAAATAAAGGCAAACCAATACCTGACAAGCGCTGAAGACGCCCATACCTACATCCCTCTGTGGCTGGCAGACACCTATCCGACAGCCGACAACGGCTCTACCGTAACCGTGACCTACAAGCAGTTGGGCGGCGAAAGCCACTATCTGGCACCGCTTAAGAAAGCGATTACATACACACTTGCCGCTGATGACGACGTGTCCGACATGGACGCACTGCTGAAAACAGTGAGACCGGAGGCTGAAAAGAATGACATCATACTGGTATGCACGGCTGACAACCTCAGCATGATGGCCTATCAGTACAGCAATGACACATGGAATGTGTTTACAAGCACAAGCACCGACATCACGGTATTGCCCCAATCGGTTTACTCCGCATTGGGAAACACATTCGTGGAGAACGCTGACAACGTCATAACTACATACCTTAAAAACACATATCCGTACTCTTCCGACAGCGATACCAAGACAATCATATACTATTACAACAAGTATAAGGACATCGGCGCACGCCAATACACATTTGAAAGCGGCGCATGGAAACTCATGGCGCAATCGGAAAAGGTCGTGACAGAGGCGGTATCAGCGCCTTTTGTGCTCACGAACGGCACATGGAAGTATGATCCCAGCGTCACAATCACCCTGCCCCACATAAAGAGAGACCCCGTAAGCACGATGTTCTATCAGGCGGCCACAGACTGGGTATGGAGCAATGTCGATGCACCGGCAGGCATTTCCAAGGGCAACGGCTATGTAAGCAAATGGGGAAACAATGACTACTACACCGGCAGCAGTGCCTACAACAGCTGCGTGGATTGGTCTCCCGCCAACGCAAAGGCTCAAAACCCTGCGGCATTTGACGGCAAGTCAGACGAAGAAATAACGGCTTTCATGCAGGAAAACCTCATCAAAGTCTATGCGGAAGTGCTCAAGACACTATACCCCGAAACCAAAGCCGTGGAAGGAATAGACGTTATTTACACCGTCAACTTCACCGCCACCATGCCAAACGAAGTAAACTACACCATACAATACAAAGTCACCGGCGACGCAGTGTTCACTTACATAGAGAACTCAATGCGGCCATTGTAGAAAAAGACAAACACCAAAACAAGCAAACAAGGTAACCACCGATATGCCAAGAATGAAATGGCTGCTCACTGTTATCCTCATTGCCTTGACAACAGTAGCACGAAGCAAGACTACGGAAAACAACACTGCGGAAGACAACTCCGTAGTGATAGTCTCTTCATACAATCCTGATGTAAAGAATATAAGCGACAATTTATCCGCCTTTTACGAAGAATGCACAAAGCAGAGACTGTCCAACCCCATTGCCCTTGAAGACATCCATGCGCAGAATCTGCCGGAATGTTTCACATGGAAAGAACGCTTGTGGAACATTCTCAGGAAATACTATGTTGGAGGCAAGAAGCCTGCCGCGATAGTATTACTGGGCAACGAGGCCAACGCCGCCTTCTTCTCTACGGACAGGCGGGAGCTGAAAGCTACCCCGGTTATCGTGGGAATGGGTAGCGCCACATGCGTAAAACTGCCCGACAACGACACTACCGACCTGAAACAGTGGAATCCCAAACCGTATAACCTTACCCGGGACTTCAAGGACTTCAACATTGTAGGCGGACGACTATACCACTATGACATTAAAAAGAACATCGAACTGATAAACCGTTTCTACGCAAAGCGCGACACTTTGGTGTTTGTTTCCGACAACACCTTGGGCGGTGTCATCATGAAGGCACGCTTCATGGAGCAGATGCAAGGCAACGGCAAGTACAAGATACAGTACATCGACGGCCGCCAGTTCACCTTCATGGACATCAACGAATACATGACCGGCCTTGGAAACGGTGCAGTAATGCTCTTAGGCACATGGCGGATAGACAGTACCAACCGCTTTCTTGTACGCAACACCACATACACCCTCAACGCTGTCAACCCATACCTCCCCGCCTTCACATTGTCAGATGTGGGTATGGGACACTGGACGGCAGGCGGATTTTCGCCAGAATACCATATAATGGGCGGCTGGCTGGCAAAAGATGTCATCGGTTTTCTTAACACCGGGGTAAAGAAACTTCCCACACTCGTGCCCAACAAGTACATCTTCGACTTTGCAAAGATGAAGCAACTGGGACTGTCGCTTGACGATTTTCCACACAAATACGAAGTTGTCAACAAGCCCATCTCCCCGCTGGAAGAATACAAGACGACAATACTCAGCGTGCTCGGACTGATGATAATACTCATCGGCTGCCTGCTGACATCTCTATATTTCCTGAAAAAGAGCAAGAAACTGCAAAAGGAACTGATAGCGCACGGTGAAGAGCTGGTACGCATGAAGGAGACAGCCGAGAAGGCCAAACAGGCGGCGGAAGATGCAAACATGATGAAATCAAGGTTCATTGCCGACATGAGTCACGAGATACGCACACCGCTAAACGCCGTAATCGGTTTCGCGCAGGTACTGACAAGCACGGAATTAGAGACGAGTGAAGAAGAGAAAAAGGCCTTTGGAGAAATGATTATGCTGAACAGCGAGCTGCTTCTGAAACTCGTCAACGACATACTCGACATCTCCAAGATTGACGTCGGCAAGATGCAGTTCGACATACAGCCGACAGACATCGCCGACCTGTGCCATATAGCCGCCGTCTCCGCATCGGCAACACCCGTACCGGGAGTGGAGATTAAAGCAGAAACAACGGTGAAGGGTCTGATGATTGACACCGACAAAGACCGCCTTATGCAGGTGATGACAAACCTTCTGAGCAACGCCAAGAAGTTCACCGAAGCGGGCAGCATCACCATCGGCGTGGAGGCGGACAGTGAAAAGGACATTGTCATCGTCAGCGTTGCCGACACCGGCTGCGGCATACCGGCAGAAAGCGCGGAGACAGTGTTTGAACGCTTCAAGAAACTGGACGCATTCAAACAGGGCACAGGCCTCGGACTGGCAATAACACGCTCCATAGTGGAACAGCTCGGAGGCAGGATATGGCTGGACACCGGTTACACAGGCGGAGCGAGGTTCGTCTTCACCCACCCCATTCATCACAAGAAAGCGGAAACGGCATAAATCATCCACATTCCCGACCGACATACCGGACAACCGCATTGCCCGCACATAACGACACACAAAAGGACAGGCCGCCCACCAAGCGGGCCTGTCCTTTTTTATGTTTCGCCCCATGAACCGTCCGGGATTATACCCATCCTAATGCTGAGCCGTACTTATGAAACTGAAAAATTGCTGCCACCCGCTATCCTATCCCCCTACCCTGCAACCTAAAAACTCACCGTTACCTCCGCCACAACCTTGTCCTTCTCGCTCTCCTTTGCACCTCCGTGCGGATACCAGTACCTCTCATAGTTCAGGCGTATGTCCGTGGGGAAATAAGGATTACGCACCGCAAAGGTCAGTCCGAGCGTCATGCGGTGGCGTTGGTAGTCGCTGATCGCGAGGCGGCCGGTCACGTTTCCCGCATCATCCTTGGTGAAACCCGCCTTGCCGTCAGAGTGATCATCCATGTAGTCGTACCTCGCCTGACAGGCAACGCTTTGGAAAAACGTCCTGTTTCCCTTCAAAGGCATACGGTAAAGAGCCATGGCATTGACGGCATTGCAGGCGTCGAAGGCGTTGTCCATATACGTTTTGCGCAGGTATTCCGCCTCTATATGCAGGCCGCCGGCCTCATAGTACGTTCCGAAATCCAGCGAAGTGTATTTCGCCTGACGGTTGGCGATGGCGGTATGCTGCACCGACGGCACTACGGCAAGCCCCTCCACGGGAAACCATTGCAGGCGTGCGGAATAGCTGACGGCCTTGCTCCACGCCGTCTTCTGGTTGTCAAGGTTTGAGCCGTTGAACATTCCCGCATCCAGAACGGCCACCGGCCGTGCGCCGTCTCCTGCCCCATTAAAGGTGTAACCCACCTGCAAACCCACGTCACGCATATCTCCCACCTGCTTGGCTATGAAGCTTCTGTTGGCGAAATACTGCGCCGACGGATTGCGGTGAGCGTCTATGGAGAACGGCATACGCTGCTGGCCGATGCTCACGCGCAACGTCTTCCACGGCGTAACACGCACCCATGCGTCCTTCATCTTTATCTGACTCTCGTCGCACAAATCCACTTCCAGCTTGTATTCCGACCTCAACGGCAGCGCACCGCTTACACTCAGGCGTGCGTTGCGCACCTCAAAGCGTGACGCTTCCATCTCCGGCTGATACTCATATTTACCGCGCAGGATACCGTGAAGCTGCGGCATATACTTGCCTTTGGTCTCCGTCTTGGCCTGTTTCCCGTCAGTTTCGCGCATCTTCTCACGCATTTCACGGTTCTGCCGTTCCAGCATCGCCACACGTTCTTCCAGAGTCTGCGCCGCTACGGATATTCCTATACTCATCATAACCGCCACGCACAGCCATCTGCCGCAACCTGTCTGTCTTGTCGTTTCATTCTTCATATCGCCTTTATTGTCTCTTTTTGTTATTTTCACGGTGCAAAGGTACGGCGGCGATATTAACCGAATATGACGGTGTCATTACAAAAACATTACAAAAACAACGGCCATTCAAAATATTATGACTATCTTTGCATACGACAAGCTACACTCGGCAATTTGAAAGCAAGCATTCATTGCACTCGCTTGCATTGTCCTTGCAACACCTATATGATTCACTATTATTTACACTTAAACATTCCTTGACTTATGAAACAGACGGAAAAGACACTGGTGCTGCTCAAGCCTTGCACCGTAAAACGTAACCTGATAGGCGAGATTATCTCCATATTCGAGAAGAAAGGGCTTCGCGTCGTCGGGCTGAAAATGATGCAACTCACGGACGAGATACTCTCCGTACACTACTCCCATCTTGCCGACAAGCCATTCTTCCAGCGCATCAAAGACTCCATGATGGCCACTCCCGTAGTGGCGATATGCCTTGAAGGGGTCAGCGCGGTGGATGTAGTGCGCACCATTACCGGCCCTACCAACGGGCGGACCAACTGTGTGCCCGGCACCATCCGCGGTATGTACAGCAACAGTTATCAGGAGAACATCGTTCATGCGAGTGACTCTCTGGAGAACGCGGCGATAGAGTTGAAGCGTTTTTTCAACGACAACGAAATCTTCGAGTTCCCTCGTGAGCTATTCGAAGTGTTCTACGCAAGCGACGAGTTCTAATATATAATAGTATAAAAAGGCAAGCCACCGCCTGAGTCTCAATGCACTCAGGCGGTGGCTTGCGTTGTTACAGATTCCTTACAAGGTTCTTAACGGAACGGCGCGTGTCCCAGATATTGGCTATATAAACCGTCTCTTCATGTATAAAATAAATAAGTTTGAACGGTCTTGAAAGTACAATACGGCGATATTCAAAGGTTCTGTTAGCAGCCAAAGGCTCTTTCTGCCCTATATATGGATTCTCTTCCAACAGCTTCTTTGCACGTTTCAAATCATTATTCAATTGCCGCAGCAACGCTTTTGAATAGAAATCGGCAGAACAGACGAAATATCTTTCCATCGTTCTGTTTGCTTCTTCCGTCCATTTTACTCGCATAGCCACGGGTACTTCTTCTCATAATAATCATGAACATCCTCTGCCGCCATAACGTTGCCAGCCATAACATCCTGTTCCGCCCTCGACAGACTGTAAGCGATTTCACTTGCGTCGATAGGCGGCAGACAGCCGTCTGTCACTGCTTCGCCACCCTTATCCAATCCCAAGATGTGGCGAAGTTGACTTTTCACCTTGACTAACAATTCCGGATTATCAATGGCAAAGATTGCCTTTGCCAAAGAAATCTTCTCTGAATCCATAGCTGCTGTTGTCATAATCAGAAACCCTTTCTTTTTTCGTTCACTGCAAAATTACATCTTTATTTTTGTATATACAAATTTTTCCGTCATTATTTACATCCGGGAAAAACGCCGAGAATGAAGACGCCTACCTGTTCCCTTATTTACATAATGACAGGAAAACGGCACATTGACATGACATTCCGGTTTTGAAAAACTGCCGCTCTGAAATTGATTTTAGAAAGATTGCCGGAGTGAAGAGGTGCTTTTCCACCAACAAAAACAGACATTCGGGCATTAATAACAGGCATATTCCACAGGCAGAAGCACTATTACGCTTATGAAAAGGCAACGGTGACAATGCAAAACGGTGCCGATAACAACGTAAACAGGTGCTGATCACAATGTAAAAGGGTGCCTTTTACTTTCCCAAAAACGACCTTTCGCACCACAAAAGCGTTATCACGCTGATTTACAAAGCGTTGCACAGAACGCACGAGAATCGCGTATTTGGGAACGATATACGGTTTCATTGTCTGCAACGCCGTATTTTTGGGGTCGTAAAAAGACAATGTGTCAGCAAACAAAGGGAAATGGTGACACTTGCGCAAAGCGCTCCTCCATGTGCGGGGAAGTCCTGAAAGGACGGCATATCACAGTCTCTTGCACAGTATCTATTCTTGTGTTCCAATGCGGTGAAGTCCTGAAAGGACGGCATATCATAGCCCGGTGCGTAAGCGCCGGGTTGCGATGTCATTACCGGTAAAACGTATTGGAACCCCGAAGCCGGCAGGCGAGGAGCACAACGTGCGACGAGGGGTGAAAACATCCCTTGTCGTTTACTATATAAAAAAAGGAGCGCATTTTAGGGATATATCCATTTCTTTGTGTTACACCCCTCGGCGTCCTGCGGACACCTCGCCTGCCGGCTACGGGGTGCCAACACCATTTTCGGCCAACACTTTTTACCCGGGGTTTACACCCCGGGCTGTAATATTTCGCCCTTTCAGGGCTCACCGCGCATTCCGCCGCATAGCACTGCCGCCCGCAAACGGCAACGACCTTATACCTACAACCCATAACCAAAAACCCTTTCATGACTCACTGCCGCCCGCAAACGGCAGCAACCTTATACCTACAACCCATAACCTAAAACCCTTTCAAGACTCACTGCCGCCCGCAAACGACAGCAACCTTATACCTACAACCCATAACCTAAAACCTACAAGAAAACCACCTACACACCAAAAACAGCCCGTTTGCGGCGGAAAAACGGCCTTTTTATGTTAACAAATGATAATTCCAAGAAAATAAATGGTACTTTGTATTGCAAAGTACTGTGATTATATATACCTTTGCACACAGAACATAAGAACAGAAGTATTATGAACATAGACAACGCCAAATCGCAGATGAGAAAGGGAATGCTGGAATATTGCATCATGCTGCTGCTGCGCAGACAGTCGTCTTACGCCGCAGACATCATACAAAAGCTGAAAGAGGCAAAGCTGATTGTGGTGGAAGGCACGCTATATCCATTGCTCACCCGACTGAAAAACGACAAACTGCTGTCGTATGAGTGGCGCGAATCCACACAGGGACCGCCCCGGAAGTATTACGTTCTGACAGAGACCGGAGAACTATTCCTTGCAGAACTGGACAAAGCGTGGAGCGAACTGACGCACACGGTGAACGTGCTGACACAGCAACAAAAAAGCGATATTATAACAATCCCCCCCATACAAACAACTAAAACTACCGGAACAAGATGAAAAAGAACATCACAATAAATATGTTTGGCCAACTCTACGCCATCGACGAGGATGCGTTTGAGCTGCTCAACCGCTATCTTGACAGCATGAAGCGTTATTTCTCAGACAAGGAAGGCGGCGAGGAGATTGCCGACGACATAGAGCATCGCGTGGCGGAACTGCTGTGGCAACAGAAGGAAGAGGGCACCATGGCTATCAGCATAGAGGTGATAAAGGAGATAATAGGCAAGATAGGCAACCCTACCGAGATTGACTCTCAGGAAGAAAACGGCGGCCAAGAGGAGCAGACAGCGGCCGAGGACTATGAGGAAGCGGTGGAAGTAGAGGAGGATAAGCCTGACAACAGCCTGTTCGGATGGCTGAAAGGCAGGTATCTTTACCGTGACCCGAACGACAAGGTGCTTGGCGGCGTGTGCTCGGGCATGGCACAGTTCACCGGCAAGGGAACGTCATTAGGCTGGCGTCTGGGCGTGATACTCGCCGTATTCATACTTGCCGGCATGGGAAAACTTATCCACTTGGAACTCGTATGGGCGGTACTGCTGCTGTACGTGATACTGTGGTTCATCATCCCCCTGCCCCAAACGCCAGAGGACAGGCTGCGGATGAAGGGACAGAGCGTGACGCCGGAGAACATAAACGAGGAGATAATAAACGAGTCTGTCAAGGCTTCCACGGAAGGAAGACACGGTAACCGCAGGGGCAACGGATGCCTGCCGCTGTTGCTGAAGCTGGTTGCCGTGGTGTGCCTGCTGCCGTTTTTCGTTCTCGTAGGCATCGGAATGCTCGGCATAATAGCCCTTCTCATAGCCGTATTGGGACTGTCAGCCACCATGTTCCCCTACTTCGCCACAGAGAGCATGACGTGGTTCCCGAACTACCTGACCGACCATGCCGGCACAATCTTCACCGCAATAATCTCCACGATGGCCATCATCGCCATCCCTATATACTGCATCGTGCGGGTATTGCGTGGCAATAGCAAGCCAATGTCAGCCAAAGGGACGGTGGCCTGCATCCTTCTGTGGATTCTAAGCATCGTGTTGGCGATAGTATCGATGACAAGTGTCGCCATGACCGGCTCAAAAGCGGAGAGAGACTACTATGACCTGCACCACAACCGGCATGACAACGAGCCGGACACAACACCCTACGAACCGCTGCCGACGGACAGTTCGTCGGTCGATACGATAGGGTGGCAGGGATAATACCCATAAGGTTGGAGGTGAAAGGTTGCGGGTTTTAGGCCGCATTACCTACTATTCTGACAACCGACAACCTCAAACGAAGTGACCAAAGACCTATAACCACAAAACCAAAAACCTCAAAAAGAACTATGGACAAGAAACTTACACGCTCCGATGACAAGATGTTGTTCGGCGTATGCGCCGGCATTGCGGAGTATTTCGACGTTGATCCCACGATAATAAGGGTGCTATGGGCGTGCCTCACCGTGTTTTCCACACTTTTCCCGGGCATCATTCTCTACATAATACTGGCCATAATAATACCGGTAAGGAAATAAAAAACAAAGTAAAATATACGGATATGCGTTTACTAACCATTATCATCACCATGGCACTCATGGCCGTTTCCACCCTGACAGCAACGGCGGAAACGAAGAAAAACAACAAGAAAAAGGCGACAATAACGCTTTACGGCGAGGTGTATGACTCGTTCACGCAAGGCAAGGTCAAGGCTTTCATCACGCTGATGAACACCGACTCCACCACGGTTGATACCGTAACGTGCAGCACACGCGACATGAGGACGTGGTCATATTACTACCTCAAAGCTCCAAGAGAGGAGAAGTCGTACATAATAAAGGCCACGGCCGAGGGCTATGAGGACACCTATCTCAACCACGACATCACCAAACTGGGACGCAACAACTGGATAGAACTGCCGAACATACTTATGAAGCGCAAGCAGAACGACGTGTACAAGGACGTGGATCTGGAAGGGGTCGTGGTGAAAGGAACACGCATTCAGGTGGCGTACAAGGGCGACACGATTGTCTATGACGCCTCAGCCTTCAAGCTACCGGAAGGTTCTATGCTCGACGGACTTATCCGCCAGCTGCCCGGAGCGGAGCTGAAAGAGAACGGAGACATATACATCAACGGCAAAAAGATTGACTATCTCACCCTCAACGGCAAGGATTTCTTCAAGGGAGAGAACAAGGTCATGCTGGAAAACCTGCCATACTTCACCGTGAAAGACATCAAGGTGTTCAACAAGGACACGAAGAAGAACGAGATGCTGGGCACGAAGCTGGAAGAGAAGGACTACGTAATGGACGTCACTCTGAAGCGGGAATACGCCCGGGGATACATCGCCAACGCCGAGGTTGGCGCGGGAACGGAGGACAGATGGATGGCGAGAGCGTTCGGAACATACTATGACGACCACACAAGAGTGTCGCTGTTCGGCGGCGCAAACAACGTGAACGAGAACCGGACACCGGGCAGTGACGGCGAATGGAGCCCCAAGAAGGTGACCAACGGCATAAAGACCGTAAGGCAGGCGGGCATGAGCATCAACACGGAAGACAAGGGAAAGAACGTGGAGGCAAACCTGAACGCAAGGCTGACATGGGACGATACCAACAACGAACGCAGGTCTTTCTCGGAGACTTTCACCGACAACGGAAGCATATTCAGTGACAGTTGGTCGCTGAACAACAGCAATAACTTCACCTTTTCCCTATACAATTACCTTACATTCCAGAAACTTAAGCTCGGAACCTACACCAACCTCTATTACTCCAACTACAAGAACAACTCGGAATCGGCCGACTCCACATATAGCACCGCATTGACAAACCGCAATGAAGCGATAGGAATGTCACACACAAAGTATATCGACATAAGCCACAACACATGGTGGGCACACAAGTTTGAGAGCGGAGACATAATGCAGTTTAACATCAGCGCCGGCTACAACAGGAGCGACCCGAGCGAGAACTTTGACAACACGAGGACGTATTACGCCGCAAGCGGCACGACGGAAACGCGCAACAGATTCAGCGACAACAACTCCAACGGCTACCGTTTCAGCCCGCAAGGGCTGTATGCCATACAGTTCCCGAACGAATGGCTGGCCATGGTTGAAACGGAATTTACGCAAAGATACAACAGTTATCACTACGACCGGTTCAACCTTGAGCGCCTGCCGGAGTCCGACTACGACGCCCTTGGCTGGCTGCCGTCGGTCCGCGAAGACATGATGACGGCGTATGACAGTGACAACAGCCGCTCATACAACATCATGAAACGGCAATATACCGGTGCTGCGGCGATAATGAAGCGCAGCGACAACATGTCGTTCACCGTCAGACTGCCCTACACCCACTTCACGGAAAAGATGGGTTACCGCAACAATACGCTCGACACTCTGGCGCGAAGGTCATGGAACGAGTTTACGCCTGACATCTCCTACCGCACCTACGGCAAGACAAGCACGCCGGTAGAGTTTAACTATTCCACACGTTTCTCGCAGCCTTCCTTCGAGAGTCTCATGCCATTGCGCAACACTTCCAACCCGCTGTACGTGACAATAAACAACCCTGACCTCAAAAACAGCGTCATACACAATTTCAGCGGAAGGATAACGTTCAAGAATGACTCGCTCGCCAGCAGCGTATATGTGGGCTGCCACGCCGCCATCACACGTGACGCGGTGGGCAACCGCACCACATACAACACCGCGACGGGTGCCTACACCAACATGAGGGACAACGTCAACGGCAACTGGAACGGCTCCCTGTACGGAGGATGGCAACGTCCGCTGGACGAGAAAAAGTATTTCCGCATGGATATTTACGGCGATGCCGCATACGAGAGAAGCGTGGATTTCGCCACGGCAACAGCGGCAGCAGGCGGCAACGGCAGCCCGACAATCATGGAGTCGCCCATCTCCAAGGTGGATAACGTGAACCTTACGGCCACCGCCAAGTTCTCATACAAGAAAGGAGACCTGTCTGCCGGCATCATAGGCAAGATAACATCCCGCCACACAAGGGGGCAGCTCGACATTGTGAGGAGCATCGACGCCAACGACATACAGTACGGCGCGAACGTCACCTACACCATCCCCACGGTGAAACTGACCGTAGCAACCGACATTAACATGTACTCCCGCCGCGGCTATGAGAGCAGCATGATGAACACGGACGAGCTGGTATGGAACGCGCAACTGTCGCGGTCGTTCTTCAAAGGCATGCTGACGGCGAAGGTACAGGCATACGACCTGCTGGCGCAACTCAGCTCGAAACGGTACAACGTGAACGCACAGGGACGCACGGAGACATGGTATAACTACATACCCCGGTACGTTATGTTCAGCATGGCATACAAGTTCACGAGGAAGCCAAAGAAGAATTGAGGGAATTAAAAATTATGATTACGTCATGCGGTGCAACCGGCATCGTCATGTCCGGGCACCGGCCGGGGGAATAAACCGCCCTTGTAGGGACGCACCTTGGTGCGTCCGCCGATACCGTCAATGCGCATTTTTCGGACGCACCGAGGTGCGTCACAACATGAAGGCAAGCCATTCCCGCCAGTAGGCACGGCGGGGTGCAAAACAAAAGGGTGCTGATTGCGATGTAATCAGCACCCTTTTACCGTATAATCAGCACCTGATTGCAGTGTAATCAGCACCCTTTTACAACGCATCTCACGCACTATTCGAGAACAACTTGTAACTCAACACATTACAAACATCATTCTTTCCCTGCATTTTATATATTCAGGACAAAGCCTTGAAAAGGCGACATAACACAGCCCAGTGCGTAAGCGCTGGGTAAACCTGGGCATTCGGAAACGCCATTGGAACCCCGAAGCCGGTAGGCGAGATGCCCGGAGGGCAGCGAGGGGTGAAAATTAGTCACGCTATCTATAATACATTTCCTTCTGTACCGGCAGTGACTTATGACACCCCGCAACGACATTCTGTCGTCACGCCTGCCGGCTTCGGGGTTTCCTATACCTTAATTACCGCCCAAAATAATACCCAGGGTTTGCACCCTGGGCTGTGTTATGTCGCCTTTTCAAGGCTTTTTTCGTGCCGAGAAAGGTGCAGTGAAGATTATTTACTCACCATTTCCGCTACACCTTTCCATCTTCAAACTTCCGGACACGGGCTGTATTCCAACTTCAAACAGCACCAGTTGTTTTCCGTCTTGCGCGAAATCTCATGCAGGCCAAGCCGCTCCGCCTCGGCAATGAGCATCGGGGCGTCCTCCTCATAGAATCCGCTGAGGATGAGAATGCCGTCGTGAACCATCACGCTCTGGAAGTGGCTGAGGTCTGCAAGGAGTATGTTGCGGTTGATGTTGGCCATCACCACGTCAAAGACGCCATCGACATGAGAGAGCACGCCGGCGTCACCCAACAGTGTCTCCATCCTGTCCGCCACACCGTTAAGGCGCGCATTGTGCATGGAGTTGTCAACGCTCCACTCGTCAATGTCGTACCCCACGGCTGCGTCTGCACCACAGAAAAGGGCCGTAATGGCAAGGATGCCGGTGCCGCAACCGCAGTCCAGCACCCTCCTGCCGTGCAAAGGGGTCTCAAGAAGCGTGGCAACCACCATGCGAGTAGTCTCGTGCGTGCCGGTGCCAAAGGCGTTGCTGGCGTGTATGCCGATATTGACCGGTGTGGAGAACTGCCCGCCGTCTGCGGTGTTGCGGGCGTCATAAATGGTCACCTTGCCCGAAACGACAATAGGCTCGAAGCCTTCTTCCTCCCAAACGGCGTTCCAGTCTTGGTCGGGTATGTCCTCCGTCTCATAGACGATGGTGACTCCCTTCACGGGGAACTCACCGATGGTATGCTCAAGAAGCATCTCGGAATAGTTGTCCTGCTGTATATATCCGATGATACCCTCGTCGGTATCCTCAAAGCTCTCGTACCCGCATTCGCCGCAAGCATCCGCCAGCAGCTCGCGGCAGGGTTGCAGCAGTTCCTGCGACGGGCACGCTATACAGAATCTGGTTAATAGGTATTTCATAGTGGTTGTTTGGTGGCAGCCCCTCCCCAGAAGGTGTATCAAAATATGGAAGTTAGCGGAAGTTAGCGGGAGTTATGCGGCTTGTGCCGCATGAAGTTAACGGACAATAGCCTGAATGTCAAGCTGAAAATCATTTGTCCGATAACTCCCAGTAACTCCTAAGCGGAGCATTAACTCCTGTTTACTTCATTTTGACACACCCTCACAGATACCCTCACACGGTATTTATTCTCCCCCTCGGGGGAGTTAGAGAGGGGCTCTCATGTCCTGTAAATGTTAAATCCGCCACAAAGTTAGGAAAAAATAGGGAAAAACCTACCTATTGTTAGGGTTTTTCCGTATATTTGCAGTGAAAAACAAGATAATTTTGCATTATCGAACACAAGGGAACGTAAAACGGACCCGATAAACAAAAGCATTATGACACGGCATTTCATACTATCAGCACTATTGCTTTCCTTTGTCGTCAGCGTTATGGCACAGGATGATGACATGTACTTCACACCGAAGAAGGGCAACACGGCCAACACCGTGCAGCGCCAACAACGGAGCGAAGTGACAGAGGCATACGACTACGGAAACGGGGTTGCCGTAGGAAACAGCACCGTAACCCACTCCGGCTCGCTGCGGGACGTGGACGAATACAACCGCCGCAACCGCACGGGGAGTGAGTATTCTTACGGCGACGGCTATGCCGGCGGAACGCAAGACTCCATCCTCGTGTCAAGGGCCGACTACGAGAACAGCATGAAGATGAAGCGGTTTGACGGTTACAACAACATCACGCTCGTGGTGAACGACCCGTGGTACTATGACCCATGGTATTACGACTCATTCTATTGGCGTACACGCTGGTACGCCCCATGGTACTATTCCTATTATGACCCATGGCACTACGGCTGGGGATGGCACGGCTATTGGGGTTTCCACCACGGCTGGGGATGGGGGCATACATGGCACAGGCCAATCATACACAGACCCGTATGGGGAAACGGCAGGCCGCGGCCGGGAATCGGCAACGGCAGACCGGTAAGGCCAAGCGTGAACAGATACAGCAACAGAAGCAACCGGTTCAGCGGCAACGGGACAAGAACGAGAAGCGACAGGCCGGTGTTCTCAAACACACGCACGAACACTAACAATACCAACAGAAGCGTGAACAGTGACAACACGCGCCGGTTCAACAGCTCGCCATCATCAGGCAGCTCGTTCAGCAGCGGCGGAAGCAGAAGCAGTTTCGGCGGAGGAGGCACACGCCCCGCAGGCGGAGGTGGCGGAAGCAGGTCAAGAGTAACAAGAAGATAGTATCATATAAAAAAGAATATCCACATGAGAAAGAACTGGATCTTAGGCATTATGTGCCTCGCGACATACACGGCTGCGGCGCAAGAGACTTACGAAAACGCGCAACTTGCGACGGAAGACCTTAACGGTACGGCACGGTACATAGGCATGGGAGGCGCGATGGAAGCCTTGGGAGCGGACATATCGACCATGTCAACCAACCCGGCGGGCATAGGACTGTTCCGCAAATCGTGGGCGGGAGTGTCCGGAGGAGTGACATTCCAGAAAGGAACGGGGGAGTATAGCCCAAGCGTTGTCAACAGCGTTGGCAGCTTCAAGGATAACGTAACCAACGCGGACTTCAACCAGTTGGGATTCGTATATTCCACGCAATGCGGCCAGCAGTCATGGTTCAACCTCGGTCTGAACTATCACAAGAGCCGTAACTTCAACATGATTTCAAATGCGTTGAACACTCTCGACGGCCTTTCTTCCGTGAATTACATGACCGCCGCAAGGCTGGCAGCATACGGTGAGTACAGCATGGCGGACGTAGTGAACTGGGCGGTAATCAATGAAAACCTATCAACGGAAGTGACTCCCGCAGGCGAGGAGCCTTATTGGGACTACGGAAGCAGAGGTGCCGACGCCTATTTCGGTACAAACAAGAACGAGGGTTACATCAGTGAGTTTGACGTTAACTTCAGCGGTAACTTCAACAACAGGGTCTTTCTCGGCCTGTCCATAGGCTTGAAGGACGTGCATTACAACGGCACCACATTCTATGACGAAAGCCTTGTTGACGCCAACGGCAACTACGGAGGGGAGTATAACTTCGCCGATTACAGGGAAATAACAGGTACCGGCCTCAACATCAAGTTCGGAATCATATTCCGTCCCGTTGAAGAGTCACCGTTCCGCATAGGTGCTTACATTCATACTCCTACTTGGTATGACCTTGACTGCTACATGAATATGAACGCAAGGGCAACGTTCAGCTACCAGAACAATGACTACGACAACAGCGACGGCATCTCTTGGGGCTACAAATACAAGATGACCACGCCGTGGAAGTTCGGCCTTTCACTCGGACATACCATTAATAATATGGTGGCATTGGGAGCAACTTACGAGTACGCGGACTACTCGTCAACCAGGAACAAGATAGTCTTTGATCAGGACCACACCATCTATGACCGTGACTATGAAATGGACCGGAACACAAAAGACTGCCTGCGCGGCGTGAGCACGGTCAAGTTGGGCGTGGAGGTGAAGCCCGTTCCGGAGGTGGCATTGCGCATGGGATACAACTATGTCAGCCCCATGTATAAGACAGACGGAAGCAAAGACATAAACATATCGACGGATGAAGAGTACGGAAGCAACGGGGCTTACGCCTCAACATACGACTATACCAACTGGAAAGCCACACACAGGGTAACGTTCGGCATAGGCTTTGCGCTGACAAAGAACGTCAATCTCGATATGTCCTACCAGTACTCCACACAGAAGGGAGACTACCATCCGTTCCAAAATCTTTATGATTCGTACTCGGGAGAGGCGCTGAACATCGGCACACCGACCCGCATCAAGAACGACAGGCACCAGATAAACGCGACTATCGGATACAGATTCTGACATAAAATGAAGGCAAGCGGCACATTTTCCGTTTGCCTTCATCTTTTTGCAAACTCCACATACCAATATATAATGAATTTCATCACGCAAGGAAAAACTACATACCGAATGATTGCGTATATCAAAAGAAAGTAGTATCTTTGCACTCTCATTTCTTAACAATGCAAAGATAACACAACATTTATGGAATTTCAGAACCTGCAAACAGACTTCAAAGGTACGTCATGGAAACGTGAAATCGATGTCCGCGACTTCATCCAGCACAATTACGAGCCTTACAACGGAGACGAAAGTTTCCTCGCCGGCCCGTCAGAAAAGACCAACAAACTGTGGGACATACTCACAAAAATGTTCGAGGTAGAACGTGAGAAGGGCGTGTATGACGTGGAAACAAAACTTCCGCAAGGCCTTGACACATACGGCGCGGGCTACATTGACAAGGAAAGCGAAGTCATTGTAGGTCTGCAAACGGACGCTCCGCTGAAGAGAGGCATATTCCCCAAGGGAGGAATACGTATGGTTCAGGCCGCGCTCATGGCCTACGGATACGACCTTGACCCTGAAACCAAGGAGATATATACCAAGTATCGCAAGACGCACAACGAGGGAGTGTTCTCCGCTTACAACGATGATATAAAGGCGGCACGCCACGCTCACATCATAACCGGCCTGCCGGACGCTTACGGCCGAGGCCGCATCATAGGCGACTATCGCCGTATCGCCCTCTACGGAACAAAGAACCTGATAGAGGAAAAGAAGCGTTTTCACAAACGAATAGACATACAGGAGTTCACGGAAGAGATCGTTCGCTGCCGTGAAGAGATTACAGACCAGATCAATGCGCTTAAAGATTTCGAGCGGATGTGCGCCGCTTACGGTTTCGATGTCACCAGACCGGCCACCAATGCACGTGAAGCCGTGCAGTGGACGTACTTCGGTTACCTCGGAGCTGTAAAGGATCAGGACGGCGCGGCCATGTCACTCGGGCGCGTATCGGCCTTCCTTGACATCTATATACAACGTGATTTGAAGAGAGGCATCATCACAGAAGCAGAGGCTCAGGAGCTGATTGACCAGATGGTAATGAAACTTCGTATCGTCCGCTTCCTCCGCACACCGGAGTATAACGACCTTTTCAGCGGTGACCCGATATGGGCTACCACCTCGGTCGGCGGCATGGGCATCGACGGACGCTCCATGGTTACAAAGACAGACTACCGCTTTCTGCACACGCTTTACAACATGGGACCGTCACCGGAGCCTAACCTCACGGTGCTGTGGAGCCACCGTCTGCCCGAGACTTGGAAGAAATACTGCGCCAAAGTGTCAATGGACACCAGCGCGATACAATACGAAAACGACGACCTTATGCGCCCCGAGCTCGGCGATGACTACGGTATCGCCTGCTGCGTAAGTCCCATGAAGATAGGCAAGCAGATGCAATTCTTCGGCGCACGCGCCAACCTTGCCAAGTGTATGCTGTACGCCATCAACGGCGGACGCGACGAAATGAGCGGCAAACAGGTCGCCCCCTGCTTCGCACCGATAGAGGGTGACTATCTGACCTTTGATGAGTTCTGGCCCCGTTTCGAGGCGATGATGCGCTGGTTGGCCAAGACTTACGTCAACGCATTGAAGATTATACACTACATGCACGACAAGTACGACTACGAAGCCTTTGAGATGGCGCTCCATGACGGTGATGTCCAGCGCACACGCGCCACCGGTATAGCCGGCCTTTCCATCGTGACCGACTCCATCGCAGCCATGAAGCACTGCAAGATACGCATCATACGCGACGAGACAGGGCTGGCCGTTGACTACAAGATAGAGGAAGGTGAGTTCGTACCGTTCGGCAACAACTGCGACGAGACCGACGAGATAGCGGTCATGCTGACCGAGAAGTTCATGGAGTATCTGCGCCAACACCGCACATATCGTGACGCCATCCCGACGCAAAGCCTGCTGACCATCACCTCAAACGTGGTGTATGGCCGCAACACCGGAGCCACACCTGACGGACGTAAGGCCGGCGTTCCTTTCGCACCGGGTGCCAACCCGATGAACGCCCGCGACATAAAAGGCGCGGTGGCGGCACTGGCTTCCGTCGCGAAACTGCCTTTCCACCACGCCAAGGACGGCATATCCTACACCTTCGCCATCACTCCTTCCGCCCTCGGAAAGGACCGCGAGGCACAGGCCGAGAACCTTGTCAATCTTATGGACGGTTACTTTGAGCCGGACGGCGGGCAGCATCTCAACGTCAATGTGTTTGACCGTCAGTTGCTGCTTGACGCCATGGAGCATCCGGAGAAATACCCGCAGCTGACGATACGCGTCAGTGGTTACGCCGTAAACTTCGTGAAACTCACACGCGAACAGCAGCTTGACGTGCTCTCACGCACTATCAACAGCTGCATGTAAGCACAGCCGCAGGCCGTAAAATGACCGCCAAGATACACTCCATAGAGTCCTTCGGCACCGTTGACGGGCCCGGCATAAGGTTCGTAACCTTCATGCAAGGCTGCCCGTTACGCTGTCAGTTCTGCCACAATCCCGACACATGGACCCCGCAGGGACCATGCAGGTACGAGATGACACCGACGGAACTGCGTGACGAAGCCATGCGCTACTACAACTATATAAGGAAAGGTGGCGTGACGCTCTCAGGCGGCGAACCGCTTTTGCAGGCCGGGTTCGTGGCGGAATATTTCCGCCTTTGCCATGAGGAGGGGCTGCACACGGCCCTTGACACCAGCGGACATATCCACACGCCACACGCCCTTGAAGCCCTGCGGCACACCGACCTTGTGCTGCTTGACATCAAGACCATGAATCCGGAGCTGTACCCCAAGCTCACGGGAGTGCCCCAAGATAACAACCTGCGGTTTCTTGACACATTGCAGGAGCGCGGCATACCCACATGGATCCGCCACGTGGTAGTACCCGGACTCACCGACAATGACGAGTGGCTGCAACGCCTTGGCGAACATATAGCCAAGTATGACGTGGTGGAGAAGATAGAGATTCTGCCCTACCATACCCTCGGCGCATACAAATACAAGGAACTCGGCCTACCCTACCCCCTCGAAGGCGTACCGCCGCTAAGTGCCGGACGCACCAAGGAGATAAAGCAGATGATGAGCAAATACAAACCGGTACAGTGACAGGCGGCATTTCATGCCACCACGCCACACCGGAAAACGAAACGGCCTCCGCAGACTGTAAAAGTCTGCGGAGGCCGTTTTTTTCGTTTGTGCTAGCACTTATGGCTCCATCGGCAGCACGCCCTTACGGTCTTTTCTGCGCCTTAACCCACCGCTGCCAGCGCTCACGGGCGAAACGCTGCAAGTCGGTAGTGGTGTCATGCTCGTCCACTATCTCCACTCCCAGCATTGTCTCTATCACATCCTCCATGGTGACTATGCCCCTCATGCAGCCATACTCGTCCACTATGACGGATATATGCTCACGGCGTTCTATCATCTGCTCCCATATCTCCGCCACCAGCTGGCACTCCGGATAAACCAGTATCGGGCGGCGTATGCTGCCCAAGGTGGCATCAAAACTATCCTCCGCCAATTTCTCCAGCACCGAGGCACGCAGCACATAGCCCGTAACGAAATCACGGTTCTCCGCATACACCAGAATGCGGGAATAGGGGTTGAACTGCTTGGTGGCATGAAACTGCCGCACCGTCATTGTCTCCGGTGCCGACGCCACAACCACACTGGGCGTCATTATCTCACGCGCCTTCACCTGCGCCGTAGCCAAAAAGTGCTGTATGGTATTGTTTTCCTCTGCCTTGAACACACCTTCCTCCGTACCGACGCTAACCATCGCCCTTACCTCCTCACGGCTAACGGACAACGGCTTGACCTTGGGAGAAAACATACGCGTTATAAGTTCCGAAAGCAGCACCAGCGGATAGCACACTATTATCATCACGTGTATGATACGGGTACAGGGCAATGCAAGGGCACGCCAATATGATGCGCCTATCGTCTTAGGTATAATCTCGCTGAACACGAGTATCATCAAGGTAAGGACAGCGGATATGACACCGAAATATTCCTCTCCGAAGACACGTGTTGACTCTGAACCCACACCGGCGGCACCTATGGTATGCGCAACGGTGTTCAGCGAGAGGATAGCGGCCACAGGCCGGTCTATATTGGTTTTATACTTCCGCAACAACGGAGCGGCCTTCGCTCCCTCACTCTCCTTCATGGAGATAAAAGACATAGGAGTGGAAAGGAGCACGGCTTCAAGTACCGAACACAGGAACGAGACCGCAAGGGCTCCAAATAAATAAAGTAGGATAAGACCCATAAATTGTCAAGAATCTTGTTTTGTTAACATATCGCTTTATGGAATACAAAATTAATAATTTTATCCTGACGACACTCGTTTTTTACGAAGTTTTTAGTTTTATGATGATACGCTAACAGTCCGTCATACACATACGGTAAACTGACAGTAAAGTAAAAGGGTGCTGATTACACTGCAATCAGGTGCTGATTATACGGTAAAAGGGTGCTGATTACGATGTAATCAGCACCCTTTTGTTTTGTACCCCGCCGTGCCTACTGCCGGGAATGGTTCGCCTTCATGTAGGGACGTACCTTGGTGCGTCCGAAAAATTCGCATTGACGGTATCGGCGGACGCACCAAGGTGCGTCCCTACATGAGCAGATTCTGTTTACGATGCGCCATGCAAGGATTACTTTTTCCTGTCCGCCTGCGCCTTGAAAAAGTCGGTCATGCGTTGCATTGTATCGGCGTTGAAGGTCACGGGGCCATGCTGTCCTCCCTCCACCGTGATGAAATCCGCCAGACGTCCCTTGGCCTTCAAGACATCGGAAAAGAACACGCTCTGGCAATAAGGCACCACAGGGTCGCTGTTTCCATGTATTACAAGAAACATCGGGCCGCTTTCCGCTACATGGTTTATGGGACTTAACGCAGCCACAAGACCGGGATTGCTTGCCGGCGGGCAACCGAGCAGCACCGCCTCAGGTGACTTCCCGTCTTTCACCGTGCTGCAATTCTCCATACGGCTCATGTCAACCGGCCCGAACCAATCCACCACCGCATCGACACTGCTGCTGCTGTCAAGGCACGAACCCACACTGCCTTCTATGTCTATGACCTTGTCTCCCGCACCATAAGTCCGCACACCGTTCGTCGTTCCGAGGAAAGACGACAGGTGACCGCCCGAGGAATATCCGGTAACGCCGATGAATGAGGTGTCGAGACGATACTCCGCAGCGTGCGCCCTGACATATCTCACCGCCGCCTTCACATCGTTTACCTGCGCCGGGAACTTGGCTTCCGTGCTGGCACGGTGGTTGACGCTGACCACGGCGAACCCTGCGTCAAGCAACGGACGCCCCAACTGTCGGAACGCATCCGCCTTGGCACTGTTGCTGAACCATGCGCTGCCGTAGATAAGGATTATGACCTTATGGCGTGACACGGTGTCGTCAGGCAGGTAAATATCCATCCTGTGCCCCACTATACCGTCTCCGGCATAATCCACATTCTCCCATTTCGCGCCGCCTTGGGCACTTGCGCCAATGGCTGTAAGGAATAGTGCGATTGAGACAATCGCCTTGAAAATAACATTTTTCATTTCTGCATATTGTTTTAGGTAATGTTTTGCGGTATTTTCCCACAGTGCAAAATTAGCAATAAAAACCGTCATGCAGGTTGCGGAATATAGCATATAACACCATGATTATAACATGAAGACATGAAACTTCGCATATTGTACCATAAAGTTTCGCTACTGTTCCGTCTGCTCCTTCGGCCAGTTCACGAGATACAGCGTCTCCGTGGCACGCGTGAAGGCGGTATAAAGCCAGTGGATGTAATCGGGAGTAAGCATATCGTCGGTCATATATCCCTGATCTACATACACGTGCCGCCACTGTCCGCCCTGCGCCTTATGGCAGGTAACGGCATACGCGAACTTCACCTGCAAGGCGTTATAGTACCTGTCCTCACGCACGGCCTTCAAGCGGTCAGCCTTGCGCGGGATGTCCATATAGTCCTCCATCACACCGTCATACAACAGTCTGTGCTGTGCGGGAGACAGTGCCGGAGCGTCAGTATGCAGCGCATCGAGGATGGCGGTGAACTGCATCTCGCAGTCATCGTAGTCCGGGAAACGGAGCGTGAGGTCGGCAAAACGGAAGCCGTAAAGCTCACGCACGTTGCGGACACGCCGCACCAGCGCCATGTCGCCATTGGCAATGAAAGACATCAGCCCCTTCCCGGCATCCGTCCCTGACTGCGTTACGCCGTCCGGGGACGGGGATTCGGAAGCGGGCAGCGGCAAGTCAAAGTAATGGTTCTTCACTACCATGAGACGGTCTCCCGACGACAGTTCGCCGTCATGATCCACAACCTGCGCACGTATTCCTTTATTATATATGGTGGCGCGCTTGTTGCTGCGCGTGATTACTATGGTGTCGTCCATGCCCACACTGCCGTAGCTGCCGGACAAGGCGTCTATCAGCTCACTGCCCGGCATCACTTTAATGTCGGCAAAGCCGCTGAACCTTATGCGGGGCAGTTCCGTCGCCCCGTCGTATGTGATGAGGCGGCGCAGCATTGTGGCGTTAACCAATATCCCGCTCTCCCGCTTCTGGCGCACCACCTCATGTATGTCACACTCGTATGTGTCAAGACCGTAACAGCCTATAACACCCGCCTGCAAGGCCGGTGCCTCGTCCTCACCCACCGGCGGCAGCTGCGCCGTGTCGCCGATGAGCATCATGCGGCAGTTGCGGCCGGAGTAGATGTATGTCACAAGGTCGTCGATGACACCGCCGCCGTTGCCAATGAACGCCGGCATACCGTCGGCTGGCAGCTGCGGCACGGTACTGATCATGGAAGCCTCGTCCACCACGAACAATGTGTCGGCGTGCATATTGACATCAAGGTTGAAGTCGCCCTCCACCTTCTTCTGACGGTATATCTTGCGGTGTATGGTGGTTGCCGGCAGCGAACAGTTCAGCGACAGCACCTTGGCGGCACGCCCCGTGGGAGCCATCAGCACCACCTTTTGCCGGAGAGAGAGAAGCGTCTTGACCATAGCCGCCACCAACGAGGTCTTGCCCGTGCCCGCAGAGCCGCGGAGTATCATTGCCGGCATGCCCTGACGGGCCGCGAGAAACGCCGTGAACACGTCGAGCGCGTTTCGCTGGTCGTCGGTGGGCGGAAAGCCGAAACGTTCCAATACCGTATGCTTAAATTCTGTTGTAGTCATTTTTAACGGCAACTATTTGCTGCAACAACTTTTTTTTTGTACTTTTGCATCTGCAAAGTTAATATTTTTCCGTGAGAAAATAAAGAGATTTGAGAGATAGATGTTTGTAGAGACGCACATTGGTGCGTCCGTCTGCACGACAAGAACACTATTTCGGACGCGCATTGGTGCGTCCCTACAAGCATCGCTAAAACAAGCGAGAACATAAACATACACCCCCTACCCCTATGAACCCGACGAGCAACATACCACCAAGACAACTCACCATACGAGCCGGACACAGCACCCTTTCATTCCTCACACCGGAGCAGGACGGCACGATGGCCTTTCATCCATATACGGTGAAAAGCGGAATGTCATTGTCAGCGAACCTGCGCGAGGCGTTCAAGGAGCAGCCTTACCTGCAAGAGCGTTTCACCAAGGCGGTGCTGACGGTGTGCAGTCCGGTAGTGCTTATACCGAAAGAGGATTATCTTGAGATTGACAACTTTAACGCGGAAACGATGTACGGCAGTGTGCTGACCGGGCACAAGGGTGAGGAAAAACTGACGAAAGAGCTGTATGAGCTTGACGCAATGGCGTTATACACGGTAAACAAAGACCTTAAAATGGTGGTGAGCGACAACTGCGGCAGCGTCGATGTGACGAACGTCATGCTGCCGGTGTGGCGACATCTGTACAAGCGTTACTACCAAAGCAGCGAGAGACGCAAGATGTTCGCTTACTTCCATGACAAGAGTGTCGATATTTGCAGCTTCGAACAACGGCGCCTGCACTTCGCCAACGTGTTTGACGCACAGCACGCTCATGACGCGCTGTACTACCTGCTGTTCGTCTGGAAACAGCTGGGAATGAACCAAAAGACGGACGACCTGTTTATCATAGGTGATATGCCGCACCGTGACTGGCTGATGAACCGTCTGGCAACATACATTACACGTGTTCATACGGTAAACCCTGTGGCCGACCTTAACCGCTCGCCGCTGTCACAAATAAAAGGCATGCCGTTTGACATGATGCTGTAACCACCATTCCAACACTTAAAGAAATGCGGATAATAACAGGACTATACAAGGGCAGACACTTTGAGATTCCACGGACATTCAAGGCACGCCCGACAACAGACTTTGCCAAAGAAAACATTTTCAACGTCATGTTGGGTTACATTGACTTTGAAGACATTGCGGCACTTGACCTTTTCGCCGGTACGGGCAGCATTTCCCTCGAATTGCTGTCACGCGGATGCAGCGATGTAGTGAGCGTGGAGATGGACAGGGAGCACGCCGGCTTCATCCGCCAGTGCGTGGAAAAGCTCGGTACAATGAACCACACCCTGATACGCTCTGACGTATTCCGATTCATGAAGTCATGCAAGAAACAGTTTGACTTCATATTTGCCGACCCGCCATACGCACTGCCTACACTGGCGGAAATACCCGACAAGGCTCTGCCCCTGCTGAAAGAAGGCGGGGTGTTTGTGTTTGAACACGGCAAGCAGCATGACTTCTCACAGCATCCGCGCTTTGCGGAACGCCGCACATACGGCAGCGTTAACTTCTCAATATTCAAGTAAACTGTCGGTTGAAGGTCAGAGGTCGAAGGTTAAAGGTTTTCCGATAGCGTGACCTTAAACCCATAACCTACAACCTTTAACCAAGAACCTATAACCACACTTGATTGACAGAACCACCATAGAACGCATAAAGGACACCGCAGACATAGTGGATGTGGTGTCTGAGTTTGTCTCCCTGAAAAAGGTCGGGGCGAACTATCGCGGCCTGTGTCCGTTCCATAATGACCATACACCGTCATTTTACGTCAGTCCGTCACGCCGCACCTGCCACTGTTTCGTATGCGGAGAGGGAGGAGACAGCGTCGGCTTCATAATGAAGCACGAGCAAATGACGTATCCCGACGCACTGAGATGGCTTGCAAACCGTTATAACATAGAGATAGAAGAGCGCCAACTGACCGAGGAACAGAAGAAGGAGCAGTCGGAAAGGGAGGCCATGTTCATCGTGAACGAATGGGCGGCGGGTTATTTTAAGGACATTTTAGAGAAAGACATAGACGGACGTGCCATAGGAATGCAGTACTTCCGGCAGCGTGGCATAAGGGATGACATAATGCAACGTTTCCGCCTCGGCTTCTGCCTCAACGACCGTCAGGCCATGTCAAAGGCCGCCGTCGCGAAGGGATATAAGGAGGAATACCTGATAAAGACAGGACTATGTTACCGTAAAGACAACGGAGAACTGGCGGACAGATTTGCCGGACGCGCCATATTTCCGTGGATAGGCGTAAGCGGAAAGGTAGTGGCCTTTGGCGGAAGAGTGCTTGACGCACGCACGAAAGGGGTCAATCAGAAGTATGTTAACTCACCGGACTCCGACGTTTATCATAAGGATCGAGAGTTATACGGCATCTTCCAAGCCAAGAAAGCCATAGCGAGAGAGAACTGCGTGTATATGGTCGAGGGATATACCGACGTCATATCCATGCACCAATGCGGCATAGAGAACGTGGTGGCAAACTCCGGTACCGCCCTGTCCGAGTATCAAGTACACATCCTGCACCGCTTCACCGCCAACATAGTACTGCTGTACGACGGTGACGAAGCAGGCATAAAGGCCGCCTTGCGAGGCACGGACATGCTGCTGAAAGAGGGTATGAACGTCAAGGTTTTGCTGTTGCCGGACGGCGATGACCCGGACTCTTTCGCTAAAAAGCATAATGCCGAGGAGTTCAGAAAATACATTTCCGAACACCAGACGGACTTCATAGAATTCAAGACGAAAGTACTTCTCGAAGGAGTGGAAGACCCCGTAAAGCGTTCGGAGGCCATTTCGAGCATCATAAAGAGCGTCAGCGTGATAGGAGACCCTATCATACGGGCGACTTATATACAGGCTTGCGCATCAAGACTGGGCATTCAGGAGCAGATACTGATTGCCAAGATGAACGACAACATACGCGAATACCGCAGCGAACAGCGTAAGGAGGAGGAGCGGAAAAGACGCAACAGCAGCGCAATGCCGCAAAACTTCAACTCCACGGGACAGCAACCGACAGGCGCAAAGCAGGTACGCGGCGGTAATGACAGCATTGGAGATGACGGCAATATGCCACCGCCGGACGCGTTCCTGCCACCGGAAGCATTCAGCAAGCCGCAGCCATCGGAAACACAGACGGCCGAGACGGAACGCCGAAGCGATGCCGCCACAAGCACGACAAACAAGGTAAAGGAAACCGTTTCTGACCTTATAATAAAGAATGTAATCATACATGGCCACGAGATTCTGTATGACAAGGTGGAGACAGAGGATGGAAACATGACCTCACTGACGCTGGCCGAGGTCATAAGTTACGACCTTGCAGCGGACAATCTGACATTCAGCCTGCCGATATACAACAGGATTCTCAAAGAGGCTGTAAGCCATTCACACGAAGAGGGGTTCAATGCCGAACAGTATTTCACCCTGCATCCGGAGTACGAAATATCCTCTATCGCAATACGCCTTACGGCAAACGACGTCTTTTTGTCAAAGAGTTTACAGATAAAACACACCGAAGAGGCACTCCGTGACAAGGTCGTTCACCTGCTACTGGATTTCCGTTATGAATACATCACAGCCAAACTGGCCCGGTTACGCACCGACATAGCATTGGCGGCAGGTGACGCACACAGGCAGAAAGAGCTGATGACCGAACTGCAACAAATGCAAAAGGTACGCAGCGCAGTGGCAAAGAAAATAGGAAGCAGCATTACAATACGGTAGGGAAAATCCTTTTTACGATAGGGAAAAACCTTTTGGAGGGAGCAGAACAAACCGTATCTTTGCAGCAAGAAACCTATTAAACCGCAAATATATGAAAACGATTATCCTGTCAACGGTGATATTTCTCACCGCCATCACCGGCGCAAGCGCCATGTCATACCAGCAAGCCCGTGAGCAAGCACTGTTTCTTACGGACAAGATGGCGTATGAACTGAACCTCAACGAACAGCAATATGAGGCGGCATACGAGATTAACCTCGACTATCTCATGGACGTAAACACGGTGGATGACGTGTATTCCGTAAGTTGGAGACAGCGCAACGTTGATCTGCAACACGTGCTTTTAGACTGGCAATACACCGCATTCTGCGCTGCAACGTATTTCTTCCGCCCTCTGTCATGGCACTCCGGCAACTGGCATTTCGCCATTTACGCCCACTATCCGCACCGTGATTTCTTTTATTTCAGCCGTCCGGCGTGTTATGTTTCCTACCGCGGCGCACACAGTTGGAGACGTAACGGCGGAGCATCTTGGTATGTTCACCACGTCCATACCTTCCGCAATCCGGGAAGACCGCACGCCGGTTTGCGTGACAATTTCCATGGACACGGCTTCAGAAGAGGAGCAGGCAGGCCGGTAGAAGCGCACAGAGGTATAGAAAACAACCGCAGACCGTATGGACAGCAGCACCATGACACTTACAGGAATAGCCGTCCCGGCACGCCAGTCTATAACAACAGGAATCAAAAATACAACAATTTCCAAAACAGGAACGACCGTGGTAACTACCGAAGGGAGAGCAGCACACGCACCACAGTGAATACACACGACACCGGTTCACGCGTCTATAACCGCAACAACCAGGCCGCACCGTCAAACAACCGCAACGCTTACGGAAGGCCAAACAGCGGCAACTCGTCTTTCAGGAACAGCAATTCGCACACATTCTCATCAGGCAACAGGAGCGTGTCACGCAGTTCCAATGCGACAACCCGCAGTGCATCGCCACAGTCGCAAGGCTCGCCTTCTTCCCGTATAAGCAGACGTTAAATAATAAACAATCATATAACAGCACGTATGAAAGCTATCAGGTCAAACATTTTCCGCGCCCTCTGCGCAATAGCAGTGGGCGCACTGCTCGTCAAATACCGTCAGGAAATGGTGCAGTGGATGACAATAACCATAGGTATCCTGTTCTTCCTCTCGGGCGTTGTAGCCACAATCATGGCATACATAAGCCGCAGAGCCGCCCACAAGATTATGCAGTCGGCAGCCGAAGCGGCACAATCCGGCACGCAACCTGACGAGAAAACAGATGCAATCCAACCGCCACGCGGATGGGGATGGGGCCTGTCAGCCGGCGTGGGAAGCATGATTCTCGGCGCAGTGCTTGCCCTTATGCCCGACACCTTTGTCAATTTCCTCGTTTACATACTCGCCGCCGTCCTCATAGTCGGTGCCCTGCAACAATTCGCTTCGCTGATTACAGCCAGCCGTTTCGGTGCCGTCAGTATTGCATTCTGGGTCATGCCGGCACTTCTGCTCATTGCAGGCGTGGTGGTAATAGCATACCCCGAAGCCATAGCGTCAGCCCCATTGTTCTTCATCGGATGGTGCATGATAGTATATGGCATAGTGGAATGCGTCAACAGCATAAAGACATACAATAACCGAAAGGCCGCATCCAACGCATTACCGGCCACCGGAAAACCGGATTTCTCTGACGCGGAGACCGTAGAGTACGAGGAGTTGGACAAGAAGGAATAGCTTATAACAAAGAGAAGGCAATCATAACGAATCGCACATTTTTATCAAAAAAGCCTTGGCAATATAGATTTTTATTCGTACTTTTGCAATAAGAACAAATAAAAAAATACCTATACACAACAAATAATCAAGATGAACTCAATCTACGACATTACGGTAAAAGACCGCAAAGGCAACGCCGTTCCCCTCAAAGGCTATGCCAATGAAGTTGTACTTATAGTCAACACCGCAACAAAAAGCCCCCACACACCACAATACGAGGAGCTGGAAGCCATATACGAGAAGCACCATCCACAGGGATTCGCCGTCCTTGACTTCCCCTCCAACCAGCCGACCAAGTCGTGCCCGGGCACTGACGAGATGATACACCAGTTCTGCAAGGAGACCTATAACACGGAGTTCCCGCGTTTCAAGAAAGTCAAGGTCAACGGTGCGGACGCCGACAAGTTATACAAATACCTTACGGAGAAATTCCCGGGAGAAATAACCGAGGACTTCACCAAGTTCCTTGTCAACAAGATTGGCAAGGTGGTTGCACGCTATGACGCCTCAACCCCCATATCGGAAATAGACGCCAAGATAAAGGAAATGCTCTAATAACCGTCCCAACTTCCACAAACCACAACAAGAACCAACCATCATGTCCCATACGAAATGCCTTATATTAGGTAGCGGTCCGGCCGGTTACACCGCCGCGATATATGCCGGCAGAGCCAACCTCTCACCAATAGAATACTGCGGTCCGCAGACCGGCGGACAGCTGACACAAACCACTATCGTGGAGAACTTCCCCGGCTACCCGGACGGAGTGGATGCCAACCAGATGATGATGGAGCTTCGCCAGCAGGCGGAACGCTTCGGCGCAGACATACGCGACGGCGAGATTGTAAAGGCAGACCTCTCCTCCAAGCCGTTCACCTTCACCGTTGACGACGGCACTACACTGACGGCTGACGCCGTAATCATAGCCACCGGCGCAAAAGCCAAGTACCTCGGACTTGAGGATGAGCAGAAATACAACGGCATGGGAGTGTCAGCCTGCGCAACCTGCGACGGTTTCTTCTACCGGAAAAAGGTCACGGCGGTAGTGGGAGGAGGCGACACCGCCTGTGAGGACGCGCTGTATCTCGCCTCACTTTGCAAGAAAGTCTATCTCGTGGTACGCAAGGATTACCTCCGCGCATCAGACATAATGCAACGCCGTGTGCGTGAGACAGAGAACATAGAAATACTCTTTGAGCACAACGCCACAGGCCTATACGGAGAAAACGGCGTGGAAGGCATGCACCTCGTAAAGCGCAAAGGCGAGGCGGACGAGCAGAAATATGATGTCGCCATAGACGGTTTCTTCCTCGCAATAGGGCACAAGCCCGTCACGGAACTGTTCAAAGGTCAGCTCGAGATGGACGAGATGGGCTATATAAAGACCATCGGCAACACACAGCAGACGAACATAAAAGGCGTGTTTGCGGCCGGAGACGTATGCGATCCGACATACCGTCAGGCGATAGTGGCCGCAGGTACGGGCTGCAAAGCCGCACTTGAAGCGGAGAAATACATACAGACACTGTAAGCGATAACCCTATAAACCGGAGTTATGAGATATGAGTTGCAAGTTACAGATACGGTCGTTTCCCTACGGGACTGCCGCCTATAACCTGCAACTCATATTTCGTTTCAGCCATATCACACACAAAAAGCACTGACAACAGACGACTTATAACACATGAAACCACTACTGACCATCACACTTGCCATTGCTCTCACGGCACAATGCGCCGACATTCACGCGCAAAACGAAATCAACGACCAGAACACTCCGCTGCATCTCATGCAGCCACAATATGATACTCCTTACGGCATACCGGAGGAGAAAGACGTTAAAGCCACCATCGACCGCGTGCTGACATACCTTGAACAAGCCATGCCCGCCAAGGTGGAGAACGGCAGACTCGCAAAAGGCAGTTTCAGACTGACATCATACGAGGCCGGCGTACTATACGCAGCCATGCTCAACGCCGCCTCATCAACGGGTGACGAACGTTTCGCCAGATTCGCCACAGACCGCCTAAGCCTCATTGCGACACAGGCACCAAAGGAACTTAGGGAACTGAAAAAGGACAAAGAATATGACGCACAGATGCGTATGGTACTGTTTCCCGGTGCACTTGATGACTGCGGAGCCATGGCATCGGCATACTGCCGCCTGTGCATAATGAAACCGGGCCGCCTGCCATACGGGGCATACACAGCAGTGATTGACCGTTACATGAACTTTGTACGCAACGGCCAGTACCGCCTTCCCGACGGCATTTTCGCCCGTCACCGCCCCCATCACAACACGGTATGGCTGGACGATATGTATATGGGCGTCCCCTGCATGGCGTGGCACGGCGTGATGACCGACGACGTTACAGCCATACACGATGCCGTAAAACAGATAAAGCTGTTCAAGGAACGTATGTGGATGCCTGAGAAAAAACTGTTCCGGCACGGTTGGGTGGAAAGCATGACACCGCATCCCGCATACCATTGGGGCAGAGCAAACGGCTGGGGACTTCTGACCATGTGCGAGGTACTGGACGCCATAAGCAAAAACGGGAACACCACAAACACCCAAAAAGACCGCGACTTCGTGCTTGACCTGCTGCAACAGCACATAGAAGGCTTGTCGGCGTTGCAGGACAAAACCGGTTTCTGGCATCAACTGCTCGACCGGCAAGACACATACCTTGAGACATCAAGCACCGCTATATACACCTACTGCATGGCGCACGCCATAAACGAGGGCTGGATTGATGCGCAGACATACGGCGCACAAGTGCTGCTGGCATGGCAGGCGTGCCAGACAAAGGTGAACGGCAAAGGGCAGGTGGAAGGCACTTGCGTAGGAACGGGCATGGGCTTTGAGCCGGCTTTCTACGCCTACCGCCCTGTCCACCACATGGCCGCCCACGGCTACGGCCCGATGATATGGGCCGGTTCAGAGGTCATACGTATGCTGCGCAACACCCATCCCAAGATGAATGACTCAGCCATTCAGTTCTACAAGACAAGGCAAAACACTGACAAACCTATCTTCACGGAAGGCAATCCGGACACGGAAATACTGTGGTAAGACATCATTTTCATAGAAATACGGCACAACAGGCACAAAATATTCGCCCAAAACCTTTGCCAATTCAAAAAATATTATTACCTTTGCAGCGCAATTTAAGCATACTACCATTCTAACCTTGCCCAAATGGCGGAATTGGTAGACGCGTTGGTCTCAAACACCAATGCCGCAAGGCGTACCGGTTCGAGTCCGGTTTTGGGCACATTATCATCTCAAAAAGTCCTTACAGACATTTCGTTTGTAAGGACTTTTTCTTTGTATAAACACGCTATCCCCATGCAATGAAGAGCCAATGAGTGTTGTGAACACAAACAATAGGTAATAAACGGACAGCAGGGCAACCTTGTAGGGACGCACCTTGGTGCGTCCGCCTGTACATGAAATACGACGATTCGGACGCACCAAGGTGCGTCCCTACTATTCAAAAAAGGCAGGAACGTATGGCTTGGCACCATACATTCCTGCCCTTCGCTATTCTATCATGCCGTGATGCCTATCCCATCACATAGACCGCAGCGCACCGAGAAGCTCGCTGTTCTCCTCCTTCGTGCCGATGGTGATGCGCAAACAGTTGTCACACAGCTTGACACGGGTGCGGTTGCGCACGATGATTCCTTTATCGACAAGATAGTCGTAGGTGCGCTGGGCATCGTCAACCTTCGCCAAGAAGAAGTTGGCATCGGTGGGATAAACCTTTTGACATATCTTCAACTCAGAAAAAGCGAGCATCACCCTGTCCCTTTCATGCAACAGAAGCTTCACCCATTGCTCCACGGCATGGGTGTCAGACATACGCTGCAACGCCTGCTTCTGCGTAAGAAGGTTGACATTGTAAGGATATTTCACCTTGTTATAAAGGTCTATTATCTCCTTGGAAGCAAACGCCATGCCGAGCCTTATGGCCGCCGAGCCCCATGCCTTGCTCATTGTCTGGAGCACTATAAGGTTGGGATATTCCGGCAACAGCCGTGTGACGGGTGTCTCACGGGAGAAGTCTATGTATGCCTCATCCACCACAACAAGACCTTGGAACTGCTCTATCACCTTTATTACCTCCTCGCGATGCAGGCTGTTGCCCGTGGGATTGTTGGGGCTGCACAGCCATATCACTTTCGTATTGTCATCACAGGCGGCGAGAACGCGGTCAGCTTCAAGCTGGTATTGGTCATTGAGCATAACATTGCGGTACTCCACATTGTTAATGTCGGCGCACACTTCATACATCCCGTAGGTAGGACATATCGCCACAACGTTATCCTGCTTCGGCTCACAGAAGCAGCGATAGACGAGGTCTATGGCCTCATCGGAACCGTTGCCGAGGAAGATACACTCCTCCGGCACGCCCTTTATCTGCGACAACCGTGCCTTGACCTCATGCTGAAGCGGGTCCGGATAGCGGTTGAAAGGGTCGTTATAAGGGTTTTCGTTGGCGTCAAGGAAGACGTGGGCGGCACGTCCGCTGTACTCGCTGCGTGCGCTGCTGTATGGTGCAAGTGACCAGATGTTGGGTCGTGTGAGTTGCTGTAATGGTTTCATATCTTTTGGAATTAAAGGTTATTGGTTGCGGGTTGCAGGTCTTTTGGATACAGAGAACGGCACACAGGCAATGTGACCTTCCGCCTACCGCTCGGCTTTGCCGCTTTCATAGTTGCGGAGAACCGGAGAAAGAACCTTAAAACTACAAACCTGTCCTTAATCGGCAAAGTTACTAATTAATCATGATTCAGGCAAACTTTTGCCATTCTTTTTAGTCCTTCGTGCAGTTTCTGCCTCTGCGTGGCAAGGTTGATGCGGATGAAGTCGCGTCCTGCCGCACCGTAATGCTGCCCTTCACTGACGCATACCTTGGCCTCGTCGAGCAGCCGTCCGGCAAGTTCTGCGCCTGAAACACCGAGTGATGAGACGTTCACCCACAAGAGGTAAGTGCCTTCCAGTTTCGTGACTCTAAGCATAGGGAGGTGCTCCGCCATGAAAGCGCGGGCGAAATCGTAGTTGGAATAGACATATTCCTTCATCTGGTTCATCCACTCTTCTCCCTCGGTCGTATATGCGCTTTGCAGTGCTATGACGCCGAACGGATTGACATCGCATACCTCGTTTATGTTTATCGCCTTGTCTATGCGGCGCCTTATGCCGTCATCGGCGGCAATGATGTTGGCTATCTGCAAGCCGGCGATGTTGAATGTCTTTGACGGAGAGACGCAGACGGCGCACGGAGCGTCGCTGACGGAGTCGAAGGGGGTGTAACGGCAGCCATTGGTAAACTCGCAATGTATCTCGTCCGCAATGACGAACACGCCGTTACGGCGGCATATTCCGCCCATCATCCTCAGTTCCTCGGCCGTCCATACACGGCCGGCGGGGTTATGGGGGTTGCAGAGAAGAAAGACTTTCACGGCCGGATCGGCGCACTGCCGTTCAAAATCCGCGAAGTCGATATGGTATGTCGGCAGTGTGTTTTCATCGCCGGCATCATAGACAAGGGTGTTGTCGGCAAGAAGACACCGGTTGTTGCGTATGCTGGAAAAGAAACAGTTATACACCGGTGTCTGCACAAGCACCTTGTCACCGGGCTGTGTCATGGCCTTGATGATGGCCGAAATGGCCGGCACCACGCCCGTGGTGTATATGTACCATGCCTTTTCCGTCCGCCAGTTATGGCGGCGGTGAAACCAGTCTATGGTGGCTTGGTAGAAGCTGTCGGGCACTGCCGTATAGCCGAAACACCCGTGCTGCATACGCTGCCGCAATGCCTGTATTATGACTGGAGCCGTCTCAAAGTCCATATCCGCCACCCACAGGGGGATGGTTTCATTGTCGGGCATCGTGTCATACTTGTAACTGTTCGTGCCAAAACGGTTGACGGGAAGGTCGAAATTGTATTGCATGGCTGTTGGTTGGAAAACTGTTTTCTGCATTAGTTCCATCGTTTGGAAACCGTGTCTGTAACCGGCTGACAGACAGGGACTGCAAGAGGCGATTGCAATCAGCACCTGATTACAGTGCAAACAGGTGCTGATTACCGTGTGAACTGGTGCTGATTGCAGTGTGAACAGCACCTGATTGCGTGGCAATGTGTTTTCATGCCCATTGCCAATGGGATTTCCGGGGTTATCAGCACCCGGTTATCTCACCACCGCATCGGCCGGTTTCTTCTGGTTTTCGTCTATTATCATTTCCCCGCATCTACCCTCCACGGTTATCGTTCCGCTTGTCGGGTTCTTGATACTCACCACGTCTCCCTTGATGTTTCCGTTGACAGTGGAGTATTCAAAGAGCAGGTTGGCGTCGTCTCCGAATGTGCAGTCCTCAAGTGTCAGGCCGTCAACATAACACAGCAACTGCTCGCCGGTAAGGTGACAGCGCACCAGTTTCATGTTCTTGGCATACCATCCGAGGTATTCTCCGTTGACCTCGCAATCTACAAGGGTCACGTTCTCCGACTCCCAAAAGGCATCCTTGGAGTTGATTACGGCATTGCGGATTTCCACGTTCCTTGCATATTGGAAACTGTAATTGCCGTCCTGACGGTAGTTCTCGATGCGTATGTCGGACGTGTGCATGAACAGGTAGTCGCAGTTGCATATCGTTACGTTCTGCAAGGTGACGTTGCGGCAGTCCCACAAGGTCTCCTCTCCGTTGGTGAAGTCCGTGTTCCTCACCGTAATGTTCTCCATCCTGCGGAACATCTTTGGCGCATCTACCTTGCAGTCCGTCATGACACAGTCCTTGGAATACCACAGGCTGGACCGCGCACTCTCCGCGAAATAACTGCCGGTAACCTTGAATCCGTATGTTTCCCAAAACACGTACTTGCCCTCAAAGGTGCAGTTGTCGGCCTCAATGTCGCTTGATTCCTTGATTGACGACTCGCCGGCGTGTATCGTTACGTTCTCCAGCCGCAGGCCGTGTGAGGCATACAGCGGCCTTTCCCCGCCAAATTCCTTGTCCCTGATAATCTTCATTGTGTGTTACTCTTATCCTTTATACTGCTCCACCCCTTGGTGCAAAGCCTGATTATAAATATCGTTCCACGCACGCAAAGCTCTATGGCCATCGCTAACCATACGCCATGCAGACCCATGGAATACACAAAAACAGATGTCAACGTTACCCTGACACCCCAGATGCTGCACAGGTTCATGATGCTTGGCACCACCGTTTTTCCCGCGCCTACAAACACCGCGTTGGCCACAATGGCCGCCGCGAAGCCTGGTTCCGCCCACGCTTCTATGCGGAGGATTTCCGATCCGAGTTTAATGACATCCGTATCAGGCGTTATCAGCGCCATCATCTCCGGCGCGAAGACCCACATGACCAGTCCCATAAACGCCATTATGCCCATTCCCAGAGCCATGGAAATCCATGCGAAGCTGTGCATCAGGTCACGTCTCTGTGCCCCTTTGCTCTGCCCTACCAGCGTGGTAGCGGCGTCAGCCACACCGTGTCCGGGCATATAACACAGGCTTTCAACGTTGATGGCGAAGGTGTTTGCAGCTATGGCGATGCTGCCCAAGGGGGCGATGATGGAGCTGATGGTTATCTGTGCGGTACACATGATGCCGCGTTCCATGCTTATCGGTATGCCGATGAATCCCGCTTTCTTCAACGTTTTCCACGTGGGAAGATACGGATACAGCGTTCTCCACACTCCTTTTTCCTGATATTCACGGGGCACGAGAGTCTCCGTCGTGTCATTAGAGAAGCGCAGTGCCTTGTCTTTCACTATAAGGGAATACAGCATACAGAGCACGGTCACGAAATAAGCGACGATGGTTCCGTATGCCGCTCCTGCCGTTCCCATCCCGCATTGGAAGATGAATACGTAGTTGAAGATAATATCCAAGGTGCACATCATGACCATAAGCATGCTCGGCACCTTCACGTTTCCGCTGCATCTGAGGCTTCCCGCCGCCAGACTGTTAAGCACAATGAGCGGCATTCCGCAGGCGAATATATTGAAATATGCCGTTGCGTCGGCGCAAATCACATCGTCTGCGCCCAGCCAATGGGGCAGTCCCGGAGCGATGCCAAGGCCTATAAGCATCAGTATCAGGGAGAAAACCAGCCCTGACAAGATGCCTTGCCTTATAACGGTGCGTGCCCCTTGCAGGTCTTTCGCCCCCACCCTATGCGCCACTTGCACAGAGAATCCGGCGGCAAAGGCCGACGTCAGGCCTCCGAACAGCCAGATGGTAGTAGAGACAAGACCCACCGCCGCGGCCTCATCGGTACTTAGATGCCCCAGCATGGCGGCGTCTATCATCTGCATAACGATGGAGGACAGCTGGGCGATGATGGCCGGCAAACTCAAAATGACAGTGAGACGAAGCTTCTGTTGAAGCGTCATCTCACAATCTTCCCGGCTCAACATGCCGAGCAACTCGTCTTTTGTATGATGCCTTGACATCAGAAAACACTTTTCACCCGCAGCCGCATAGCGTTGGCATGAGCCTCCAGCTGTTCGTTTTCCGCCATACATACCACTGCGGGACCTATCGCTTTGATTCCTTCCCGTGTGAGATGCTGGAACGTTATCTTGCGGTTGTAGGAGTCAAGATTAACTCCGCTGTACGACATAGCGTAGCCATGCGTGGGCAAAGTGTGGTTCGTTCCGCTGGCATAGTCACCCGCTGACTCGCAGGCATAGCTGCCGAGGAATACCGAACCGGCGTTTGTCACCTTCTCCGCAAGTGCTTCATAGTCGTCGGTTGCAATGATAAGATGCTCCGGAGCGTATGCGTTACTGAGTGCCATGGCCTCTTCCTTGTCGCCGACAAGCACGAACTGTGAGTTGGCGAGCGTCTTTTCCGCTATTTCATGGCGCGGAAGCATGGCGAGCTGGGTTTCCGTTTCCCTTACGACCTCGTTGAGCATAGCCTCGGAAGTGGATATGAGTATCACCTGCGAGTCCGTTCCATGCTCTGCCTGCGAGAGCAGATCGGCCGCCACAAAGGAAGCGTTGCTGCTGTCATCGGCTATGACACACACCTCACTCGGCCCCGCCGGCATGTCTATCGCCACGTCATGCAGCGACACTTGTTGCTTCGCCGCCATGACATACTGGTTGCCCGGGCCGAAGATTTTATACACCTTCGGCACGGATTCCGTACCGTATGCCATCGCTCCTATGGCCTGCACACCGCCGGCCTTGAATATCTTGCTGACGCCGGCAACGCGTGCCGCCACGAGAATGGCGGGATTAACCTTGCCTTCCTTGTTCGGAGGCGTGCAGAGAACTATCTCCCTGCATCCGGCAATCTTGGCCGGAGTGGCGAGCATAAGCACCGTGGAGAACAAGGGAGCCGTGCCTCCGGGGATGTAAAGCCCCACCTTTTCTATGGGCATACTCTTCTGCCAGCACTCCACACCTGTTGCGGTCTGCACCTTTCTTCCCTCAAATTTCTGCGACTCATGGAACGCCGCTATATTGTGGTGAGCCAGCACGAGGGCGTCTTTCAGTTCCTTGTCAACAAGGTTCTCCGCCTCCTGCATCTCCTCTTCGGTCACCGCAAGCTGCGCAAGCACGGCCTTGTCAAACTTTTCCTCGTATGCAATGACCGCCTTGTCACCACGCTCCCGCACGTCAGCAAGCACGGAAGACACAGTGGCGTTGAGCTGCGACACGTCCAGATGAGGACGCTCGCATATCTTCGCGTATTGTTCCTTGGAAGGATATTTTATAATGTTCATATTCTTTTTTTGAGGATAGTGCCCCCTACCAACTCCCCCGCGGGGGAGAGCAAATACATCTTTCCGGTATTATCCCCCTCCCTCGGGAGGGGGAAAGTGGGAGGGGCTCCGGTTTTTACAATATCATCTTCTCTATCGGCAGCACGAGGATGCCTTCCGCTCCGGCAGCCTTCAACTGCCCTACTATCTCCCAGAAGTGCTTTTGGTCTATCACGGTATGGACGGAAGTCCATCCCTCCGTCGCCAAAGGCAGCACTGTGGGTGACTTTATTCCCGGCAGTATAGCGACAATGTCATTCACCTTTTCCGTCGGGGCGTTCATCAGGACATACTTCTTGTCGTCAGCCACAAGGACGGACTTTATGCGGAACAGGAACTCGTCCAGCACGCTCTGCTTCTCCGGTGTCAGCTCCTTGTTGCCAATCAGCAGAGCCTCGCTCTTCATCACCACCTCCACTTCGCGGAGCTTGTTGCTGACGAGCGTGGAGCCGCTTGACACGATGTCGAAGATGCCGTCGGACAATCCTATGCCCGGAGCAATCTCCACCGAACCCTGAATGACGTGTATGTCGATGCTGATATTGTTGTCATCGGCAAACTTCTGGAGAATCTTGGGGTAAGAGGTGGCAATCTTCTTGCCGTCAAACCACTGCACGCCGGGATAATCCACAGCCTCAGGGATTGCGAGGGAGATGCGGCACTTGGAGAAACCGAGACGCTTTACGATGTTGGCATCCTCCCCACGCTCCACAAATTCGTTCTCACCCACGATGCCGATGTCGGCGACACCGCTTGCCACACACTCCGGAATATCATCGTCACGCATATAAAGCACCTCCAGAGGGAAGTTGCTTGACTGCACGAGCAGGGTGCGGCGGGCGTTGTTTATCTTGATACCTGTCTCCTTGAGGAGGTTCATTGTGTCCTCATAAAGACGACCTTTGGACTGAACTGCGATTCTTAACATTTCCTTATGACTTGTTTTTGTTTTTACGGGTTGCCCCGCCCGCTTGCACGTTTAGCTTCATCTGCGTTATCCTGATTATACATAACCGAACAGTCTTGCATACAAACAGCGTGACAACCATATTGTTTCTGACTGCAAAGTTACAACATTTTCCCCGAAAATCCAAATTTTATTTCAAGGTAAGTTACGACAATCCGTAACACACTATATAACAGGCCGATACACAAAGGCAAAAAGATGCCGCCGCAATCAGCACCTGTTTGCATCGTAATCAGGTGCTGATCACACAGTAAAAGGGTGCTGATTGCAGTGTAATCTGGTGCTGATAGCGAGAGGGGATGATATGGGGAAAAAGCCCGGAACGGGCGACATAATACAGCCCGGTGCGTAAGCGCCGGGTAAGCATGGGCACTCGGAAACACCATTGGAACCCCGCAGCCGGCAGGCGAGGTGGCCAAAGGCCGCCGAGGGGTAAGGAAACAAGAGGGCAATAGAACAAAAAGGCGACACGGCAAAAAGGCGGACAAGGCATAACACCCCTCGTCGCACTCCGTGCTCCTCGCCTGCCGGCTACGGGGTGCCAATACGTTTTATCGCCCGATACAATTAAACCCAGCGCTTACGCACTGGGCTATACTCTGTCACCCCTTTGGGGTTCGACGCAGTTTTATAATTGATTATCCTGCACCAACTTCCCTCATTACTCTCTTCAAGCCCTTCCTGCCCCACACAAGACAGAAGGCGAAGAGCATCCTGACGGACAGGATGCACACCGCGGAAACGCCGCACACGCCGAATGTCATCGTGTCTTCCAGCATGGAATGGTTCATTATGAGGTGATAGTTCACCTCATTGGCCTCCTCCCTTGTTATCTGTCCGCTGTCTTCAAGGTCAAGCATCGCCGCGGAACCGTAGCTAATACCCAGCACATTGCCCACAAGCCACAGGTAGGCGGCGTTCTCCGGCAGACCGAAGAAACGCATGACGGGACGCAGGGGGACGACAAGCATGCGCATGATGTTGTATCGTTCAAGGACACGCTGCAATACCATCAGCGTGTAAATAAGCACCAGTATCATCAGTGACATACGCACAGAACCGCAAGCCCACTGCCACACCACATCCCACACGGACACATCCGCCGCCACCGTATGCCGCGCAATGAAGGGCCGGGGCATGGAGGGAAGCACTATGTTAAGGCCGAAGGCGGCTATGAAGGCGGCCATGATGCGCAGCAAGCCCATCTTGTAAGGATTGGAACCGACCTTGTTTATAACGGCGCATTCCAGCGGAAGGGCGTGGCACAGCACCATCATCACGGCGAGGATGGTGGCCTCACGCATCGTCAACGCCATGCTCATCATCACGGCAAGGCCGGCGTATGTGGTGACGGAAGCGGCCGTAAGAAACGCTATGGCGGATGCGCCGGGCAGGCCTAAATACCGGAACACGGGATTCAAGTACTGCGACAGCCACGCTATCACGCCGTAATGCTGCATAAGAATGACCGCCAAAGATATGGGAACCATAATCTTCAGCAGCCACAATGTTGTCTTGACAGAAGGAGCAAAAGCGTCCTCAAAGCATATAAGAAGTTTCTTCATCTGCTAATTTTATTGACATAAAATTAGAGGTTAGAAAGTGTTAGGCCTTAGGTTGTAAGGTTATGGGTTGTAGGTTAAAAGGTCTCTGTCCTCCAAAGACCTATAACCTTTTAACCTAACACCTTACAACCTAAGCCCTAAAACCTCCTAACCTCCCCTACTTCCAGCGGAAAGTCTTGCGGTGATACGGCGTCAGTCCATGGTCGGCTATCGCCTGCCGGTGCTTCTTTGTAGGGTATCCCTTGTTTGAAAGCCAGTCATACTGCGGATAATCCTCCGCCAACCGGTTCATGAAGTCGTCACGGTAGGTCTTGGCAAGGATTGAAGCAGCGGCTATTGACATATACTTGCCGTCGCCTTTCACTATCGTCGTGTGCGGCAGGGGCTGGCAATCATAAAGCAATGGCAGCTCACCGTAACACTCAACACTGCCGTGATCCACCGTGGGATAATACGGGTCGAAGCGGTTACCGTCTATTATCAACGCCTCAGGACGTACCGCCAAACTGTCGAGAGCGCGGTGCATGGCGAGATAAGAGGCGTGAAGGATGTTTATCTTGTCTATCTCCTCCGCGGTGCATACGCCCACAGCCCACGCCACGGCGTCACGTTCTATCACCTCACGCAGTTCGTAACGTCTTTTCTCCGTCAGCTGTTTGGAGTCATTAAGCAAGTCGTTGTGATAGTCAGAAGGCAGTATCACCGAGGCGGCATACACCGGGCCGGCAAGGCATCCCCTGCCGGCCTCGTCACAACCTGCCTCTATCTTGTTTTTGTAATAATGTGTCAAAAGCATATACTTACACTCTTTCGGAGGGTTGCACCGTTATTTATAGAACAGCTGCACGCCGTTTCCTTTATGTCCGCCAGACCCGTCCGGCACCGTGCGCCCTACTCCCGCCGCGCTGACAGTGACACGCGTGTCGCGTGAATTGTTGAAGAAACGGGCATGGAACGTACCGTCTTTGTCTATCTTCGGGTTGGGATTCCAGTAGAGCGTGCGCCGGTAGTCCTTCGGTTTGTCAGGCACTGCCGTGCTGTAATCGGGCGAATAGAACTGTTCCGGGTATGTTATGCCGGGCAGAATGTAACGTCTGTCGCGATAGGAATAGCGTTGCCCGTCGTTGGATATGGACTCAAACTGAAGCGTAACGTCGGCCGCATGACTCTCAACCACATCGCCTGAGTCGGTACGGAGGTCATAGTCGGTATAGACCTTGATGTTTTGCAGGCGTTTCAGTCTAAGCAAATTGAACACGGCAGTGGCCGTTTTCGGCTTGTCGTACTCATTAACCGATGGCGTATAGTTACGGAAAAAGGTCGTGCCGTCAACCATGGCACGCAGGTTAAACTGGTTTCTCCGGCCCATATTGCCCACGAAATACGTGGCAATGGCCATCGGCATGCGCTTGAAGTCGGCCACACCGAGCATCAATCCGTAGTCGGACGCTTCGTTATAGGCCTGATACATATCCATCACTATGGCGGGTTTCTTCATGTCAATGGAGCGTTTGCCACGACGTTTCGCACTTACCACCACTGTCTGTAACAAATGGTTGCCGGCAAGACGGCTGCCCGCACTTATCTGTTCGTCATCGTCTTCATCGACAAAGAACAACTCCGGAGAGTTTATCTGATACCAAGAGTATGGCTGGGAGAACACAGGATGGATGGCATCACGCTTCACAAAGTAGTCGGGGAAGGCGCGTTCGTTGACCATGTTGGCGTCAACCTTGCTGCTCTGCATATTCTTCTGCACGGAGTCTTTCTTGTTATACGCCTTCGCAAACAGCACCGCCGAGTCATAATATGCCGGCAGGTTGATGACAAAATGCCCGTTTCTGTCCGTCCGTGTGACCGCTCCGGCAGTCTCGCCGTCCTTGTTCAGCTCCGCCTCTACCAGCACAGAGCGCTTCACATAGCCGCTTCCCAACTTGGTATCGCTGTCGTCCGCCCACTCAATCTCAATGTCATCGGTGGCGTCGGGGTCTATGCCGGTCTGCGCATCGGCCGTCTCCTCATCGTCGGAGGTCGTTATACCGACATCTTTCAGCCCGCTGATGGATTCCATCTCCGCCAGCATCTGGTCAGCGATATTGGTTGCCTGTTTGCCGGCCGACTGCACATCGTCTATCTCAAGGAGGTCAGCGATGGACGGAATAGTCATCACCGTGCCCTCAAACGTAAGCCCTCTCTCCGGGGTATAGCGCAGTTTCTCCGCGCGTTTGTACCGTCTCCAGCCCTGTACCATCATGAGCAGGTCGAGATCCGCACGGTGCTGTGCGTCGTCAGCGGCGAAATAATATGCGGGATTGGCTATGAATCCTTTTAGTTCTGAGGACAACAGCATATCCGTCATGATGTTGCCGTTGTCATATCCGCGCTCATCCGTCTGCGCGTCACGCACGGCTATGGAGAATGAGCCGGCCCAGTCCTGCTGCACGGGCACCTTGATTGCCAAATCCACGGGGGCGTATGGCTTCAGGGTTGTTTTCTTTCCCACGGTGTCACCATCGGCAGTGAGCTGCACATCCACCGGGATGCCGTAGTCATGGTGGTTGACGAAGAAGAGGCGTGAGGCCAAAGGCTGCGCCTGACTGTCATAGACTATCACCTCGTTTATGCCCGTAGGACATTCCGCCACATTGAGGTTTATGTCGCCAGAGCCGTTCATCCTGCTGAATGTCACCAGTTTTCCACGGCACAGAATGGCGTATGCCGCCGGAGAAACACCGTTTGTCTTGACCGTAACCTTGGCGTTTTCTATGTCAAGGGCGAGTGATGCTCCGGTATCGTGCGCCTTGGGCAGCGAGAAGGTGTATTGCTTTCCGTTCCATTCAAAGGCGGCTTTCAATGGCGAAGCGCCGGGAGTGACGGAGAAAAAGCCGCGTCCCATGTGGCTTGGACGTATCTTGCGGCCGTCAGAAAGCGTGCCTTCTATGTCAAGCTGCTGCCCGTTGTTGTCGGTAATCTCAAACGCCATCCTGCCGGGAACGCCCTCTACCAGCTGTCCGCCCTCAGGGAAGAAGTTGCAGTGCAGGGATATTTTCTCTTTCAGCACACGCTGTTTCGGACGGCGGGACATATAACGGTCGGTGTAATCGCCCGCCTTTTTCGGCTTCTGATAGACGGGAAGCACGCGTGAGTACAGCCCCTCGAAATTGCGGAAGAAGTCGTCCGCCGCCTGTGAGCCATAGAATTTCAGGCGGTCATCGCTCGTATAGTCTTTCTTGGTGACATTGAAATTGAGTTGCCACCGTGTATAGGCGCGTATCTCGTAGTAGCCGGAATAAAGGGAATCAGGCAGCGCAAACTGTCCGCAGGTTAGCCCGTTGCCGCTGACTACCACGTGCTGGCGCTCGACAAGATACCCGTCGGGCGTGAGAAGCTCCACGTAAAGCAGTTTGCTCATGTTCGTGGGTTGCAGGTTATCGGCTCTGACAACGTATGCCTTGTACCACAGTGTGTCGCCGATAAAGTAACTGCTGTTATCCGTATGGACGTATATTTTCTCATGTATCTGCGGCTGGTCGCGCAACAGCGTTTCAAGGTTGTCCAAGGCATCGCCCTTGGCCGTCGCCACAAGACAGCATAGCAGTGACAGCACCGCCAGACGGATGGTTCGTAATTGCTTCATATATTAATAATGTTTAGGTGTGTTCTTTATTCCGGTTTCTTAGTAAACGGCTGATGTGTATCACTTATTTGTATGACGGTATTTTGCCGCAAAAGTTTAACATGGCACCTGCCTCGCCTATTACATAAAGTCAGCCACAACGGGATATTCCGCACAAAAGTACGCATTTCCCGCGAAATATCCAAACAAACTGCCGGTTTTATTTGTCCGCATGACACATTTTCTTATCGTTATGGGCATTCGGGTGTTTTGCGGAAACGAAAGTAGGCACGGCAAGATGCCGTGCCAGCGGCCGGCAGACACTCGCCATCATGTAGGGACGCACCTTGGTGCGTCCGAAAATTACACATTGACGGGGTTGGCGGACGCACCAAGGTGCGTCCCTACATGAGCGGATTATGTTTACAATGACAGTTATACCGCACGGCGTAATCATAATTCTTAATCGTTAACTCTTAATACTTAATTCCTCTATCCTTCTCTGTTGCAGCGGCAGGATGCCGTGCATACTTTTGCAATCAGCACCTGATTACACGGTAAACAGGTGCTGATTGCTGTATAATATGTACCTGATTACAATGTAATCAGGCCTCTTTTACAAAACGCTGAATATCAGGCCGTACAATACGCCGTTACTTGGCGCTGACACGGAAATAGTCGAAGTCGGCGGTACCGCCCAGTACCTTTGTCGGGAAATAGAACACACCCATACGCTGCCCGCAGAAATCGGGCCAATCGAAGAACATGGACAACTCGTCACCTATGCGCTGCCATTTCTTGCCGTTCAGGCTGTAAAAGAACAGAGCCTTGTCCTTGCGGTCGGTGAAGTCAAAACTTACTTTAAGATATACGTTCTTGCCCGTCAGCTTAACTTTCTCCATCACCTTGCCTGCGGCGTCCCCCTTTTGCATGGCGCGGCGCATGACGATGTAGCGGCTGTTGCCTTCCTGTTCCACACCTACATAGCCGTATCTGTTTTGGAATGCGGTAAGACCGGCGCAGTCACCGTCTTTCATGCCGGACACATCGAGCTTTGTCTCTGCCGTACACGTAGGTCCGAAAGTGCGTTGGGTGAGCGTGTTACGGGCATCACGAATATTGTGCGCCATGATGCCGGCCTTCAGGCGCAGCCATCCCTTGCGTTCCGTCAGAGACCAATAACGGTTGTCGGGGTTGTGGTTCCACTGCCATACGAGCTGAAGGTTGGAGCCGTTATAGTCATACTCACCGCCCTTGCCCGCGCTGTCGGCGTATTTCTCGGATATTACATAACGCGTCTTGCCGTTGTTGAACTCGTCACTCTTCACTATCGACTTCATGCGGTCGGTGGCAGTGCTCGCCACAGGCATAGGCTGCACGGCATCCACGGTCTTGCCGCCATGGCCTATGACCGGCCAACCGTCGCTGCCCCACGTCATGTCCAGCAGTACCGGCATACGTCCCAGCGCCCCTTGGTCTTGGAAAAGCATGGCATACCACTTGCCGTCAGGGGTATCTACTATTCCGCCTTGCGCCACACCGTTGTTTTTCAGGAACGGGGTGCCGTCGGCATTTACCATGTCGCCGGTAAAGACCTTGCGCACTTCCCACTCCGCACCGAAGAGTTTGCGGGAACGCCACACTATCTCCTGACGCTGGGCACCACAGCCTTGTATCATGAAGATATAATAGTAGTCGCCGATTTTATAACCGTGATAGCCCTCGGCACGCAGTCCGCGGGACGGGTTGTCGGCCTGGGTGTAGTCAAGGAGTTTCTTCTTCTCGCCGAGTTTCACGCCGCCTTTGCCGTCGGAGAACATCTCACACAGATAGGCTTCGTGCTTCTGCAAGCTGAAATCCGGGTGGACAACATACTTCTTGCACTCCTTGCCGGTGTCTTCAAAGAGGAAACCCGGGTCGTAACACAAATCAACGATGTTACGTTTCCATGGCCCGTTCTCTATGTCCGTAGTGGTGAAGATGTATGATTTCTGCGTGGTGTTGCAGGTGACGATAAGGTAAAAACGCTTCTCATACTTGTCATAACGCAGGTTCGCTGCCCATGAACCTTTGGCATAGTCGTTCTGCCCGTTTTTCAAGGCGAAGGCATCGGCCTCCTCAAGTTGGTCGTGCGCATAGCCGCACACCTCCCAGTTTACGAGGTCACGGGACTTCATTATGGTGCAGCCGGGCGAATAGTGCATCGTGGTGCTGACCATATAGAAGGTGTCTTCCGCCCTTATGACGCAGACATCGGGAACGTCCGCCCATATAACGGGGTTCATGAATGTGCCGTTGCCAAGGTCACGCGACGTTTGGGCTGTGGCAGACGGCGTAAACAGCGTTGCCCCGCACAGGGCTACGAGCATAATGGCTTTGTCTGTAATCTTCATATCATTTGTTTTGGTTTGTAAATATCCTGCTGCAAAAAGCGTTACTTCCCGCAATGGCCGGTTCGCCGGCCTCACCGGATTTTTTTAGGTTTGGCATTTGCAAAAGTAATAATTTATTTCCTTTCTCCACTACATTTTTATTACATTTTGTTTCTTTACTGTTACATTATGCACAGATTGTCCGTTATAAGTTGTGAATTATGAGTTGTGAATTATAAGTTATGAGTTATAAGTTGTTAGCTATAAGTTGTTAGTTATAAGTTGTTAGTTATAAGTTGTTAGGTCTGAGTTATAGTGTTTTTAATTACAAGCCACTGCCGCAAGACATCTGACAATTCACAGCTAACAACCCATAATTCATAACTCATAACTAACCTCCCCCTCAGGAGAGGGGACAAACACAACAGCCGCACTCCCTGTAAAACAGGAAATGCGGCTGTTGTGTTTTTATTTTATGCAGCGCATAGCTGCATATCCCTAACTATTCAAAAGGCAGATACCAGTTTTTCGGTTCAAGAAGACTAACCTGCGGGTTGTTGCCCTCAAGTTTCTTGGCAAACCAACGTGAACCAAAGTTTCCGCCATAAATACCACTCTCATTCTTGTGGCGCGCCATACGCTGGAGATCATAGAAACGTACGCCCTCGAAAGCAAACTCCTTGGCATATTCATCACAGAGAATATCCTCCATGGCATTGATGGAGTCCTGTTTTGTGGTACCGATGGCCAGTTCTGGGAATGTCTTGGCCAACTCTGTCAATTTCTCACCTATTATGGGTTGAGGCAGATAAAGCAAGTTAGCCTCTGAACCTACTGCTGTAGCCGCAGAACCTCTCTTCGTTACCGCATTCTCTATGCCTGTACCCATGGAACTGCCTGTACTGTTAAAAGTACCGCCGCCATGGTTATGGATGCCGTATATCAGATATTTATCATGATCAAATATATTACGGTTCGTAGCATTAAGGAAAGGAATTTGGTTTTTCAGAAGATTTATGTCTTCAACGGTAAGATACTTGTATGAAGCTGTTGATGTAGCATTGTCATCTGCCGTAGAAACACTACCATCAGTTGCTGCATCTGGCACAAGCCTCTCAAGATAAGTTGATATACCGTTGCGTAATATTGCAAAGGCAAGATTAGGATACCCCATACGGTTCAACGCCTCTGCAAGATGCAGATAAATCGTAGTATTACGGAAAAGGTATATATTAGCCTGTCTTGCCTTTGATATATACACTTTCGTAGTGTCTGTAGCATCGTAGTTCAAAATAGCATCATCTGTTCTAGTTCTTCTACCATCACTATATACGGCACGCCCATCACCGAGTTTAGCTGCAGATACAGATACAGGATAACGCGTTGTGTTACCACTTTCAAAATCTGTTGGATAATAGTAATAGGCACATGAATCTGTAAGCCAGCGATACGTGGATGATGGAGCTATTTGCACAGCATCGGCACGAGGACATCTACTGCCTTGATCCGTAGAATAATAGTCATAACCAAAAGCCAAAGGTATATTGGTCGTTGTACCACGTAATGAACTTACAGACATCGGAATGTATGTTATTACATCTGTTGGGGATGCTGTATTACTAAAGATGGTTGGATAAATCGTAGAAAATAAATTAAAAGAGTTGGTAAACATATCTTCCGGAGCCTTAGCTCCGAAAGTTGACTGGTCAAAAGCATATTTGAATGACGCCAAGTTATCTGATATGATTTCATTATCGCACAGATACTTACAATAATACCATGCAGCGTTAGGATAATCACCAGCTTCAAGATACATCTCGCCTAAAACAACATCAACAGGGATGAAAATCAATTCCATCTTAATTTTCTTGGAAACGCCCCAATTAGTTTTGCCTATTTCTATGCCATCGGCATCATAATTACCGAAAGTGGGCACAGCAAAGCCCGAGAAACGTGCCAGCGAAGGTGCCAGTTCTGCAACAATCTCACTAAGCGTCTTTCTTGGGAAGTTGCCTTCATTAATCTGTGATATAGCTGTCAGCGGGTGGGTAAAGAACGGTATGCCCTTTTCATTGCCGCCGTAAGTGCGTGCCAACTGCAAGTATGCCCACGCCCTCCATGCCGCCACCGCAGCATACTCTTCCAAAGTAACATTAATAGCACCGGTGTACAGGGTGGTATCACGATTGGCAAGATAATAGTTACAATTGTTTATAACTTTATAATATACATACGCACTGTCGTACGCATTTGATGTCGTGGCAGAATAATTTGCCAACGCACGCAAGTTATTGTTGGTAGCTTCTGTCGTAGTAACCAAATCACCACGCATCTCACCTATAAAGAAATACGGGTCTGCGAGCTGCTGCATCGCCTGCGCTATGCCAAGGGTGTAAAATACGGAGTCTGTCTTGTTGCCCAATCCTGGAGAAGTAACAGCGCTGTCATTATCTGTCTCAAGCATATCTCCGCAAGAAGTAGCGGAGAATATGCCGAACATAGCAATAATTGAAAATAATATCTTTCTCATTTTTGTCTCTGTTGTACGTTAAACATTAAACGCGGTTTAGAGGTTAATCTTAAGACCAAGGACGAAAGCGCGACTTTGGGCTATATTACCACAGTCTATACCTTGATAAAGCACGCTGTTGCCTATGCTGAACTCAGGATCATTCCCCGTATATTTGGTTATGGTAAACACATTCTGCGCTTCTGCCCATACGGCAAGATTCTGCAAATATGTCTGCCATGACTCTGGAAGAGGTATCTGATAGGTGAGACGCACATTCTTCAGACGCAGGTATGAACCATCCTCTATCCAACGGTCAGAGAAGCGATTGTTACCCATAGGATCACCATACTGCACTTTCGGCAGAGAAGCCTGTTGTCCCTCATAACGCCAATGATCTGTCTCTGCAACCTGTTGGTTGTAGAAAGTTGAACCTGAATTGAGAATGCTACGCTGATAGTTATAAACATCATTGCCTACACTGAAATTAAAGCCCATATCCAAAGTGAAGCGTTTGTAGTTCAGAGTAGCGAAAATATTGCCATAAATATCTGGATTTGGATTTCCGAGTATCACCTTATCGTTCTCGTCAATACAGCCGTCACCGTTCTGATCTACAAAGTGTACATCGCCGGCCTTAAAGTTCTGCTTAGTACCGGCCTCATCATACATAAAGAGATAAGAGCCTATACCGGCACTCTTTGCCTCTGCATCTGTGGAAAAGCCCCCCATGGTCTGATAGCCGTAGAAGAGACCGGCGGCATTGTCTTTTGACACAAGAATATTATTGTCACCATAAATGGAGTTGCAATAATCACCATTGGTGAATGCCTTAACACCATCCGTGAACTCACGACCGGGAAGTTCTGTTATCTCGTTAACATAGTGGCCAATACTTGCACCCACCTCCAACGTAAGATCCTTGGTGGCAATAGGTTTGGCGGAGAAGCGAACCTCTACACCACGGTTTTCAAGAGTACCGCCGTTGGTCCAATAGTTGTTAATGCCGGAGACTGGTGTCTTGAAGGTCATAAGGGTCAGAAGATCCGTTGTACGGTGATAGAAGAAATCTGCGCCAATACTTAAACGATTGTTGAGCATATTGGCAACAAAGCCCAAATTCCATTTTGTTGTTGACTCCCACTTTATCTCATCATTACCAATGCTTGTCATCTGCATTCCTATCATCTGGTAATTGTAACGTACGGAACTGAAGAGAGTGCGGGCTGCATAATTGGAAATGTCATCATTACCACTCATGTCAAATCCTGCGTTGATGCGGAGATAATCTACAAAAATGTTCTTGGGAAACCAGTCTTCATTGGTCAGCACCCACCCCAACTGCACACTCGGGAATATTGCCCACCGTGTGCCAAACGCATTTAATGCACCGGAGATGTTGTCACCAAAACGGCTGTTGGCCTCGGCGAGCAACGATACTGTGGCAAAATAGCGGTTGCGGTAGTTATAGTCACCAGAAACATACCACTGCATATTCTTCCATATATCATTAGCGCCGGCTATGCTTGCATAACCCTCAGAATCACTGGCACTAAGATGTGGATTCTTATCTGTCAACGGTTTATTGTACTGGGTGCCCGCATCTGTGCCGTCATAAGAGAAGTAGTTGTAACGGAACCCACCGACAGCAGCGATGGAGTGTGCCCCATACTTCTTGTTCCAATCAAGATGTACATGACCAAGAATGTTAGTCTCCTTCGCAAAAAGAGAAGAAGTTTGATTATACACCGTACCAAGTCCCTCTATAAGGAACGGAGGCACACCCTCTGACGGACGGTAATAACGCTGTGAGTTACGGTTGAGCACATAACTGAAATCTCCTGTCAAAGAGAGATTATCGTTGAAAGTGTACGTAGGAGCAATGTGTACATTGAAGAAAGTATTTTCCACCCTATTCTTATTGTCACCTTCCGCATTGCTAATTATTGACACGGGATTGGCAAGAGAGTAGTAGTAATCATTACCATACAGTTTCTGGCTGAGCGGACTGTAAAGTCTGTCATACTCGGAAAGCAAATTGGTAAAACCACCCACATGCTTGTTATATTGGTAAGGAGTAACCAAAGGTGACTTTACGGCTGCAAGGTTAGTGGGAGACATGATGGTTCCCTGTGTGAGATCAGAAGCAAAACCGTCATCGAAAAGCGTATTGTTGGTACGTGAGAATGACATATCAAATTTAGTCTGAAGATTCCAGAGTATCTTGATGTCTGTATTAAAACGTACGTTCAAACGGTCATAGCCTGTGCTCCTCACTGTACCATCAGACTGCACATAACCAACGGAAAGATTATACATACCAATATCGTCACCACCCTGTACATTTATATTATAATTTTGGGTGATTGCAGTATGATAAACCTCATCCTGCCAATCAGTGTCGTTATGGTACATTTTATAGTAGTAACCATTGGGGTCGTCATTGAGGAAGTTAAACGTGATATCACGGTTCTCCGACTTACGCAACTCAGGAATGGTACCGAGCATCTCTGTGGCATAATTGCGGTACTGAGATGCGTTCATCATTGTCTGTGTACTGGGTTTAAGCATGATGCCGGCAGAGACGTTGGCATCGATGCGTGTTGCCATGGAATGGCCGCGTTTTGTCTCAATGATGATGACACCATTACCGCCCCTTGCCCCGTAAAGTGCTGTGGCATTCTTTAATACCTTGACACTCTGAATATCCTCCGGGGAAAGGGTGGCAAGCATATTGAATGAGCGTCCCTGATGGAGTGTAGTGCGGCTCTGCTGCATATCTATTTCCACGCCGTCCAGTATGATAAGGGGCTGGGCATTGGCATTGAGAGAATTGAGACCACGGATAAACATGGCATTACCACCGTCGCTCGCACCGGAGCGGTTGATGGCGCGGATGTCACCTCCAAGGTTGGACTGTATATCATCATCCAACTGAAGCCCACCACCTCTTACAGTGAAAGAGTTTGTGGCAGTATATTCCGTACCGTCAGTGTACATTGCCTTGAACTTCTCATTAAGCAATGAGAGCATTATTTTTTGATCGGCACCTTTGCTCTTTATGGCAACCTGCTGTGACATATAGCGTGGAGCCTGAACGAAAAGGGATGTGGCAAAATCAGGCAATTTGAGTGTAAACTCACCTTTCGCATTTGTCATTGAGGTGTAACGCACATCCCCCAAAGCCTGCACACGGACACCGGCTACCGGCTGCTTGGTAACATCATCCACCACAGTACCGGACACTGTAACAAGCGTATTCTTGTCTGCCACGACACGACGTTTGGGAGCTTTGAACCCTGCTGTGGTCTCATCAGGATCATCCATGTCGTCCTGGGCATAAGAGGAGACAGTGCAGCAAGTCATTGCCAAAGCGCAGAGAGAGAGTCTGAGACTCTGCCGCTGCAATATGTCTATTATATTGTTCTTCATAGTGATTGTTATTCTTTATTAGCGTTCTCTTCGTTTTCATTCACAGGTTTGAGAATGATGTTGGCAACACGAAGTCTTTGTTCATACTTTTTCTTCGTAGATGACAGGAAAGAACTTGATGTATGCATAACCTTTATGTTTGGCTTTGCGGAAGTGCCGGAGTAACAGATAGGGAATGTCATACGTCCCAATTTCACAGTATCCACCTTCTCCAAACCACATTCAAAAGCCTTCACCCTTTTTATATCGGCTGCCACAGTTTGAATTGTCTCTCCATCAAAACGCCCGGCAACAGGTTTGTTATTGGCGTCAGTGTAGTTGATGTCGAACCGCAGACTGTATGGTTTATAGGTTCCTTCCGGATAATAGTCAGCAGGATAATCCATGTCAAGACATGCCGGCACAATGACTGCATAAATGTCATAAGTGCAAGAAAGTACATCTTCAAGATAGAAGTCCAACTCCGGAGCGTATGAGCTATTGTCCGGCACATCCGCCCTCACATAGTAGAGGGTAGTGATGTTATCTTCTGGCTGCCACATTGAACCTGGGACATTTATCGCACCCTTATTTGTAAAGCCGCTGCCAGAAGAAGTAACACAACGTGCAACAATCCTTGTTTTTATGACTTCAGCGTAAGTATCCTCGGGGAGGAAAGGATAATCATTAAGCACACGGGCATGTCCGTTACTCAAATCTATGATTCTGTCTGTTGCATCAACAACATTTTGCGGATGTGTCAAATAATTTCCGCGGGTTGAATAAATTGTATCGGTAGCTGTAAACGTTACACCGGAGGTAAGTTTACTGTTGTACCTCCTATTGTTCTCGGAGAATATAAGGTTATTAGTAATCCATCTCCTCGTAATGGAGTCCGTCCAATATGCTTCCGTCTCTTGAATTTTCGCATCGGCAGGCGCAGCATCAAGGGATGTAGAGACTGAACCTGTTGTTGGATTCATGATGGGATTTTGGGTCGTACCACTACCTTTATTATTACCTACATCGTTACTGCTCAAATCTTGATATGCGATAGTCGGGATATAGTTATAATATTTTGATATTGTATTATAAGCTTTGTCCCACGCTTCATCATTCGGTATAAGAGCGGTGTAGAGACTGTCCTCATTGTCCAACTTGGCGCGTAACAGAATTTCCGTAAGATAGTTGCTGGTAATCATGACGGAGTCATCATAGTGCTGCATTCCGTCTTTAATCTCACCTTTCACGGAATTTTCCTCATCAAGCGTCACCCTCTCATATCTTTGAACATATGAAAAGAACTTACTGGCCTCACTCTTGAGTTCAGAAATAATCTCATAACCATTATACCTGAACGTGGCAGGATTTGCCACGGTGTAAAGCAGACCGTTAACACTCGGATAGTTGAATATAGAAGCATTGTCCATGTTTGCCAATACCCTCTGCGCATCAAAAGTGAGTGCAGAGGTGTTTTTGTTGCCAAACTTCAACAACTTTTCGTTAAGCATATAGATGGTAGTGTCATTGGTGTCAGATTCTTTGTGCGCAAAGTCTGCAATAAGATTTCTGACGAACTCCTTTTCTACCTTGGCATCAGAAATATTCCTTAATGAGTCGGTATTGAAAGAACCGTTGACAGGTGCCCATACTGTATATGTGTGGGCGGAGCTGAGAATCTCATCATATCCTACACGCTGCAACACAGCAGCAAAGTCTGAAAGGTTTGGGTTGGCCGAAATGTTCTCCCATAGCGTCTTGTCTGCAGATGGTTCTGACGAAACCGGCACTGTATTATAGTCGCTGAAATCGGAGCATGAGACAGTAGCAAGCATTCCGCCCACTACCGCTATCATTCCTATTTTATGTAAATGTTTCATAGTTACACTTGTTTTTTCACAATTGAATTAATACCAGTCCTCCGTATAATCTTGGCTGTTTACAATATCAACCGGCACGAGTTCCACGAAGTCAACACTGAATCCCAACTGGTCATAGTTGGTAAGGAGGTTTTTAAGGCGCAGCCAGTATTCCTTGCTCTGTTCCAAATAGACGGTTCCCAATATCTTACGCATCATACTGGTACCATATCCTTCCTCGTAACGACAACAGTTGCTAATGGTCGCAATGAGATCGGCAGGAGACTCTATCGGAGTCTTTACCTGATTATAAGTACCACGTGAGAAACTTGCAGGAGCACGCATATAACCGTGGTTACGCATCACAAGGTCGGAAGCAACGCCATAGTCATCAAACTCCGTGGATAACAGATAGCCCGTAGCGTCACGGTCTTCCTGCAACGTAGTATTAGGATAACGCGCATCGAACGGAATACCCAACGGCTTCATAGAACTTGGATTGCTGGACGAACCTATGGAGTACTGCTGGAGACCACCGGCCGCCATAGGCGGATAGATGATACGTATCTCATAGTTACCTGTCGGCACAGGAGGCAGACGTAGGGCAAAGTCGTTCTCGCCCCAGCCTGAGAGCTGGTCTGCATTCCATGCACGCCACGGTCCTTGGGTGTACCATGCAAGCTGTGTTTTTGAGTTATAGCTTACAAGATGATCAAAATAATCAAGCGGCAGACGTGTCATCGTACCCTCGCCAGGTGAGGATATGTTCTTTGCTCCTATCTCAGCAGATGTAGCAAAACGTATATCGTTGTTTATAAGTTCATAGAACAATGAACCGGTGTCCATACGGAGACGCTCGTGCAACACACCATTAGGAACATCATTGTCATATATCAACGGAGCGTTTATTGAATGTATGTATCCATTATATGCCTGTACGTTAGACTCTCTGCGGACTATCATACAACCGGTATTACGTATTTGGTGAGTGCTCTCACTACCGAATGTACCTACCTCATCCGTAAGGGTGTTGTGCTCCCTCCAACGGTTGAGCCAAATGTTGGTAGATGTACCAGTATTGTGATAGAGCGGCTGCCATATCTTAACAAGGGTATGTGGAAGCATTGTCTCATAGTAGTCAAACGGCTCCCCTCCGAATGCGAAGTTCCAATTCTCATTTGAGGCATTACGCTCATATACCAGTTTGGACACCGACATACCCGCCTTTATGATATGATAGCGAACAAACATATTAACTACATTGTACTGATAGTCATAGTCGTCGCCGGTACTTATGGGATGCTCTGCCTTGCCCGGATAGTCATACCACTGAGCGGCATTGCCGTACCACTCCACACACTTTGCCTTGAGGTCTGCGAAGTTGTTGATGCCTGCGGCAGCAAACACATCATTTGTCTCAGCAAATACGGTGAACTTTATCTTGCACTCGGTAGGAACATAATACTGTCCGTTTGCCATACTGGAACCCGGACGGCCATTGATGTTGTCCAAAGTGTAAGACTTAGGCGTGCCGTCATCGTTTAATTTCTGGCTTACAGCAATGGAGTCTGCCAATCCACAGGTAGTGAGAGCCTCCAAGAAGAGTGAAAATTCAGGATGTCTCTCAAACACTTCCGATACGACCTGTGTGGTACGTGGTATCACATCCGTAATGGTGTAAAGATTGCCATTTGTCAATTCGCCATCGGATTGCTGCCCGGTAACCACAGCGACATCATTAAAGCGCACCAGACCGTCATCACCAAGTTTTGAAATGAAAGGAGTGTTCATCATTGTCGTTATCTCCTTACCGCTGTACGAACTGAGATCCTCAACGAAATCATATGACATAGCAGAGAGATGATACCTTGCAATCTCCTTGCACTGTTCATCGGAGAGTCCATAGACACTGTTCTCTGTCAGTCCATTGTGCTCCTCCTTAGCCAAAGGGTCGTTATACAGGCTGTCAATATATCTGTCCACACCACCATTTACCGGTGCGTAACAGGTGTACTGCCCCCATGTAGCCATCATGCGGTCATAACCGGCACGCTGCATAATGACATTGAACTTATGGAAGACAGAATCATTGGCTTCAAGGTAGTCCTGAATAGTCTGTCCCGTAAAAGTGTAGAGATTGGACTCATCCGGCTCCTTGTTACATGATGTCAGAGTTACGGTCATACCCAACACCGTGCCAAGTGCTATCTTAATTATATTCTTATTCATAATAAATATAGGTGTTTGTCTTTATTGTAAGTGTTAACTGTCACTTTATATAAACTAATGGGCAATCACGGATTTCTCGATGTCGTGGAATCGTCGAAATAAACGGGGTTCTGTATGAGTGCCGAATTGACCTCTACCTCACTTTGCTGTATCGGCATATAAAGATAAGGCTCTGTCTGCATCTTCGCAGAGACAGCATTACCACTGCCGTCATTATACTTACGGGCAATAAGGCTCAGCATGACATCATAGTTTCTGGCGTATGCGCCACCCTGCATCCCAAGGATAGTAGAATAATTCACACCCGTTGCATGGCGATAGTTGTATCGCAACATATCAAACCACCTCTTGCCCTCGAAACACAACTCACGTGCACGCTCGTTAAGTACGAGCGCTTCAAGCTCTGAAGCCTGCGAACTGAAATTATTGAAAGCATTTACCTGCGTACGCACGAAAGCGACAAGATCCGAACCGTTGTAAGGTGTTGACGATACAGCATACTTTGTAGAATCAACCATGGTTTGCAGGTTGGCATCTGTCATGGCACGGGTTGCTATAATCTGCACCTGATGCGCAGCAGTGATGTTTGTAGCTGCAACAGCAATGTTAACAGCCTGCAACTCGTTGGCAAGCCTCAAAGAGTCTTGCGCCGTTGTGGCGGCAGCAATCTGATCCACAAGAGTGGCATTGGCATCTGCACGGAACTTGGCTTTCTGCACAAGGGCCTCCGCTTTCATCAATATTACATCAGCAACACGGTAGATAATCCAGTTACTGTCGTATTTGTCATGTGCACGCAATGTAGCCTCTTCTGCCACTGGTGCCTTGTTCTGCTCCGTAAGTCCCTTTTGGGCAACCGTCTTGCGCACTCTGAACCCTTCATCACCAGCGCCATTAAAGTAACCTACACTTTCAAATCCACGCACATCATTTATATAATTGGCATGGTTAAACACATGATTATCATCCGCACTAATCTTAGAATAAGCCTCTGTTGCAAAATAGTAAGCAGCGGGAGAATCCTTTTTATAGCGACAATACATATGGCACAAAGAACTATTGTCTGTGTACTGTAACTCCAACAAAGACTCGTCACCATTTCCCAAAGTTACTCCACCCCAAAGGTCATCATACCATTTATAATACTGTTGCAGCCCATAACCATCATCATCAAAATCGGCAGCAGAGCCAGAAATCGGCTGTCTGTTGGAGACACTGCTGCGGTTGCCGCGAATAACGTTACAGCACTCGATACACTTGTCATAACTTGCCTCGTCTCCATAAACGGAAGCTTTCCAAAGATATACGTCGGCAAGAAGAGCGTACACGCCATCACGTGTAATATAACCACAACGTTCCCATCCTGACACAGCCTGTGAGGATAGAGTGTTGTTCTTCACCTCCTCAAGGTCAGCAATAATCTGGTCAAGGACAACAGATGGAGCAGACTGCGGTACATTCATCTCCTGTGAACTTTCCTTGTATGGTTCCAGTATCAGAGGTACATCACGGAACACACGAATCAAGTAGAAATAGCAGAGGGAACGTAACGCCTTCATCTGCGCGATAGTATTAAGGTGATCGCCTACAAGATAGTTCGGGTCAATGTCCATCACTGACTCTGATTTGCTGATAACAAGGTTGCAAGTATTTATTACAGAATACAAGTCACCCCAACTGTTGTAAGAGTTAGTTGTTGTAATGTTGGCAGTTGAAATCTGGTTCAACTCCGAAATGTTAGTCTCATCCTTGAGCGATGTGTTTAGCAGGAGTTCATCGGCACGTGATGTCCACACAATGAGACGACTCTGCACATTGGCAGATGCCATGGCAGCATAAGCGCCATTGACCATGGATGTTACATCGCTCTTAGTCTGCCAGAAATCCTCCTCCACAGTCTTGTCGTCCGGCAGGAGCACTGTGTCAACACAAGACACAAGGGCAAAACTTCCTAATATTATTGATAGTATTTTCTTCATAATCTTGTCAAAATTAGAATCCTATGTTGATATTTGCTGTGAATGACCTTGAGCGTGGTGTCTGTGAGTCATCAAATGCTGGTCCCCATCCAGAAGTGGAGATTTCCGGATCAACGCCTGAATACTTCGTCCAGCAGAAGAGATTGTTCACTGTCACATAGAACTTCAGTTCGTTAAGTCCCAAAGATTTCAGACGTTTTTTCTCGAAGTTGTATCCTATCTGCAAATTCTGGAAACGCAGGAAAGAACCATCCTCCACATAACGATCAGAGCCTTGGAAGTTATAAGCAGAATTGTCTCCGCTTACATACATGGCGCGTGGCAGCACTGTCTCTGTCACACCATTACCATCCGTACGCCAACGGTGATTCACAGTAGCGCACTGGTTATATGCAGAAGACATTGACTCAAGGTTCATACGTGCAAGGTTCACGACTTTGTTACCGGCGCGGAACATGAAGCGAGCCTTGAGATTCCACTGACCGTATGTAAAGCCAAGGTTGAAACCGCCGCTTATCTTCGGAAGACTGTTGCCGAGATAAACGATGTCGAGGTTGTTGATCTGTCCATCATGATTAATATCCTCATACATTGCATCACCACCCTGGAACTCATAAGTTTTAGTCCCCTGTTCTGAGTCATAGTTGTAAACCATGCGCTGTGGCCGACCGTCAGACTGCATGATTACTTTTCCATCTTTGCCCACTGCAACAGGTAATGTCTTTCCTGACGCAAGCATAGAGTTTATTTCCGCCTCAAACTGCTCATCGGTCCATTTTTTATCCGTGCGTTCGTTGAGAAGCCAGTCATATCCATAATTATACACTCCCTTGTAGCGGAATCCATATATAGAGCCGAGAGAATTACCTACCTGCACACGTTGCATATAAGAATTGGATTTCTTTGAAGTACCACGGTTTGTGGCTGTCCAATCTCCGTTAACAGAACTCAGCACGCGGTCGTCCAGCTCCGTCAGTTCGTTGGTGTTCTGTGCGAGGTTGAATCCTGCACTGATCTTCAACTTGCCAATAGTAAGGAAATTCTTAGCGTTAAAGTTAAGTTCCCAACCCTCATTGGTCATACTTCCCACATTCTGCCAAAGCAACTTTGAGTAACCTGTTGTTGACGGCATGGTAACATTTGACTGCAACAAATCCTTTGTATTCTTGTGGTAATAGTCAAAGTCTATCTCTATGTGGTCGTTAAGCAAACCGAGGTTAAAGCCGAGGTTATATGATGTGGTCTTCTCCCACTGCAAATCATCGAGTTTCAGACTCTCCATCTTATAAGCCTCATTACCGTTGTAGTTGCCTGCAGTTATATAATTATTATAGAAAAGGTAATCCGCATCCGGTGCCTTACCTACAATACCCCATGACGCACGGAGACCAAGCATAGACACAACCTTAAGCATTGGCTCAAAGAACTTCTCATCGGAAATATTATAACGTGCTGACACACCGGGGAAGTATGCCCACTTCTGCTTAGGACCGAATTTAGAGTCACCGTCAGCACGGAGTGAGAAACCTAAACTGTACTTACCCTTGTAAGAGAAGTGCATATTCGTAATCCAGTTCTGAGAGTTAGCTTCGGAGTTACTACTACTGAGACTGTGTACGCCGCCTGGCACTGTTGGTGACGTGATACCATCTGGCAAGCTATACTGGCGCACATACTGCGTATTACTCTTCTGCGTGCTCATTTCATAACGGGCGAGCATGGTGAATGACAAATCCTCGTTATTAAAATAAGGTGTGAAGACCAATTCCGCACGTCCCCCAATTCTAAGACGGTTGCTCTCAGTCTTGTCGCTTGTATTATAATCTTTGTTTCCGTTCCATTCATTATTCGTCAATCCGGCAGCTGCGTATGACGAAAGTGAGCGGGCGTAAATATCAAAATCGACACGTCCGTTGAAAGTCAGACGATGCTGGCCAGACTCTATACCAAGCAGATCATACTTAATGGTGAAATCCGGAGTGATACGATATGTCTGATCCTCCTTCCATGACATCTCTGAGTAAGCCACAGGATTGCCCAACTCACGTATTTTGTCAAACTGTAGGGAAGAGTAGTTTCCATCGTACGGTGTCTTACCTTTGACATACCTGTTCATGATATAGAAATCATCAGTATCATTGCCGTCAGCATCTTGGCGGTATATACTCATATTCGGCGCCATCTTCTGAGCTTTGTTGAGCAAGTCAGCATAGTTCTGAAGATTATCCGTATATGTCAATGCAAAGTTTGTGGAAAAACGGATACGATCAGACACGTTATAGTCGAGCACAAGACGTGTGGTAAGACGATCCAGTTTCTGCTGTATGATGGAACCTGTCTGATGATCATATCCACCGGAAATACGGAACTGCGCCTTCTGGCCACCACCGGTGATACTGAGGTTGTAAGAATGGAGCTGTCCGAACTGCTGCACGGCTTTCACCCAATCTGTGTTGTTGTTCCAGTTCTCATAATCCGCCCATGACTTATCATAGTTTATCTCCCTTATAGTAGAAGTAGCATTATTCGACTGGCTCGGATTGTAATACATCTCCTTAAGCATCATGGTATAGTCGTCACCATTGAGCAGTGTGTATCCTTCCGGCTGCCATGTACCAGTAAACTTGTAAGAAAAATTCACACGCGGTTTGCCGCGGGTACCACGCTTCGTCGTAATGCTTATCACACCATTGGCACCCTTGGAACCCCAAATGGCAGTAGCGGAAGCATCTTTCAAGACATCAATCTTGGCAATATCCTCAGGATTCACGGAGAGCAATGAAGCATAGTCATCTTCCGTTGCGTTAGTGAAGTCGAAAGATTCATCAGGGTTATCAAATATCTTCTCGTCCACAACAATAAGCGGTTCAGCGTTACCATTGATAGTAGATACACCACGCAAACGCATCGACGTACCGGAACCAAGGTTACCGGAGTTCGCCACAATATCCAAACCTGCGATCTCACCCTGCAAAGCCTCATCGACAGAGGTGAACGCCATACCTTCCACCTCTGAAAGATCAAACGTCTGCTGTGAAGTTGTTATCTCTTTCTTAGGAATGCTAAGTCCGCCGGAACTCGTACGACGTCCCTTTACTGTCACCTCTTTCAGAGTTGTATTCTCATCCTCAAGTTTTATGGCGAATGTCGTCTCGTCACCAATCGTTATCGTTTTGGTCTTGCTACCCACATACGAGATGACAAGTTTATTCTTTGGGCTTTTTATCTCCATGGAGAAGTTACCCATCATATCAGTCTGTACAGCGCTGACAATACGGTTGTTAGCATCGCGCTCCACGACGTTGGCCATCATGATAGGACCCATGGAGTCTTCCACCGTACCTGATATGACCCTACCCTGCGCGAAAGCGGATTGTGCTACAACGCATAGCAGGAAAATCAGTATTGCTTTTGTTCTTGACATAATATTTAGTCTTTATAGTTATTAGCCTTAATGAGTAATTGCTTATAGTTCTTGGCTGCTGCAACCCTTTTCTCTGAAGTGCTCCAAGCTGCATCATAACGGCCATTAGCATTGTAGCAGAGAGGCTCATCTATCTCATGCATCGCCGCAAAAGAAGATACCGCTATTGACGTTGCAGACTCTTTATTCGTATTGTACTCATAATCACGAGTCATCTTATTGACAAGTTTTGTATTGTCGGCAGCGTCAATTGTTATCGTCTTACATGCATCCGTCACGGAAAGGCGTCCGTTTCTACTCTGTACTGTGATATTTACAGGAATACCGAGATCAGAAGAATACAGAGACTGGTATTTAACCTGCGGTACATTATTATCAGCAAACACAGAATTATTCTGGAAGTGGTAACGTACGAAAGCGCGCAAAGCAATGAGCATATTCAGAACCTCAGCCTTAGCCTCCGTGATTTCGTCATCAGGAATAGTGCCTTCTGCCCCACTATACTTATCATATATAGCCTTTACCTGATCGTATGTAGGCAATCCTTTGGCAAATGCTATATTCATAGCATCATTGTTAGGAGCATAGAACGTATAATTATATCCATTGAAGAAATTTACATTCATATCAAGGGCTTTGCCACCCTTACCGGAGAACACGATATACCTCGCCTGCGGTGCCGTGCCACCCGTCTCCGGTGCCGTACCACTTATGCCTGCCCACTCCAACACATCCGTATCATCGAATATTGCACAGAGGTCAAGGAATTCGCTAAAACGATCTTGATGGCTGCTCAACAGAGAACTGACACTGGTGACAGACGGCTGGATGACATTATCCAGACGGAACGCCCAACCGTTCTTCTCTTTCCATCCCTGCTTTATATGAGCCGGAGTGGCATTGTTGTCAATCTGCGCACCACCACATACAGTGCCAGTAAATGTGCCATTCAACTCATCCACATGGAAATCAGTGATACGCACCGCGCCGCCATGCTTTGTAAGATAATAATGGTTTACTATTTCCTCACCCTCATCAAGCACGATAGTGTTGTAATTCAACATATCGTACACCTGTGGTGCATAGTCAGAGGTATTAGTAGAGGACACGATATTCGGAATATCCTGTATGGTCTGCGTGTAGTCGATATCACCCGTCGTCTTATTATACGGATGAATTTTCACACCATATAAAGTCTGTGTGCGGTCTGTGCCCGGAATCGGATCCACATGAGAGTAGAACTCAAGAGCGCGCGGATTTGAGCCTAACGACACCGGATCAATGAAACTGCCACGCAGGCCGAGACCCTTATTAGGATCATCAGAGGGGTCAGAAGGAATGAAGTAGATGTAGTTAGCCTGCATGGCCATCAGATAGTAATACATATCAGCTCCGAAGATGGAAGCCTGTGATCCTGTCGTCCTATCCCTTGTAAAGTATCCTATAACAGACATATCGGGATAAATGAGAGCCGGACCAATCACTGACTGATACGTGTTAGGAGCAATCATCTCTTTCATCTTATATACAACACCATTATTGGCCACCACGATGTCATACTTGCCGTCCACAGTATTCACATCGCTCAACTTAAGTCCCATAAACTCGCCGGATCCATCCTGGTGAATGATATATCCGAACTTACTGGGCACAGAGTTGACAAATGAATTCTGCATAAGGTTATTCACGAAAGAGGTAAGCACGCCATTGCCGTTGTTGAAGAGGTCATCAAGGTTATATGGCAAATTCTCCTTTGTATTGGGGTGTGACCCATACAGTTCTATGAAATAAGCTCCACTACCGCCGGGGAGAAAATAATTTTCGATAGCCTCATCAGTAGGCACTAAGATTGCGCCAATATCAGCAAGACTTTTTGAAGTCTCAGAAGAAGGATAGTATTGATTCCAACCTGGATCCCAAGCCAATCTTTTATCAGCCGGAACAGCAGCCTTTGATGGATCTTCTATATTTGGCTGTCCATTCTGTGAGCGCCCACCGGTAAAGTAGCGCACCTGAAAGATGGAATCTATTGTAGGATAGCCATTCTGCCGCGCCCATGAATTATAGTCGTTCGTCGTCTTGCCATCATAGTACGGAGCACAATGATAATCCAATATACGCGAGAACAGCTTGGTATTACTCTCTTTGCGCAACACCTCTGCAATATTACCGGGAGGCACAAGTACGTCCTGCACCTGATGCATATATCCGTTAGTACATGTCACGTCCTGATTAACAATCCTCGTTTGGAATATGTAAGCAGTATCTGAATTATTTACAGACGCCCCTATCTTTTCTCCCCGAAGGATGCCGAAGTCACAATCTACACCCGTACTCGTAATATTGTTCTGATTCATCTGCCTGCCGGTGAAATGCACCACCATTGGCTTTGTTGCATCCATCACCACGCTGATACCCTTAGAACGATAACCGTCCCAATAGGTATTGTTCTGCGGCATAAGCGCTCCGTTCAATATCGTTGTGATACTATCCGTCACAGAAATATTGGACTCGTGTTTCAACGCTACACCAACATCAACGCTGTTTTCATCTTTTGATACATTAGACAGCATGTGCGCCAGCATGGCATTGTCAAACATAGAACCATACAGCAACTGTTTCTTCATACTCTCCGTAAGCTGTTCATAAGAGGACACCCCATAGGAGTTTTTTTTGAAAAATCTCTCGAACGCTTCATCGTTGGCAGGGAAGACAGTCTTACTACCTGTCCGAGAAAGCACCTCTGCATACCCCAAATCGTCAATCAGCCTCAAGTACGTATTGAACGTACCTGACAGATGAGTGCCGCCACGGAGTTCCTCATAGATGCTCTCGCCAACCCACTCTGGTTTAACGTCTTCAGAGACAAGCTCGTCTTTCTGACATGAAGACATCATTCCAAGACATACGAGAGAGACACTTAAAATGAGTTTTTTCATAAAGATTGATATAGTTAGTTATTCATTTATTTTAATAATCAGTCAGTTATATATAATAGCACAAAGACTGCACATAAGTTCACTTTGTTTCAATTTGCAAAATAACAAAAAAAAGTTGGAACGTGCAACTTTTTAACATAATATTTTTAATATCTCCCAACATACGGAGCATTTATAGGGATAAAGAGGAAAACACTGGGCACATAAACAAAGAAAATATTGCAATATTCACGAATGAAGGTTACAACCACTGTAAAAAACGATGTAACACTTCTCATACAACAGTAGGCACGGCATCCAGCTGCAACAACAAGGCATTGGCAATACAGATTATTGCAAGAAGCCGTGCATACTCAATAAAAATCCCACCCGCCAGAAAGGCGGATGGGATAATAATATTATTCTTCTATGTCGAGAACTAATTACTTAACGAACTTTGCGCCGTTTTTAATGTAGATCTGACCCTTTGCAGGAGTAGAAATCTGCTGACCGGCAATGTTGTATATAGCGTTGTCTGCAGTTTCAGGAGCAACAGCCTCCACACCCTGAACAGCAGTAGGCTCAGCAGGAATGTTATCAATAACAAGGTTGTCGAACCAGCTGCGACGGTCTGCATTGTCATAGTTAGAAGCAATGACGAACTTAGCTGGATAGATAGCGTCAAGAGGCTTGCTCTCTGTTGTTACAGTGCCTTTACTTCCACTTGTTGTGCAGTACATCACCTTAGCGCCATAGTCAAGTACAATATTGAAGTGAGTCCTGTTGCTTTCTGCTGCAATAGCGGCGTTAGAAGCCGGCTTTGAACCTACGGCAGAAATCTTACCGTTGAAGTCGATATCGAATGAATTATAATCTGCTGTACCACTATATTTAGAGCAGTAGAGACCACAGATATTCTCATCATCAGCAGAGCGGACATAGAAACCACAGTTTCTCTTTATCAGGTTACCGTAGTACATATCGAACTGTATGTTAATGATGTCAGATGCCTTCATGTCAGGATTTGCAAACTCAACTATAGCCTCACTGTTACCTACACGAAGAATTCCGAGAGAGTCTGTATTATTATAACCCAACGCATAGCAAGTACCACCAGTGATATCAGAGAACTTCATTGTACCTTTTGTACCTGTAATTGTGTAATAGGTTTCAATCTCCTGGTTCGGGTCCTCAACTGTAACAAATGATACCGGTGCATTCTGTGTGCCAAAGTCGATATCAACAAGGCTGGTCTTGACAACAGCTACCATAAACTCTGCAACCAAGTCCTCAAGTTCCTTCTTCTCATTTACGAGAGCAAGCGAATCCTCAACAGAGAATGGAACGAGCAATTTAGCCTCATACATAGCCTGAGCCTCAGAAATCTTTTCAGTCAGTTCAAGCATCTTGGTAGAAGAGCCGTAAATGCGTTCTGCCTGTGTAGTCTTGGCAGCCTCGATAGCCACAGGCATATCCGTAAGAGGAGAATTCTTTTTAACAAACGGAGTGATGAAATTGTTATTTATATAACGTACGCCATCCTCCATCACAGTCTTGTCAAAATCCTGATAATTTTCCATATAGGCAAGGATGTCATCCTGTGACAGGGCTGCCCACTCGTCATAACGTGCCTGTGCCAGCTCCACACCAGCATTCAGTTCCTCCTTGCTCCAAGGCATAAGAACCTGATCGTCTGCGAGGTATTGGTTAGCTAAGTCAAGGCGTCCCTTGAAAGCTTCCATCTGTGTCTGAACTCTTTTGAGATATGCCTCTTGTTCAGGAGTAAGCTGACCGTCCTCAATCACTTTGAAGAGTACAGGATCATAGAAGTTCACATCGAAACCGTCAGCTACAGCAAGGCTCGTGTTACAACGTATGCCAAGAGTAATCTCTTTTTCTTCCGTCAATTCAAAAGCATAAACATAGTCATTCCTTACAGCCGGATCAAGTACGAAGACATCAGTAGTGTCACCATTGAAGAAGAACTCAGTATTTGCGCATTCCTGTGCCCATGAGCGAGCCCAACGAATTTTGTTAAGGGTCATCATGCCGCCGTCACCGGAACATCCCCAATAATACTTACCGGCAGACAATGTAGTCGTCAAAGTAGCGATATTATCCCACTCAAAAGCAGCACCACGCTGCCATTGGATACCCATCGGGGCTCCTGCACTTGTACTCTTAGAGTGCCAACGGTCGGTATTCCATGTCCAAGGTGCACGATCCTTTGGAAAGTTTTCATTAAGTTTGTTGTATTTGCCTGTCCAATTACCCCAGTTTGCAGAATACGTATTACCGGAAGACACACTACCGGTAATCGGTGGAATAATGTCTATAATATTAGAGAAGCTGGCAGCCGTAAATTCGTTCCACGCACTGTTAAGGTTCTCCAAAGCAACAGCCATATCTTCTGCCGTAGTTTCTGCATTTCCTATGACCTCTTTAAGCCCATTCATTGTCTCCTGCACATCAGGGAAAAGTTCCTTGTCGGTGAGATTGTATGCATCCAAGAATTTCTGAATGTAGGCAAGACGGCGCTCAGCGACACGTTCATCCGCAACAGACTGTGCAAGATGACACTCCACATCGCCTATTTCAAGCCCTTCATTGAGTCCACGGAAATCAACAACAATAAATCCGTCTGCGGGAGCCTCAACAGCAAAAGAAACCTCAGTGAAACCGTCTGCGGAAAAACTGAAGCCATAACCACCGCTCACGCCACCTTCACCATAAAGGAGATGGACTTCGTCTTGATTACTTGCGTTTTTTACGGTTTCTACTGTGGCAAGGGAACCATCAGTGTTGTAATAGGCATTAATGTAATTGGTGTTGCCACCCGTAAGATCAAGGTCCGTAAAACCCGCAACTGTTCCCATGACACGAAGTGTAACCACATAGGTACCACCTGCTTCAATAGGCAACAACTGATACATACCGGCTGTGAGAGCCGTCTGCCCAGAAAGCACCTCCTGTGTATTAGAGCCATTAGGCCCACCCGTCTTCATAGCAAACACCTGACTAAGAGGTGCAGCGGAAGCATCTGTTGCCAGCCATCCGTCAGTACCGGTGGCACCCTGATTGAACTTACCGTTCTGTACGATGTTGTCACCCAGAATCTGGTACTTGGCAGTCTTCGTATATACGAATTCATCCACGCCATAAGCGTTGGCTCCCAACGCAAAGGCTGCCAGCATAGATACCGAAAGTAATTTTCTTATCATAGCGTTGATAGTTAATATTGTCCCTTATAACTCCATTTAATTGAGGGAAGGTTAGATATAGTGTAGTATACAAAATTATATTAAAGAAACCAATGGAGTTAATATCCCCTAACACCGTGTAGCACCAGAAAGAATATGGTTTCTTTTTTTCTTATTTTAGTGAAAATATAGTTAGTTATCTGATAATACTGCAAAGTTACGTTATTTTTTTCGCATATACAAATATTTCAAAAACATTTTTCGCCTTAACCTTAAAATTTAACAAAAAAGCAACGGCAAGCAACATCCCTGTCATGCTTTTGCACCGACGACAACGAACAAAACAAGGTGGTCCAAAACCCGCTAAGGTTTTAGACCACCACAATATGAATATGAGCCTGTATCCAGGGCTACCTTATTTAACAACAACTGTCATGTTTTTGGAAGACGTCCCGGAAACGAAATGAAGAACATACGTTCCGGCGACACCAGCAACTTTACGCACATCAGCATTCAGTGTTGCTTTGGTGGTATTGATGCGTGCTATTACCGTCCCATCAACAGCCACGACATCAGCAATAAGATTTGCATCAGCCGGTAACGCACCAACAGCCGTTCCCGCAGTGATGGATAGTACTCCCTCCTTATTGTACAATTTGGAATCGTCCCAAACCATACCTGCCGGCAGTTCCGGCAAAACGAGGCTAATATTGGTGGATGTGCATCCCATCACGCTGCCGGCCGTCCAAAGTGTAAAGGTGTCACCGATAACCGGAGTATAGGCATCATCAAAACGCACCTGCAATACAGCTCCTGTCTGAAACTGCAAGTATCCTGAACATATAAACCGTGAGTAGTTAGACGCAGACTTTATTTTGAAGTCAAAGATTCCGCCATTGCCAATTCTGCTTACGCCTCCACCATTCTGTATGGTTGTAGGGGCGTCGGATGTACCCGTGATGGAGAATGTACCACCAGCAGATGCCTGCACTCCAAAGAAGCGTGCACGCGTTCCATAAACCTTGCCGGTACCTGTCACCGTGACAAGTTTGCTGCCATTACACATATTAGTATTTGACTCTACGCTATTGAATCTCAACGAGCCAGCCTCCACCGCAATGGCATTTGAAATACGCCCTACCGTAGTGGTTGAGACACGCATTTCACATCCCTCACTACCACGAAGTATAATCGGACTGGTAATATAAGCATAAGGAGTAAAGGCAGTTGTGCAGTTTTCACCAAAGATATATGTACCTGAACCTTGCAGTGTACCGGATGCGGATGCGGTTCCTTTAAGCATTTTCACGGAAACATTTTTCCCATTATTGTCAAAAACATACCCCGTAGCCACATTAAGTGTAGCATTAGGGATTCCGTAACTGTTGTTCCAAAAGAACATAGGATCGTATGTGCCGCGTTTGGTTGATTTCACCACCAACTCTCCCTCGAAATCGCTCCAGTTGCCGTCAACATAATTACGTACGCCACCAGCCGTCACTGTGAACGTTCCCGCGCCTGTCAATGTACCAGTATAATTACAACGCGGATCCATAGTAAGTGCACCGGTCTGACCGGATGCTACCACAAAATTAGCGTTGTTGCTGGAGTAACTACCCTCACTGTTTGTGTCAACAAGAGAACCACCCGTAAACTCTACCGTAGCAGGAAGCATATTGACACCATTTTTCTCTACAGTGTTCACTGTACCGGCCTGTATTATCAGCTTGTTTACAGAGATATTTCCAGGCAATGTGAGTGTTCCCGCACCAATCTTTGTGAGAGCGGATTGCATTCCCGTCTGTCCGGCTATATCACCACTCTGAGTCAATGTAGCGCCATTACCAACATTTATTCTACCCTCGCCAACAATGAGTCTCTGACCATTGGTTGTAGATGCAGAAACACCAAGTGCACCTCTATCAAGTAATGTGATGGTCTTTCTGATGTCACCAAGCGAACCGAAATCGCTGCCGACAGTGTTGGCGAATGAACTTGCATACAACGCACCGTCCCTTATCACGGTGTTACCTATATGATTTATGTTATTTATCGTCACCGTACCAATACCGGATTTTGTCAAATCGCCACCACCGATGATGCTGTCACCTGTAACGGTGTAAGCCTTGGTATTGTTGAAAGTGACAGAGGCGGGAGCGACTTTGCCATCCACCTTGACAGTGAACACGTTGGCGTTGTCGTCGAATGTGACATTTGAACCTGTAACGAACTTGACGGCTTCGCCTGTCTCGTCAGACTTGAAGTTGGCCTCGTTGTCAAGATTCCAGTTACCGCTCTTGTCGCCTACCCATGTCATGTCCGCGCCTTCGTAGCTCTGCACGTTAAGGTACAGTTTGCCATCCTCGCATGAGAGTGACGCTTTCTGGTGTGTAAGACCTTCTATCATTATGTTGGCAAGGTCGCCATCTATCTTGGCTACAGCGCCAAGACAGTATTTGCCGTCGGCAATAGCAGCGGCACCGGCGGCCGCATGAGCGTTGATACGGAATACCGGAGTATCGTATTCCGGGCCTCCGCCGTTAGGCCATACCTTCTTCTCTATCTTGAGAACATTGGCGTTCAGTTGGTCAGCGGCGAATCCGTCGCTGTAAATGTCGAGCTCACAAACCGCGCCGAAGTTAAGGATGAGCGAGTCGGTGGTGAGTGAAGCGGCCTTCGCCTCCTTGCCGCCGGGACGTATCACGGCGCCATAGTCTGCCTGTATGCCTTTCATGAACTTGCCGCCGTCAGTGTCAAGTGTTGTCAGGCGGTTCAGCCACAGGCGCGAGTTCTGCAACGTTCCGTTGAAAGAGAGCGTGCCCGCCCATACATCCGTAGAACCACTATACAGCTGCGTCACGTCGGGCAGCACGAGTATGCCCTCGCCTTGCTTCACAAGACGCATCTCACCCGCAAACGCCCCGCCCTTGAGGGTGTGGGTATAATAAGTGGTGTTGATGGGATATGATGCGGCTGTCGCCTCCGATGGAGCGGAGCCCTGTGTCCATGACGGAGCATTGTCTATATATATATAAGGTGTAGCGCCGTCTGCCACGGTAACCGTCATGTCGTTGGTCTCACAGGTAATGATGTCACCCTCCTTGGCGGAGATTGTTTGGCCGTTGGCTATCTCCGTGCGTCCGGTCATGCCGAGTGACGGCGGTGCCTGCGTGATGCCTTCCAGTTCGCCGAGGAAGTATGACACGTGAGGCGGCTGGTTGTAACCGCACATCTGCCATACCATACCGTTACGGTACTGGTGGTCATACCAAAGCGAGTAGTTACGCCACGGTGTCTCGATGGTTGTGGTGTAGATGCGTATGTTGTTGGCGGCGGTACGCATGATAAACTCTTCACGCCAGTCGCCAAGTATGTCGCCCTTGAAACATGGCGTAGATTTTGAATGATTGTTAGTAATTGATCCTGCAAACTCCTTTATCGCAGAATCACTACCATACTTATATATATAGCCAGGCGTATTAATACCGCCATTGAATGTTTCCTCGCAGAGGTCACCGTCCCAATAGGTGTTGAAATTCATGCCCACACCGGTCTTTGTGCCGGCAGCCTCTCCTGTAACACAGCTGATGGCATCATCATGTGCAGAGAAGCCCATCGCGCCGGGATAGACATTATTGAAATTACCGGCTATGGCACGTCCGTCATCATTGCTGCCCGTTGCACGGTGGTATATCTTTGACGTGGTGAGGTCACGATAGTTGTTGCTCGGCCTGTCCTCATTACAGAAGAAGCCTTCCTGTCCACGCACGTAAGGGTTGAAATCGCCGTGATGCTGTGCGTCACCATGTCCCAGTCCTGTGGTGGAAAGGCCCTTGCCGTTATCATCGATGACCATGGAGCCCCATACTATCTCATCGCGTCCGTCCCAATCGACATCTACGATGGAGTAGTTGTGGTAACCCTGTCCATACCATGGTGAGCCTTTTTGATTGTTCGTCCATCTCCAGCGTGTTGTCAGTTCGTGCGTCTCCGGGTTCACGTCAAGCGCAACGAACTTATGGCGTGTATAGATACCGCGTCCGAGGAAGATGCTCGGCTTGCGTCCGTCAAGGTAAGGCGCGCCGAAGAAGAATTTGCTTGAGCGATGGCCGTAACCGTCGCCCCATGCCTTATTCAAGTCAGTCTCACCGGCTTCCAAACGCTTCAACGGGTATTCCATGCACTGATACGGCTCACCGGTGGAACCGTTGCAGTAGAGCAGGAACTCATTTCCATAATGAGTGAACCATTCCGTACCGCCTGTTTTCGGTATGCGGTAGTTTGTCCAAGCTGTACCGTTCTTGCCGTCAGCACCTATGGTATATGTGTCGCCGTTGGCATAGTGTATGGTAGCACCCTCTGAAAGACGCATCACCACCTCGGCCTTGCCGTCAAGGTCCCAGTCATAGCCTACGATGTTCTGCTCGTTGTTCTGGAAGTCACCCATGTTCGGGCCGCAGTTGACCCACCACAACACCGTGCCGTCGAGCTTAAGCACCTCGAAGAGAGAGTATTCTCCGTTATTGCCGGCCTTTGGGAAAGAAGCGTCTTGTTCTTCCTTGTTGGTGTATTTTAGGAGGATTTCCACAACGCCATCGCCGTCAACGTCCGCACAACAGGCATCGTTCGGGATGTAGGTGGATGTGAGTGCCGCAGGATGTTTCGGCACAATCTCCATGTAGTCGTTTGCCCATGTAGATGTGGCGGCAGTCTTTGCCTGTTCCACGCCACGCACAACGGCGGCCACCTGATACGTGCTTGACGTAGTACCGGCAGCATCGGTGTAGTTGGATGTCTTGAGTTTTTCGGCAATCTTCGTACCGTTGCGGTAGAGATTGTAGGTTACCCCGTAATATTCCTCGCTCTGTATTCGCCAGCTCACAAACACGCCTTTCGTGGTTTTCACGGCGACAAGCCCTCGGTCGAGTTTGTCAACGGCGCGTTGTGCGGACGATGTTACAGCGAAGAACATCATCAGAATTAGTAAAGATAGATAGTTTTTTTTCATTTTTATGAATGTATAGTTAGTTATGAATTATTAGTTGTTGGTTATCAGTTTATCCGTAGGGACGTACCTTGGTGCGTCCGTTGCTTCTTATTAATGGTGTTATTTATGATTGGGTGTTATCACCCCTCGGTGACCGATGGTCACCTCGCCTACGGCGTTGGGGTTCTTAGACATTTTGCGGGTTACTTCCATATTCCCAGGGTTATACCCTGGGCTTACATCTTACGTCCTTTCAGGACTTCTGCCGCCTGTAGCATTATCATTGTGACATAGCCGCAACAACATTCACACCATCAAGTCGTGCAAGCGATGCAATCAGCACCTATTCATATCGTAATCAGCACCTGATTACCCTGTAATCGGCACTCTTTTACCGTGTAATCTGCACCTGTTTGCGACAGCGATTGCAAACAGGTGAGACCCAAGCGGTTGCAGACATCAATTTCCGTCCGGTTTCCTGCCGTCATAGAGAGGGGACTGCGGCCAGTAGAAGGTCTGCCAGTCATCTGGATGCGACGGGGAGAAATCCTGCCAGTCGGCGCGCAGGAACGATACCAACGGTGAGGATATGCGCTTCAAACCCATCACCACGAGCTTGGAAACCTCGTATGCTCCGAACGGATTGAAATGGGTATTGTCGGCAAACACCTTGTTCTGCCACGGGAAAGAGCCAAGCGGATAGTGGACGAGCAGGTGTTTGGAACCTTCCGGCCCCATTGTCTCGAAAAGTGTTTTCGTCTCCGCATTCAGGTCGATAAGAGGCACTTGCTCACGCTGTGCCACTGCGCGCATGGCGTCGGGGAACTCCCCGTGTGTGTTGCGCAGCGTGCCGTCCTTCTCAAAAAAACGGCGCTGCGTGGGAGTGCAGAATATGATGTTCCCGCCTTTCTCCCGCACACGATCCACAAACTTCTTCAAAGCCACGGTGTAATGATACCACGCTCCCGTGCCGGGGCCTTTCTCTTTCTCGTCATTATGCCCGAACTCACAGAACACATAGTCGCCTTTCTTCATCATGGCGAGCACCTTGTCGAGACGATTCTGTGCCATGAAAGAGGAGGCTGTCAGGCCGCTCTCGCCGTAATTGGCCACGCAGACGTTGGTGTCGAACCATCTCGGGAACATCTGTCCCCATGAAGCCCACGGCTCCCTTCCCTGATCCACCACCGTGGAGTTGCCGCAGAGGAACAGCGTCACGGCCGCGGTGTCAGGTTCGATGACCACGCTCTGCACCGCCGGAGCGGCACCGTTAAACTCGAGTGTCAGCTTATCATCCCACGTCATGCTGCCCACTTCTCCCGGCTTGATGCGCACCTTCTTGGAGCCGTCAATATCGGGGGTGCGCTTGTGCACGACGAAGGAGAACATCTCCGTCTGCCCCTTGCGCGTAACGCACTTCTCCACCATCATACGGCGTGACTCCGCACGCACCGACGTTTCGGCCGCATGACGCTTGCTGCCGAGGGTGACTGTGACGCGATAATTGCCGTCAGGCACTTTCACGGAGAAGTAAAAAGGCTTTGCCTGCGCTTTCCTGCCGTTGAGAACCGGCGCGTCAACAACATCGAATCCATAGCCGGCGGCATCGTCATAAGCGGCCATCGGCTTTGTAAAGTCAAATTTTTCCGCCTTTGCCGTCATTGCCAGCAAAAGCAAGGAAAAGGATAACAAGAATCTGAATGTCATTATCGTATAGTCAGTAATATAATTAGTCAGTCAGTATATTGCCCGATACCTCACACCGGTCACGCCATCATGCGCGTATGCGTAAATATCGCCTAAACAGCTTCCTACGGCCGTATTTTCGTTGCAAAGATAGTATTTTATTTTTATATAATGTGTAGATAACGCAATATTTTTTGCTCTACGCATTAAATTTATATGCAGAAAAGTTGTTATTCAAATTATTTTTCGTATATTTGCAACGATTTTTTATTCTAAAATCTCATGCGACAGTTCTTGAAATTCACCTTCGCCTCTTTTTTAGGCTGCATTATATGCTCCGTCACCATAGCGCTGCTTGCTTTCGCCACCATTGCGTGCATCATAGCGACAAGCGGCGATGACACCGTTGTCCTTAATGACAAGAGTGTGCTGACAGTCAATTTGTCGGGCACCATCACCGAGCACACCACTGAGAATCCGTTTAATGACGTTATGGGGTACGGCGCAGGACAACAGGGTCTGGACGACATAGTGGGGGCGATAGACAAGGCCTCTGACGCAAAGGAGATAAGCGCAATATATGTGGAGGCGGGTCTCGTGAGCGCAGACTACGCGTCGCTGCAAGAGATAAGGCAGGCGCTGCAACGCGCCAAGGCGAAAAAGAAACTCATAATAAGCTATGCGAAAGAATATACGCAGGGAGCGTATTACGTCTGTTCCGTGGCCGACAAGGTGTGGATTAACCCCGAGGGGATGCTCGACCTGCACGGACTGTCGGCGCAACCGATGTTTCTGAAAGACCTGATGGCCAAGTTCGGGATAAAGATGAAGGTGGTCAAGGTGGGCAAATTCAAAAGCGCCACGGAGCAATATACCGAAGAGCGGATGAGCGACGAGAACCGTTTGCAGGTGTCACGATACATAAACGGGATATGGGACACCGTGACCGGCGAGATAAGCGCGGCGAGAGGCATAGGCAAGGCGGAGCTGAACAGGTGTGCGGACGAGATGGCGGCGCTGATGCCTACGTCTTATCTGCTGAAACACAAGCTGGTGGACAAGACGCTGTATGCGGAAGACGTAAAGACGGAATTGAAGAAGTTGCTGAACATAGACGGTGACAAAGAAATAGAGCAGGTGTCGTGCAGCACCATAAACAGGAACTATCCCGACGGCCGGAAGAGCGACAAGAAGATTGCCGTGTATTACTGCGAAGGCTCGATAGTTCGTGCTCCGGAGGCCGCCGCTGTGACGGGTGACGCGGGAATCACAAGCCCCAAGATGGTGAAGGACCTTGAAGACCTCGCAAAAGACGATGACGTGAAGGCCGTGGTGATACGCATCAACTCCGGCGGCGGCGACGCTTTCGCCTCGGAAGAGATATGGCACGCGGTGAAGACACTGGCCGGACGCAAGCCCGTGGTGGTGTCAATGGGAGGAATGGCGGCATCGGGAGCATACTACCTGTCATGCGCCGCCACGCACATCATGGCGCAACCGACAACGCTGACAGGCTCGATCGGCATCTTCGGGGCGTTTCCCGACATGAGCGGACTGATAACACAGAAGCTCGGCGTGAGGTTCGACAACGTGAAGACGAACGCGCATTCCGACTTCAACATGATGCAGACGGCACGGCCTTTCAACGCAGAGGAGGAGGAGATGCTGCAACAATACGTGAACCGCGGCTACGAACTGTTCTGCAAACGTGTGGCCGACGGCCGGAAAATGCCGGCAGACAGCGTGAAGAACATAGCCGAGGGACGTGTATGGCTGGGCACAGACGCAGTAAAAATCGGTTTGGTTGACGGTTTGGGAGGCACAAAAGAGGCAATAGCCAAAGCCGCGCAACTGGCGAAAACCAAGGATTATGAGACTGTGACCTACCCCGCCTCACCAAGTTGGCTGGAACAACTGACGGAGACAGTAGGCGGCAACGGCAACAATCTTGACGAGCAACTACGTGCGACACTCGGCACGCTGTACGAGCCGTTTGTCATGATACGCAGCATGGAAAGACAGAGCCCTATACAGGCACGATGCCAGATAATACTGGGCACAGGGAGGCAATAACAAGCCAATGCGGCACTACCACAGAACGAAAAGATGGAAGGCGACTTCATAAAGATAAACAAATGGCTGCTGCCACTGTCATGGCTTTACGGCATAGGCGTGTGGCTGAGGAACCTGCTCTTTGACACCGGTGTCATAAAGAGCAGGACATTCGACGTCCCTGTCATCTCTGTCGGTAACATAACGGTTGGCGGTTCAGGCAAGACACCGCACGTGGAATATCTCATAAGCCTGCTGCACGACAAGGTGAAGGTGGCGGTATTGAGCCGGGGATACAAGAGAAAAAGCCGGGGGTACAGGCTGGCGGGAGCGGAGACGACCATGCCGGAGATAGGCGACGAGCCTTACCAGATGCACCGTAAGTTCCCCGACATACACGTGGCAGTGGAGGCTGACAGGTGTAAAGGCATAGAAACCCTGCTGCAATCGCCGGAGACGCAAGACACACAACTGGTGTTGCTGGACGACGCTTACCAGCACCGCTATGTGAAACCGGGGATGAACATACTGCTGGTGGACTATCACCGTCTCATAATATATGACAAACTGCTGCCCGCAGGACGGCTGCGAGAACCGAAAGAAGGGAAGAACCGCGCCGACATCGTAATCATAACGAAATGTCCGAGAGACTTGAAACCTATGAGTTTCCGCGTGTTGCAGAGAGCCATTGCGCTGTTCCCGTTCCAGCAGCTGTACTTCACCACGATAGACCAATGCCCGCTTGAACCGTTGTTTGAGGAAGGTGAAGCCGCACCAAAGGAGGAAAACCTGCCGAATGTGTTGCTTGTGACAGGAATAGCGTCGCCGGAACAGATGGTGAAAGACCTGAAAGGACACTGCCGCAGCATAACGCCGATGCAGTTCGGAGACCATCATCAGTTCACGGCATCGGACGTGGAGGCCATCAACATGGCATACAAGATGATGGAAAAACCTGCCGTAATAATCACCACGGAAAAGGATGCGACACGTCTGGAGACGGTAAGCGGACTGTCAGAGGAAGTGAGGAAGAAGACCTACGTACAGCCAATACGTATCAGTTTTATGCTGAACGAAGGGGATAAGTTCAACAACAACATCATCGACTATGTACGAAAACATCAAAAAAACGGCCGCATGGCTGAAAGAACGGATGACAACAGCGCCGCAAGTGGCAATAGTGCTGGGGACAGGACTCGGACGATTGGCTTCCGAAATAACCGATACGTATGAGTTTCCATATACGGAAATACCCCATTTCCCCGTCTCTACGGTGGAAGGACACGACGGAAAGCTGATATTCGGCAAGCTCGGCGGCAAGGATATTCTTGCCATGAAAGGCAGATTCCACTACTATGAGGGTTACACTATGCAAGAGGTGACGTTCCCGGTAAGGGTAATGTACGAGTTAGGGATAAAGACTCTCTTCGTAAGTAACGCCGCAGGAGGAGCAAACAAGGACTTCCGCATAGGGGACCTGATGATCATAACCGACCATATCAACTTCTTCCCGGAACATCCGCTGCGCGGGAAGAACATACCGCAAGGGCCGCGTTTCCCCGATATGCACGAGGCATACGACAGGAAACTGATAGCCATGGCCGACGGAATAGCCGAGGAAAAGGGCATACGTGTGGTGCATGGAACGTATTTCGGACTGCAAGGACCAAGCTATGAGACACCTGCCGAATACCGCGCATACCATCTTTTAGGCGGTGACGCGGTAGGAATGAGCACCGTACCGGAGGTTATCGTGGCAAGACACTGCGGCATAAAGGTGTTCGGAGTAAGCGTGATAACAAACATGGGAATATCCGATAACCCGACAGAAGCCACGCATGAGGAAGTGCAGGAAGCGGCAGACAAGGCGCAACCGATGATGACCGAGATAATGAAAGGAATGATAGAGAGAATCTAACAGACAGACAACGATAAATGGAAATAGCGAAATTAGGAGAATTCGGGCTTATAGACCACCTTACAAAAGATATAAAGAACAAGAACAAATCGACCGTAAAGGGAGTTGGAGACGACTGTGCCGTGCTGCATTATCCCGACACCGAGACGCTGGTAACGACGGATATGCTGATGGAAGGGGTGCATTTCGACCTGACATACGTTGACATGAAGCACCTCGGCTACAAGTCTGCCATGGTCAATATCAGCGACATCTTCGCCATGGGGGGCACACCTCGGCAGATGATAGTGTCCATAGCACTGTCCAAACGCTTCATAGTGGAGGACCTGGAGGAGTTCTACGACGGCCTGCGTATGGCCTGCGACAAATGGGGAGTGGATATAGTAGGCGGAGACACGACATCGTCTTTGACCGGGCTCGCCATCAGCATAACCTGCATCGGAGAAGCGAAAACCGAGGATATAATATATAGAAACGGGGCGAAAGACACCGACCTGATATGTGTTTCAGGCGACCTTGGAGCCGCATATATGGGTCTTCAGCTGCTGGAACGCGAGAAATCGGTATATTACAGCCAAGTAAAAGAGATACAGAAGAAACTTAAAGAAGCGAAGAATCCACAGCAGACGGAGGCTTTAAGGAAGCAGCTGGACGAGGCGTGGCAGCCTGATTTCGCGGGAAAAGAATATCTCATACAGCGCCAGATACAGCCGGAAGCACGCGGGGACATCCTCATCAAGCTGCGAGAGGCAGGCATACGCCCCACCGCCATGATGGACATCTCGGACGGATTGTCATCCGAACTGCACCATATATGCACCCAGTCAGGTACAGGATGCCGCATTTTCGAGAAGTTCCTGCCGATAGATTACCAGACAGCCGTAATGGCCGAGGAGCTTAACATGAACGTAACAACGTGCGCACTGAACGGAGGCGAGGACTATGAACTGCTGTTTACCTGCCCGATTGGCGACAACGAGGTTCTGCAAAACATGGAAGGCATAAAGGTTATAGGCCACATAACGCGTAAGGAATACGGCATGCAATTAGTCTCAAGGGACGGAAACGAGTTTGAACTGCTGTCACAAGGTTGGAATCCCTTGGCCAAATAGCAGGACAATATATTACAAATACCGCACTAACAGACGCCGAAAATGTTAATAATTGAAAACTATTGTTGTTTTTCCGAATAATTAACTACCTTTGTGCCGCTAATCAACTATACTCAACATTAAACTCTTAATATTATGAAACCAACACTATTTCTCCTTGCAGCCGGAATGGGCAGCCGTTACGGCGGCTTGAAACAACTTGACGGTTTGGGTCCGAACGGCGAGACAATCATGGATTACAGTATCTACGACGCAATACAAGCCGGGTTCGGCAAGATTGTATGGGTGATACGAAAAGACTTTGAAGAGCAGTTCCGCACACAGATATTGTCAAAGTACGAAGGCAAGGTAAAGTGTGAACTATGCTTCCAAAGCATCGACGCACTGCCCGAAGGATTCTCCGTTCCGGAAGGAAGACAGAAGCCATGGGGCACCAATCATGCCGTGCTGATGGGCAAGGATGTGATAAAAGAGCCGTTCTGCGTCATCAACTGCGATGACTTCTACAACAGGGACGCATTCATGGTTGTCGGCAAATTCCTCTCGGAACTGCCGGAAAACGCAAAGGGACAGTATGCCATGGTGGGCTTCCGTGTAGGCAATACGCTCAGCGAGAACGGCACAGTAAGCCGCGGTATCTGCTCAACAGACGCAAACGGATGCCTCACAACCTGCGTGGAACGCACAAAGATAGCGCGCCAGGAAGACGGCACGGTGGCCTACCGCGACAACAATGCCGATGACGGCGCATGGGTAACGGTAGATGAAAAGTGCCCTGTCAGCATGAATATGTGGGGCTTCACACCCGACTACTTCCAGCATTCAGAAGAGTTTTTCAAGGCATTCCTGTCCGATCCGGCCAACATCGCGAACCTGAAATCCGAGTTCTTCATACCGCTTATGGTGAACAAGCTCATCAACGAAGGCACCGCAACATGCAAGGTCTTGGACACGACAAGCAAATGGTTCGGCGTGACTTACTCTGAAGACCGTCCCGACACCGTTGCACGCATAGCCAAACTGGTAGAGGACGGGGTATATCCCAACAAACTTTTCTAATCGGACAATGGACATAAACCTATTGAACAACAACGAGGCCGCACAACTGCGCGACCTCGTTTCTTCTGTCAATAACGTCGTTATCTTCTGCCACATCAACGCAGACGGAGACGCCCTCGGCTCCGCTCTCACATGGGCAAGATACCTCGAACAGCAAGGAAAGGCCGTCACCGTGATAGTACCGGACATGTATCCCGACTTCCTGCAATGGCTTCCGGGAACCAATAATGTACTGCGTTTTGACAAAAAGACATCAGAGGCGAAAGACATCATACACAAAGCCGACCTTATATGCTGCCTCGACTTCGGCACATTGTCACGTGCCGGAGCGGAAATAGAGGCGGAACTACGCAAAAGCAACGCGCCTTTCCTGCTCATAGACCACCATCTTAATCCTGACATACAGGCCGTATTGACTATCTCACACCCCGAACTGTCAAGCACTTCCGAAATTGTTTTCAGGCTGATATACCAGTCAGGAGGGTACGATGCCATGACAAAAGAAATGGCAGTAACCGCATATACAGGCATGATGACCGACACCGGCGGATTCACCTACAACTCAACACAGCCGGAAATATTCTACATCATATCCCTGTTACTCGCCAAAGGCATAGACAAAGACAAGATTTACCGCAACGTCTTCCATGTCTTCAGCATCGACAGACTGCGCCTTACCGGCTACGTCCTGTACCAGAAACTGAAAGTACTGACACCACTCAGAGCCTCATACTACACCATTTCACGCGAAGATCAGAAACGGTTTCATTTCATAAAAGGCGACGCCGAGGGGCTGGTGAACATGCCTTTGCAGATTAAGGGGCACAGACTGTCAATCTCGTTAAGGGAAGACACGGAGAAGCCTAACCTTGTATGGGTGAGCCTCCGCTCCGTAGATGACTTCCCCTGCAACCTCATGGCAGCGGAATTTTTCAATGGCGGAGGGCACAAAAACGCGTCCGGCGGCAAACTTTTCTGCTCTCTTGCCGAGGCGGAGACCGTCGTAAGGCAAGCCATCCGCAAATATGCCGGCAAGCTGTAACAACCGTTTCGGCAGCAGTCAACGGGGGGACAGGTTACGGACAAGCCTCAATAACCACAGCATTCATACCCCATAAAACCGGGCTACGCAAGACTTTGCGCAGCCCGGTTTTATTTTTTTAACTGTTATTTACCCCGCTTTGGCTCGCCGTCTGTCTTTTTTTTCGTATCTTTGCATCGCAATATAAAACCCAAAGACAATGACAAGCAAAACACTGTGTACCCTATACACTCTCATGATGATACTGGTGGCACTCACCTCATGCTCCGAAACCGAAACATACGCCGAGCAGAAAGAACGCGAAGAGAGCGCCATATCCAACTACATCACAAAGAACCATATCAACGCCATCAGCGAAGAACAGTTCAAGGCGCAAGGCGACTCCACCTCAGTAGAGAAGAACGAATACGTCTTTTTCAAAAGCACGGGCATATATATGCAGATAGTTGACAAAGGATGCGGCGAGATACTGAAACCCAACGAGAGCGCGGACGTGCTGTGCCGCTTTCAGGAATTCAACATCAACAGCGACTCCCTGCAACTTACGAACACCGGCAACGTCATCTATGCCACCACCCTTGACAAGATGACCGTGCGCAACACCAGCGGCACTTTCACCGCAACCTTCGTGTCAGGACTTATGTATATGGCATACGGCAGCACCTCCGTCCCCGCAGGCTGGCTCGTACCTCTGACATACATACGTCTCGGAAGACCGCAGAACGCTGACGACAAGGTGGCAAGAGTGAAGATTATCGTGCCGCATGACAAAGGACATCTATACGCCACAAACAACGTATATGCCTGTCACTACGACATAACATACATGAGAGGAGAGTGATTTCTCCAAGGTTTAGGGTTGAAGGTTAAAGGTGTCAGGTCTTACACTACCGGCAGACTTTAACCACAAAACCATAAGCCCAACCACGAACCAACAACCATACGACCCAAAACCAATAACCTTAACACACATGTCTTTAATAAAATCAATATCCGGCATCCGCGGTACCATCGGCGGAGCCACGGGGGACACGCTCAATCCGCTCGATATAGTGAAGTTCACTTCCGCATACGCCACATTCATACGCAAGTCCGTACCAGACGGAAGCAACAAGATAGTAGTAGGCCGTGACGCCCGCATCTCCGGCGAGATGGTGAAGAACGTGGTTTGCGGCACACTGCTCGGAATGGGCTATGACGTAATCAACATCGGCCTCGCCTCCACACCAACGACAGAGTTAGCTGTTACAATAGCGGGAGCTGACGGCGGCATCATCATAACAGCGTCACACAACCCGCGCCACTGGAACGCACTGAAACTGCTCAACGCCAACGGAGAGTTCCTCACAGCGGCTGACGGCGCGGAGGTTCTCGCAATAGCTGAAGCGGAGAGTTTCACCTTCGCCGACGTTGACCATCTGGGCAAATACAGCGAGGAGAGCTTCGACCAACGGCACATCGACGCCGTCATGGCACTGCAACTGGTTGACGCGCAAGCCGTAAGGAACGCCGGATTCAAAGTCGTGGTAGATGCCATCAACAGCGTAGGCGGTATCATTCTCCCTCCCCTGCTCGACCGTCTCGGCGTGGAATACACACTGCTCAACGGCGAGGCCAACGGCGATTTCGCCCACAACCCGGAGCCATTGGAGAAAAACCTCTCAGGCATCATGGGTGAACTGGCAAAGGGCGGCTATGACCTCGGCATCGTGGTTGACCCGGACGTGGACCGGCTTGCATTCATCTGCGAGGACGGAACCATGTACGGCGAAGAATACACCCTCGTAAGCGTAGCCGACTATGTGCTTTCCCACACCCCCGGCGCAACCGTCAGCAACCTGTCAAGCACCCGCGCACTGCGCGACATAACGGAGAAACACGGCGGAGTATATAGCGCGGCGGCTGTCGGTGAGGTCAACGTCACGACAAAGATGAAGGAAGTAGGCGCCGTAATAGGCGGCGAAGGCAACGGCGGTGTCATCTACCCCGAAAGCCATTACGGCCGTGACGCCCTTGTGGGCATCGCCCTGTTCCTCTCCTCTCTGGCACAAAAAGGAAAGAAAGTCAGTGAGTTGCGAAAGACATTCCCGGAGTATTTCATAGCCAAGAACCGCATAGACCTCACACCGGACACCGATGTTGACGCACTGTTGGCAGCCGTAAAGGAAATGTATCAGGCACAGCCGGACGTGACGGTCAACGACATTGACGGTGTGAAACTGGACTTTCCCGACAAGTGGGTACACCTGCGCAAGTCCAACACGGAACCGATTATCCGTGTATATAGCGAGGCGCACACCATGGAGGAGGCTGACGCAATAGGAAAGAAGATAATGGATATAGTGTATAGCTACACTAAATAAGCATATTTTTATTACATATACACTGGTTCATATATCGCGTTGTATTCCAACGAGATACATTATCACATAGCAATATCATAAAAGTCACTTTGTAAAAGGGTGCTGATTACACGGTAAAAGCATTGTGTTTACCATGTAATCAGCACCCTTTTACATTCCAATCAGCACCCTTTTGCAAAGCAACCACAAACTGTGGCTAATTTGTATGCCGTGCCTACTGTCACAAATCGCACACAGTTCACTGGGTAATTTTAGGCGGCTAAGGACATCTCATAATGTAGAGGTTAACGAAACAGGCAAAGAACCCTGAAAGGGTGACAGAATGCAGCCCGGGGTGTCAACCCTGGGAATTGTTTTGGTTGGGCAGAAAAGTATTGGCACCCCGTAGCCGGCAGGCGAGGAGCACAAAGTGCGACGAGGGGTGTAAGACATCGTTCCGTTGTTCTAATATATTATAGTCTCGTTTTGGTTGTGTGAATATGTCCCGCTATTTTTCGTCTCTTTTCCCACCCCTCGTCGCACTTTGTGCTCCTCGCCTGCCGGCTACGGGGTGCCAATACGTCTTTTCGTATATGCCTTTCACGTTCCCAGGGTTGGCACCCCGGGCTGCATTCTGTCACCCTTTCAGGGTTCTTCGCCATTTTCGGCATACCCGCAAACATCGCGCCATACACTATTTCTTCGGGCGTTTTACTGGCGATTGCACGGCAAGATGCCCTGCCTACTTGTGGGTTACATGGGTATCAGAACACGCAAAAACGGCAAAGGACACCCGAATGAGTGTCCTTTGCCGTTTTGAGCCTCTTGTCGGATTCGAACCAACGACCCCGAGATTACAAATCACGTGCTCTGGCCAACTGAGCTAAAGAGGCGGGTGGGCAAGCTACTTACATCGCACCGCTACAACCAAGTACCTTTGCTACGTTCCCGTCCTGGAGGATTCCGAGGGAGCTGGTCGTGCAAGACTTGCCCGTATGTCATGCCTTTGGACAAACGCATAGATTCATGCCCCTGTTTCAAAAGCGTTGCAAAGGTACACATTTTTGTTTATACTTTTGGTCAAAAGAGCTTAAAATATACTTATGTTTAATATTTTTTAGTACTTAGACGGCCGCAAGAGAGCGGATTATGAAATAAAATGCGTAACTTTGTACCATGATTTCACGTGAAGAATACATACAATTAAGGGCTTTCGCACGCCAAGACGGCCTGCTGATGGGCGCACTGTGGGTTATCACCTTCGGATGCTTCATCGGCAGCATGAGAATGCCCGCACTGCAAATGGGGTTCATGGTGGGGGCGATAGCCACACCTTTCGTGATGCTATACAGACTGAGGCATTTTCGTGACAAGGTGGTTGAAGGCCGCTTTTCATACGGCCGGGCGGTGGCTTTCTGCGCCATGACCATGACATACGCCTCGCTTATCCTTGCCGCGGCCACCATGGTCTATTTCTATCTTCTTGACAACGGCATGCTGATGAATACGCTACGCAGCAACATTGACATACCCGAGGTGCGCCAAGGTCTTGCGCAGGCGGGGATGAGTCCGGAGGATTTGGAGAAGCAGATGGATGCCATCAGCAAGTCACGCCCGATAGATTTCGCGTTCAGTATGTTCTTCAACGGCATAGTCTCGTCATTCCTCCTGTCACTAATATTGGGGTTGGCATGGAAAAAGAGAAGGCGCTGACATATACCGACTGTACAGACCACCAGAAAAAACTCACGACAAACAAAAAACGACATGGATATATCAGTAATTGTTCCGCTATATAACGAAGAGGAGTCGATACCGGAACTGTACGCATGGATAAAGAGAGTAATGCGTGACGGCGGCTTTTCGCACGAGATAATATTTGTCAATGACGGTTCGACAGACCGTTCTTGGGAGACAATCGAGGAACTGACGAAAAAGGACGGACAGGTGCACGGCATCAAGTTCCGCCGCAATTACGGCAAATCCCCCGCGCTTTACTGCGGTTTCAACATGGCGCAAGGCGACGTGGTAATAACCATGGACGCTGATTTGCAGGACTCTCCCGACGAGATACCGGGACTGTTCCACATGATAAAGGACGAGGGCTACGACCTTGTGAGCGGCTACAAGCAAAACAGGAAGCAGGGGGACCCGTTGTCAAAGACCATCCCCACCAAGCTGTTCAACGCCACGGCACGCAAGGTAAGCGGCATACACAACCTGCATGACTTCAACTGCGGGCTGAAAGCTTACCGCAAAGAGGTGGTGAAGAACATAGAGGTGTATGGCGAAATGCACCGGTACATACCCTATCTTGCAAAGAATGCCGGTTTTGACAAGATCGGGGAGAAGCCCGTACACCATCAGGCGCGCAAGTTCGGCAAGTCAAAATTCATGGGCTGGAACCGCTTTGTAAACGGTTACCTTGACCTCATCACGCTGTGGTTCCTGTCTTCTTTCGGCAGAAAGCCCATGCACGTGTTCGGCTTTCTCGGCACAATGACATTCTTCATCGGCTTCATATCGGCATTCATCATAGGCGCGGACAAACTGTGGTCGCTAAGTATGGGAATACCGCAGAGGCTCGTCACCGACTCGCCTTACTTCTATATAGCCCTGACAATGATGATTATCGGCACGCAACTGTTCCTCGCCGGCTTTGTGGCGGACCTCGTAAGCCGCTCGTCACAGGGACGGAATGAGTACCAGATAGAGAAGACCATTTAGATTACCTGTTGCACAGACCACACTGAAACACCAATGAAACCATTTCAAACCATAATCCTTACGGCCATGGTTGCCATAATAGCCGGCTGTTCCTCCATCGACTGCAACATAGAGGGAAGGGTGCTTTGCCATTATGACATACAGGATGCGGACGGAAACAGCGGCACGCTGAATTATCCTGTAAGCGTCTCCCTGCTAAGAACCGAGGCAGACAACGACACGGTCTATATAAACCAGATGGCCAACGCGTCGTCATTCGACATCCCGATGAGTTACGGAGCCGACAAGGATAACATCGCCATAACGCTGCATCTTGACGACTCCACAACCATAACGGATATAGTATGGATAAAGAAAACGAACATCCCGCAGTTTGAGTCGGTTGACTGTGCGCCGCGCTATCACCATATCTTACAGGAAACCGGCAGCACACACAATTTCATCGACACCGTAATAATAAACAACTCCAAAGTAAGCAACGATGCATCTGTTTCGAACATTCATATTCGTCTGCGTGGCAGCGGCTACTAACTTGCTAATGCCGGCAGCCGCAACGGCGCAGAACCCAAAGCAATCGCAAACGCAGCAGGCAGAGGCTGACACCGTCCCTATGTTCAAGGGGCTGTCCGCCTCATACGACTTGGCGGGCACCGTCATGCGGTTGGTCGGAGATTACGGACAGATAGAGGGCGCATTGCGCGTTAACCTCAAAGACAAATATTTCCCTATCGTTGAACTTGGCTTGGGAACGGCAAAACATGAAACTGACCCGGTGACGGGAATAGAGGCCAAGACCAACGCTCCCTACGGAAGGATAGGCTGCGACATCAACATCGCGAAGAACAAACATGATGACTACCGGGTGATGGCGGGTGCAAGATACGGCTTCACCAACTTCAAACAGGAAATATCCGGCGACATAAACGTGCCGTATTGGGGCGGGACTGTGCCCTACTCCACCAGCGAAGAAAGCATTTCCTACCACTGGGCGGAGCTGGTATTCTCGGTAGATGCCAAGCTATGGGGACCCGTAAGACTGGGATGGAGTTTCAGATATAAGGCCAAGCTGTCAGGAAAAGGCAACGAGGGCGAGAGGATATGGTACGTGCCCGGCTACGGAAAAGACGGCGACAAACTCGGAGGAACGTTCAACATCAGCATAGAACTGTCAAGGAAAAACAAGAAAGGCGTACAATAAATGAACAGGAAAAGGAATATAGCGATACTGCTCCCGGTGCTGATACTGCTGCTTGTCGCACTGGTGGTATTCGGCGAAAGGCGCAATGCGGGCATTTATCAGCATGACTCCGGATTTGTGTTCGGCACGACATACAATATAACCTACGAGAGTCCGGAAAGCCATAAGGCCGGGATTGAGAAGGTATTGCAAGAAGTTGACAACTCGCTCTCACCCTTTAATGAGCACTCTGTCATTACGGCCGTAAACCAAAACCGTGACGCTGAACTAAACGACAGGTTCTTAGAGGTCTATAAACTGGCACGCTCCGTATATGAAGAAACAGGAGGTGCGTTTGACATAACGGTCGCCCCGCTGGTAAACGCATGGGGATTCGGCTTCAAATCGGGCAAGATGCCGACGGAAACGGACATTGACAGCATCAAAAACTTTATCGGTTTCAACAGAATCAGCCTCAACGACAGCGGCAAACGCATACAGAAACAGGACAAACGCACCATGCTTGACTGCAGCGCGATAGCCAAAGGCTACGGGGTTGACATGATAGCGCGCTACCTTTCGCGGCAAGGCATCAGGAACTATATGGTGGAAATCGGCGGAGAAGTAATAGTGAAAGGGAACAATGACAAAGGGAAGCCGTGGAGGATAGGCGTTACAAAGCCTACTGACGACACTCTGGCGATAAACCAAGAGATACAGTCGGTGGTGGCAATAACGGACATCGCCATGGCAACATCGGGCAACTACCGCAACTTCTACTACAAGAACGGCAGGAAATACGCCCATACCATTGATCCGAAAACAGGCTACCCGGTGCAGCACAACATCCTCTCCGCAACGGTATTTGCCGAAACTTGCGCCGAGGCGGACGCATACGCCACCGCCTTTATGGTGCTGGGACTGGACGGAGCGAAGGAGGTATTGAGACGTAAAAAGAACCTCATGGCATATCTTATATATACCGACGACAGCGGAAAGAACGCCGTATGGTATTCACAAGAACTGGAAAAAGACATCGTTAAATAACAAATTATATGCAGTTAAACCACAAGGAACTGGCAGGAATACCTATCTTTCTCGGACTATCAGAGAAAGACCTCACGGAAATATCACGCACAACACGCTTCAACCTGCGCCACCACAAGAAAGGCGGAACAATAGTTGAGGAAGGCGATGCGTGCACTTCGCTGGTCTCTGTCATCGACGGATGGATAGAAACAGACACCTATTCCGACAACAGGGCGTACCATCTTGAAGAACTTGTGCAGGCAACGCAGATACTGGAACCTGACAAACTCTTCGGATTGTCACTCCACTATCATTCCAGATGCAGGGCTTACACAACCTGCGAGTCCGTCAGCATCTCCAAAGAAGAGCTGACACAGATATTCGAACGCTATATGATTGTAAGGCTGAACTATCTCAACCTTATCTGCCGGCGCACGCAACTGCTGGAGCGTCAGCCATGGCAACCGAAGAATACAGAACTGACAGACCGCATCGCCGCATTCATAAAGCAACGCTCCACATATCCTACCGGCAGGAAAATACTTCATATAAAGATGGCGCAACTGGCCTCGGAACTGAACGTCAGCAGGCTGGATGTATCCAATGCGCTAAGCGCTATGAACGAAGCCGACAAGATAATACAGCGCCGGGGGATGATAGAAGTCCCGGCACTGCAACTGTTATGAACCGCACGACACAAGAAACCGCACATAAAACGATATACAAACGCAACAGCATGAGCAACATCAACGACAATAATCCGTTCTTCCATAAATACACGACACCGCACGAAACAGTGCCGTTTGACAAGATAAGGCTGGAGCATTTTGAGCCGGCTTTCATAGAAGGAATAAGACGTGACGACGAACACATTGCCAAGATAATAAACAATCCGGAGCCTCCCACGTTCGACAACACCATCATTGACCCGGAAGAGGACGAGGAAGGGTACTACGATCTGCTTGACAAAGTATCGGCAGTGTTCTTCAATCTGCTGTCGGCAGAGACCAACGAAGACATGGAAGCATTGGCGCAGAAGATGCAACCGTTGCTTACCAAGCACCATAACGACGTCACCCTCAACGAGAAACTGTTTCAACGCATCAAGGCGGTGTATGACAATCACCGTGAACTGACGCCCGAAGAAGAGATGCTTCTCAACAAAAGCTATGACAGTTTTGTACGCTCCGGTGCTCTGCTGAGCGACAAAAAGAAGGAACATCTGCGCAAACTGACAGAGGAAGCGAGTATGCTCTCGCTGCAATTCTCGCAGAACCTGCTGAAAGAAAACAAGGCTTTCACACTGCACATAACCGATGAAGCCGACCTTGCCGGCCTGCCGGAGAGCCAACGGAACGCCGCACTCGCAGCGGCAACGGAACGTAATCTGGACGGATGGGTCATCACTTTGGACGCTCCCTCATATATGCCGTTCATGCAATACGCCGAGAACCGTGAGCTGCGCAAGCGCCTTTACATGGCAAGAAACACCGAGTGCACGCACGACAACGATTCCAATAACCTTGAAATATGCAAGCGTCTGGTAAACTTGCGCCGTGAGTTGGCGCAACTGTTGGGTTACGACACATACGCAGACTATGTGCTGAAGAAGCGCATGGCAACCAACATCGGCAACGTATATCAACTGCTTCACGACCTGATTAACGCCTACAAGCCCACCGCCATCAAGGAACGTGAGGAGGTTATAGCCAAAGCCAGACGCATGGAAGGTGATGATTTTGAGCTGATGCCATGGGACGGGCCGTACTATTCGCACAAGCTCCAGCTGGAAAAGTATAACGTTGACTCGGAGATGCTGCGCCCCTACCTCGAGCTTTCCAAGGTTATCAATGGCGTATTCGGCCTTGCCAACCGCCTGTACGGCATCACTTTCAAGGAGAACAAGGACATTCCGGTATATCATCCGGATGTAAAAGCCTACGAAGTGTTTGACCGCGACGGCTCATATCTGGCCGTATTCTACGCCGATTTCCACCCCCGCAAAGGCAAACAAGGCGGTGCATGGATGACGGAATACCAAGGACAATACATTGACCGCAAGGGGAAAAACGTCCGTCCGCACGTCAGTGTGGTGATGAATCTGACCAAACCGACACACGACAAGCCCGCCCTGCTCACGCTTGGCGAGGTTGAAACATTCCTGCATGAGTTCGGGCACTCCCTCCACGGGATGTTCGCCAACACACGTTTCGAATCACTTTCCGGCACGAACGTATGGTGGGACTTCGTGGAACTGCCCTCACAATTCATGGAAAACTTCTCCCTCGAAAAGGAATTCCTATCTACTTTCGCCTTTCATCACGAGACAGGCGCACCGATGCCGGATGAGCTTATCGACCGTCTCATCAGCGGAAGGAACTACAACTGCGCCTCTGCCTGCCTCCGTCAGGTAAGTTTCGGGCTGCTCGACATGGCGTATTACACGCAGAAAGACGAGTTCACAGCCGACATAATCCCATTTGAAAAGCAGGCATGGAAGGACGCTATCATAAGCCCGCAGCTGCCCGACACCTGCATGACGGTACAGTTCTCACACATAATGGCAGGCGGATATTCCGCCGGATATTACAGTTACAAATGGGCGGAAGTGCTCGATGCCGACGCATTCGCGGTGTTCAAGAAAGAAGGAATATTCAATCCCGCCACCGCACAACGTTTCCGCGACTGCATATTATCCAAAGGAGGAACAGAACATCCAATGACACTCTACAAGCGTTTCAAAGGCTCCGAGCCTACCATCGACGCGCTCTTGGAACGCAATGAGATAAAAAAATGATTATGGACAACACCCCACACACTGAAAAACAATCCCTGCTCGACCGCCGTTATCTGCGTATGGCGCGTATATGGGCGGAGAACAGCTACTGCAAACGCAGGCAGGTAGGCGCACTGGTAGTAAAAGACCATACGATAATCAGTGACGGCTACAACGGCACTCCGAGCGGTTTTCCCAACGTATGCGAGGAGAACGACAAGACATTCCCATACGTACTGCACGCCGAGGCCAACGCCATCACCAAACTGGCACGCAGCAACAACAACAGCGACGGGGCCACACTCTACGTCACAGCAGCCCCCTGCATCGAGTGCGCCAAGCTGATCATACAGTCAGGCATACGGCGTGTCATATACGGAGAAGAGTATCGCCTTGCCGACGGGCTGTCATTGCTGCGGCAAGCGGGAATAGAAGCAACACACATACAGTTAGACGATGAACAATAAATCACGATATATGCCGCTGATAATGGCGCTATGCGTCGTTCTCGGCATCATGATTGGCACATTCTACGCCAACCATTTCTCCGGCAACAGGCTCAACATCATCAACTCCGGCAGCAACCGTCTCAACAATCTGCTCCACATAATAGACGACCAGTATGTCGATACCGTAAACCTGAACGACATCGTTGAGAAGGCCATACCGCAGATATTGGCGGAGCTGGACCCGCATTCCGTCTATCTATCCGCCAAAGACGCCCAGTCCGCCAGCGACGAACTGAAAGGCTCCTTCTTCGGAGTAGGCATAGAGTTCGTCATAAGAGAGGACACTGTCCATGTCCAGAACGTCATAACCGGCGGCCCGGCGCAAAAGGCGGGACTTTTGGCCGGCGACAAAATCGTGAGCATCGACGGCAAACCGTTCGTCGGCAAGAGCGTGACCAACGAGGAAGCCATGCGCAAACTCAAAGGCCCGGACAAGTCAAAGGTAAAGGTCGGCGTCATGCGTTACGGCTCAAAGAAGCCCATAACCTTCGAGATAACACGCGGAGAGGTGAAGACCAAGAGCATAATGGCAACCTATATGCTTGACGACGACACGGGGTACATACGCATAAAGAACTTCGGCGAGAACACATACGCCGAGATGCTCGTCTCTCTCGCGCAGCTGTCACAGCACGGTTTCAAGAACCTTGTCATCGACTTGCGCGACAACACGGGCGGTTATCTTGAAGCTGCCGTGCAGATGGCAAACGAGTTCCTGCCTGACAACAGGCTCATCGTCTATACCGAGGGACGCAAGTCACAGCGGCAGGAGTACAAAACCGACGGCAGAGGGTCATATCAAACCATGCCGCTCGTGGTGCTCATCAACGAGATCTCAGCCTCTGCCAGCGAGATATTCGCCGGCGCCATGCAGGACAACGACCGCGGCACCATCATCGGCCGCCGCTCATTCGGCAAGGGACTGGTACAGCAGCAGATAGGATTCCCCGACGGTTCACTAATCAGACTGACCATAGCGCGTTACTACACACCGTCAGGGCGTTGCATACAAAAGCCATATAACAGCGGCGACGGCGACGACTACAAGAACGACATCATGTCACGCTACGAGCACGGGGAGTTCTTCTACGCGGACAGCATAAAGCACGACGGCCCGGCCTACCACACCGTAAGCGGCAAGACGGTATATGGCGGAGGCGGCATAACACCCGACATCTTCGTGGCAGAGGACACAACAGGCATCACGTCGTACTACCGCGCGGCAAGCGCAACGGGGCTGATACTGCAATTCGCATACACCTACACCGACGACAACCGCCAGAAACTGCGTGAATACACCGGAATGGAGGAACTGTCCAAGTATCTTGTAAGACAGAACACCGTCGATAAGTTCGCCAGTTACGCCAACTCCCACGGCCTGCAACGGCGCAATCTCATGATAAGGAAGTCACACCGCCTGCTGGAACAGTACATCAACTCACGCATAATATACAACATGCTCGACGAGCAGGCGTGGCTGGAATACCTCAACCAAGACGACAATACCATCAACGCCGCCCTCGACTTCTTCAAGGGAAAAAGCAAGATGAGAGGCAAGAACAAGAGGAACTGAAAAACGTCATGGCGGTTTTGCGGGATTTTGTAATATATTGAACAACTCGTGAAAGGGTGCTGATTACGTTGCAATCAGCACCCTTTTACGTTGTAATCAGCACCTGTTTGCAGTGTAATCAGCACCCTTTTGCAACGGCTTTTGTAACGTGTTGCAGTATAAGTATTTAGATTTCTCCGCGCTCTTGCAGAAGGGCGATATAATTGTTGTATTCCTGTTTCGCCTTGTTCAGTTTCCTGCTGCTTGACAGCCAGCGGAAAAGATGCTTGATTGTGTAGCCTGCCGTATAGAAAGGTGCGAAGAATATGGCTAAGGCGAGACGTGTAATGCAGCCCATACCCTCGTACATCAGTCCGTCGCCGGGATTATATCTCGTGTATATGTCGTCTGCCGCTTTCTCCGCCTCACTGCGTCTTGCCATATTAATAGTAGAGAATATGCCGCCTATTGCGGCCACAATCCATGCCGCGAATATAGTGTCCCAGTTGCCGGGGTTGCTGGAATATATGGAAAAGGCAATGAATACGATGAAGGCAAGCAGTATGAACTTGACCATAGACCAGCGTTTTGTGGATTTCAGGGCGGAGATGTTTGATTCCATTACCTTAATGTTGCAGTCTATGCACAGCGGTTTGTTGTCATACTCATAGGCCGTAATGTCCTTGCAGTCGGCGCAGAGTGCGGCACCACACTGGCCGCAGTGTGCCACGGCTGGCGCCTGAGGGTGGCGTGCGCAGGGGTTGAACATCATCTGCGGCTGATAGGAAAATTGTTGAACGGGGGCTGCGTTAGGGTTTGGCGCACCACATTTTGGGCAGCTCTGCGCCTTGTCGGACATCTGGGTTCCGCACTCATGACAGTTTATCAGTGCCATAAATAGATTAGGTTTTGCGCCTGCAAGATACCCGGAGGCAGGCTTGTTAAAGTTGTGAAGATTTGTTGCTGCATAACAAAAGCGGGGTATCTGACCTCTGCCTGCTCGTGTCATTAGGTCCTGAGAAAACCCATCAAATGAACAGACAGAATAGACACCCACGCCGTTGGTATATGAACACGATGCCCGTTAAAGTGTGCAAAGGGACGCTTTTGCCCCCTGCACACAGTCAACGGGTTTGTGATATACCTACCCGCAGCATCCACTTCTGCTATGTCTTTGATTTGATTAGTTGAATTTCTCAGGTTCAATGACACCAAAAACAAAGCGAGTAAACGCATGATTGATATGTAGTAGCTCCCCTCCCTGCCACCTTTCCGTCGCATGAAGGACGGCACGGCATGGGTGAGCGGTGCAAAGATACGAAGTTTTTTGCAAACAAATGTTATGCAAGGTATGTTTTTTTACGTATGTCTATGCTTTTTTGTTGAAAACGAAAAAAATGGCCGCCGGGTGCAGTCAGTGTTGTTTGTTTTTCGTACCTTTGCAGATATGCGCGGTTTGAGGCCGTTCCGGTAACATATATTTGTTTAATTTTTATTACTTAACTTCTCGATAATAATGGATAAGAAATCGCTCAGGATATATATAAAGGAAGAGAAACGGCGTCATCCGGCCACGGAACTTTCGGAGGAAGATGCCCGCCTGTGCCGTGAAGTGCTTGACAACAGGCGTGTAAAGGAGGCAGACGTGGTGCTGCTGTACTGGTCCTTGCCCGATGAGGTGTGTACTCACGGGCTGGTGGAGGCTCTCGCCGCAACGGGGAAGACGGTGTTGTTGCCGCGTGTGGCGGGTGATACGGAACTGACGTTGCACCGCTTCACCTCAGTAGGCGATATGGTATGCGGCGCGTATGGCATACTTGAGCCGGCGGGCGAAGCCGTCGGTGTTGATGAACTGACACGTCTGTTGCGGCAAGAAAAGGGCTGTGGCGGGACTGCGGCAGGTATGGTCGGCATCATTCCCGGTGTGGCCTTTGACGCTTCCGGCCACCGCCTTGGAAGGGGAAAGGGGTATTATGACCGCCTGCTTGCACAGATGCCGTGGCTTTATACCATAGGGTTGTGTTACCCGTTCCAACTGTTGGACAGTGTGCCGGCGGACGGGACGGACGTGATGATGGCTGAGGTCATTTGCTGACAAATATGGCTTTTTTATAAAATTTTCGTCAAAAAGTCTTTTCAAAATTTTGCGATACAAGTTTTTTTAACTATTTTTGCAGACATAAAGGCCATTAAATCCAATGATATGTGTACTCCGGAAATAACAGAAGATGAAATATACCGTAGGGCAGGCGAAGTGTTTTCCGCGATGGAAAACCGTTCCACGCTGGCGGAAATGCAGTTGATACAGAGGGCTTTCAGCTTTGCGTACGAGGCTCATAAGGGGCAGAGACGGAAGACGGGGGAACCGTATATCGTGCATCCTATCGCCGTGGCGCTCATAATTGCAAAGGAATTGCAGTTGGGAGCGGAGCCGGTATGTGCCGCGTTCCTGCACGACGTGGTGGAGGACACGCCATGCACCAATGACAAAATACGCGAGGTGTTCGGCAGTGATGTGGCGTTTCTCGTGAAGGTGGTGACCAAACAGAACAAGACGCGCTACCTGATGTCGAAGCAGCTGGATAACTTCAAGCAGATGCTTGACTCCGTACACTACGACATAAGGGCGATACTGATAAAGCTGGCGGACCGCCTGCACAATATGCGCACGCTTGACTCAATGCGCCCGGACAAGCAGATGAAGATAGCGGGAGAGACGGATTACTTCTACGCTCCGCTGGCAAACAGACTCGGACTATATACCATTAAGATAGAACTGGAAAACCTTTCGTTCCGCTACCGGTGCCCGCAGATTTACAGCAAGATACTGAAGCTGATAGAAGAGGACAAGGAAAACGACAAGGTGAGGATGAAAGCCTTTGAGGATAAGATTGACGAGATTCTTACTTCGCATGGAATCAGGTATAGAAGAGAACTGGCTTACAAGCAGCCTTATAACATCTGGCGCAAGATTAATACCTTGAAGGTGGATTTTGAGCACTTGGAGTGCAGGCATTTTACGCGCATCGTGTTTCCGGAGGATGTGTATGTGTCGGAGAAAAACATGTGCCTGAACATCTATTCCTTGCTGACAGACTACTTCAAGGAGCGTCCCAACTCCATCATAAACTATGTGGATCAGCCGAAACAGAATGGCTATCAGAGCTTCCACACACAGCTGTTGTCTGACTACGGCGTGTGGGAGGAAATACACATACAGTCTGAGCGCATGACGAAAAAGTCGCACTTGGGCTATATGCTGGAGAATGGCAGACGCGACAAGGTGATATATGAGTGGCTGGAAACGTTCAGGGGAGTGCTGAAAGACGTGGCGAGGAACACGGAAGAGGGTGGCAGTTTCTTCATAGAATCGGTGAGAGCCTCGTTCTATAACGATGACATTCAGGTCTATACACCTGATGGCCATTCGATGAAACTGCCGAAGAACTCTACGGCAATAGACTTTGCGTTCGGCGTTCACACTGAGGTCGGACTGCATGCGAAGTATGCTAAGATCAACGGACACCTCGCTTCTGTCAAGACTTTGCTGAAACGTGGCGACTGTGTAGAGATAGGTACCGACCCGAATGTGTGGCCGCAAGAGGACTGGGTGAGCAAGGCCAAGTCGTACAGGGCGCTGAGAAACATACACCTGTACCTCGGAAGGCGTCCTAAACCGCAGTATGAAAGGTGCCCGATATGCAATCCTATTCCCGGAGAAGAGGTGATAGGATTCCGTAATACGGACGATACTATAATGGTGCACAGGCGCGATTGCGCCGAGGCTATCAGCCTTGCGTCGCAGTTCGGGGACAGCATCGTGGCGGTGGATTATAGGGAAGACCCGAAGATCTTGTACTCGGCAAGCCTTACAGCGAAAGCGGTTGACAGGCAGCATTTGCTCAGTGACATTATAGACAGCATCTCAAACAAGTTGCAGTTGAGCATAGACCAACTGCATACCGTGACAGAAGACGAGATAGTAACGTGCACAATAAAGTTCATGGTGCATAGCTATAAGGAGCTGCAAACCATTGTTCAAAGCATACTTGACATCCCGGACGTGGATGAAGTCATCTACAAGAATGAATAAAAAATGTTAATTTGCTTGCAAAGTCCGATTATAAATTATACCTTTGCAGTTAACTAATAGTCTGATTTAATTAATATTTATTGCCTATCGACGCACATTTACTTAACAAAAAAGATTAAGAAAATGAATAAACTCACTCGGTTTACCGATGAAGAGTTGGTACAGATGTATGTGCAAGGCAATAACCGCGCATTCGATGAGCTCCTCGCTCGGACGCAGACTGGTATCTTCTCCTACATTATATTTATCGTTCACAATGAGGAAGTGGCCAATGACCTCTTTCAGGAAACGTTCCTTAAAGCCATAACAAAGCTGCGGGAAGGTAAGTATGTGACGTCGGGCAAGTTCAATGCGTGGCTCATACGTATTGCGCATAACACCGTCATGGACTGGTATCGCAGGCAGAAGGCGGCGAATATAGTTGACACTGCCGTGGAAGACATGAACATTGCACAGATGACGGACAGGCAACTTATGGAGACGTCAAAGGAGGATATGATGGCGAACAGCCAGGTATTGAATGACGTGCGCAGCCTTATGGCGTTCCTGCCGGACACACAGCGTGAGGTGGTTCAGATGCGGTTCTATCAGAATTATTCCTTTAAGGAGATAGCGGAGATTACCGGTGTGAGCATAAACACAAGCCTTGGGCGAATGCGTTATGCGCTGATTAATATGCGCCGGTTGGCAAGAGAGAACCACATGCAGTTGCAATTTGCGTAGAACAAAGCCTGACTTGTGGGCGGATAACAACAGCTTCGGGAGAAAAATAAAGGCAAAACAGAAAGGGATATGCTTGCGAACATAGTCCTTTCTGTTTTGCCTTTTTATGTTGTTTGTTGTCGTTTCCGGGCGTTTTGGTGCGTTGTCCGGGCAGAATTGGCGGGATAATGCCAATTACAAGTTATGAAGTTGCGAGATTATCTCATGCGGGTTCTCTGCTCCGAAGACATAGCTTCCGGACACAAGGACATCCACTCCCGCCGCGACAAGGCGTGGGGCGGTCTCGCTTTGCACGCCACCGTCAACCTCGATTAGTGCGGATGAGCCGGAACGTTGTATCAGTTCTTTCAGCCGTCTGGTCTTGGCGATGGTGTTTTCGATGAACTTCTGCCCGCCGAAACCGGGGTTTACGCTCATCAGCAGCACCATGTCCACGTCGTTGATGATGTCTTCAAGGCAACTGACTGGGGTGGATGGATTTAGCGTTACACCTGCTTTCATTCCTGCATCATGTATCTCCTGTACCGTGCGGTGCAGGTGCGTGCAGGCTTCGTAGTGTACGTTCATCAGGTAAGCGCCGAGACTTGCCGTCTGCTTTATGTATCGTTCGGGGCTGTTTATCATGTAGTGCACGTCCAGTTTCTTCCTGCACGCCTTGGAAACGGCCTTCATTACCGGGAAGCCAAAGGATATGTTGGGCACGAAAGAACCGTCCATCACGTCAAGATGGAGCCACTCTGCCTCGCTGCTGTTTATCATTTCCATGTCGCGGTCGAGGTGAAGGAAGTCGGCGGCGAGAAGGGAAGGTGAGACTATTGTCATTGTCTTGTGTTGATAGTGGTGCTGTTAGTTGAGTGAAAGTGGTACGTATTTGCCGTTGACCGTTACGGGACGGTACGTGTAGGCGAATTGCCTTATTATGTCAATGCTGGCGGATGACGGTGTAAAAGTGTTGATGGAGTAGTGTTGTATCATAGGCGGAAGTGCTTTGTTTCTTGTAGTTTATTTGTTTATGGCAGGCTCAATGCTCTATAAATGTAACGTGTTCTTATGTGAAATATTATGTCTTACCTTGTGTTTTTTACAAAAAAAAGCCGTAACCACAACGTTATGCTGTGATTACGGCAGATAGGTATTGTAATGTTTGTCTGTCTATTACTTAACCTTGTCAACGATAGCCTTGAATGCTTCAGGGTTGTTGACGGCGAGGTCAGCGAGCACCTTGCGGTTAATCTCGATGCCTGCCTTGTGAAGCAGACCCATAAGCTGTGAGTAGCTGAGGCCTTCGAGGCGTGCGGCAGCGTTGATACGCTGTATCCACAGTGCGCGGAAGACGCGCTTTTTGTTCTTACGGTCGCGGTAAGCGTAGGTAAGTCCCTTCTCCCAAGTGTTTTTGGCTACGGTCCAAACGTTCTTTCTCGCTCCGTAATAACCCTTGGTGAGCTTCAAAATTCTCTTGCGCTTCGCACGTGAAGCGACATGATTCACTGATCTTGGCATAGTTTTTTACTTTCTTTTTACAAAAAGGTTCGACAATAAGGTTGATTAACGGAGACGCAACAAGTCACGAACCTGCTTCATGTCTGATGAGTCAACGATGGTTGAACCCAACAGGTTACGCTTTTGTTTCTTGGTCTTCTTTGTCAGAATGTGGCTGTGATAGGCGTGACGTCTCTTCACCTTACCTGAACCGGTGAAAGCAAAACGCTTCTTGGCACCGGAGTTTGTCTTTACTTTTGGCATTTTTTTGTTGTTTAATTAATTATTAATTATGGTGGCAACGCATATACCCGGCGTTACTCACACATTGTCGTTTTCTGTTGCTTCGCGCAGTTTTGCAAGTGCTTCTATACCCTTTGCGTTTGCGGCAAGGCCGTCTCCTGCGGGTATTCCGGCGTCTTTCGCCATGGTGTTTGCCGCTTCTGCGGCATTGGCCTCGGCCTCCCTTCGCTCCCTGTCCAGTTTCTGCTGGCTTTTCTTTGCCTGTCCGGCTTTCTTCGGCGCAAGGTAAAGGAACATCTTTTTGCCCTCAAGTTTTGGCAGTTGCTCCACCTTTCCGTACTCTTCGAGGTCGTTGGCGAAACGGAGGAGGAGCACCTCTCCCTGCTCTTTGAAAACTATTGCGCGTCCGCGGAAGAAGACGTATGCACGCACTTTGTTTCCGTCTTCAAGGAATTCCTTTGCGTGTTTGAGTTTGAAATTGTAGTCATGTTCGTCAGTCTGAGGGCCGAAACGAATCTCCTTCACTTCCACCTTCACCTTCTTCTGCTTCATTTCCTTTGCCTTCTTCTTCTGTTGGTACAGGAACTTGGAATAGTCAATGATACGACAAACAGGTGGTTGCGCATTCGGACTGATCTCCACGAGATCCACACCCTTCTGGCGTGCTATGTCTAATGCTTGCTTTGTTGGCATGACGGAAGCTCCGTCTTCATCAACTATACGTACCTCACGCACACGGATTTGCTCATTTATGCGGTATTGGTTTTTGAGATTGGGTTTTCTGTTGTCTGTTCTCATTAACTGTTTTTGATTGTACGTTATTGTACTTTGTATGCTTTTGACATTGCAAAAAGCGGTGCAAAGTTACGAAAAAATATCGGTAAACGGGTTTCTTTGTCTTCTTTTGTTGAGTATGTTTAATATTATTTAACAGAGGAAGGGCGGTCTGTAACTGTTCGTCTATATTTTTGTGCGCGGATATATATATTCAATTGTGTTGCAAACACGCGGGAATATGCGTCCGTTTCACCGTTTTTCCTGCATTGTCGGACGCACCAAGGTGCGTCCCTACAACGGCATTAATATTCAATGCGTTATCGGTGTCGTTGCAAAAGGGTGCTGATTACACTGCAAACAGGTGCTGATTACAAGGTAAAAGGGTGCTGATTACGTTGTAATCAGCACCCTTTTACAATATGTATGGTATTTACCGTTTTTCGGTTCAGGACTTCAAGCCGTCGATGTCACGCTTTACGTTTGCGCGAATCTTGGCAAGATACCGTTTCATCCCGTCCGCGTCCTTGTTGTCGATGATGGCGAGCAACTCTTTCAGTTCCTGCCGTATCTGATCCACCTGATCGTGTGTGTAGGGGTTGAAAAGCACCTCTTGCAGCAGGTAGTCATCCTCATTGAGCACTCCCTTGGCTATGCGCAGATGCCGTTTGAATGTTGTTCCGGGGGCATCCTGATGCTTCATCACCGCCGAAAACACGAAGGTGGAGACGAAGGGGATGGACAATGAGTAGGCGACGGTCTTGTCGTGCTCCTCGAAAGAGTACTCGTAGATGTTCAGTCCCAGCTTGCTGCAAAGGTCTTTGAAGAAGCATTGCCCCATGCAGTCGCCCTCAGTGATGATTATGGCGTTCTCCTCCGACAGCTGGTTGAGATTTGCGAAGGTGGGGCCGAACATCGGGTGCGTGCTTACATAGCGGTGTCCCGTGGTCTCATAAAACTCTTTCAGTCCGGTCTTTACCGACGCAATGTCGCTCAATATGCACTCTTCGCCAAGGAAAGGCAGTACCTCGTTGAAGGCGGGGATGGTGTATTTCACCGTCGCAGCGTTTATGACGAGTTCCGGTTTGAACGCCCTTACCTCTTCAAGGTCGGTGAAACGCTGGCAGTTGTAGGTGAACCTCATGCGCCTCGCGTCCTTTTCATATACCCCGACTTCATGGTCAAAGCTGAGCAGGTCGATGAAGAACGAACCCATCTTACCCGCTCCGAGAACCAATATCTTCATTTTCTTGCGGTCTTATTTGTTTATAATCTCCAGCTGCTGGCGTACTGATTCCTCATGTATCGCCTCGAAAACGGTCTTCACAAACTGCTCGCTCATGCCGCAAAGTGCACCCTGTGCGCCGCGTTTGTCAAGTATCTCGTTGTATCGTCCGGTTTGCAACACGGTCATGTTGTGCTCCTTTTTGTACTGGCCTATCTCCCGGCAGACGCGGAAACGCTGTGAGAGCAGGTCCAGAAGCTTGTCGTCCTGTTCGTCTATCTGCTTGCGGAGCATCTGTATGTTCTCTGTTGTGGTAGTCTCGTCACGCACTTGCAGTAATGTGAGTATGTAGTCCAGCACGTCCGGTGTCACCTGTTGCTTGGCGTCACTCCATGCGCAGTCCGGGTTACAATGGCTCTCGACAATCAGTCCGTCGGCGCCAAGGTCCATGGCCTGCTGGCACAATGGCGCGATAAGCTCGCGCCTTCCGCCTATGTGGCTGGGGTCACACACGATGGGAAGGTTAGGTATTCGTCTGCGCAACTCAATCGGAATCTGCCACATCGGGAGGTTACGGTAAATCTTTTTGTCGTAAGACGAGAAGCCGCGGTGTATCGCTCCCAGCTTCTTCACGCCTGCAAGGTTTATGCGTTCCAGCGCTCCTATCCACAGTTCAAGGTCGGGGTTCACCGGATTCTTCACGAGAACGGGAATCTCTATGCCCTTCATCGCGTCGGCAATTTCCTGCATCGCGAACGGGTTTGCCGATGTACGGGCGCCTATCCACATCAGGTCGATGCCGTATTTCATGGCGAGCTCCACGTGGTCGGGTGTCGCCACCTCGGTACACATCATCATTCCCGTCTCCTTCTTGGCCTCAGCCATCCATTTCAGGGCCGGTTCTCCGTTACCCTCAAAGCCTCCCGGCTTTGTGCGCGGCTTCCATACGCCGGCGCGGAACATGTGGCATCCTTTCTGCGCAAGCTGTCTTGCGGTTGTCATTACCTGTTCTTCCGTCTCTGCGGAGCAAGGTCCCGCTATCACGAACGGGCGTTTGTTGTCACTGGGAAGGTTCAGTGCTTCAAGTTCTAATTCCATAGTTGTATGTGTTTTTTATTGTTGTTATATTATTATTTGTTCATCATTCCCTCTATTCTCGCCAGGGCTTCCTTCATTTTCTCGTCCTTGGCGCACAGTGATATGCGTATATACCTTTCGCCGTTGCTTCCGAATATCATTCCCGGAGTAATGAACACACGCGCCTCGTGCAGTACCTTCTCCGTCAGATCCTCAACCGTATTATAGCTGTCAGGTATCTTTCCCCACAGGAACATGCCTACGGAGTCCTTGTCATATTTACAGTCCAGCACGTCCATTATCCGCTCCGCTATCACCCGGCGGCGCTTGTAGTTGTCGTAATTGTTCTCCCTGTGCCATCCGTCCTCGTTGTGGTAAGCCTCCGCAGCGGCCAGTTGTATGCCGCGGAAGGTACCTGAGTCGATGTTGGACTTTATCTTAAGAATCCAGGAAATGAACGTGCTGTTGGTAGCGACCATGCCCACTCGCCATCCCGGCATATTGTGGCTCTTCGACATTGAGTTAAACTCTATGCAGCAATCTTTCGCTCCCGGCACCTGCAACAGTGACATCGGGTTATCGTTTATGATGAAAGAGTAGGGATTATCGTTCACCACCACGATGTTATGTTCCTGTGCGAACCTCACCAACCGCTCGTAAGTCTCCCGTCGCGCGTTGCCGCCTGTCGGCATATTAGGGTAGTTTGTCCACATAATCTTGACCTTGCTGAGGTCCATTTGCTCCAAAGCCTCGAAGTCAGGCTGCCATCCGTTGTTCTCCATGAGGTCATAGTTCACTATCTTCTGCCCCAGAATCTTTGACAATGAGGTGTATGTCGGATAGCCGGGGTTTGGCACCAGCACCTCATCACCGGGGTTACACAGTGCGAGAGTGACGTGCAGTATGGCCTCTTTCGAGCCGATCATCGGCTGTATCTCCGTCTTCGGGTCAAGCTCCACGCCGTACCAGCGTTTGTAGAAGTATGCCATGGCCTCGCGCAACTCCGGTGTTCCCACCGTGGGTTGGTAGCCATGGGCGGACGGATCATGCGCCACTTCGCACAGTTTGTTTACTGTTGCCTCTGACGGAGGCATGTCCGGCGAGCCTATTGCGAGGGATATTATGTCCATTCCCTTGGCGTTCAGCTCCGCCACTTCCTTTAATTTACGGCTGAAGTAATACTCCTGCACTGCTGACAGGCGGTCAGCGGGTTTTATGTTTGTCATGCTTATGTTGTATTGAAGCCCCCTTCCGGCTCCCCCGAGGGGGAGAGTTGCGGGTGTTGTTTGTTAACGTTGGAGTTTTAATTCTTAACTTTTAATTTTTAATTTGCCACGTCATGCCGATTTGTATTCGCCGAGAATGAGCAGGTCCTTGGTCAGAGGCATGATGGCATCTATGCTTTGCCGGTATCGTGTCAGGTCGTCATACGTCACATCTACATAGAAGAGGTACTCCCATTCCCTGCCGATAATCGGCAGAGACTGTATCTTCGTCAGGTTAATCTTGTAGAAAGACAGTATTGACAGCACCTGCGACAGCGAGCCTTCCTCATGCGGCAGCGAGAAAACGATGCTCGACTTGTCCGACTCGTTGAGTGCTCTCAGGAAGTCAGCCTTACGCGGGTCTGACATGATGAGGAAGCGTGTGTAGTTGTGCGGGTTGTCCTCCACGTGGTTTTCCAGCACCTCCAGCCCGTAAAGTTCGGCCGCATCTGCATGGCAAAGGGCCGCCACGCCGTGCAGTTTGTTCTCTGCTATGCGCTTGGCGGAGCCTGCCGTGTCCTCATCCTCCACCATTTTCAGGTTGGGATGCTTTGACAGGTATTTGCAGCACTGCGCCAATGCCACGGGATGTGAATGCACCTCTCTCAGGTCTTCCAGCTTCTGTCCCGGCAGGCAGCAGATGCAGTGGCTTATGTGGGTCTTGTGCTCGCCGACGACAGTCATTCCCGACTCCCTGAGCAACTCGTAGTTGTGAAGCAAAGAACCCGCTATCGTGTTCTCTATCGCCATGATGCCGATGATGGTAGGGTCCTGTTTCATGTGCCCGAACACCTCCTCGAATGTGGAGCAGCATATAATCTGCAACTGTTCACCCTCGAAATAGTGGTGCGCTGTGATGTCATGGAAAGACCCTATCTCACCTTGTATAGCTATTCTCTTCATCTTTTTGCGTGTATATATTATATATTAATGTGTTGTTGGCGTATAAAACAAAAGTCCCGTGTAGTATTCTACGCGGGACTTTGCATTTATCATTTTATTGCTGATAGTCTTTAAGTTGAAATTTACACGCAACTTCCCGCTTCACAGTCTTCTGCAAAGTAAAAGTAAAAATAAAAGAAAGATGCGTATGAATTGTTCATTGTCTTGTTTGTCGCTTTTGGCGTTTTGTTCGTAATTCGTGTGCAAAAGTAATGTTTTTTATCGGAACTCGCAAATTTTTCAGCAAAAAATCGCAAGATGAACGAAAAAAAGTTGCGTTTGGCATGATGATATTATACACATAATATATGTACTTGTTTATGGCTTTGCCTTGATAATAAGCACGGAATATTGTCGTACAACAGTGAGAGAGCCGTACGCCTCCTGACGGACTATGTTTATAAACGGACGTTGTAGGGACGCACCTTGGTGCGTCCGCCGATACTGGAAAAACGGTGAAACGGACGCACCAAGGTACGTCCCTACAAGACGTTGCTATTCAAGGTATTACAAAAGCCGTTGCAAAAGGGTGCTGTTTACACTGCAAACAGGTGCTGATTACAACGTAAAAGGGTGCTGATTGCAACGTAATCAGCACCCTTTTACATTAACCTCGGTAACGCATTTAATTGCAAAGAATGTCCCTACAACGGGTTTGCAAATCATCGTGGCGGGACATTAATGACGTGTCTGCTTCGTCTCTCCCCACGCTGTACGCCGGCAAACAAATGAAAATCCCCTGCCATGAGGTTGCTCACGTCAGGGGATTGTTATATTTAATATTGTATCGTCAGGCATTACTCACCCTTAACGGCAGCCACACCCGGGAGCACCTTGCCCTCGATAGCCTCGAGAAGCGCACCGCCGCCGGTAGAGATGTATGACACCTTGTCGGCAAGACCGAACTTGTTTACACAAGCAACGGAGTCACCGCCGCCGATGAGAGAGAACGCACCCTCGGCCGTTGCCTCGGCGATTGCGTTGCCGATAGCGCGTGAACCGCCGCAGAAGTTGTCGAACTCGAACACGCCGGCAGGACCGTTCCAGAGGATGGTCTTGCAGCCCTTGATGGCCTCGGCAAACTTCTTCTGAGCCTCAGGACCTGCGTCAAGTCCTTCCCAACCCTCCGGTATGGCGTTAGACGGAGCGACCTTCTGGTTGGCATCGTTGGAGAATGCGTCAGCGATGACGGCATCCGGAGCCATGACGAGTTCCACACCGTTCTTCTTTGCAAGTTCCTCAACGCCGAGAGCGACGTCGAGTTTGTCGTCCTCGCAGATGGACTGGCCGATCTGTCCGCCGTGAGCCTTGGCGAAAGTATATGTCATGCCGCCGCAGAGGATGAGCTTATCAACCTTGCCGAGGAGGTTCTCGATGATGCCGATCTTTGATGATACCTTTGAGCCTCCCATGATAGCGATGAACGGACGCTTGATGTTGCCGAGCACGTTGTCAACGGCCTGCACCTCCTTCTCCATGAGAAGGCCGAGCATCTTGTTGTCAGCGTCGAAGTAGTCAGCGATGACGGCGGTAGAGGCGTGCTTGCGGTGAGCTGTTCCGAAAGCGTCCATCACCCAGCAGTCAGCGTAAGAAGCGAGTTTCTTGGCAAACTCCTTCTGTGACGCCTTCATGGCCTTCTTGGCCTCGTCGTACTCAGGTGTGCCCTTTTCCACGCCTACCGGCTTGCCTTCTTCCTCCGGATAGTAACGCAGGTTCTCAAGCAAAAGCACCTCACCCGGTTTCAGAGCCGCAGCCTCAGCGTCAGCCTTCTGACAGTCGGAGACGAACTTCACGGGTGTGCCGAGAGCCGCTGACACCGCGTCAACAATCTGACCGAGGGAAAGCTCAGGCTTAACCTTGCCCTTCGGCTTGCCCATGTGGGACATGATGATGAGCGAACCGCCCTTCTCAAGAATGAGCTTAAGGGTAGGAAGGGCACCCTTGATGCGGGTGTCGTCAGTAATCTTGCCATCCTGAAGAGGCACGTTGAAATCTACGCGAACGATGGCTTTCTTGCCAGCAAAATTGTAATCGTTGATCTTCATTTCTGTAAATAAATTATGATAAAGTTGTATGTCTCACAAAAACGTTTGCTTGCAAAGTTACGAAGTTTTTTCCGAAATAACGGTAATTAAGGGTGTTTAATTTATATTTTGGTGCGGTTTTTCCGTTTTTATGCAAAGTAGAGTTTGCATTTTCCTTACAAAAAGTTGGCCGGGCGGCGTTTTTTTAGTAATTTTGCAAGCGGCAAAAACACCTAACATACAAACAAAAGCCGCATAATGATAAACTATGATTTAAGCAAGATAAGCACCATTATCTTCGACGTTGACGGCGTGTTGTCAACCGGCACCATACCGATGAGCGCGGAAGGAGAGCCCATGCGCACCATAAACATAAAGGACGGGTACGCCATACAGCTGGCGGTGAAGCTCGGACTGCGCCTGGCTATAATAACGGGAGGCGTGGACGACTCCGTGATGAAACGCTACTCGAAGTTAGGCATGAAGGACATCTTCATGGGATGCGGCGTGAAGCTGGAGGTTTACAGGAAGTACATGGCCGACAAAGGCATCAGTCCGGAAGAGGTATTGTATGTCGGCGACGACATTCCCGACTACGAGGTGATGCGCGAAGTGGGCTGCGCCTGCTGTCCGAAGGATGCCTGTCCTGACATAAAAGCCATCAGCCGCTACGTCAGTCCGTACGGTGGCGGCATGGGATGTGCGCGTGACATCATCGAGCAAGTGATGCGCGCAAAGGGCCTGTGGCTTACAAGTGAAAAGGCGTTCGGATGGTAACGCGTCCGTTTTGAGTTTTGGGGTGTGAGTTATGAGCCATCGCTCATACTCTCGACCGACTACTCATGACTTACAACTATAAACTTATAACTCTACCACTTAATGGAATATATATATGAACATAAGGACAAGGTGCGCGACTATGAGTGCGACTTGCAAGGCATTGTGAACAACGCCAACTACCAACATTATACGGAACACGCAAGACATGAGTTCCTTCTGACACGCGATATCAGCTTTGCCGAACTGCACGAGCAAGGCATTGACTGCGTGGTGTCAGGCATAGAGATGCGCTTCAAGGCCCCGTTAAAGAGCAGGGACGAGTATGTCGTGCGCATAAATGTAAGGAAAGAGGGGATAAGATATATCTTTTTGCAGGACATTTACCGCCTGCCGGACAACAAACTGTGCCTCAAGGCCAAGGTGGAGGCCGTGTGTGTCGTTAACGGGAAGCTGGGAGACTGTGACATATTGGAGCGAAGCTTATGCAACTGTTGAAGCAACTATACACCGAATGGAAAGGTGAGGAGCCGGAAAAGATGGAGAAACTGCCCGGAGCGGGCAGTAACCGGGAGTACTATCGCATTGCGGACGCCAAAGGAAACACCGTCATCGGCTGTAAGGGAACGTCCAAAGAGGAGAACCATGCCTTCCTGACGCTTGCGCGACACTTTACGAAACGCAAGCTGCCTGTGCCGCACATATACGCCAAAAGCGATGACGAGATGCGGTACCTGCAAGAGGATCTCGGCCAGTTGTCGCTGTTTGAGGCGATAAAAGGCGGCCGTGACGCCGGCGGACGATACACTTTGAAGGAGCGGGAACTGCTGAAAAGAACCATAAGGCAGTTGCCTAACCTGCAAATACGCGGTGCCCGCGGACTGGATTTCAGCGTGTGCTACCCCCAGCCGGAGTTCGATACGGAGGGCGTTTTGTTTGACCTCAACTACTTCAAGTACTGTTTCTTGAAGGCTACGGGGCTGGACTTCCACGAGTTGAAGTTAGAAGCCAACTTCCGGTTGCTGTCAAAAGACCTGACGTGTGAGAGCGTCCAAGGCGGGGAGACGGTGCTGCCAAAGGCGGAAGCGTTCCTTTACAGGGACTTCCAGGCACGCAACGTGATGCTTGACAAGGACGGGAATCCGTACTTCATCGACTTCCAAGGGGGCAGGAAAGGGCCGTACTATTACGACGTTGCGTCATTCCTCTGGCAGGCATCGGCACGTTACAGCGACGCCTTGCGCAAGGAACTGGTGGAAGAATACTACGATGCCCTGAAGCATTATACCGAGGTTCCGTCGTTCAAGTACTTCAACGAGCGGCTGCAACTGTTCGTGTTGTTCCGCACACTTCAAGTGCTTGGCGCATACGGTTTCCGCGGTTACTTCGAGCGCAAGGCGCATTTCATACAGAGCATACCGCCCGCCATACAGAACATCCGCCGCCTGATAGAGGACAACGACTTCCCCTATCCTTACCTGATGGATGTGCTGAAGCGTCTGACGGAACTGCCTCAGTTTGCCGTCGAGCCGGAGAAGCCGGCGGCAAGAAAGGACGGTTACCGCACAACGGACCGCAATCCATACACCACCTACCCCACTGACGGCAAGGCAACGTTTTCCAAATACGACGGCAAAGGGCCGTTGGTGGTCAAGGTTTTCTCCTTCTCTTTCCACAAAGGCATACCGGAAGACGAGTCGGGAAACGGCGGAGGCTACGTGTTCGACTGCCGAAGCACGCACAATCCGGGGCGTTATGAGCCTTACAAGCAACTGACCGGCATAGACGAGCCTGTCATCCGCTTCCTTGAAGACGACGGTGAGATTCTCACTTTCCTCGACTCCGTGTATAAACTCGCTGACGCCCACGTGGCGAGATACATACAACGCGGCTTCACTTCGCTGATGTTCTCCTTCGGATGCACGGGCGGCCAGCACCGTTCCGTGTATTCCGCGCAACACCTTGCGGAGCATATCAGCGACAAATTCGGCGTTGAGGTCAGACTGGTACACCGCGAACAGAAAATAGAACAGACGTTCCCAAGGAAGGGAATTTAATCATGCCGATAATCAGATTCCTCAAAAACTGGACACTCCCGGTATCAATGATAACGGGAGCCTTGGCCTACCTGATAGGCCGCGAGTTGCCTTTCACGGCCGGCGCAAAGGCGGATTTGCTCTGGATGACGGAGATGTTGCAGCCCATACTGCTGTTCCTGATGCTCTTCGTGTCCTTCTGTAAGATAAAGCCCTCAGCCCTTCGCCCGCACAGGTGGCACGTATGGCTGATGCTAACCCAATGCACACTGTTCACCGTCTGCTGCCTGCTGCTGTGGCTTTTCCCGCAGACTGACGCGCGATTGGTAATAGAGGGTTTCATGCTTGCCGTGGTATGCCCCACCGCTACGGCCTGCGCCGTGGTGACGCAGAAGCTCGGCGGCGACTCGGCGGCAACCACCTCCTACACCATCATCATCAACATGGCGGTGGCCTTGCTGTGCCCCCTGCTCCTTCCGGTGGCTCACCCGCAGGCAGGAATGACGTTCATACCCGCCTTCATCACTATAATAAACAAGGTGTTCCCGCTGCTTATCGTCCCGTTGTTCCTCTCATGGTTCGTGAGATACCTCATGCCCCGCTTCCACAGCATGATACTCCGGCAGAAAGATTTGGCCTTCTATATGTGGGCAGTGTCGCTGGCCATAGCCATTGCGGTAACTTGCAGGGCACTGGTACACAGCGACGAGAGCCTTTGGCACGTGGGAGGCATAGCCGTAGCGACACTGGCAGCCTGCCTGTTCCAGTTCGCTTTCGGCAAATGGATAGGCAGGCACTACGGCATGAGGCTTGAAGCCGGACAGGCGATGGGGCAGAAAAACACGGTGTTCATAATCTGGCTGGGCTACACTTTCCTTTCTCCCATCACCGCGACAGCAGGCGGTTTCTATTCCATCTGGCACAACGTGATGAACTCCTACCAGCTTTACAAGAAGAGGAAAGGAACATTGTAGAAGATAAACGGATGCTGACAGCAACGCAAACGCCATCAACTTCCCGACGCAAATAATTGCAAACATCGTTGTAGGGACGCACGTTGGTGCGTCCGCCGATACCGTAAACGCGATGATTCGGACGCGCCCGCTCGGCTTGGCCGCTTGCCATAGGCTTTATGCCGGCGGCACCAAGGCGCGTCCCTACAAGGCGTTGAAAATCAAGGCATAACAAAAGCCTCCGCAAAAGGGTGCTGATTGCATTGTAAAAGGGTGCTGATTACACAGTGATCAGGTGCTGATTACAGTGTAATCAGCACCCTTTTGTTTCGGGACCGTCAAGCGTTTGCCGCACGAAGCAAAAAACACACGGCGCAGAGACGATGTACCACATCGTCCCAATAACCATTGGCGGCATGAAAAACAAGCGTCCCGGCCGCTACCAGCAACCGGGACGCTTGTTGTAATATGCGCTTTTGCGCTGTCTGTCCGTAAACTGATACCTCGACGTTACGTCAAAGGCATCCTCCTTATGTTCTATGGTAAACCCGCCGTCCGGCGTGCCTGTGACGGATATTGTGTCGTAACGCACGGCGAGATGGTCCAGCCGGAAGAGCCTGACATAATCCGCCGTGGCGATGATTATGTTGTTGCGCTTCTCCGTGTCTATCGCCTTGTCCGGCTCACCCATCATCGCCGTAGTGCGTGTCTTCACTTCCACCACCAACAGCGTGGTCATATCCTCGTCTATCGCGACGATGTCAATGTCGCGGTGTCCGCTGCGCCAGTCACGGTGCCTGATGTACCATCCCTTCTTTATCAGGTATTCCTCCGCCACGTCCTCACCCCGGCGTCCGAGGTCATTGTGGGCTGCCATAGGGATTACTGGTGCTGTTCGCGCAGCAGGTCATTGACCGTCTTGACCGGGTTGAACGTGCCGAGAGGCACTTCCACGAACACTGTTGACCAGTCGCTCATGGCTCCGTTCCACAGTCCGGGCAGCTCCAGCGCACGCAGTTCCTTGCCGTTCTTGCTCTTGGAAGAGATGAAGCCCGTGGTCTTGTCAACATAGTCGGGCAGGTTATAGGCGTTGCCCTTGGCGTCCCTCACGGCGCATACGAGGTCAACGGGGTTGAAGTGCGTGCCGTTTGTGAACATCTGCATATACTCCTTGTTGGCCTTGTCTATCTGGCTTGACTCCAATATCTGCAATGACACGGTGCCGTCCTGATTGTAGGTGAGGAAAGGTCCTCCGCCCGGTTCGCCCACATTCTTCACCACTCCGCACACGCGCATCGGGCGGTTGAGCTTGTTTTTGAGGTAGATGACGAGTTCCGCGTCTTCCAGTTCCTTTATGTCGCTCTTGCGGCAGCACAGGTCTTGCTGCACAAAGCGGATTATCTCTTCCAGCTTGGCATGGTCATACTGTCCGCCCTCAAGCACCTGTGCATACTCAAACGCCTTTGCCTGCAACGTCACGAGCACTCCGGCGATGACCTGTTTCCACTGCACCGTCTCCGGTTTCAGGCGGTCCGGCACCACATTGTCTATGTTTTTGATGAATACAACGTCGGCGTTTATCTCGTTGAGGTTCTCTATCAGCGCGCCGTGTCCGGCCGGTCTGAACAGCAGCGAGCCGTCACTGTTGCGGAACAACGTGTTGTCCGGATTCACGGCAACGGTGTCCGTTGACGGCTTTTGCTCGGAGAAGGAGATGTTGTACTTCACACCGTATTTTGATTCGTACTTTGCCGTCTTGTCGGCCACCTTCTGTTTGAAGAACGGCAGGTGCTCGTGGCTCACGGTAAAGTGTACGTTTGCCTCGCCGTTGGATGCGGCGTACAGTGCGCCCTCAACCAGATGCTCCTCCATAGGCGTGCGTGCGCCGTCGTCATATTTATGGAATGTCAGCATACCCTTCGGCAACTGGCCGTAATTCAGCCCTCCGGCAGTGAGCATATTGGCCGCGACGGCCTTGTAATTGCCTTCCGCCATGAGCGTGTCGATGTCTTTCCCCTCGTTTTTCACACACACATCGTTCAGTTCTTCGTAGAAGGCGAAGTCCTTGATGTGCGCAAAATATTTCTTCTCGAAGTCGGTCGTGGGTTCTGAGTAGTCTGCATCTACAAAGGCGAACATATCCTTGAACATACGGCTTGCGGCTCCGGAAGCGGGCACGAACTTCACTATCTGTTTCCCGGAAGCCTTGTATGCCTCCCACGCCTTGACGTAATTGTCAATCTCTTCCGCCGAAGGGGCGATGATACCACGGCCTATCGCCGCCGCGGCTTCCAGTTTCAGAAAGGGAAAACCGTTCTCGAATTGCTTGAGTTGTGTGTCGATTTGTTGCCGGCTGATACCTTTTTCAGCCAGCTGCTTGAGGTCTTTTTCTTCTAACATAGTATTAATTTTGGTGGTTTGTATGTATTGCCTTTTGGTGGTTTTGCTATCGGTTGTTGGTTGCAAAGTTAAAGAATAAATCACATATAGCCAAATTTTTGCATGCTTTTTCACGCTAATCTTATTAAGATTTTCTTGCAAATTCCTACTTTTTGTTGTAACTTTGCAGAATGAGAGCGGCAAACACGCCTTCCGTGCGTTTGCCCGCGATGTTGCGATCCCTTTCTGTATAGCATTCTTATTATATGAAGATAGTAATATTTGAAGATGAGATATACACCTTCCATCAGCTTCGGCACATGCTGGAAGACATGAGTCCGGAGTATGATGTCATAGGCCCCATACCGTCAGTGGAACAGGGTCGGGAGTATCTTTCGCTGCATCACGACACCGACATCATAATAGCCGATGTGGAACTGAATGACGGTCTCGTCTTTGACGCGCTGACATACGCCCCTGCCGATGTGCCGGTAATCTTCACGGCTGCCACCGGCGACAATGCGCTAAGGGCTTTCGGCTTTTACAGCCTGTCGTATCTTTTGAAGCCGGTAAGCGACGGATACCTTGCCGATGCCATGCGGAAGGCCGCCATACTGATTGCCGCAAGGAAACAGCCGGCGGCGGAAAAAACAAGAATGCTGCGCAGGACGCGGCAGAATCTCTACCGTGAGCGCTTTGTGGTGAAATCATTTAACGGCGAGAGGATGATTTCTCTATCTACCATACAATATATAGTCTCTGAGCATAAGTCCACGTATCTGGTGTTGCTTGACGGGACATCGTGCCCCGTCGATATGCCGCTCAGTACGCTGGAGGAACAGCTTGACCCGGAGAAATTTATGAGGGTCAACCGCAAGTACATCGTTCCGGTGGAACTGGTAAGCGGAATGGAGCGGCTGGTCAACGGCAAAGAGCTTCTTAAACTGAAATCGGACAGGTCGCCGGAAATAATTATCAGTCGCACACGCAAAGCGCAAGTGCGCAAATGGTTGGACCGGTAAGGACACTTCGGAAGGCAAAAAGGACACTTCGGAATTAATAAACGTTAATCCAATCCCTATCATTTGGTGTTTTAATACTTTTGCATTGCATTTAGCAAAATCTGTAAAACGAACAAATGATAGGAAATTATTTACAAAAAGAACAATTCTCTTCATACGAGGACTTCCTGCAAAATTTTAAGGTGGAGGTGCCCGATGACTTTAACTTCGGGTATGATGTCATCGACGCTTACGCAGAGAAAATGCCTGAGAAAGAGGCTATAATGTGGGTAAACGACCGTGGGGAGAAGAAGCATGTCACGTATCGCGCTTTCAAGAACACCACAGATCGCTGCGCGGCTTTCCTGCAAGGCATCGGCGTTGAGAAGGGTGACAGGGTGATGTTGATACTGAAACGCCGCATAGAGTGGTGGTACACGATGGTGGCTTTGCACAAGATCGGTGCGGTGGCAATACCTGCCACGCACATGTTGACGGACAAGGACATACTGTATAGGTGCCACATGGCGAGCATAAGCTGTATCGTTGCCTGCGGAGATCCGCTGGTGTTGAACCACGTTCAGAAGGCACGCAGGTTCAGCCCGACGCTCAGACACTGCATATCCATAGGCCCAACCGTGCCGAACGGATGGTTCGACTATTGGCGGGGAATAGAAGAAGCCGACACGTTCGTGATGCCGAAGCGCAACAAAGTGACTGACAATTTCCTGCTTTACTTTACCAGCGGCACTACGGGAGAGCCCAAAATGGTGATGCATGACTTCTCATATCCGCTGGCACACATCGTTACCGCCAAGTACTGGCACAACATACACGAAGGCTCACTGCACCTTACGCTGGCCGATACGGGCTGGGGCAAGGCCGTATGGGGCAAGTTTTACGGTCAGATGCTGGCCGGCGGAACCGTCTTTGTGTATGACTATGAGGGGCATTTCAGTCCTGCCAACCTGCTGAAAGTGCTTCAGGACTATCACGTAACATCGTTCTGTGCGCCGCCTACGATATACCGTTTCCTTATAAGGGAGGACATTTCAGCCTACAATCTGTCCGCCCTCGAATGGTGCACCACTGCCGGCGAGGCTCTGAACCCAAGCGTTTTCGACGAGTGGAAGAAGAAAACGGGAATCACAATATATGAGTCTTACGGACAAACGGAAACTACTCTCGTAGTGGGCACGTACCCATGGGTGAAGCCTAAGCCCGGTTCCATGGGCGTACGCAGCCCGCAGTTTGACATAGACGTGGTGGATGAGCACGGTAACCGCGTGAAGCCGATGGAGCATGGAGAGCTTGTAATACGTGTGGGGGACAGGAAACCGCTCGGATTGTTCAAGTGTTACTACCGCAATGACGAGATGACGGAGAAGCGGATACAGAACGGCTTGTACTTCACCGGCGACATAGTGTATTATGATGAGGAAAAGTATCTGTGGTATGTGTCACGCGCTGACGACGTGATAAAGACCTCCGGCTATCGTGTCGGACCCTTTGAGGTGGAGTCGGCACTGATGAGTCATCCCGCCGTTGTGGAGTGTGCGATAACCGCTGTGCCCGATGACATACGCGGACAGATAATAAAGGCCAGCATCGTTCTGGCCGAAGAGTACAGGGCAAAGGCTGGCGATACGCTGAAAAAGGAGTTGCAGGATCATGTGAAACGTGAGACTGCGCCGTACAAATATCCGCGAATCGTGGAGTTCGTTGATGAGCTTCCCAAGACTATCAGCGGCAAGATACGCCGTGTCGAGATACGGGAGAATGACATAAAGCAATAGGATATGGAAGAAGAACCGCAGCAAGTGACTTTCAGTCATCAGATTCCTGCACAGCTAAGGTTTTCTGACGTTGACCGTTTCGGCCACGTAAACAACTCCGTTTATTTCTCTTTGTTTGACATGAGCAAGGAAAGATACTTCATGGATGTGGTGGGGAAAGACGCTCTTCAGCAGGTGAGCATCGTGGTGGCCAATATCAACGCCAACTTTCTCGCGCCTATTTACTATCCTGACGAGATTGTCATACAGACGTCCGTCGTGCATCTTGGCAACAAGAGTTTCACTCTCCGGCAGCGTGCCGTCAATGTGCGCACCAAGGAGGTGAAGTGCGATTGCCGGACAGTGATGGTGTGTTTCGACATGAATGACAAGGTGTCGATACCGATGCCGGATTACTTTAAGAGCAAGATTGCGGAATTTGAGGGACATAGCCTGTCATAAATATGCGTTATTTCATTCACCTTTCATACGACGGCACGCGCTATCACGGATGGCAGATACAGCCCAACGGCGTATCCGTTGAGGGCGAGATAGAGCGTTGTCTGTCCACGTTGCTGCACACACCGGTTGACATTGTTGGTGCGGGACGCACCGATGCCGGTGTCCACGCAAGGCACATGGTGGCGCATTTTGATGCCGTCCTGCCTGATTTCAGGTGCAAGGGCGGCGGTATGTCAACCTTGGAGTTCCGTCTTAACAGGATGCTTCCGCCGGACATTGCCATACACAAGGTGGAGGAAGTGGACGATACAATGCACGCAAGGTTCTCCGCAAAGGCAAGGACGTACCACTATTACGTCTCCACCGCCCGCTCCCCGTTCGGGAGACAATACGTCTGGCAGACGCATTTCGACCTTGATTTCCCGCTGATGAACGAGGCGGCGGCCATGCTTACGGACTATAACGACTTCGCTTGTTTCTGCAAAAGCCACACGGATGTGAAGACCACGCTGTGTGATGTGATGGAAGCGGGATGGATTCCGATGGACGGTAACGCCGTAAACCCGGTGCAACCGCTGTCCGCAGGGGACGTATCCGCAACCACGGAGTGGTATTTCCGCATCAAGGCCAACCGCTTTCTCCGCAACATGGTGCGTGCCATTGTCGGCACATTGGTTGAGGTTGGCCGTCACCGCATGACGCTTGACGACTTCCGTCAGGTCATAGAAGGCAGGAAACGCACGCAGGCCGGCGAGTCGATGCCCGGTCATGCTCTGTTTCTTGAGCGCATAGAATACTGACCTTCCATTCCTATATTATATCTTGTAAGTCCAAATACAAAAACAAACAGGTGCTGATTACCGTGTAATCAGCACCTGTTTGCGTTATAATCAGCACCAGATTACAATGTAATCAGCACCCTTTTGCAACGGCTTTTGTTATGCCTTGATTTCCAATCCGTTGTAGGGACGCACCTTCTTGCCGCCGGCATAAAGCCTATGGCAAGCGGCCAAGCCGAGCGGGTGCGTCCGAATCATCGGCCTTTCACACACCGGCGGACGCACCAAAGGGCGTCCCTACATCATGGAACAGGATATTAATACCCCGCCTTATAGCCGTCACGCTCCATCTCAAGCGACGCCCAGATGAACGGGCCAATGCCTTTCGCGTCGTTGTCACGGATGGGTTCGGACATATAATAGTCAAAAGAACCGTCACGGTTAGGGCTCTTGTTTGGGCCAAGTCCGCTGACAGCGCAGCAGCGTGTGAGGGAGATGGTCTTGTCATCGTTAACCTTTATGAAGTTCTTTATTATGCCCTCATACGCCTTTACACCGGCTGCCTTGAAGTCGATGTCGCCGGCTCCCGCGGCTTTTGCCGCCTCACAAAGAGGCGCAGGCTTAACACCGGCTGCCCAGTTGTCCTTGGTCGGCAGATAACCGAGGCGCGCGCCTTTCAGCAGGCAGTATGTGAACATACTGGAAGCGGTGGCCTCAAGATAGTTGCGGTCGTCCTTAACGTCCATCACGTCATACCACAGTCCGGTCTTCTTGTCCTGATATTTCACGACAGCGGTCATTGCCTGCTGCAACATATCTATGACTTCACCGCGGCGTGCATAGTTTTCCGGCAGAGCATCGAGTATCTCCACCATCGCCATGGTGAACCATCCCATCGCGCGTGCCCATGTGTGCTTTGACAATCCGGTCTCTTTGTCAGCCCAGAACATTGAGTTCGTCTCGTCCCAAGCGTGTTTCCACAGCCCGGTCTTGGCGTCGTATGTGCGCTTGAAGGTCTTGCCTATCTGGTCAACAGCGTCGTCATAGTACTTGACGGCCTTCTTCTGACCGCGCAACTCCTCTGCTCCGAGGGTGTAGAAAGGCAGTCCCATGTATATGCCGTCAAGCCACACCTGATTGGCATAGATGGCCTTGTGCCACCATACGCCCTCTTTTGTACGCGGCTGTTCCTCTAATTGCCTGAACAGTGTCTGCAAGGCGAGGTCAGAACCCTTGTGTGGGAACAGACGATTGGAACGCAGTATGAAGCGGGCGGTACGCACATTGTCGAGGTTGTAGTCGGCAAGTTTGTAGCCGGTTATCTCACCTTTCTCGGTAATCATCTTCGCGGGGTACTGCAATACGTAGTCCTTGAAGATGGGGTTCATGTATGCCTGATATACGTCGAGTATGCCTTCAAGCTCGATGCCCATCACATAGCTCCACTTTCCGTTCGGCCTTTTCTTGGGATCGGTGAAGTCAAGGTAATAGGCTTGCGGCACTCTCTGCATCTCGCTCCATGCCATCCACTCGGAATAATGGCTGAAAGGCGGCTGTGAAAGCACCAGTTCACCATTGATGCGGAGGTTGTCGAAGTTGATGTCGTGACTCTTTCCCGTGCGGCGCACCTTCTCGTCGGTGACTCCGTTGAACGTACAGTTCTTTACATTTATATTATATATGTTGTCGTGATCGTCCAGTCCGTTGAGCAATATGCCGTACTTTGACTTCTGACAGGTGACGTTCTCCATATACACATTGCGCACAGTCGGGATGTGACCACGTTCTGCCGGCTCCTTCGGTTCGTACATAAGGTTGATTCGAAGCACCGCTTCACGGCACTGGCCGACCTCTATGTTGCGCATATATACATTCTCGGTAACGCCTCCGCGGCACGTGTTTGTCTTGATACGGAGAACGCGGTCGAGGTTCGGGGAGTCCATCTTACAGTTCTCCGCGAATACGTTACGCACGCCGGCGGAAATCTCTGAGCCGAGAACCACACCGCCATGGCCGTCAGCCATGGTGCAACCGCGGACGATAATGTTCTGTGACGGCACCGGAGTGCGGCGTCCGTCGGCGTTGCGGCCGGACTTGATGGCGATACAGTCGTCACCGGTGTCGAACACACAGTCCTCGATAAGGACGTCCTCGCAGGACTCCGGGTCACAGCCGTCACCGTTAGGTCCGTCGTTGATAACCTTCACTCTCCTTACCGTTATGTTCTTGGAAAGGGTCGGAGTGATTACCCAGAACGGTGAACGGAGCATCGTTACGTCTTCTATAAGGATGTTCTTGCACTCGTAGAAGTTCACCAGTTGCGGGCGCATTCCGCAGCCCTTGCCAAAGATACGCTCCTCTGTCGGAATGCCGTTATCGGCCATCCACAGTAGAGTCTCACGGCTGGAGCGGTATGTTCCGTCGGCTTTCTTGGTGCGATACTTCTCCGGTCCGGCGTATGGATAGCCATTTTGGGCTTCCGGTGTCTTGCCTTTCACGAAGCCAAACTTAGCGGCTCCGCACCACTGCCACCATGTATCGTTCTCGCCGCTGCCGTCAAGCGTACCCTCACCACTTATCGCGATGTTCTCCGCCTGATAGGCATAGACGCATGGGGAATAGTTCATTATGTCGAGACCTTCCCAGCGTGTCTTGACGAGCGGGTACAGGTCGGGATTGTAGGCGAACTGTAATACCGCGCCTTTTTCCACTCTCAGGTTGACGTTTGACTGCATACGTATCGCTCCGGTGTTCCAAGTTCCGGCCGGAACTACAACCGTTCCGCCGCCTTTCTTGGAGCAAGCGGCGATAGCGGCGTTGATAGCCTTCTGGTTCTTTGCGGCATCTGCCTTGACAGACGCTCCGTATTTCGTTATCGGATAAGTCTTGTCCTTGAACGTAGGAGCAACGATACGGCTCTCAATCTGTTTGTACAAAGCCTCGTCCCAACCCTGGGCATTAACCGTAGCGACAGCCACCAATGCCAATAATAAGTTCAAAAGTTTCCTCATTAGGTAGTAGTTTTGTTAGTTAGTAATTAGTCAGTTCCGCCTCACCGGCCTTTCCCTAATCCGGGAAAGGCGGTGAAACGGCATATATTCTTAATCCTCCGCCGGCTTCATGTTAGTGTAAACGGTCTGCACGTCGTCAAATTCCTCGAGCTTTTCTATCATCTTGTCGATAGTGGCACGCTGCTCCTCGTCCACGTCTTTCAAGTCATTCGGAATGTAAGTGAACTCTCCGCCAATGTCTTCAAAGCCTTTATCCTCAAGGAAATGCTGTATCTGGGCGTATGACTTGGGGTCACCATATATGGAAATGGTGGTTTCATCCTTCTCCTCATCATAGTTTTCGTCGAACTCATCATCCACGTTCAGGTCGATAAGTTCAAGTATCAGGTCGTCCATGTCTATGTCTTCCTTCTTCTTGAAGGTAAAGACACACTTGTGGTCAAACAGGAATGACAGTGAGCCTGTGGTGCCAAGGTTGCCTGAGAACTTGTTGAACACGGAGCGGACGTCAGCCACTGTTCTTGTGGTATTGTCCGTAAGGGTATCTACAAAGACCGCGATTCCGTGAGGACCATAGCCCTCGTATGTCACTTCCTTATAGTCTGACTGGTCTTTTCCCAACGCGTTCTTGATGGCACGCTCTATGTTATCCTTCGGCATATTCTCTCGTTTGCACGTCGCAATGATTGAACGCAGCGTAGGATTTGTTTCCGGTTCCGGGCCACCGGCCTTCACTGCTATCGCAATCTGCTTGCCAAGACGCGTGAATGTCTTTGCCATGTGTCCCCAACGCTTCATTTTCGTAGCTTTACGGTATTCAAATGCTCTTCCCATTGGTTTGAATTGAATTTATATTATTGTTATTGTCTTTATTATCTTAATTCGCAGTCGAGCTGCTTTTTCAGGTTTGTTATGAGCTTGTTCATTATGGATTCTATCTGCTTGTCACCCATTGTCTTCTCGGTATCTTGCAGAATGAAGTTGACAGCGTATGACTTCTTGCCCTCAGGCAGTTTGTCTCCCTCATAGACATCAAACAGTTCCACGCGCTTGAGGAGTTTCTTTTCCGTCTGTCTCGCCACTCTCTCCACCTCGGCGAACTCCACATTCTTGTCGAGGAGCAATGCGAGGTCACGGCTGACGGCAGGGTATTTCGGCACTTCCGTGAAGTGTACGGCCGCCTTTTTCACTGCGTTTGTCACCTGAGTCCAGTTTATGTCCGCAAAGAACACCTCGCGGTCAATGTCCGCCTGCTTCTGTATCTTCTTGCATACGACACCCATTTCCACGAGCACCTTGCCCCCGCGGTTCTTCAATGTCATGCCGGTGGCGAACACGTCGTTCTCTGTCTTTTCGGCAACAAGCATTCCCTGCGGCACGCCTATGCGCCGAAGTATGTTGTAAACGTGCGCCTTCAACTCGTAGAAAGAACTGTCCTCGTCAGCGTGTATCCATGAACCCTCCACGCGTTTGCCCGTAATCCAGAGGCCGAGGTGGCTCTCTTCCGTATAGGCACGCATCGGGTTCTCGTCATCCCGCTTGTCATTGTTGTGGTGATAGCAGTTGCCGAACTCGAAGAAACGCAGGTTTGCCATGCGGCGGTTGGCGTTGCGCATGATGCTCTCCAAGCCTCCGAAGAGCAATGACTGACGCATTACGTTGAGATCGGATGACAGCGGATTGACTATGGAGACGAGTTTGTCGGCCGGATAAGCCTTCAGGTCGGTGTAGTAAGCACCCTTTGTCAGCGAATTGTTGAGTATCTCGTTGAACCCCGCGCCCACAAGTTGCTCGGCAACAAGGTTCATCAGTTTGTGGCGCTGGTCCTCAAAGCCTTTCACCACGAGTGAAGACTTGAGCTGTGTAGGTATCTCCACGTTGTTGTAACCGTATATACGCAGTATGTCTTCCACCACGTCACAGGGGCGTTGCACGTCCACCCTGTATGCCGGCACAGTTATGTCGAGTCCCGTCTCGTCCTCCCCGTTAACCGTAACTTCCAGTGTTTTCAGTATGCTCTTTACGGTGTCACGGCCTATTTCCTTGCCTATCAGCCTGTCAACGTAATCATAGTCCAGCCTCATCCGCGGGTTTTCTATCGGATTGGGATATACATCCTTTATCTCCATGCTGACCTTCGCGCCGGCAAGTTCCTTGCACAGTATGGCGGCCTGCTGCAAGGCGTATATCGTTCCGTTGGGGTCTATGCCGCGCTCGAAGCGGAACGACGCGTCAGTTGACAGTCCGTGGCGGCGTGCCGACTTGCGAATCCATGTGGGATGGAAGTATGCGGACTCCAATACCACGTTCTTTGTGGTCTCGTATGTACCCGAGCCTTTTCCGCCAAACACTCCGGCGATGCACATCGGCTCCTCCGCATTGCAGATGGCGAGGTCGTGTTCTCCCAAGATATGCTCCACCCCGTCGAGCGTGACGAACCGCTTGCCCTCGTTTTGGTCACGCACCACGATCTTATGCCCCGTCACCATGTCGGCGTCAAAGCAGTGCAGGGGCTGCCCGTAGGCCATCATTATATAGTTGGTAATATCCACTATGTTGTTGATTGGCCGCAGACCGATGACGTTCAGCTTGTTTTTCAGCCAGTCGGGAGACTCCTTCACCTCACAGTCCGTAAGGCTTACGCAGGCATAGCGGCGGCAAGCCTCCGCGTTCTGTATCTCCACCTCCACGGGCAACGCATTGTCATCCACGGCAAAGGCGTCGCATGACGGACGGTGAAGGGATGTCTTGTGACCGTTCTGCACAAGCCATGCGTAGAGGTCGCGAGCCACTCCGTAGTGCGACAAAGCGTCAGCACGGTTGGCGGTTATATCGACTTCTATCAGCCAGTCGCTCTCTATGTTGTAGTATTCCGCCGCCGGTTGTCCCACGGGTGCGTCCTCCGGCAACACGATGATGCCGGCGTGGTCCGTGCCGATGCCTATCTCGTCCTCCGCGCAAATCATGCCGTTGGACTCCACACCGCGCAGCTTTGACTTCTTGATGACGAACTCCTTGTCGCCGTCATAGAGCTTGCAGCCGATGTCAGCGACTATCACTTTCTGTCCGGCCGCCACGTTTGGCGCGCCACAGACTATCTGCGACGGAGTCTCCTTGCCAAGGTTCACGGTGCAAACGTGCATGTGGTCTGAATCGGGATGCGGCTCGCAGGTAAGCACCTGACCCACGTAAAGCCCTTTCAAACCGCCCTTTATGGTCTGTACCTCCTCCAAGGCATCGACCTCAAGACCGGTGCTTGTCAGCGCGGCGCACACCTCTTCGGCGGTAAGGTCGAAGTCAACGTACTCTTTAAGCCATTTGTATGAAATGTTCATTTGTATATATATGTTTGTTATTTTGATTTCGTTTGTCGCGTACCTTATTAATAGTGACGCATATATAAACGGTGCAAAGTTACAAAAAAATAGCCGATTGAGCAAACTATTTGCATTTTTTTTGTGAATGCGCGGAGATTGGCCGGAAACGCCGTTGTAACGCCTCATAACGGCACACGCAACGGGGCAAGTTGCAATATGCGGCTGATTACACAGCAAACAGGTGCTGATTACAACGTAAAAGGGTGCTGATTGCAGTGTAATCAGCACCCTTTTATAACGTAACTTGTATAGAATTGATTTTCAATATATTACAGATAATAAGACTTAAAACAGCGTTTTCCGTCACGAAAAGGGAAGGGGAATCGCACGGAAAACACAATAAAACACGGCACAAACAGGCTTCTGACGCCGACACACAGAACGCACAATTTAGGGACACAATGCTACATAAAACACGAAACTCTCACACTTCACAGTGTAAGAGTTTCAATCTCAATAGGTATTAGCTTTGTTTAAGGTAAAAAGATTGTATTCAGGATAACGATTGCAAAGTTACTATATTTTGTTGGTTGTTGCAAACTTTTTACCAAATATTTTTGAAAATCGTGTATTTTCAACCGAATTTTTTATTGACTTCCGTCATTTTATAGGAAAAACACAACTTTTTAACAGTCGTCTTAGGCTTCACTTGCATTCTTTTTATAAAATTTCTTAACGGCAAAATATACCGCCACGAGCAACAGGACGGCAAGTATTCCATACTTGATTACATTGTAATACTCCGCAACCTTAGCGTCAAGTTGGTCTGCCGGAACCACGGAATGGAGGTGATAGCCTATCGCCGCAAGCACGCAATTCCATAATCCGGCACCTAACGTGGTGTAAAGCAGGAAACGCCAGAAGTTCATCTTCGCCAGTCCGGCAGGCACGGAGATGAGCTGCCGGATTACGGGCACAAGGCGGCCGGTGAGTGTTGCCACCACTCCATGCTCGTCAAAATAACGCTCCGCCTTCTCTATCTTATCCTGATTCAGCAGGCACAACTTGCCCCAGCGGCTGTTTGCGAAACTGTAAATGATGGGACGGCCGAGGTAATAGGCGGCCGCATAGTTTATGACCGCGCCGCAGTCGGCTCCAAGGGTGGCGTAAAAGATTACCAGCCAGATGTTAAGCGTTCCGGCGGCAGCCTGATATGCTGCGGGAGGAACGAAGATTTCAGACGGTACCGGTATCACTGTGCTCTCGAGAAGCATGCCTACAAAGACCTCCGGATACCCTATATTGGACAGGAGGGAGCCGATGTAAGATAAGAATTGTTCAAACATAATGTTGTTGATGATGGCGCAAGGCTGTGGAAATAATATGCCCTGCCGTTTTAATTATTTGTTTTATCGTTTATTTCCAAGTTCTATGTCCAGATAATCCCGCGGCTCCGTGCCCGGCGGGAAATGCTCGCCAAGGACGCTGGAGATGTCAAGCGGCGCCAGTTCCACGGCGTATTTAAGGTAGTACATATACTCTTCGCGCTTGGCAAGACTGTAACATGCCCCCGTAAGGAAGGCCAGATACTGGGGCGGACAAGACTTATATCCGTCGGCCTCATGTTGTTTCACCACCTCTTTCAGTATGGTATAGGCCATTGAAAACAGTCCCGCCTCATGACAGATGACACCTATATGCGCAAGGGTTTTCAGGTCATAGCCGGACGATTCGGCCGCCTTGTTGAAGAAAGCCAGCGCCCTCTGCACCTCATACTGTTCCATGCAGACCGCGCCTCGCAGCAAATCGGCTTCGCCTTCGCCCACTTCCGTATCTTCCATACGGTCACAGCACTTCATGGCAAGCGTCTCGTCACCCGACTTGGCCGCTATAATCGCACAGGTGCGGAGGGCTTCACGCAACTGGGTCGGCGGGAAATCGTCCAGATGTTCCAACACTATCTTGACGTGTTCGTATGCCTCTTCCAGCTTATACTGGTACAAGAGCGTGGTGGCAAGGAGCAGTTCACCGGCAGGATCGTCAGGACATAGCTCGACATAACGCTCGAAACTGCTTCTGGCCTCATCCAGACGATTCAGCGCATAAAGGCTGTTCCCCTTGGAAAGATAAGGCTCCGGCTCGCCGGGTGATATGGCAATGGCGTATTCTGCGCTCTGTAACGCCTCGTAATATTGCGCCATCTGGAACTGCGCATCGCTCATCATGAGCCATGCGACAACGTTATATGCATCGGCATCGATAACCTTGTTTATCACGCCAACGGCCTCTTCCCAACGTTTTTGGTCCAGATAAATCCGCGCCCAAGTGTCATAATATTCGGTGGAGGCGCCATTTTCCGGCACAATAGCCTTCTTCATCCATCGCTCCGCATAGTCTGTATAACCGTGGTCACAATACATCATCGCCACATCAAGGGCGAAATCAGGCTCATCTTCGTCCTCGTCCATATCGTCAGAGAAACCTTCTGACGGGCGGGTCTCCATGTATTTCTCGTATTTCTCGCACAGATAACTCTCCGCCTTGGCCGCCCCGCCATCGCTAAGCATCACCTCCGCCGTTACATAAACGGCCTCCAGAGACTCCACTTCCTCCTTCACCTGAGAGAGAAGGGACTTCGCTCTCGCCACGTCTCCGTAGTCAACAAGAGCCATACGGGCCTTGAACAGCAACGGAGAAGACTCTGTCGGGTGCAGTTCCAGGCAGTAATCGGCCGCTGCCTCGGCCTTGTCAAGCTCACCGGAGATATGATAATACTCCGCGATGTCTATCAAGTCGTCCGAGTCAAAGAACACCAGTCCACCCGCCTCCAACGCGTTTTCGTATTGGAGAAGCAGGTGTTTGAACTCTGACGAGTGTATATATTTGGCAAATTCTGCTGACGACATGTTATCATTCGGGTGTTAACCGCCCGCCGGTAAACGGCCGGCGGCAAGGCTACGCCTACTTCTTCCAGTTGTCTTTCAGGCCTACCGTGCGGTTGAACACCGGTTTTTCCGGCGTTGTGTCGGGGTCAGGCATAAAGTAACCTATGCGCTGGAACTGCAAATAGTCGCCCGGTTTCTTGTCCGCCGCCCACTCTTCTATGTAGCAGTCGGTAAGCACTTTCAGCGAATCCGGGTTCATCATACGCTTCATTGCGTCCAGATCCGTCAGGCCTTCTTCCTTTGTCAGCCGCGCTTTCTCGTCCCTCGGGTTCTCCACTTGCCACAAACGGTCATAGAGACGAACCTCGCATCGGCGGCAATGTTCCGCACTAACCCAGTGCAATGTCTTGCCCTTTATCTTGCGGTCTGCACCCGGCATACCGCTTTTTGTCTCCGGATCATACTCGGCATACACCTCTGTTATGTTGCCGTCAGCGTCCTTCTTGCAGAAATTCTCTTCCGGACATTTGATTATATAGCCGTTTTTCAGGCGCACTTCCTTACCCGGTCCCAGTCTGAAAAACTTCTTCGGAGCGTCTTCCATGAAGTCATCCCGCTCTATCCAAAGCGTCCTTGAGAACGTAATCTCATGCGTCCCGCTCTGCGGATCCTCCGGGTTGTTGACGGCAACCATCTGCTCAGTCTGCCCTTCCGGGTAGTTTGTGATGACCAGTTTCAACGGGTTCAGCACGGCAGAAACACGCTCCGCGCGGCTGTTAAGGTCCTCACGCACCGAGCTTTCCAGCAAAGCCATCTCGTTAAGAGCGTCAAACGTGGTGTAGCCTATCTTGTTTATGAACTTGTTTATGGCCTCCGGCGAATAGCCATGTCGGCGGAATCCGCAGATGGTCGGCATACGCGGATCGTCCCATCCGCTTACAAGTCCTTCCTTGACAAGCAGCAACAGGTTACGTTTCGACATGAGTGTGTAAGAAAGATTGAGCTTGTTGAACTCTATCTGGCGCGGGCGGTTGTCGTCCATGCAGGCCGTTTCCCCGTTCATCTCCTTCAACCAGTCAAGGAACAGGTCGTACAACGGACGGTGAACCACGAACTCCAGCGTGCAGAGTGAGTGTGTAACGCCCTCGAAATAGTCGGACTGTCCGTGTGTGAAGTCATACATTGGATATGCGTTCCACTTGCTGCCCGTGCGGTAATGCGGTATGTTCATCACCCTGTACATAATCGGGTCACGGAAGTGCATATTAGGGTTCGCCATGTCAATCTTCGCCCTCAGCACCATTTTTCCCGGCTCCATGTTGCCTGAGTTCATCTCTTCGAAGAGGCGAAGGCTCTCTTCCGCCGGCCTGTCACGGTACGGAGAGTTCTGTCCGGGCTGCGTCGGCGTGCCCTTCTGCTGCGCTATCTGCTCCGCCGTCTGCTCGTCAACGTATGCCCTACCCTGCTTTATAAGTGCCACGGCGAAGTCCCACAGCTGTTGGAAGTAGTCGGAAGCGTAGCATATCTTGCCCCATTTGTACCCCAGCCACTCTATGTCCCGCTTAATGGCCTCAACGTATTCGTCGTCCTCCTTCTGCGGGTTGGTGTCGTCAAAGCGCAGGTTGCACACGCCGCCATACTTGCGTGCCGCCCCGAAGTCCAAAGCGATAGCCTTGGCATGGCCTATGTGCAGGTATCCGTTCGGTTCCGGCGGGAAGCGCGTCTGTATGCGTCCGCCGTTCTTGCCGGCCGCAAGGTCGGCCTCAATCCTCTGCTCTATGAAGTTCAATGACTTCTTCTCCTCTGCCGGAGCTGTACTTTCCGTATTCTGCATTTTACACATATCTCTTCGTCTTTTTGCCCACAAAGTTAGTTATTTTTTCCCAAAAAGCCAGACAAAGGCGGCATTATTTTCACGCTGACGCCATAAAAACATATTTTATTATATGATTGTTGCCTCCTTCAACAATTTTTTATTATCTTTGCGCTCAAATGAAACAGAAGCGCATTATCATCATTTCCATCCTGTCACTGGCCGTGCTGGCCATCGTGACCACGTTCGCATTGAGGAACTGCGGCAACGGCAATGAGCCGGGAGACGCCGCAACCGCGCGCATAGACACCATCCCCTACATGATGACACGTATGCAGCAGGTCTCGCGTCTGAACACCGCCGAGCTGAAAGTACACAAGATTATCACCCACGACGACATCATGAAACTGTCAGGAACGGTGCTGGGCAAAGAGCTGTCCGTCAACATTCCCGCCGGGAAACGTAAGGTGGCGATACCGCTTTACGCCACGATAAAGGCGAGCATAGACCTGACCAAGCTGACGGCCGACGACTTCCTGCGCTACGGAGACAAGATAGAGGTGCTGCTGCCGCAGCCGGACGTCGTGATAACGGAGACGCACATAGACCACGAGGGCATAAAGCAATACGTGGCACTGACACGCAGCCGCTTCTCCGACGAGGAGCTTCTCTCATACGAACGGCAGGGACGGGCGGCGATAGAGCGTGACATTCCCTCGATGAACATAACGGCCGTGGCCAAGGAAAGCGCGGCACGACAGCTTATACCCATAATACAGGCAATGGGATTTGCGGAAGAGAACATAACCATTTCATTCAGAAACGATGGCAGGAATAATACGATTCTTAGGAAAACTGAGTAACGGTCTCAACCGCCTCACCGTGCTCCTGACCAGCGTGGCCGTCCTTGCCGCCGTAGGGGTGGCGCTGTGGCTCGTGCATACGGTGCGGAACAGCGGGCTGTCCATAGGCGCTGACGACACGATAGACCCCACGCCGACCATGGTGGAGCGCATGAGGGCGATAGGGCAATGGGAGTTTCTTGAAATAAACGACGAGGAAATCATCGACACAATGCGCACGGGATTCTTCTCCGACGACGAGTTGGTGAGGATTTATTACGGCACTCTGCGCATAGGCATTGACCTGCGCGAATGTTCGGAGGACTGGATAAAGGTGGAGAAGGACACCATACGCGTCACCATACCGGACGTTAAGCTGCTTGACTACAACTTCATCGACGAGGCACGCACACGCTCTTTCTTTGAAAGCGGGACGTGGAGTCATGCCGACCGCAAGGCTATGTACGAGAAAGCGAGGCGGCTGATGACGGAAAGATGCCTTACAAAGGAAAACATGGACGTTGCGCAAGCCAACGCGCGTGAGCAAATTACAAGGATGCTGCAACCCGTTGCCGAGCCGAAAACGGTAAAGGTGATGCTGTGACGATTCCCAAACGGTGGTGTAGGGACGCACCTTGGTGCGTCCGCCTATGCCGGGAAATGCGGGGATTCGGACGCACCCGCTCGGCTTTGCCGCTTGCCATAGGCTTTATGCCGGCGGCAAGAAGGTGCGTCCCTACAAGGCATCGTAACGGCACGCCATACTACCCGCAAAACAAAAGGGTGCTGATTACCCGGTAAACAGGTGCTGATTACAATGTAAAAGGGTGCTGATTGCGATGTAATCAGGTGCTGATTGCGGAGGCATTTGCAACACCATAGATTTCAGTCACTTGCAAATACGTCTCCATACATGACGTAATAAGCCCTGAAAGGGCGGAATATTAAAGCCCGGGGTGAAAACCCCGGGGAAATAACGGACATACGAAAGCAGTATCGGAACCCCGTAGCCGACAGGCGAGGAGCACAAAGTGCGACGAGGGGTGATAACAACTATCGATGTCCACAATACGTTTCAGAGGATGCACAAAACACCCCTCGGTGTCCTGCGGACACCTCGCCTACCAACTTTGGGGTGCCAATACGTTTTCGATGTCAAACCTCCAATCCCCGGGGTTTGCACCCCGTGCTATGATATGTCGCCCTTTCAGGGCTTTATACGACATTGAATTATATATAGAATATACAGTAAACCTATTTCAACCACTTGTAAAAACGTTAAACAATACATGAAGAAAACTTTATTTACCCTCCTGTTGCTGCTCGCGACAGCCGCCTCATTCGCAAAGGGAGGCACGGAAAAAGACACACTGCGGTACTCCATTCTCGGCGACAGCTACTCCACATACGAGGGCTATCTGACGCCGGATACCAACCTGATATGGTACTTCCGTCCGGAGAACAAGGCGCTGAACCGCAAGAATGACGTGCGAAGCGTGGAGCAGACATGGTGGTATCAGACGATAAAAGGGCTGAACGGCAAACTGGAAACGAACAATTCCTACTCCGGCTCAACCATCTGCCGCACAGGATATAAGGACAAGGCGGGCGTACATCAGGACTACTCAGACCGCGCTTTCATCACACGCAGCAACAAACTGGGCAATCCTGACGTGATACTTGTGTGCGGAGCGACAAACGACAGCTGGGCAGGAGCGCCGATAGGAGAATACGTCTATGGCAACTGGACGGACAAGGAACTGTACGCTTTCCGCCCCGCCATGGCGAAACTGCTGCACGACCTGAGGGCGAACTACCCCACGGCACGCATCGTCTTCATACTCAACACAGGGCTGAGACCGTCCGTCAACGAGTCAGTACACACCATCTGCCGCCATTACGGCGTGCCCTGCATCGACCTGAAAGACATCGACAAGCAGCAAGGACACCCTTCCGTCGCTGGAATGAAGGCCATGGCGGAACAGGTTATGGCGTTCCTTAAAAAGTAACAACAACCAACTAACTAAACTAACATGACAAAAAAACTTTCCATTTTGTGTGCCGTCATCTGCACACTGCTGTCCCTTTCCGCCTCGGGGGCGAAGAAACAAGAGGCCAAGTATGTGACGCATACCGTGTCGGCACCGTTCGCCATGGAGCCGATAAAGGAATATGTGTTTCCCGAGAAACGCTTTCCCATCACCAAATACGGAGCAAAACCCGGCGGCGAATACAGCAACACGAAGGCCATAGACAAGGCCATCAAGGCGTGCAACAAGGCCGGAGGCGGCACGGTAGTGGTGCCGAAGGGCGAGTGGCTGACCGGCCCGATACACTTCATGAGCAACGTTAACCTGCATCTTGACGAGGGAGCGGTGCTCGTTTTCTCTGACAACTACATGGAATACCTGCCTGCCGTGCAGACATCATGGGAGGGTCTGGAATGCTTCAACTACTCACCGCTGGTCTATGCGTTCCAATGTGAGAACATAGCCATTACCGGAACAGGCAAACTGCAACCGCGCATCAAGGGCTGGTCACCATGGTTCAAACGCCCGAAGGAACACCTTGAGGCCTCAAAGCAGCTCTATACATGGGGCGCAACGGACGTGCCCGTGGAACAAAGACAAATGGCTGTGGGGAAGAACAATATGCGCCCGCACCTCATTCACTTCAACCGCTGCCGCAACATACTGCTGGACGGTTTCCGCATCAACGGCTCGCCGTTCTGGACAATACACCTCTTCCTGTGCGACGGAGGCATAGCCCGCAACCTGAACGTGTATGCCCACAACCACAACAACGACGGCATTGACCTTGAAATGACACGTAACGTGCTGGTGGAGAATTGCAGTTTCGACCAAGGGGACGACGCCATCGTCATCAAATCAGGCCGCAACCGCGACGCATGGCGTGTGAACCAGCCAACGGAGAACGTGGTAATACGTAACTGCAAGGTGGTGAAAGGACATTGTTTCCTTGGCATCGGCAGCGAGATGAGCGGCGGAGTGCGCAACATATACATGGAAAACTGCGAGGCAACGGACAGCGTCTTCCGCATGATGTACCTTAAAACGAACCACCGCCGCGGCGGCTTCATACATCATATATATATGAAAAACTGCAAGGGAACGTGCGCGGGACGTATGTTTGAGATTGACACCGACGTGCTGTATCAATGGAAAGACCTCGTGCCGACATACGAGACACGCATCACTCCCATACATGACATATACATGGAGGACTGTGAAATGAAGAGAGCGGACGCCATATATGAAATCAAAGGCGACGCCCGCAAGCCGGTACATGATATTTATCTGAAGAACCTTAAAGTGGGATTGGTGCGCAAGTTCATCAATAAGAGCAGCAATACGTTTAATGTCAGGACAGAGAACGTGACCTACGACAAGACCGGGTTTTAGTTTTTCAGGTTAAAGGTTTGGGGTTGTAGGTTTAAGGTCACATCGCTTTTACGGCACGACCTTAAACCTACAACCCCAAACCTTTAACCTGAAACCTCACTACTTGACCACCAAACGGTTGTCAATCATGCGCGTCATGTAGCTTTGTATGATGCCTTTCAGCTCACGTTCCATGGCGGCGAAACGGGCTTTCAGCTCCGGTTCGTCCTTCAAGTCACGCGACATGAACCAGTCATCCTTATAATTATACGCCGCAAGGACGTGCTGTCCGTCAAAGCGGATGACGTAATCACCCTTCACAAGTTGGTAAACTCCATTGTTATAGTTTACCGCCCACGTCTCATTATCAGCCATACCGAACAGGTCCGAGCCAAAAGCCACGTAGGAATCCGCATATCCTAAGTACGACAACACGGTCGGCATGATGTCTATCTGCTGCGCGACGGCATGGCGACGGCCATGCGGCATCTCGCCGGAAGGGTCGAAAAAGAATATCGGCGAGCCAAACAATCCGAGGTCGGTGGCATACTCCTGATGGTCGTTTATGTTGGTATGGTCGGACGTAAACACGAAGATTGTGTTCTTATACCACGGTTGTCTGCTTGCCGTCTCAAAGAACTTACGCAGTGACATATCCGTATATCTGATACATTTGTGTATCGGATTGTCCTCTTCCCCCGGCAAATCAAACTCCCGTTCGTATTTCTCCGGTATCTTATACGGATGATGGCTTGACGCGGTAAACACCGCAGTGACGAACGGTTCCTTCATTTCCGTCATCTTCAAGGCATAGAATTGCAGGAACGGTTCGTCCCATATAGCCCACATTCCGTCGTAGTCCTCATCGCCACGAAAGCGTTTGTCTTGGTTAAACTCCGTCCTTCCGTAGTATTTCTGGAACCCAGTTGTCTTGGCAAAGGCCTCAAAACCCATGCTGCCATTCTCCGCCCCATGGAAGAAAGCGGACGTGTATCCGCACTTGCCAAGCTCTCCTGCCAGTCCGCTGACGTTGTTAAGGGAGGCCGGAGTGAGGAAGAACGGCTCCACAAAGAACGGTATGCCTGACAGGATGGAGGGCATGCCGTCAATGCTCTTGCGCCCGTTGGCGAAGGTATAGTCAAAGGATAGCGACTGCCCCAGCAGCTTATCGACGAACGGTGTATAGCCCTTGTATTTGCCGTCATCCAGCTTTTCGTTGTATGCCCCTATGTATTCACGGCCGAAACTCTCCACTATCAGCACCACCACGTTCTTCTTTCGCTTCACAGTCTCCGTCGCCTTGCCGCCGGGGTTGTGCACGGGCGAGTAGATATTGTCAAGCTCCCGCTCCGTGAAATAGCCGGGATTGCTGAACACGTCCTTGCCGGTTGTCCTGATAAGAGAGAACGGTGTGTTGAGAACTATCGCCGCCTCTACGGGACGGTTGACGTACTTGTTGGCGTTACTGATGGTTATCGGTCTCACGGCAGTGGTGAAACCGCCGCGCATTCCGGCAACGCAACAGGGGACAAAGCACAGCAGGCACACCAGCTGCACTATGTAATAGACAATGTAAGTCCTTGTGTTCGCCCCAAGACGGAAGATTGCCGGAAACACGTACAGCCTGCCCATGAGCCAGATTATGGCCACTCCCGCCACCACAAGATACCAATATGCCAGCACGGCATCGGCAAAAACGCCGGCGAGATTGCCCTCATTGGCGAACTCGTGCATTACCGTCATCGTTGTGCGGCGGCCCGTATAGGTGAAATAAACGGCGTCGGCAAGGTTGATAACCACAGCCACGCTGTTCACCCAAAGGTACAGCGAGCGGCAGAACCTTTGCCAGGCCACAGTCTCCTTGAAATGCAACGGCAGCAGCATCAGCAACGCATACAACGCGTTTGTGTAGAGTATGGCCGACGTGTCAAACAACAACGAGCCGCTGAACAGTGACAACAACGACAGGCTGCCGAAGCCTTCGCCGAAGGTTCGCCAGTTGACCGCCACGTAGATGATGCGGCAAAGCATGTAAACAACGTATGCCGTGACAAGGTTACAAAGCATGGCGAGAACGGAAGAAACGTATGTTCCGTTCCTGCCCGGCAAGATTTTATCCCACAATTTCGTCTTTCCCCTCATATTATCCTTTACTTTATGATAAATAAAACCGGTGACAAAATTACTCATTATTCATGAGATACACAAGGAATGTGAGGTTATTTGTCGTGAGGAACGCAAAAAATACGCTGCTACTCCTCACGAGCGGCAGCGTATTAAAAGTATGTTTAACTATTTTCTTTTTATTCTGTAAAGAAAAACCTCACGGTTTTTCTTTGCCATCCAAGAGTTAAACAATCTTTTCTAACCTAATAACTAAAACCTAAATCTATTATATCTACTAACCTAAACAATATTCCTGTCTTTACTCCTGACCGTCTTTCGGGTAGGTTACGGTATAAGAACCGCGTCCCTTGCCCTTCGACTTTGTCAAGTTTGTCATCCTTTTTCCTTCAATCTTTCTTACCTCACGGTCTGCACCGTTGTGCTGTTACCTATCAAACCAATAATTACTACTAACCTAAACTATCTTCACTATCTTTCTGATATCCTATCTTGCAATCTTTTTGATATACCTTTTCACGTCTCAGAAACTCTTTGTTCCTTTTGACAATGCAAAGGTACGACGTTTTCACTGTGTGCGCAAACAATTTTCAAAAAATCTTTTCTAAAAGACTATATAATTGACCCAAATCAACGTTTGTGTGCGCACACAATAACAAAAACGGCATTTCCCGGTTATTTTCAGCCTCCCGCGGCAAGCTAACAGACAAAGGCGCAGAGACGCTTGCACGGCAAGATGCCGTGCCTACCTTTGCGGAACAGCATGACAGGCGGGACAGCGGACACGGCATCTTGCCGTGGAATAAGGAAAGAGCAACAAGCATCCTCCGGCACAATGGTTACAAAGACCATTGCAAACATCGCCCTCCTCCCGCCACGATGATTATCAAATAATGTTGTATGGACGCACCTTGGTGCGTCCGCCGATACGGATGAATATATCCGCCATTGTGGGGAACGCGGCGATTCGGATGCACCCGCTCGGCTTGGCCGCTTGCCATAGGCTTTATGCCGGCGGCAAGAAGGTGCGTCCCTACAAGACGTTGCGGTTCAAGGTATTACGAATGGCGCTGCAAAAGGGTGCTGATTACCGTGTGAACAGGTGCTGATTACACAGTAAAAGGGTGCTGATTGCAACGTAATCAGCACCCTTTTACTTAGGACCTCGATATTGTTATTGTTTTATCGGGGTAACACCTTTAATGAAAGGCATCATTTCCTTACGCCCTTAACCTTGTCTGTCACGATGATGCCGGCAGCGTCAGGCTTCACCCTCTGTCCCGCAAGGTTGTAGAATCTTGCCTCTTTTGCAGCGGCGTCAGCCTGCACCTGCCCTACGCCTGTGGGTTTGGCAATCCCTTCCGTAGGCAGGGTAAGCCCCGTCCAGCCGTCAGGCAGCATGGGAAGGTTCTCTACTTTGGTGATATAGCCTGTGTATGAGACAATAGGATAACGCTCCGTCACGAGCTTCCACTTGCCGTCTGTAAGGACAACGGCGTTGAGAGGATACTTCGCGGAGGTCTGGAATATTCCGCGAAGACCGTTGACATTGGTCTTGGCGTATGACGCCGCAGAGCCTGACTCGTAGAAGAGCACGTTGCGTGAGGGCTGTGCCTTATATATATAAGGTGTGCCGGCAACGGTCTCTTCCGTCACTTCCTCGATGCCGATGTAGAGCGAATCGGCGGAGAGACCCGCTATCTTATACAGCGTAACGCCCTCCGGCGCACTTATGACGTATGGCGTGCAGACTGTTCCCCAGCCCTCCGCATCAGCGGTGCAGAGTTGCATCGGGATGTGACGAAGCACGAAATCCGTGGCGCACCACCATCCCTCACGGTTGTCACCGGCAGACGCAGGCTCGCCGTAGCGCATCCATTGCTTGTCCTTCGCACCGTTCTTGGAACCTTCAAAGCCTATGGCAGCTGAGCCCTTGGGGGCTATATAGACGAAAGGCGTGGTGAGAGTGTTCCACTTTTCCGCGTCGGTGAAGTTGGGAAGGTCAAGCAGTCCGTAACGCAGCGGCTGTGAAGCGAGCGAGTCTTCGCCCGCCACGATGTAGGCGTGCTGGTCATTCTCACACAGATGTTGGGTCGAGGCCTTGCATTCAAGGGCGTAAAGTCCTCCGTCAAGATTGGTGAGTGACTGTCTGACCGCCATCGTCTGGTTCTCGTTTCCGGCCGCACCGATGTTCCACCATGCGTTCCAGCACTTCTTGCCGGACTGCGTTGTGGCGGACTGGTCGCCGCCGGTGTAAGTGCCGCTCTTCACGCTCCAGCCTACGGTAGAGGAGAAATCGGGATTAGAGATGACGCCTTCCGCCGTGACGGCCGGCAACGCCTGTGCCACAAGTGCCTTCAAGGCGGCGAGGTCTTCAAGGTAACCCGCCGCGCTTGTCTGCGTAAAATTCTTTACGGCATCATACAATTCGCTGATTCTGGACGCTCCTGCAAGGTTACAGTCCTTTATCAACTGCACGTCAGCGGCAAGCGAATCAACCGCCGTGCGCTGCCGTATGCACTGCAATGCGGTCTTGAGGGCAGTCTCTATCTCTGTCGCCGTCACGCCGCTTTCTTCCACATACGACTGCAAAATGGTGTTCAGCCGCGGCATGAAGGTGTTGTATTCCTTGAACATCCCAAAGCGTTTCAACTCGCACTCCATGGCATCGGCAAGTGCTTCGTCCCTTGTGTCGAAAAGCCTTGCCACCATCAGGTTGCCGATCATTACCTTACCGCCAAGGTTAGTGAGGTTTATGCCGAGGACATTGTCTGTCGTGACGGTGAAGGCGGAGCCTACTTTCGCCCACTTTGACACTTCGGGAAATTCCAGACGGCGGTTGACACCGATGGTACTTGTGCCGGAAACGAAGCGTTGGTAACTGGGATTGGTGTTGCAAGAAGCGCCGGCAGCATAATAGCTGGCGTTTTTCTCAAGGGTGACATAGCGCACGATGGACTGCGCGTCGGTCTTTGACGTGCTGCTGCCATAGCACTGCAAGTATGCGCCCCCGTCTATACCGCCCTTGGGAACGACCTGATAATACGGCGCGTCAAGAGCCCCGCCCGCAGCATTCGTCCAGTCCTTGAATCCTAAGTCGAAGCTGCCGTTGACAAGAATGTTGCCTCCAAGATACATGGTCTTGGAGCCATCGCCGGTGACAACGGTCACACCGTCGCCAAATTCAAGGTTCTCGTTGACGGCCGTAGCCTCGTTTGTCATGCGCTCCTTGCCTCTAAGGTCTATGATACGGACACGGAACTTATCGCCGTCAACGCCGTCAACGCTTTCTTTATAGCCCGCCGGCAGCTCCTGCTGAGCCACTGTCATAAGGGTAGCCCACGTTGTCTTTCCGGCTTTCTTGCACTGTATCTCCATCAACTGGTTGTATTCTCCGTTAGCGTCACGCCACTCCAGCGTCACTTTCCCGCTCACTTTATCATACGATGCCGTCAGGTCTGACGGGTCATACTGCGGAGGTGTGTTAGGTATCTTCTCGTAATCACGGTTGTATGCCAGCCCTGACTCTACGCCGGCGTAATACTCTCCCGCTATGGAGAGTTCCCCGTCCTTTATTATCTTGGAGCAGTCCGCCTCGCTGTTCCAGTATGCGTAACGCTCGACATACGGCGAATTGTTGATGTTCGGGATTATCTTCTTCAGCTCATCCGCATTCTTCTGCTGGTTTTCTTTGGAATAAGTACGGTCCGTAGCGAATATGCCGTTGTTGTTCCACGATGCTCCCCACACCCATTCTGATATCCAGATGGGGCGGCCTCCGTATGTGTCGTAGTAGTATTTCCAGTTGTTGAAATTGCCGCTCGGCCAATAACAGTGCAGGTCAAGCAGGTCACAGCGCCAGCCTCTGGCGTCAACGGAGTCTATAAACGCTTTCAGGTGTGACATACTTCCGTCATGGGAGCTTTCCGAACACAGCCTCATTCCGGTACGCATGAGGTTCTCCCAGTTGGCGAGGACGGTCTCCACAGACTGCGGATGGTCGTCAGAAGCGTTGCCGGGCTCATTGTTTGTCTTCATGTGGCATGAGTAAGTGACTCCTCCGCAGTCTGCGGAAGACGGCCAATCCTCATATATATGGTTCGGCACACACTCCGCATCAGGCAGCCGGCTCTCGCCAAGTCCCCAACTGTAACACCATGATGATGTGATAAGGCTGTTCTCATGCTCACGCGTGTCACTGGCAAGTCCTTTCTTCTGGGCGTCGTACCATTGGAACACACGGTATGAAGAGATGCGCCTGTCAAGCACTGTCGGAAGGTTGGCTATCTCCAAGTCCTCCTTGTCCGCAATGAAACAACGGCTGTATCCCCTACCCTCCGCACGTGTGGAGAAGGTCACCATGTATCCTCTTTTCAGCTTGAAACTGCGTATCTTGTTGTTCAGCTTGGCGTCAGTAAGGGTGTTCATGTAACCGCCTGAGTTCTCAAGGCCGAAGTCATTGACCGCCGTACCGCCGAAATTGGTTTCGGAATATACCGTAAGGGGTTTGATATTGCTTGAATAAGGCAGTATTATGGTGCCGTGCGCATACATCTTCACCTGACAGTTGGTACCGTTTACCGCCTGCGCACCGTTGACATAGACATGACCTCTGAGCCAACTGCTGATGACAACACTCGGCCGTACCGACGCGACAATGACCACCGCGTGCTCCGTATTGGTTATATCCACACGTCCGTTATCCGTAAACGGCGTGGCGGATGTTATCACATAATCAACGTCATCGGCCACGGTGACAGCGGTGCTGACCTGTGACACCGTGGCGACAGTGTTCGCCCACGCCATCACCGAAGCCATAATCGAGATGACAAAACTTAGCATTCTCCTCTTTTTCATAATGTTCCGTATGTTTGGTTTTACATTTTTCCTAATACAAAAGATTGGCAGAGGCCGCACTGACGTGCGTCCCTTGCCAATCATACTACAACTAACTAATCAACTTTCACCGCCTTGTGGTTCTGTATATATACGCCGGCAGGAAGTGAACGCAGGTCTGTTCCCACGAACTGTCCGCTGAGATTATAGACTGCATTGTCTGCTTTCTTATCCTTACTGAGACCTACTTCTTTCACCGCCGTAATCTCATCCAGCGTCAAAGGGCCATAGTAATAAAGGCGGAAGTTGTCAAAACACGTCCATGACGAGCCTATTTCATTCGCGCCACGCAGGTAAAGGCTAAGGTTTCCGGCAGCGGATATGTATGCGGTAACCTCGTTATCATACGCTCCTTTTGCGAAATGCGCCGCGGCACTTGCCATGTCATTCGGGATATATGAGCCGTCCGCCATCTTCTTGTCGGATGAATGCAGGGAAGAAACGCTGCGCTCCGCCATTATGTTCTTGATGGCCTTCGAGCCCAATGACGTGCTTTGCAACCAGATATTCACCGTCACGTTGTCTTTGCCGGACGTGTAGGCGTTATATACGTCAGTGTAAGAACCAGGACGTTGGAATGCCTGCACCTTCATGGTGTATGTCCCTTTCGGCATGGACTTGACGGTTGTCGTGGCGCTGACTCTGGTCTGATAGAACTCTATCTCGCCATAATTGCGCACTGCTCCCGACGACATTGACCAGCCATCCGTGCCTGTATCGAAAGAAGGATTGGCCATAAACGCAGTCAGGTCAAACGGTTTCTCCGTGTCCGTCACCGCCACTTGTTCAAGAAACGCCTTGCCTGCCGCCAACAGTTCGTCCGCATATCCTAAGATTTCCGCCGCCACTGTCGATGCGTTACACTTCGATGTAAGGTCGGCAACGGTCTCCGCCAAAGCGTTATCCGCCCCCTGCACCAGTTCCCTGTGCGGCGTATTGGCGAGCGATTCCACTATATTCTTGTTCTTTAAGAATCCGTCTCTTGCGGCAACACTGCTGCTGTTCTCCATGTCGGAAGCCTGGGCGGCTGTGAGGAAGACCCATCTCTGCACCTGCTTATTGTCCGCAAGGCTCAGCGACTGCACCGTTGTGGCACCGTTTGAGGATGCTGTCAGGCAGCCGGGAGCGGCGGAACTGTTGTCAGGATGAATCACCCAGTAGCCCCGTTGCGGCGTTACAAGACTGCCGGAAGCCGTTGTTATGTCCGTGCGAGACCGCATAAAGTGGAAATTCTCGGCCTCGGTGGGCTGTGTGCGGCTAACGGTTCTGATGCCGTCAAGCCCTGTTGACGCATAAGTCATGTAATAACCGGTTGCGGCATTACGCAGCTGGTAGTACTGGTTGCCCGGTGTGAACGTCACAAACCATGCCGCCGCATCGTTTTTCGCGGCCTCTTCAGCCGTCATCTCCTGCCATTTCAGCTTGTGATTGGCATCTTCCACGAGGAAGGAACTATACAGGCCGTAACCGTCACTCTCGTTCTTTATGTAATATTTCACGTCGTCTTCCTGGTCGAAAGAATAGCACGGAAGGCCAAAACTGAACGATGTCGTGGGCGGAAGGCCGTCCTCGCACACCGCCTGCGCTATGAGACTGTTGCCTATATACAGCACTTCCGTACCGGCATCCTCATGCGCTCCGTTGATGCCGTAAGGCCAAAGGTGCGTGACATCGCCATTGAGAACCGCAGTAGTACTATTGTCCCAGAAGCGCAACACGTCCGTGGCTCTGTCTCCAAGCCACCGTCCTGTACCGCTGCCGGCACGCAACGGCGACGCGGAACCGTTCCATACGGTGTGTGTTCCCACACCAATCGCATGCAAAGCCTCGTGCATTATCGTTCCCGTCTGCTGGTAAGAGGAGTTCGGCCCTACCCTCAGCCAGCCGCCGTAAGAGCAGTCTGCCGTTGGCGTTGACGCCCCGTAGTGCACGCTTAGGTGCAAACCTCCGATACTGGTAAGGCTGTTCCAGTAATCGACACAGCGACTTACGGCATTGTTTATCCGTGTGTTCTCGGCGTCACTGCCGCCATTGTCGTATGACCATGATATTGTTCCCTCCGGCAATGTGATGATTTTTATGGCGTCACCATAACCTATACTTCCGTCCGCCGCCTTGGCGTAAGCCCGCGCATAGTACTTGGTGGCGGGCGCAAGTCCCTTCATCCAGTATATCAAACCATTGTTTGACAAAGTCGTTCTCGTGGTGTTGTCATTCACGGTAGGCTCTTTCGTCTCCGCACTCCAGCAGAACCCGCGCTCCGTTATGGCAGAGCCGTTGGCCTTAAAGGTAGCGCGTCCGAACGCCATTGTGGCTCCCCGGGCAGACCGGGTGTCGGTAACCACAGTGGGAGCCTGCGCTGACAGCTGCATGGAAGCGAGCAGGGACAAAGATAATATTATCGCTTTCTTCATCATTACTATATCTATAATGGTTTTCTTTATCATCGTTTCAATCAGTCATTCACCATCACCTTCACGCCGTTCTTAACGTAAACGCCTTTCGGAAGAGTGCTGTCCGTCACCTGCTGACCGCCAAGGTTATATACACTTCCCGTCTCCCTGACACCTGTTGCGGGCACATTATCCACCGATGTAGGGTCGCCGCCGGCCATAACCTCACGCACTTCATCGGCGGAAAGCGCCGCATCATATATCCGCAGGTCGTCAACGGCACCCGTCATGAGCGGGTCTGCGGCAAACTGACTGCGTCCTATGTAGTTGCGTACAGGCTTGAAGTCCGCCGGACGGATGGTTATGTCACTGCCGGAAACTACCGCCTCGCCATCTACATACAGCGTAACGGCATCCGGAGCGAGCGTTACGGCAAGGTGATGCCATCCCGTTTCCAGAGTCGGGGCGGACAGAACCTGCTCGTCTCCTCCGTCTTTCAGCACCACACGCATCTCAGATCCGTTGCCGGGTGTGAGGAAGAAATATTGCTCCGTGCCGTTGCCGAAGTCAAACACACGCTGCCATGCCGTCTGCGTCGCGTCTATATTGACCCATGCGCTGATCGTCATCGTGGCGTGATGAGCCACCGCCGGCGGCAACATCAGGTACGAACCGCCGGCAAGTACGGCTGCCGCCGTCCCTTCCTTCATGCCTTCCGTAACGTATGCCACCGTGCCTTCCGCCACGGCATCGTTCACATTCTCCGTAGCATCCTCCGCCATCCCGTCAAAAGAGTAGCGTGCCACGAGTGTGGGGCGGTTCCCGTTCACGCCCCATGCGGCCGTCACCGTACCGGAAGCGGCGGACCTGTTGCGGCTCTTGTCAACCGCCTTTACCTTGTAGGCGTATTCCATTCCGCGCACGGCACTGTTGTCTATGAACGCCGTACCGGCTATCATGCGGCCTATTACGTCCCACGACGCCGGCTCGGCAAGGTCTGCCGAGGCCTGAGCGCGCAGCACCTCATATCCGTCGATGTCGGTTTCCGAGCCGGCAGTCCACTCCAGTCTTACCGACGCAGACTGCACGACAGCCTTCAATCCCTTCGGAGCGGCGGGAGCAATCTTTTCCAGTTTCGCCTTCACCGGCATGAAACGCCACAGTTGGTTGGCCGCACCTGTCAGCTTTCCCTGCTGCAAATATCCGTTCTTTGACATGGAAGAGTTCCTTATTTCAAGGTAAAGTCCACTGTGTCGTGAACGCAGATACCAGTTGCCATTGCCCGCATACTCGGCGAACCACTGCTCGTTGGTGCCGCCGCTGCCGGCATATCCTATCACCTCTCCGCCTTCCGCGGTGCTCCAGTCCTTCAAGTCCATCAACTGGGTCTTGTCCCTCACGCTGCGCAAGAAGAAGTAACTGTAATCTCCGCCCACCGTGCTTGCCACCGGCTCCACCGTCCACTGCTGGTGCGTAGCGGCGTAAGCTGACGAGTAAGCCATCTGCGTTATGTTGAGGCCATTGCCTTTCGCGCCATTGTAAAAGCCGAGACACATTGACGAGTTGACGTTCATTATGACGAAAGTCCCGCCCGTCAGGCATTCGGTCGGCACGTCCTCACCGCTGTGCAGCTGTATCATCCTCTCGGCGTTGGTCTGCCCCTGCTGGTAGCCCGTGCCTCCGGGAATGGTCATCGTGTAAGTGTTCACCGGACCATACCCGTCAAAATACACCGGCCTGTCAGTGGCTATAAAGTCAAACGACGATGTGTTAGCCTGTCTTTCCGACGAGCCTATGAAGGCATCCGTGCGTCCGTCCGCACGTTTATAGACCGCCGCGGCAGTCCATGCGGCACGGTTCTCGGCATATCCTATCTCCTTTCCGTAATATGACGCCTTGCAGTATTCTCCTCGTGCGGCACCGTCCCATCCCCACCAGATGCCTGTCTGCATTCCGTAGTGCGCGCCAATAAAGGCCTCACCCACGTTATGCAGCTCATCGGCGGTGGCATGGTTGCCGTCGGAACGCACCTTCTGCCAAAAGGCGGCGTAGTTGTCGAAAGAACCGGCAAGCTGGTGTGTGTTGCCTTCCGTCACGTAAGGCTTCATGTAGTTGTACCAAGACAGCGCCTTGTCACAGTTCAGCGTGTTGCCGGCAGAGATGCGTATGCCCTTCAACTCCTCGTCCTCGCTGATCAGTTTTGCTATCGCCCGGAAGTGCGACATGGTGCCTTCGCCCCATGCCGTGTAGTCCGGCTCGTTGAAAGGCGCTATCGTCTCCACGGCAAACCCCTTGGATTTAATATATTTCACGCTCGCCTTTATCACCTTGTACCATTCTTCCGGCTTGCCGTAGTAGTTGGTAGAGTTCAGGGCTTCGTGGTCACAGTTCAGCGTGACGGTACGCACTCCGCTCAGGGCTATATGGTTCAGCCGCGACTGCAACGCCGCCTGCTGTGCGGCAGAGAGGTTGCCTGAGGCATCCACAAGGTCGCTCGGCTGGAACGACACGCGCCCGGTGGCCATTACATCCGTGCCGATGTAGTTTGTGCCGCGTATTACATTGTCCTCGCTGTCCCACGCCGTGTCCATACCCCAGAGTATGGGTGAGGCGGGTATAGAGCTTTGGCCGATGTCGGCAGAAGCCTTGAAACTGAGGGGTACGGCGTTGGCGGCACCGCCTTTCATCATCATCGACGCGTTAGGGGTGCGCTGCGCGAACAGCAGGTGTCCTCCCTTCTCCACGGAAAAAGGAAGAGCTAACAGGGTTGCGAATATAATGTGCTTGGTCATATCGAAACAGTAAATGAGTAGTAAAAATCCAACTATGCTTACGGCCGCATACGGGCTTCTCCGCAAAAGGGCGCTGATTGCATTGTAAAAGGCACCAGTTTACAGTGTAATCAGCATCCTTTTACAATGCAATCAGCGCCCTTTTACAGAGGTCTTTGTATTTTATTGTAATCCAATATCTTATACTTGCATCAAGGCAAACAGGCAAATCAATAGCCAATGCCTATCTGTCCGTTCCATTTCAGATACCAGTTGTTGGTGTCCGTCAGGTCGGGCAGCATGGCCTTCATTGCCGCCACATTGCCGGCTCCCTTGCGGTTGTAAACCTTATTGGCAAGGTATGACGGATCGTTACGCCTCAGCGCAACGCGCATGAGGTCATAGAAACGGTGCCCCTCGAAAGAAAACTCCAGAGCTTCCTCGTCCATTATCATGTCCTCCACCTTCTCCTGCTGCCACTCCCTGAGAGCCTTCGGATCGGTGATGGCATTGTTTACAGGCATCTTGTAGTGCGGGTTTTCCGGAGAGAAACCGCATCCCCGGCTGTGTATGCCAAGGGTGTTGGAGTTTGACAGCAGGTTATCCGGTCTGTAAACAATGTAGCGCGCATCCGGGAACTGGAAGGTGTTGAGCAGCATGGCGGCTTCTTCCGCGGAATAGTACTTGGCTATGCTGTCGGTGATAATCTTGTTGCTTATGCCGGAAGCGAGTATCTGGTACGCGAAGTGCGGGTAACCGGCGCGGTTGATGGCCTCCGCCATACGCAGATAGACCATGGTGCGGCGGTAGATATGTATGTTTCCGTTCTTCGTACCGTACTTACGGATATACTGGGATGTGTACTTTGTTCCGTCAGGCGTGATGCTATTGTCATTTCTCTGGCACGTTGCCAACAGTCTTAGGTCACCGTCCCAATAAGCGTCCTGCCTCTTAGGAGCTATGACATACTTCCTGTTCTTGGTGTCATAATGGCAATAGAACTGCTCCGCCGAAAGGTTCTCCAATGCCTTTGAAGGCACAAGGGAAACCTTATAGTCATTGTCCGAGGACGTATTGAGGATGTTACCCAACTGGCTGTAATGTCCTTCCGACGGAATGGAGTCCATGGGAATGACGGTTATGACCTCGGCATTGGAAGAGGCGTTCTCGGTAAGAAGGGAGGAAACCCAGCTGCCACCGGCGCTCATCCATGAGGTATTATCCCTGTACTCAAATGAATCTGTACCTGTGGGATAGGATGAGTTGTCGCCGTTGCGGTTGGTAATATAGCCATAGTAGTACTTGGCCGCTTCCATGTAGTCACCGTTCCAAAGGCTGAGGTCACCGAGTATCAGCCGCATAGGTATGAAGAACATCTTTGACGGCTGGCCCTTGATGTTTCCGTAATCCGGGTATTCCTGATCGACAAGTTCTTTCAGACCGTCCTCATTAAGGAAGTACCGGCATACGCCCTTGATGTCTATCGGCTCATAGTCACGCTCTGAGTCCTCCTTGGTCATGATGGGTGTGGTGACGAAAGGCACCTTGCCGTAGGTCGTGACCAGTTGCAGGTACGTCCACGCGCGTATCGCCTTGACGGCGGCGTACTCTGCCTTGAAGATGTTTTCATTACGGTTGTTCCTCATCGCCGTGTCCGCCTTGGCGATGAAATAGTTACAGTTGTTGATGATGGCATAGTAGTCGCGCGGCACATTATAGGCGTTATCATCGCCTACGGTGAATGTGGCGAGGGCGCGAAGGTCTGACGATGTAGCCTCTGTGACATCCGTAAGGTCACCCCGCACTTCACCGAACAGCACCGTGCGGTCTGCTATCGCCTGCAATTTGTTCAGGATGCCGGTGACGGAGTATATGGTGTCCGTGGCATTGCTGAGGTGATCGTCATCCGCATTGATGATATAGTTGGAATCTTCCTCGAAGAAATCCGAGCAGGAAGAGAAAGACAACACCATGCAGATTGTTGCTATCATTAAATATATGCGTTTCATATTCTGATTGGTTTATTGTGGTTATATGAAGACCTGTGACATGATATAATCCTTACAGATTTATCTTCACGCCTGCAATCACACTGCGGCTCTGGCTGAGGCAACCTGTGTCCACGCCCTGACCGATAACTGCCGAGGTGCTTGAGAACTCCGGATCTGTTCCGAGATACTTGGTGACGGTGAAGAGATTGTTGCCCTGTATCCAGAACTCCAGGCCTTGAAGGAATGTGGAGTTCATAGGCAGCTTGTAGCTGAGGGTGACGCTCTTCAGACGGAGATATGAGCCGTCCTCTATCCAGCGGTCGCTGAACCGGGAGTTGCCCATAGGATCGTCGAACGTAATCCGCGGCACGGCGGTAATCTGATTCTCAGACATCCAGCGCTGGGTCAGCGTAGTTGTCTGATTGAGGAAACGGCTGCCGCTCTCCAACTGCTGGCGCATATAGTTGAACACATCATTGCCCACGCAGTAGTTGAAGTTCAGATCCAGTTTGAAGCGCTTGTAACCAACGCTGGCGAAGATGTTGCCATAAACGTCAGGATTGGGGTCACCGATGATGACCTTGTCCAGTTCGCTGATTTCACCGTCGCCGTTCTGGTCTATGAAATGCACGTCACCGGCCTCGAAATCGACTTTTGCACCGGTAGCGTCAACGATATAAAGGTTGTTCGTTGTCCTGCCTTTGCTGTTGATATGCTCCTTGCCTGCCGCAGCGGCTTCCTCCGTTGAGGCGAACACACGGTCGGATGTCTGATAGCCGTAGAACACACCGGCCGGTTGGCCGACAGCTGTCAATATGTTCTTCTCTCCATAATAGGATGAAGTATAGTTGCCGTTGGGAAGGGAGGTGATCTCGTTCTTGTAGTGGCCTAATGACGCTCCGACCTCCACATTCCAGTCTTTGGACACTACGGGTCTGCCCTTTAACGTGAAGTCAAAGCCCGTATTCTTCATCTTGCCGGAGTTTGCCCAGTTGTATTCCAGGCCGGAGAGGAAACTCAGTTGTTGCAACGAAAGGAGGTCTGAGGTGACACCGGTGAAGAAATTGAATCCGAAGAACACACGGCTGTCAAGGAACATGGCCTCCAAGCCGGCGTTGAAACGCTTGGTGGTTTCCCACTTGATCTTAGTGTTGCCTATGCCTGAGAACGACAATGCGGAGACATCGCTGAGGTAAAGGGTTGACGCGAAGTAGCTCTGTGCGGCAAAGATGTCGATGTTATCATTGCCGCTGATGTCGTAGCCGGCCGTGAGCTTAAGGTAGTCAAGTCCCTTTACACCTGCCAGCCAAGGCTCGTTTGTCAGAACCCATGAGCCTTGCACTGACGGGAATATGGCCCAACGTGCGCCGAATGCCTTGACACCGCCGTCGGCTTCCTTGCCGAAACGGGAAGAGCCTGTGGCCGTAAGGTTGACCTGTGCGTAGTAACGCCCGAGATAGTTGTAGTTGCCTTGCACGTACCAGTCCAGCGTGCGCCATGAGCGTTCGTAACCGTCTGACTGGGAGTTGAGCAGGGATGTGCCCATGAATGGCGTCTTGTCGCTACCGGTATTATAGCCCAACTGGGTGCTGTTGGTGAAGTTCTCGAAATTGAGACGTGCGCCACCGAAGACTGAAACATCGTGGGCGTTGTAGCGTTCCGCCCATGAAAGGCGTGTGTCACTCTGCACTGAGTTGTGCTTGGAAGACAAAGAGCTTACCTCATTGTCACGTGTTCCGGAAACACTCTGCACATAGTATGACGGCACACCGTTGATGGGTATGTAGTATTTCTCGCTGGTATTCACGAGGGTATAGCTGAAATGCTCACTCAGCGTCAGATTGTTGCCGAAGCGGTATTTAGGCGTTACAGCGATATTGAACAAGGAATTTTCAAAGCGATTCTTGTTCTCCGCATCGGCATACAGATTGAATGCCGCCGGGTTGCCGAGCTTGTAGTTATATCCTTTCTTGCCTGCCAAAGCCTCATCAAGGTATATCTCGTCATCAGTATCGAACGTATTGTCACTCAACTGGCCGTTGCCGTAAGCGTAAGGGCTGAGGAAGGGTGACTTGACGTAAGCGAGGAAAGACGGTGCGGTAGGCGTACCCTCAACATATTGTGACGGTGCTCCATCGTCACGGATGTTGCGTGTGGTGTTGCTGAAAGACGCATCGAAACGCACGTCAAACCTGCTTGTAAGGGCAATGTCGGTATTGAAGCGAACGTTCAGGCGGTCCATGTCATTGTAGTCCAACGTACTCTGATGGGAGATATAACCTACTGAGAGATTGTATTGCGCCACCTCGTCACCGCCTTCCACATTGATACCGTAATTCTGGGTCATGGCTGTGCGATAGATTTCTTTCTTCCAGTCGGTATTATTGTGGTATTGCTTGTAGTAATAATAGGTAGGATCCTCGTTAAGGAACTTGAAAGAGGTGTTGGTGGTGCCGGTGCCTTTAAGCAGTTCCGAGGCATAGCCGCGATACTGTTCCGCATCCATCATGGAGTAATACTTTGGCTCAAAGCTGACACCTGCGGACAGACTGGCGGTGATGCGCGTTGACATACTCTTGCTGCGGCGGGTGGTTATCTGTATCACGCCGTTAGCTCCACGTGCGCCGTAAAGGGCTGTACCGTTACGCAGCACCTTGATGTCGGCGATGTCATGCGTGTTGATGGAAGAGAGTATGTCGTTGAAGAAGCCGCTGTGGAGCATGGCATTGTCATACTGCTGGTCCATTATCACGCCGTCAACCACTACGAGTGGCTGCGCGTTGACATTGACGGAGTTGAGTCCCTGCACGAATGTCACCGCACCTACACCGGGCGTGCCGTTACGGGTGGTGGTGAAAGCGTATGCGCCGAGCTGTTTCTGTAATTCGTCCTTGATGTTGGCGGCGCTGCTGTACTGGAAGTCTGTGGCAGACTGTTCAGCCGTAACGTTGGTTGTTTCTACACTGCCGTTGCCGAAGAAAGTGCCGTAAAGACGCACGTCTTTCTGCATCTCGCCTCCTGTCAGGCCAACTGTCACGGAGCCATGGTCTGGTGTAGAGACAAACAAAGCGGACGAGAATACAGGCACGCCAAAGGTATATACGCCCTGATCATCGGTGAGCGTACTGTAACCTTCCACACCTGAAGCCTTCACGATGGCGCCACTGACGGGATTGCCGGTAGCGGAATCTATGACACGTCCCTTCACTGTGCGCGTCTCATATTTCTTAACCTGAACCTTAGGAGCCTTCTGTATTTCGGTGTCCTGTTCGTTGTCTGTTTCTTCCTGTGCTGATACATACACGGGGAACGCCATGAGCAACGCCAGTCCTGTTAATATATGTCGTTTCATATCTATTGTTGTTTGGTGATTTGTCGTTTACTCCTTTTTTTACTCGTCATGAGGTTTGAAGACTATGCAGTCTATTCTCAATGTCTTGGTATGCGTGCCCTGAGTCACATTTGAATTGGTGACCATGCCGGAGATGAGCATCTTCACCTGCGCTTCCGATACACTGTAAGAGGAGGTGGGGAAGGTATATGTTCCGACGAACACGGAATCCACGCTGACACCGTCCTTATTGCTAAGGTTCCTGACCTTCACTGCCGATGCGGGTTGGTTAGGTGTCTTGGTCTTGTCATTGCCGGGGAAGACGGGATACTTCTTATTTATCCCGTTCTTGTCCATATAATAGGCATTGCCGTCGAGGTCATGACACTGCAAACTGCACTCGAACTTGGTGGGAAGGCGCTGCGACGCCGGGGCGAGAGTGTCGCCGGCCTCTGCCGGAGCCATCACGACATACACGTCATACGGAACGTTTGAAAGCACGTTACGGATGTCAAACAGTGCTTTGGTGACATTACCGGAGCCTGTGGTCATAAGCGTAAGATAGCCATGGCCGGAGACTTGACGGTAGAATTTGTTGTCACTGCTCACGCTGGTGTATTCTGCCGGCTGGGTATCACCATAGGGATTAGTGGTGCTTCTCACGTTAAGGGAGTCGATGGTTCTGCTGCTTTCCGCCTCCATCACAATCTCCTTCACCAAGTCATGCCGCGGGCTTATCTTCCAATCGTAGGATTTCTTTATGGTGCCGTTGCTGCAAGCGACATCTGTTGTACCGTGGAATATACCGCCGGGCTCAAAGGGACGGTCGTAAATGTAGTATCTCTTGTCGAAAGAACCGTAATAGTATTCCCTCAAATCGTATGGTATGGCATTGGTGGATATGATGGAATCAAGCGCCGTGGTGGTTCTGAGGAGCGGATTCTCCGTCACACTGAACACCGTACCCTCAAGGATCTTGATACGCGGGAAAATGAACTCGAAAGAGTCGCGCTCCGCCACTTCTTTGTCATAAACAAAGTAGGGTTTGTTCTGCATGAGCAGTTTGTCCCATACTTCATTTGTAGGAGCGAGACACACATAGCTGCTATCCTCTGAATTGAGAAGAGCATTGAGCCAATCGGTGAGAATCTCGTTCTGTGTGACCGTGACGGAATCGAGATAATGAATCTTGCCGTCTTGGATCTCACCCGCCACGCTCTGCTCAGGCAGGAACTTCTCTATGCTGTATTTGTAGATGAAGTTGCGCACACTGTCAAGTTCCGGGTCTTTGTCAAAATATTCCAGTATGTTCGGATCGTATGCTGACTGTCCGTTAACTGTGAAGAGTATGCCGTTACCGGTGGTGACATTGCTGCGTACATAGTCATGATTGGCGAACGATGATTTGCCGAAAGCCACACGCTTGCCGTTCATCATGACCACCGTTGTGTCCGGGGTGGCGGAAGAGACGGAATAGTTGTATAACGCTACATGATTCTGCACAAATTCCTTTATGGCAGCGTTCTTGGAGCCTTTGAGGCCACGTGCGAGCTGCTCATTGTAACGCTGTATCACAGCATCACGGTCTGCCTCGGTGAAATGGTCGTTGGTAGGCGCAAAAACAGTAAATATCTGGCTGCTGCCCAATGCGGCGTCATAATCTGTGGCCTCCAGCACCGATTTGAAATTTGTCAGTTGGCTGTCATCACTGATGGCTTGCCATAGCGAGCCGCTGCCAAGTGTCTTTGCCTCATAGTGCTCATCCCACTCGTCGGTGCAGGAACAGGTGACACCGGCAAGCGTCAGAGCTACCGCGGTTATTATCTTGTTATATTTCATAGTGATTGCGAATATGGTTCGTTATTAATTATTAAAGGTCGTCTTCTGCCTGTCCGCCGGCATTGACACCGTACACACTCTTCGGAACAAGCTCCAGATAGTCAAGCATCACATCTCGTTTCGCTACGCCGGGTACACCCTGTGGAGCAACTTTGACGATACGCAGGACGTGGTCCTCACCGGGTTTGATATTGACCGTACACAATACTTTACGGACAGTAGAGGATTGCTTGGCAAACCTTTCACCCGTGTTGATGTTGTTGTTGGCATCATGGAAGATGGAATAAGGGCCTCTGTAATATCCTTTGTTCTTCAATATCTTGAAGTCTTCGGCGCGTTTCTCGTCATCATCCCTTATATTGAGATAATCCGGGAAAGCGGTTGCGCCATAGATAGCGGATGACTCTATACGGGTATCCATATTAAGAGGTATGCCCTGTGCCTTGTCGTCAAAATAGATTTGGACGGTTCCACGTTTCGCTCCCTGACTGGCATCCATCGGCGCGAAGCCAAGGCGTATCTGCCACTCTGTCTCGAACGGTACAGGAGGGATAACAAAAGACAGGTCAAACATTCCGTTGGCTATCATCTCATCACCGTGCATTGAGTAATAGTTACTGCGCGGACGGCGGTAGATGAAGTGACCGGTTTTGGTATTGTCCAAGAATTTTACATTCTTCAGATAACCATCAGGGAAATAATAGTTCTTGCCGTATTTGTAACTGTCATCGTAAATATCCTGATTGTCATATTTGAGATAGTCACCGTTCATACGGATATTGTTGGTCATTATCTCAGGGAAGAGAGTGGAGAAGTCCATGCGTATGCGGCAGTTCTGCACCTCGTCACGTGTTGTCTCGTCGAACTTGATGATGTCGTCAAGATAGAAATATACACCGTTGTAGGCGTCGGTGGTGTATTCACTCTCAACGGAAGGCAGGACATGAGTGCCACGCACAAAATGTTCGTCGTCATAGCGGCGGTTGATATAACGGTCGCCCAGTACTCCGTCTGGCCCCGTCCACTTGGAAACGTTAAGGCGCTCTACCTTTATCATGGTGTAAGGCAACATGGTGGTGTACCAGTCCGTAGTGTTCACAAGGTCTTTGTCAACGCCAACGTCATCGCGGACGGTGAGGAAGTTATATCCCTGCACGTTGCGGTCAAGCAGATGATATGCCATAAAACGGTAAAGAGGGTTGATGGGTTCCGTGATACGGTCGAAAGCGTGCTCAGGTTTGTTGACATCGTTTGGATACATGACATCATAGATGCTGCACGCAAGGTCATAGAGACCGCGTAGGTCTGTGACATTGTATTTGGCCTTGAGAACATCATCCGGCACAAGGAATGCGGTGAAGCCGTAAAGATGCTCATCAGGCGGCAACGCCACTTCTTTTATGCTACCGCCGGTTTCATACGTTATCTTCTCGTTGGTGGTTTTATAGTCGTTGTCCTTATATGCCTCCAGCTTTTCAGACAGTTTTGTGGCTTCCAGCGCCTGAGAATAGAGACTGACGCGGGGGTTCTTGGCAACGAGTGACGGAACGGACAGAGTGGAGTTCTCTATCACGGCACTGACCGGCTGCATGATACCGTTCTCCACGGAGTCGTCCTGATGCGCGAAGTATATCTGGGACTTGGCGTTGATAACCACCACGGAATTATCATCAGAGTCAAACTCATGCGTTATCTGCAGATTACGGCGCATCATGTTCTGTGTGGGCAGCACGCTGGTAGTGTTGTCTCCGCCCATATCGGCTACCGCATACATCTCATTGACAAGATGCGTGCGTGCCAGTGTGTCACATTCGGCATCGGTCAGCGTTTCCATCGTCTTGCCTTTCTGCGCAAGATATGCGTTGATGGCGTCATTGTTCGGCACGAAACAGGTATAGCGTCCGTATGCAGACAACTGGTCCATCAGCCCGGCACGTTGCACAATGGTGGCAAACTGACTGTACTGTGCATTGGTTGTGAGGTATTCGCTCATCATCTGACCCGTGAAGGAATAGAAGTTGTCTCCGTCAGGCTCGTCGTTACATGACTGCATGGCGGGAACGGTGAAAGCGAAAAGACTCATCAAAAACAATATGTTCTGTGTTATTTTCTTCATTGTCGTTAATTTTTCTGCGGCGGCATTCCGTTTCTTGGCATAATGAAAGGAATGGGGCTGCGGTTATCTGTTAGCTTCAAAACTGCCGTTCTCTCCACTGCCGAATGCAGGATTCTGCTTCAACTTCGGATTGGCTTTCAGTTCATCAAGGTTATAAGGCCAGTAGATGGCATCCATCTTCTGCATCTTGCTTTCTACTATGCCTCTTAAATCCACACTTTTGTTGGCTACGTTTGAACGGAGATAGTCTGTATTGCCGTCACGCTGTGAACGGCGCACAAGGTCAAAGTATCTCTTGCCCTCAAACATCAGTTCCCTGTTACGCTCCGCATAAACCAGTTCCGTGATGTCCGCCTTGTTCTTGTAGTTGGTATGAACAAGTGTGTCCTTAAGATCATACTGCATCACAGAACGTTTGTTTACGGCATTGACAAGCTTGAAGGCTTCTTCAAGACGAAGCTGGTCCTGCTGTGACAGGGCGTCTCCATTTGCATCGGACATGAGTTGTGACAAGGCCTCCGCCTTCAACAGCATGATGTCGGTAAGACGGTAGATGATATAGTTGGCCTTGTTACGTGACTCCTCCTTATCGCCGTGAGTGGGATAAAAACCGCCAATACTATAACTCTTTGATGACGGGTCATACATAAACATGCCACTGTAAGCATACTTCATGATGCCAAGCCCCATCAGATTCTCGTAACCACGGGCGTCCTTTCCCTTGTTACTGCTGTCAAACACCTTATAGACTTCGTTTTTCTGGTCATTGCCCACGTATGAGGTACAAACAGTATAAGGTACTCCTCTGCCCCAGAAGAAATCGCTGACCGGTCCGTTTGAAATCTGCCTGTCACCGCTTTCTTTATCGAAATTAAGTTCAAAGATGCTCTCCATACTATTGCCTTGCACAAATATAGAAGAGAAAGCCTGTCCGAACATATTGGTGTAACCGTCATACAGCGTATGAATAAGCGGGTAACCATTGGTAATCTTAAAGTATGTGGGGGATATTTTATTTTCCTCCGCGTCCTTCTTCTTGGCCTTTATGATGAGGTCTGCGTACTCGATGCACTTCTGATAGTCCTGCTTCCATAGATACATCTCACACAGCAGGGCGTGTATGAAGTTAAGCGTCACTCTGCCGGTGTTGTAATATGCGGCAAGCCCCGTGGCTTCCGGATATTTCGTTATGGCGTCGCCTTTAACCGCCTCCAACGATGCTATGAGTTTGTCCAGCACCTCATTGAAAGGCATTACCGGCTGAGCCAACTCCTGACTGTCATCAAGATATGCTTCTTCGGTATAGGGCACGTCACGGAATGTGCGTATAAGATAGAAATAGCAAAGGGAACGTATTGCCGTAACCTCGGCTATGTCCGCCCGCAACTCACTCTGAGTGTATGACGGGTCTTTTTCCGCTACACCGGGAGCGTATTCTATGACGGTGTTGCACCGGTTTATTATATTGTAGAAATCACCCCAATATGTATAGGGGTTGTTGGCCATGATGTTCTCTTTAAGTATTCTCTCAAGGCTCACATCCTTGTCAATGATTCCGTTGTTGATTATGTTCTCAGCACGGAACTCGCCCCATATCATCATCCTGCTCAGCATGGCGTATGACTCCATACCGGAATAACAGCCGGCGATGATGTTCTTCACATCCGCCTCTTCATTCCAGAACTGTTCCAAGGTAATGACATTCTGCGGTTCCACTTCAAGGAAGTCACTGCAACCGGAAAGCAAACCTCCGGCAGGCAGTGCGGCCGCAACCACAGCCAAGGTTCTCACCTTATTATATAATGTGTTCTTTTTCATTGTCGTAGAATTAATGTTTAGAAATCCACTGTCATACCAAAGGTGTAGGACTTAGCGCGCGGTGTCTGACCATAATCGATGGCCGGCGACGTTCCCGCAGCACTTATGTCGGGGTCAACTCCTGTGTAGCTTGTTATGACAAACGGGTTATTGGCACTGACATAGAAGCTGACCTTGTTGAGACCTATCCATTTAAGGTACTTCTTCTTCAACGTGTAGGATAGCTGTGCGTATGTCATACGCAGATAGTCACCGTCCTCCACGAACCGGTCGCTCAACAATGTGTTGTAGTTCGTATCCTTGCCATACATGGCACGAGGTATGGTCGTCTCGTCACCTTCCTTGCGCCAACGGTAGTTTACCGCCTGACTTTGGTTGTCATTGTTTATCATTGCCTCGGAATAAAGACGGGCACGGTTGATTATCTTGAAACCAAGACGATAAGAGAACTGTGTGCTCAGACGCCAGTCGCCGTATGTGAACGCGAAACCGAAACCACCCATAAGTTTTGGAAGTGATGAACCGAGATAGACAATGTCAAGCGCATTAATCTGACCATCGTTGTTGACATCCTCATACATGGCGTCACCACCATAGAACTTGTAGCCAGAGCCGCCGTTAACACCGGAACCGTCATTAGAATATGCGAAGACCATACGCACCGGTTCGCCCTTGTCGTTGCGTATTATCCTGCCGTCCGCCGTCTGCGCCACCGGTACGGTCAGCCCATCCGCAATGAACTTCTCCTGTAATTGCTGCTGTGTCATAGCATCTACCTGTCCGGCATCATACGACATACCCTTCTTATCATATATTTCCTTGAACCTCTGAGGTGTAATATCCTTGAAGGTATCATACTGATACTGATAGACACCCTTATAGCGGAAGCCATAGATGGAGTTGTTAGGGTTGTTCAGCTGCACACGCTCCATTATCTGGTTGTTCTCGTTGTTGAACGTCGTGTTCTTGTTCGCCAACAACGTCTCATCCATCTCAAGAATCCTGCTCTTACTGTTGGAGAAGTTGGCATTGATGTCCATGGTGAACTTGCCAATCTTCAAGAGTTTGTTGGTATTGACGTGGAACTCCCATCCAGTATTGCGCATCTTGCCGTCATTACGGTAATCAACAGTGGCAAAACCGGTATTTGACGGGATGCGGAAGTTCGGCATCAATATGTCCGATACCGTCTCATTATACATTTCGAACGTCACGTTCAGTTTGTCAGACATGAATCCCAAATCAAAACCAAGGTTATATTTGTTGGACTTCTGCCACTTCAAGTTCGTAAGTTTAAGGTTTGTCGGGTACATGGCCGACATATCCAGATACTGCGATGCGGAAGCATACTTTGACGTGTAAAGGTAGTCCTTGTTAGGTGCAGAGCCGGTGTAAGCCCAGCTCGGACGTATCGAGAGCATTGACAGCCATCCGCGGAATCTTTCCATAAACGGCTCGTCTATGACATTCCATCGCAGAGACACTGACGGGAAGTAGCCCCACCTGTTGTCCGGACCGAACTTCGTGGTACCGTCGGCACGCAATGTGAAATCGACCATATAGCGGCTCTTGTAAGCATAGTGCGTGGAGAAAGTGAAAAACAGCGAGCGTCCTTCCGAGAACCAAGAGGACAAACCATTGTTCTTACCTCCGGCATACGGGCTCTCTATACCACCTGACGGCAATCCGGTAGCACTGGTTGACTGACCGTTGGAGTTCCATGTAGATAGCTCCATACGTCCCATGGCAAGCAAAGAGTGATCCTTGTTATTGAAAGAAGGTATGAAAGTAAGTGTGTGTTTCGTTGTGAGAGACACATCCTTCTTGTTCTCATTGAAAGCATTGTTCACACCTTTCTGCCATTCCGTCGTAACAAGTTCAGACGGATAGAACTTGTCTGTATATCTGTTGGATATTCTCATATATACCTGTCCTCTCCATGTCAGTCGGTGATGATCCTCATCCAGTCCGAGCAACTCATAGTTAAGCACGAGTTCCGGGTTGAGGTCATACGTCGTCATGATGTTCTTCGCAAGATATGCGCTTGCCACTGGGTTGACATAAACTCGCTGGTCATCCTTGAACACGTCACTACCCTTATACAGGCCGCTCTGCAACATATTATAATATGTATCGGTATCATTGCCGTAGATGTCCTCTTCGTATATACTCATGTTAGGCATCTTCTTCTGCGCGATCTCCAACAGATTGTCGTAGTTCATGTAGTTCTTGGTGTATGTCATGGCGAAGTTCGTCTGCACACGTATGCGTTCACTGACGTTATAGTCAAGGTTTACACGCGTAGAGAAGCGGTTCATCTTCTGCGCAATCACCGAACCCGTCTCATTGTCGAAACCACCGGATATACGGAACAACGCTTTCTCGCCGCCACCGGAAATGGTGATGTAATGGTTCTGCAAGAAACCCCATTGCGTAACGGCGTCACGCCAATCCGTATTGTCGTCATACTGGTTAGACTCCTTCCATGTACTGCCAAGATAATTGATTTCCGGAATGTTGCTTGTCGCGTCATTCTGCTGCGGGTTAAAGTAGGACTCCTTCAACAGCATGGTGTAGTCGTCACCGCTAAGCAGTTCCATTCCCTTAGGCTGGTATTTGCCTGTCAGCTTGAACGTGTAAGTAAGCCTTGGCTTTCCTTTCGTACCACGCTTTGTCGTTATCTCTATGACACCGTTGCCACCCTGCGAGCCATATATCGCCGCACCGGCACCATCCTTGATTACGTTGATGGATGCGATGTCCTCCGTGTTCACGTTAAGCAACTCCGAGAATTTCTCCTCATTGGCAGTGGTCACGTCAAAGTTCGTCATGTCAAGGTCATCCCTGACATTTCCATCGACAACGATGAGCGGCTGCTCGTTGGTAAGTCCTGAAAGTGAAGTACTGTTACGCAGCTTCATCACCGAACCTGCACCGAGGTTACCGGAGTTTGCCACGATGTCAAGACCTGCTATACGTCCCTGCAACGCCTCATCCACAGACGTTATGCCCAGTCCCTCGAACTCCTTGGCATCGATGGACTGCCTTGCGAAAGACACCTCACGCTCAGGTATAGGCAGCGAGTTGCCCTGCATACGTTTCTTGGACTTCACGGTCACCTCCTGCAACGTTGTCGAGGATTCCATTTTCACATTATAGGTAGTCTTGTCAAAGCTGAACGTCTGCGTCTTCAATCCCACGAACGAGATACGCAGTTTGTTCTTCGGATTCTTCACCTTCATGTTGAAGTTACCGTTCATATCAGTTATGGTGGACTCTATGATACGTCCATTACCGTCAATCTCGCAGATGGCAGCGCCCATCAACGGTCCGAAGTCATCACTCACCGTACCATGCACGGACGTTATCTGCGCCATTGCCGCAACGCTGCACAGCAGCATCGCACATACCAAGACAGCAGTCCTGCAATGATGACCTATCATATTTACAGTCATTTGTTTCATGTTAATGGTTCATTATAGGTTAGTACCTCCAGTCACTATTCTGGCTGTTGTCAAAGAGCAACACACCGTCTATCTGATGCACCACGGCGTTGGAAGACGCTTGCAGCAAGGCTGTCTGTAAGCCCGGCGTGCCGCTAATCCAATACTCACGGCATATCCTGTTATAAAAATTCCCTGACGTCACCACATTACATGTGTTACCCAACAGGTCCGTCACCGAATAACCGGAAGCGCCGGCATTTACAGTCAGAGAATAATACCTGTTCGTAGTCGGATTCAGTTTGGCGGTCTCGAATTTCTCCTCGTTCACCTCGCCGCCGTTCAGGCACACCGCCCTGTCCTGCACATGATAGCGTATGAAGTCATGTATGCGGTTGACAATCTTCTCACACAACTCGTCATCACCTCTGTTATGGGCTTCCTCAAAGTCATCCCATGTAGGAAGCACATGCCTGTCTATAAGTTCCTGTATCGCCTTGTCGGTAGGAACATATACAGTGTAGTTATAGTTGTCGAAAAGTGAAAGATTGTAGTTCTCCGTATTGTTGGCACATTTATAAGAACCATCCGTATTTGTCAGCAAAGGATTCCTTAAATAAGGCTCGTTAGTATCATTACTCGGATCATGCAAGAGTTCAAAGAACAACTTACATTTGCTTTCCGGCTTATTGGCCTCTTCCTTCAACACTTCATACACAGACTTGGTCGCCGTCTGCGGAAGGTCAATGAAGTTAGAGGAATTTTCATCCGTGCACACCATATACGTCACACCGTTACCGGTACTGCCCATATCATAAATATAATCAGAAGCAACACTTATGTTCTGCCCATAGTCCAGCTGGTAACCGCCTTGGAAGTTCATCGTCCCGTTTGAGCCGTGAGCCTTTATTATGCTTCCCGCCTTCGTACTGTAATACAACCGGTCAGATGTTATGACAGCGCCCCCTGCATTGTCGCCGATGATGATGCTGTTGTCAATAAGATCTTGCAGACGGTTATTTATCACGGCCGGCTTCAAATCCCTCGGTGAAGAGTTCTGCACCGTCACGTTTCCGTTCTCATCTATGGTACACTTGTATGACTTACCCTTAACCATATTGTTTTCAAACGAGAACTCAAACAAATTCTGTTGCGGCAGACCATAAGAGCATGGGTCTATGTATCTGAACATCTTGACATCCGGGTTCGCCGTTGACGGTGTTACATTGTAAGGCGCAATGAGCGCAAACCGTGAGTCCATCGCCATCAGGTATGGTGAAAAGTCAGAGAATGAATCATACTCCATCTTGTCGGGATCTGATTTACTTGGAGCGCACGAACCGCCGATGGCTCTGTCGATAATGGCAGTAACGTTGGCACTGCCCACCAAAGTCGGGAAGATAACGGAACGGTATTTTCCCGGTGAATAAACCTCATCCACCAGATACACCACACCGTTACATCCCATGAAGCACTCCTTCACGTGCTCCGCCGTTATGCCAAGTGGTCTCTGTACGTCATTAATCACAGAGCCGAACCGTGTCGGCAAAGTGGCAAGGAATGACTCCTGCATATTCACATTAATCAGCGGGACAAGTGTGCCGTAAGGTATAGCCTCCCATGAGCCGTAACGTTCGCGCAAGCTCTTTCCGCCTCCGTTCATCCACCACTCTTCCAGTGCTTCATCGGTAGGCACAATCATCACAGCGGCATCAAAATGCAAATCATTCTTATCTCCGCCATAATGGTTCCATCCCGGGTCAAATTTCAGCAGGTACTGGTCATCCATCGAGTTATCCCACTCCGCAGCCTTTTTCAGTCCATGATAATTGTAACTGTTGAAATATCTCAGGTTATACAGCGGCTCCGTAGTATTGAAGGTAGTCTGGTATTTCCTCAACTCGTCACCTGTCACAGCCTCCGGATAGCTCCATCTTTTAAGGAAGCTCGCCCATCTCGTCATGCGCGGGTCACTGTTGATGATGCCGGCCACATTCTTTGTGCCGTCAACCACTCCGTCAACCACATAGATATATCCGTTCTTGCAGGTCTGCTCGTCGCTTATGACCTTCTTTCCGTTTATCCATGAATCTTCCGTGGAGTTTGACACACCGTTTGTCACCTTGCTGAGGTCTTCTCCGGTGATGCCGTTCTTGTTCATAAATTCCGGCAGGAAGTGAATCATCGGGGCATTCGTCCCATCCGTCAGTATCTTTATGTCCTTGCCTTCCTCCCGCACGGTCTTCCATGCGTCCATGCTCTCGTCGTCCAACGGATTCACAGGCATATCCGCCATACGGTATGTCTGTATGGTGTCATACACCGAAGCGTAAGTCTCCCGTCGCATACACTGTCCCGTCTGCGGCGGGTTGCCGCTGACATTGGACATAAGCTCGAGGAGGTAGGCATTGTTAATCATTGAGTTGTTGAACATCATCTTCTTCTGTGCCGTCGTAAGCTGTTCATAGGTAATGCCCTTTTCCTTGAACCATTCGTCAAACACATCGTCAGGAGTGGCGAACACCGTTCGTGAGCCGGTCTTTGACAATGTCTCCGTGTAACCGAGTTCGTCAATGAGGCGCAACGTTGTGTTGAAGGTCTTGTGTGACCCGTCCTTCACGGTAATGCCTTCCTGTAAACGCTCATAGATGGAGTTACCCAGCCATTCCGGCTGTCCGGTCAGTATGTCCTTGTCACAGGACTGTATCATACCGCAAGCCAAAAACATACCGCAAGCCGTAAGCACTTGCAGTGACTTGCCTCTACCCCATGCTCTCAAAGCGTCCCATTCTTTTGAATGTATTTTTCTCATAGCAGGTTAGTATTTTGTTATTATTCTTTGTTTAGTGTTTGTAAGTTCCGGGGATTCCGGAGTTTTATGTCGCCGCCATGTAGTGTGGCGTATGCTGTCTATTTTAATGGTTGTGCTTCCGGCACAATGCGGGAACAGGGCTTTTTCTGACGGCAATGGCACTTGCTCTCCTTGTTCCAACTTCTCGCCATACATTAATAATTTAACAAGATAACAGGGGTAGATCCCTGCGAAAGAGACCTACTCCTGTATCGAATATCAATCTTTATGAACTAACTTCACACATAGTTCTTTTCATTCATAAAGTCACTTATCACTTCTTAACCACTACGGTCTTAGCTGTCACGTTACCGTCAGCGTCCGTTGTAACAACAACGTTAAGACCATTCTGTACCGCTGAGCGCTTGATGCCGTCGATAGAGTAAATCTCCACCTTCACCGGCTCGCTTACTGTCTCAACGCCCTTGACGTCGGTAAATCCGCCTTCTTCCTTCTGGCTGTCAGCGCCGAGGTACCACAGCTGGAAGTCGTCCATGATTACCCAGCATCCGTTCTTGTGGTCAGCCTGTCTGATACCTATGCGGAGCGTGCCGTCAGTAACCTTGATATTAACACCGTTAAGGTATCTCTGTGCGGTAGCGTCGCTGAAGTAAGCCACGGCAGAAACCATGTCGTTAGGAACGAAGTACTCTATCTCGTCATTGTTATTGTAAGAAGTCTCGTCGCCTATTCCTATCTTCTCGGTAGAGGCATTAACATCACTTGCAAGGTGCTCGATAGGCTTCACAACCTCATTCTCACCGGTCTTTGCATAAAGTTCGGCAAGAGACTTTGTGCCTTCCGCATACTGTGCATAGTCCTCGGCAGTACCAACGTAACGGTCAAATGCCCTTACAGTAACCTGATACATACCGTTTGCTGGAACCTTTATGTCCTGGTACATATCGAAGTCCTTTTCATAGAACTCAACTGCGAGCGCAGCCTTTTGTGTAGAATTGTTACCGAAGTTGTAACCGGTAGTGCCTTCCCATCCCTCGATGGAGTTTTCGCCGTCCTTCTCGAAGCTTGGTGTCTGTATCAGTGCCGTGAGGTTCACCGGCTCTTCGTCCGTAGCGTTCTCATATCCGGCAGGGAGAGCGAGTTTGTACCTGCACTCCTCCAGCTTCTCGATAGCCTCGTTAGCCTGTGCGTCGGTATAAATAGCCATATTGGCTTCAACCTCGCCGAGGTATTCAGCCACGTCAGCCTTAACAGTCTCTGCCGCATCTGAACTCTCGACATAATCAGCAACAGACTGCATCTTGGTAGAAAGTGAAGAGAAGAGTGTCACAGACTTGTCTATTGTCTCGGAATAAGAAGCGATAGCCGCAAGAGCGTCAAACATAGCCTTTCCGTCAGTGCCTGCAAGAGTTGCGTTTGCAGTGGTTATCAGTTCATGTGCCTTAATCTTCACGTCAGAACCCATAACCTTTGTCAGATCAACACCTGCGATGGCCGTTTCCAGTGCCGGCTTCACCACGTCAGCCTTAAAGCCCTGATAAGTCAGCTTGAAGCGTGTGAAGATAGCCCAAGAGTCACCAAGCTGGTTGGTAGCACCCTTCACGCCGACACGCATTGCGTCACCCTTCTTTGCCACAAGGCCGAAAGCGGAAACCTTATATTGGCCATTATCAAACGCGAGACCAGCATCCTGCATTCCGTTAGGATATATATACTCACCGTTAGGATCTGTATAAGCCGGTGTATCGGTACCGTTATAATAAGACTCAAGCACCGGAACCTGATACTCGAAGACGTTGGCAAGCGGGGTCTTCATATCGTTCATATATACATAAGCGGTAGAAGCCGGAGCATCATCACGCTTTTCACCGGCAGTGGTAAAGTAAGCCTTCCATGCGTCATCACCACGTCCGTAACGGTAGAAGCCCTGAACGGAAATCTCATACACGCCTATCGGTGCGTTATCCACGGTCTGGTAGATATCGAAGTCCGGGTTGTTCCAAGCCTCGGCGCATTTCGCATTTTTATTGGTCGTAGCGACACCGCCGGCACTCTTGAACGTCCATCCGTTCTCACCGTTAGAGAAGTCGGTATTCTTCAGCCACTCTGTCACGTCCGTACCCTCAGAGATACTGTTGGCAATGGCTGCCTCGCGGAGTTCTTTCAGTTTAGCAGCCTCAGCTATAATCTCATCTGTCGTAAGAGTCTTTTCCTCCAGATACATATCCGGCCATTCCATCAGATAGTCATTGAGATTATCCATGTCCTCACCATTGTAGTTCGGGTTATTGGCCACTAACTGTGCAGAGTTTATCTCGTCCTTATAGGACAGCCATGCGGCGATGTTAGCGTCTATCGCAGCCTGTGCAGCTTCAAGTGCGGCAATGTTAGCCTTCACAGCCTCATAAGTTGTGCCGACAGCGGCATTGGTCTTCGCTTCCTCGTATGCCTCCACCACAGACGTGGTAACCTGCATCTCTTCAGCGTTGTAAACCGGAAGGTTCTTGATGATGTCATCATTCCACAACTGGTATGCGTCCTCTCCGTTACCATAGTATGTAAGGCCGAAGTTGTTGAAGATAGACCAGTCACCACCGGTAGTAACATCCTTCCTTACACCGATTACGGCTGTTCCTTCTGAAACAGCGAACATCACGCTGTTGTCCTTATAGAAACCGGCATCGAAGTATGTCTTCGCGGTTTCCATATTGTTTGGAACATAATAGGTGTCATCACCGTCAGCAACAGTAGATTCGTTACCTCCAAGAGAGTTGTTCGGCTGTATGCCATAGAAAACGTTTACGATAGGTGTGCTAAGAGTGTCGAGCACCTCTTGTCCCTCAACCTTGTTTACGGCATAGAGCATGGCGTTCTTCTCTTTTCCGGCCTTGAAGTTTTGGTAAGAAACGTCAGACCAACCTGCACGATAGTATGCCTGTGAAGTCAGAGCATACACACCCACCGGCATTCCTGTAATCTCCTGATAAGTGTTATATGTCTTGTTGTAATGCTCAGCGTCAGCATAAGTCTGGAAAACAAAAGCCGTCCCGCTCCATCCCGTACCTTTATTCTCAGCAAAGTCAGGGTTGGCTATCAGTGAGGTCATGTCTTTCGGTTCTGCGGCGGAAGCCTGGCCGGCCTGGAATGTCTTGATGGCATCCTTCACTCCCTCGAGGGCAGCGTTAAGTTCTTCAACCGTTGAAGCCTCATTGCCATATATCGTCTCGTATGCGTCAATGCCGGGAACACCAAGGGCGTCAGCCTCAACAAGCGCATTCCACAGAGGTACGGAAGCATTGTAAATCGCTACGACAGGTTTGCGTTCCTCTATGTTCGCTGCGTATTCTGTCTCTGACACTGCATACCAAGTGTAGTAGAAGTTCTCGGTATCAGAAGCACGAAGATAAAGACGTGTGTCCGAACCTGTTAATGCGCCCAAGAAACTACCGTCAAAAGCTGTATTGGAAATCGTGAAATTGTTTCCGTCACCGGGAGTTATCACCCATGAATCGCAGTTGTCACCGTTATCGTTGTCCACCCAAATGCCGTCAGCATCGGCCACAAACGTTTTTCTCCACGCATTTAGTTTTTTAACATAGTCAATGATGGCAACAGTATTGTCACCCGTGCTCTGCACCTTAACCTTGAAGCCTTCGGACGTGCTTGCCGAAGCGCGTGTTTCCCAGTCGTTGGCGCCAAGGAAATAGGACTTTGTGCCGACATTGTAAAGGTATTGCACGGTATTACCATCGATAGTCACCGCAGTCGATGCCGGATCGGGAAGGTTCAATGTCCTCTCCGTGACCGTCAGCGTAGCCTGTGCTGATGTAACCGCAAGCATACCTCCAAACAGAAGTAATGATTTTAGTTTCATAACTGTTAATAATTAAGTTAGTAATATTATAAATTGTTATATTGATAAGACTTATGGTTTATGTTACGGGCGGTAACCTGAACTATCATTTGTTACGTATCCAAGATGTTTTTTGACATTCAGACAGTAATCAAAATAGGTAATTACGCGTACATAATTTATATAAAATAATCGTTATTGTCAGATAGTTTATTGGTTTAGTATTATTGTTTCGCTGCAAAGTTAAACTTTTTTTCGTTGTTTTTTTATAACTCTGCCTTAAATTTTCTACTCATTAACTTTTTTTATGTTTTACCTATCGTATATTTTAACGTTTAGCCAAAGTATGTTTGATTGATAGGGTGTACCTATCTATCCGTAATACATTATTCTCTTCACCCCTCGTCGCACTTTGTGCTCCTCGCCTGCCGGCTTCGGGGTGCCGATACGTTTTCCGTATGCCTGCCATAACACAGAGCTCACGCCCTGCGCTATAATCTGTCACCCCTTCGGGGTTCGTTGTTTACGAAAAAACATCGCATATCCACAATGCGTTCATTGCATGATGTTTTTACAAACACCTTGGCTGTGGATTGTGCCCAATGATGTAGAGACGATGTACCACATCGTCTCCGAACACGCATTATGCCGCATTTTTCATTGAGACGATGTGGTACATCGTCTCTACTGCGCCTCTACGACATTTTTACAATGTTACCGTGATAGGCGGCGAACCCCGAAGGGGTTCACCGTTTATAAAATACATTGCATATCCGCAATGCGTTCATTACAGGATGCTTTTATAAACACCTTGGCTGTGGATTGTGCGCCAATGATGTAGAGACGATGTACCACATCGTCTCCGAACACGCATTACGCCGCATCTTTAATTGAGACGATGTTTCATTGAGACGATGTAGTACATCGTCTCTACATACGCCGGATAAATGATGGTGCACGGCAGCAGGCATTGTTCGTGGCCGCGCGTTGTAGGGACGCACCAAGGTGCGTCCGCCAATGCAGGGGAAAGCGGCGATTCGGACGCACCAAGGTGCGTCCCTACAAAATGTTGCGGTACAGGGACACCGCATATTGCACGGCAGGCATGGCATCCTGCCATGCAACCACCTCTGCAGCATTTTTATTATCTGCGAAATTCAGGTTACCGCCCGTAACCTGTTATCAGGAATATGACAACGTGAGTTCACGGAAACCCGCCCTAACGGTCTGAGAACCAACAACAAAGGAACACGAGCGTAATCAGCACCTGATTACATTGTAAAAAGCACCTGATTACTGCGCGGTTTGCACCTGATTACAAGACAATCAGCACCCTTTTGCCCGAGCGGCGATATACCGTGCTTTCATCAGGCTGAATACAACATATAACGGACGAACAGAAACGAGATATAAACCAACTTACAATACTAACTAACTAAAATGCCAAATTAATTCTATTCTCACACAGACTACAAATCATGTAGGTTTTAATCAAGTTGTATCAAGGGATGTGGTTGTAGTGATACGGCCACATCTCGCTTTTTCATTCCCTCAGCGGAACATATCACTCAGCGCATCGACTGCCTCGTCTTTCTTGCGGTCTATGACCCTCGCATAGATCTGTGTGGTCTTGACCTGCGTATGCCCGAGTAGTTTCGAGACTGTGTAAAGATCCACACCGGCCTGCAAACTCATGGTGGCGAACGTGTGTCGGGCCGTGTGAAAGGTCATTTTCTTCTCTATGCCGTTCTGCCTTGCCCATTGTTTCAACACCAGATTGACATATACGGATGACGGTAGCGGAAACACGTGTGCGGTGGGTTCCGCACCGCCGCGCTCCGGCAGCCATCGCCGTGCGGCATCGGACAGGGGCAGACAAAGTGCCTTGCGCGTCTTCACCATAACGATGCGGAGGCGTGTACGGTCGCCGTCGTCGCTAATGTTTTCCCACGTCAGTGCCTTTAAATCGCTGAAACGCAGTCCGCAGAAGCAGGAGAACAGGTACGCGCTCCTTACGACCGGACACCTGCACGGCGCTGACATGAGACGCAGCACCTCGTCCTTGGCAAGGTACTCACGGGTGCTGTCAGGGGTCTTCAGCCTCATGTCACTGTCGATGCGCATAACGGGATTAACGGATATGAGGCCTCTCTTGACCGCCCAGTTGAGCGAGCAGTTAAAACACCGGAAATAAGCCACCCGTGTGACCTGCGCCAACGGGTTGCCCTGCCGCGTACGTGCTTCTTTCAGGTAGTCGATGAAAGCGAGGCAATAGGAGGCATCTACCTGCGTGAGCATTACACCGTCACCACGGAAAAGGCACAGGTGGCGTATGGTCTTCATTATCTGTTCGGCGAAGGCGGGGCTGTTGCCCGTCTTGCGCTTGTGCTCCATGTATGTCCGCATCATGCCTACAAGGGACACGGGGGCGGGTTCCCTGCACGACGATGCCGTGGTGAGCAGGTCAAGACATTTGGTGAGGATGTAACTGTCGATGCGCAAATTTGCGACAGTGCGGGTGTTTTTTCTCTTTCGCATAGTTCTTATTCTTTGTTGGTTGGATAATATACGGAAAGAGAAAGGACGTGTTTTTGAGGCGATAAGATTCATCGTTTCTATAAGGATGGCGGCGAGGAAATGTAGGGACGCACCTTGGTGCGTCCGACAATGGGCGCAACACAACGGGACAATACGGCGGACGCACCAAGGTACGTCCCTACATTCTCACATCCGCCGGTTACTTTGCCGGCTGGCCTTTGGCGCGTGACTTGGTGACAAGCCACACACCGCTGAACACAAGCAGCACCGCCAGTCCCTGACTCCACTGCACCACGCTGATGCCGAGGGCGACACTTGCAGTAACGGAGACGATGGGCTGGACATAGTTATATACACTGACGACAGTGGGACGGAGCGTGCGCTGTCCGACCATTGTCAGTATATAGCTTAGGTAAGTGGCGACAAACACGACGTAGCCTATTTCAATAACGGTGGTAACAGGTACCGCTTTCCATTCTATCGCCGCCACATGACCGGCGGTAAAGGGCGTGATAAGAACTGTAGCCCACAGGAACATCCACTTGTTCACCGTAAAGACGGAGTAGCGTTTTATCAAAGGGTTGAAGAGGGCGAGATACAACGCGAACGAGAACTGCGCTGTAAGGCACAGCAGGTCGCCCCTGATGTCACCGACTTTGTCTGACGCCGCACCGGCACTTGTCAGTATAAGAATCAGCGCGCCGCTGCATCCCATGAGCACACCGCACGCCTTCTTGCCGGTAAGCGGCTCTTTAAGTATCAGCGCCGACAGTATCATGGCGAAGATAGGCATTGAGGTAGTGACGATGGAGGCATTCACCGGCGAGGTGATACTCAGTCCGATGGTGAAGCAACACTGGTTGCACACAAGGCCGAAGACGCCCGCACCGGCGAATCTCAGTATGTCACGCTTCGGCACATGCTCGTGTTTCACGAACAGGGAGGTGAGCCAAAACAGGCAGGCACCGCCGAAAACGCGGAAGGTTACCATGTCAATGCCGTCGATGCCATGCGTCATGGCGTCTTTTCCAAGGGGTGCCATAAGCCCCCAAAAGGCGCAGGCCATGAACATGGAGAGGTGCGCCAACAGATGTGTCGTGCGTTGAGAAGCGTTGTTTGTGTTTTCTTTCATTTGTTATCCTGAAACTATCTTTATAGTTGTGAGTTAGGAATTATGAGTTAAGAGTTGCGCGACCGTGCCGTGCCATCCTCTGTATGCGACAATCGCCACAATTACACCGCGCAACTCATAACTTATAACTCATAATTATTAACTATTAATTTGCGCAGCACTGCGCACTATTCCCATATATGATCCTTAGGGAAAGGCTGTCCGTTCCACGCCTTCACCTGCGTCCATGGCTGTGCCGGAGCAGTCCAGAAGTCATGGTCTGCCGGCAGTCCGAGGGGCAGAAGCACCTCTGACGTGATATAAAGCGAACCGTTGTTGGTGTACCAGTCCGCCACTTCCGGCTGCCGTCCGCAGAAGCCAATGGTCAGAAATCCCTTCTCATTGTAGTTTCCCGGCGCATCCCACATACGGTGCATGACCTTCGTCAGCGCCGCCCTTACCTGCCCGTTTGACAGGTCTTTCGGCAGTGTCTGGTACCATGCCATGAGCGAAAGGGGCTGCATGGCCGCAAGACGATACGGTATGCTCCGGCCTATCACGGGGAAAGTGCCCTCCGGAGAGATGAACCTCTCAAGGATAATGCTGAATTTCTGACAGCGTTTAAGGGCGCGGTTATAATAGTCCTTGTAGTTGATATGCCAGCCATATCCGGGTTTGTCACGCATGGCGGCAAGCGTTTCAAGGTACATTGCATGGAAGACGTAGCTGGAATAATAGTCAAATGCGAACGTGCCCTGCCCGTCACTGTACCATCCGTCGCCTACATACCACTCCTCAACCTTACGCACCGCCCCGTTGACACGGTACAGGTCGTATGGTGCGCCGGCCTTCGCGAGGAAGCTCTCGATGGTCGATGCGAACAGAAGCCAGTTGGTATATGGCGGCTCCACGCGGCGAAGTCGGGTGAACTCGTCGATATACCGCGCCTTGGTCAGTGAGTCAAGAGGCGTCCAAAGGGCGTCGAAGCCTCGTATAAGGCTTTCCGCTATGTATGCGGCATCAACCAAAGGCTGCCCTTCCTTGCGCCAAAGCAGATAGTCCTTTGACTGCGGATCGACGGCGTTTGCATAGCTTTTCAATGCCCATTCCCTCAACTGCCTGCGCTGTTTGCCTTCCGCCGTACCGTCATCAGGCAGTGAGAGCCATGGTGACAGGCCGGCCATAAGGCGTCCGAAGCACTCCATATACGTCACACGCTTGTCCCGATTGTCGAAAGAGGGGCTCACCTCTATCTGCATTTCCGTGGAAAGTGCGCCGCGGGACATAGGTTCCAGCACCGGCGCGGCCATGCGCCAAGCCTGCTGCACCCAGTATTCACGGTCGGAAAGAGGTTGCTTCGCCGCCTTCTTCGCAAACACCGAGAGCGGCAAAGTCATAAGGATAACGAAAAGTATGATGCCATTTCTTTTCATGATATATTTATTTTTCATACACTATTTATTCCTTGAACAAATCCTTTATGCCTCCTATCGAACCGAGAAGGTTGGTCGCCTCGTATGGCAGATAGACCGTCTTGGTCTTGTCTCCGGCCGCTATGTCCTGCAAGGTCTGTATGTATTTCTGCGCAAGCAGGTAGCTTGCGGGGTTCGTACTCTTGCCGACAGCCTCCGTTATCTTGTCGATGGCGATGGCCTCAGCCTCTGCACGGCGTATGCGTGCCTGTGCCTCACCCTCCGCCTGAAGTATCTCCTGCTGCTTGGCAGCCTCTGCACGGTTCACGGCGGCACGCTGGTCGGCCTCCGACTGCAATATTATCGCCTGCTTCTCACCCTCCGATGTAAGTATGGTAGCGCGCTTGTTACGCTCCGCCTGCATCTGTTTCTCCATGGCCTGCAACACCGTTGCCGGCGGTATGATGTCCTGAAGCTCCACACGGTTGACCTTTATGCCCCACTTGTTGGTGGCGTCGTCAAGCACGGCACGCAGCTTGGTGTTGATGGTGTCGCGTGAGGTCAATGTCTGGTCAAGCTCCATTTCGCCTATGATGTTACGCAGAGTAGTCTGCGTAAGTTTCTCTATCGCATTCGGAAGGTTGTTTATCTCATAGACAGACTTAAACGGATCCACTATCTGGAAGTACAGCAAGGCGTTGATTTCCATCTGTATGTTGTCCTTGGTGATGACGTTCTGGCGGTCAAAGTCATACACCTGTTCGCGCAAGTCTATCCTGTCCGTATAGATATAACGCCCTCTCGACATGGCCACCAGCGCCTTGGCCTGGTCTATGAAGGGGATAATCACGTTTATACCTGGTTCGAGTGTCTTGTAATAACGGCCAAGACGCTCTATTATCTTTGTCTCGGATTGCGGGATGATGACGATGGTCTTTTTCAGTACTATTGCCGCCAGCACCACGACGACAATAAGAAGGATGGTTACAAATTCCATAGTTTTACAGGTTTAAGTGTTATTTTTAGTTATATAGTTTCTATATGTTTTTATTGTTTTATATGCCCAACCATCGAGGCGGCAAGGATGATTCCGGAACAGAGGCTTATCCCATCGCCCCTGTAAGGGGCTGATATTAAAGGATAGGGGCTTGCCCCTATCTGTGACAGGAACTCGCCACAGTGCCCCTGTAAGGGGCTCATATTTGCTATTTTCATTTCATTTTATGATCATATCAGGGTGACTTTATATTATGAGCCCCTTACAGGGGCATCGCAAAAGGCATCCGTTAATAGATAGGGGCAAGCCCCTATCCTATATTATATGCCCCTTTCAGGGGCGGGAATAGCGCAAATACAACGAAGTAGCATATAAGACACACTGCATTATATATCCCTTTTTAGGGCGGGAATAGCGCATATATGCAAAGCGAGTGAAAAGCCGGAACACCCCGATGACCTATCACATAGGGCGGAAATCAGACCACACCGTTCGGCTTTACCTTTAATATTATGCTGTCTCTTGACACTACCGTTACGGTAGAGCCTACGGGTATGTCCGTCTGTTCGTCCGACACGGCACGCCATTCATCACCGTCTATCTTGACATATCCGCTTCCGCCGACCGGAATAAGCTCTATAACCTTGGCATCACGGCCTATGAGCGCGTCGGCATTGCTTTTGCGTTCGTCACCTCCGCTGTGCAGTTTCCGCAGCAACGGGGGTCTGACGAGCAACACACACAGCAGCGACGCCACCGCCCACAGCAACACCTGCGACCAGAAGGGCAATCCTACTGCCGCAAGGACAAGGGAGAATAACGCTCCGATGGAGAAGCAGACGAAATACAAATCGCCGCCGGTAAGTTCGGAGATAAGGCACACGAAACTGAGCGTGAGCCACAGAATCCACAGATTTTGAATAATGTAGTCTATCATAATCGTTGTTTTTTGTTTTAGGAGTTAGCGGAAGTTAGGAGGGAGTTAGCGGGAGTTAACGGACAATAGTATAAACTCCCGTAACCCCAACTCTCCCTATTAACTTCATTATAACTCCCTATTAACTCCTCTTTTCTATCAATGCCACGGCGTATGCCGATATTCCTTCCTTCCTGCCGGTGAAGCCCAGCTTCTCCGTTGTGGTGGCCTTTACAGAGACATTGTCAACGTCTGTCTGCATGACATCGGCCAGACACCGGCGCATAGCGTCGATATGCGGATTGAGCTTGGGCTGCTCCGCACACACGGTGCAATCGACATTACCCAGCGTATAGCCCTTAGTGGCTATGAGGTCCATGGTCTTGCGCAACAGAATCTTTGAGTCAATGCCGTCCGTCTCCGCCGCAGTGTCAGGGAAATGATAGCCTATGTCACGCATATTGGCGGCCCCGAGCAGCGCGTCGCAGATGGCGTGTATAAGCACATCGGCGTCACTATGGCCGAGAAGGCCGTGCGTATGGGCTATCTTTATGCCGCCCAGCCAAAGGTCACGATCCTCCACAAGGCGGTGAACATCATATCCGAATCCTATTCTTGTCATTGTTTTTATGTTGTTATAGTGTTGTAATCTGTGTTATTTTATATTGCGATACCTTGTAGGGACGCACCTTGGTGCGTCCGAATCGCCGTTTTACCCGCATGGACGGACGCACCAAGGTGCGTCCCTACAAGTGCCGGTTACACGCCATTCTCATGCGTCTGAAAAACAGGCGAATACAGACCCGTCTGCAAAAGGGTGCAGATTACTGTGCAATCAGGTGCAGATTACACTGTAATCAGGCCTCTTTTACGGTGCAATCAGCACCTGTTTGTTTTCCGGTTCTTCACCTTATTTATTATATATGCGCACACCTTGCTCACCACCCATGCCACAGGCAGCGTTATGGCAAGCGTCAGCAGGAACGTGGGCCAATAGCCGAGGTGCTGTCTTTCCAGCGGTTTCAGTACGAACTCCACATGCACGAGGTACATCTCAAGGGATATTCCGCCCACCCACGCGAACGCTCCGTTGACGGAGAAGCGGCGGAACGAGAGGCTTTTCGTCCTGTCAAACACCTCCGTCATGATGAGAATCGCAGTGACGGCAAGGACTATATACAGCATACGCTCGATGTATAGCGGGAACTTCCCGTGTCTCATCTGTTCCAACCACACGCACGCCCACAGGCTGAAAGCGAAGAACACGGCCACCATCCACCACGCCTGCCTGTCCAATACGTCCTTACGGCGCACCGCCTCGGCGCAGTTTATGCCGAGGAAGAAGATCGGAACGCGGCTCCAGAATATCTCTATGTGTCCCACAGCCTGATGCACAGGCGTGACATACTGCACCACTATGCACCACATCAGCGGCAGCACCACAAGCCAGCGGAACACCGGATGGCGGCGCACAAGCTCCATATAGGGCAGGGCGAAAAGGTAGAGCATCATCGTGGCGGGTACATACCAGAACGTCAACTCATCGTAAAGCCAGAAGTCCCAGTTGAAGAGCACGTCGCCAACAAGGTCGATGTAACTGTCAACGGCCGCATCTCCCGTGCCCCCGAACGGCAGGGCGTATGACGGGCGGGCGGGACTGAAGCGGCTGAGATAGAAATATCCCGCCACAATGAGCCACGCGGGGTAAATGCGCAGGGCACGGTTGAAATAGAACTTCCATAAGTCCTGCCGCTTGGTCCATGAGTACCATAGCCCTATTCCGGACAGGAAAAAGAATATATCGACACCGAGATTGCCCATGCGCCGCAGCCCGTAAAAGGCGTCAGAGCGCGGCAACCCAACGTGGAAGAGCATCACAATGATAATGGCGAAGCCCATCAGTTCTCCCCTATAACGCGAAATTCTGCCTAAATCCATATCTGGAGGTTTGAAGGTTGGAGGTTGCGCATCGCTTGGCCGGAGGTCTTTCTGGCTTACGGGCGAAGTGAACGACCGCCCGGCTTTGCCGCTTTCATAGTTGTGGAGCAACGGAGGCAGAACCTGAAACCTAAAACCTTTAACCACGCACAGCGCAACCCTCTTGTTGCAAAAGTAAGCAATTTTGGCGTAACGGCCAAATTTTCGTCCTTCTTTTTCTTAAAATCAGAATTATATTCGTAACTTTGCAGCCATGAAGAAAATACTGTTTGTATGTCATGGCAACATCTGCCGCAGCCCGATGGCGGAGTTCATAATGAAGAAACTGGTGGAGAATGCACGCCGCCAAGGTGATTTCCACATCGCTTCCGCCGCCACAAGCACGGAGGAACTGGGCAACAGCGTCTATCCGCCGGCACGCAGGAAACTGGCGGAACACGGCATTTCGTGCGACGGCAAGACCGCGCGGCAGCTCACACGGCGTGACTATGACGAGTATGATTTGCTCATCGGCATGGATAGTTACAACATACGCAACATGAAACGTATGTGCGGAGGTGACCCGGAGGGCAAGATTCATCTGCTCATGGACTTCACAGACCGGCCGGGAGAGGTGGCGGACCCGTGGTACACAGGTGACTTCAGCGCCACATACAGGGACTGCATGGAAGGCTGCGAGGGGTTGTTGCGGAGGTTGACGGATGTGTCCCAAAGGAGTTAACGGGAGTTATCGCTTCGTCAAGAAGTCAATAAGGAGTTAACGGACATTACTGTCGCGACCCCAAAACGTTATAAATATCACCACAATACAGGGCGAAGAACCCCGAAGGGGTGAAATATCCAAGCACAGGGTGCTAACCCTGTGTTACCATCCGGACGGGAAAAATGGTATTGGAAACCCCGAAGCCGACAGGCGAGGAGCACAACGTGCGACGAGGGGTGACACAAAATCATGCTGAATCGTCATGAAACGATGTGCTGCGGTGTATTGTATTACGATAGCTACATCACCCCTCGTCGCACGTTGTGCTCCTCGCCTACCGGCTTCGGGGTTCCCGATACACTTTGCGGACACCATGCCTAAACACAGGGTTGACACCCTGTGCTGTAATATGTCACCCCTTCGGGGTTCGATGCCAATACGGGAAACGACGGTGATCCGGACGCACCCGCTCGGCTTGGCCGCTTGCCATAGGCTTTATGCCGGCGGCAAGAAAGTGCATCCCTACAAGGCATTGTAATTCAATGCGTTACAAAAGGCGTTATAAAAGGGCGCTGATTACACCGCAATCAGGTGCTGATTACAGTGTAATATGGTGCTGATTGCATGGTAAACAGGTGCTGATTACGAAAGGGGCTGTTACATACCACACCGCCATCAACAGAAAAGAGAAATGAATTTACCTTTATTATTAAGACCGATATTCAGCAGGGCGTTCCTGTTTCTGTACCTGCTCGGCATAGTGAGCAGCATAGTCACCGTGCCCGACTACAAGGATGCGCACATGTATGACAACGCTCCCTTGGAGCTGTTCCTCGACGTTTACGTGCTGTGCGCGGTGCTGTGCCTGATACCGAAGGCGCTACGCATCGGGAAACGCAGCCTTCCTCTGAGGACAATGGCGAAAGGAGTGGTGTATGCGGTGGCCTATCCGCTGTATATAATAGATACCTTCTGCTGGGTGAAGTTCGGCGCGACGCTCAACCCCTCCATGCTGTTGCTGATGGGAGAGACCAACAGCAACGAGGCGGGGGAGTTCTTATCTACCTACATAACGCCCGACATCATCATAAGCGACGTGGGCTGGTTCCTGCTGATAGGGCTGCTGCACATAGCCTGTGCGGTGCTGTGGAAACGGCTTGCGGGCGGAAGACTGCCACGAATACAATGCTTCCCGCAAAGCGCACGGGGGCGTATGGCGTGGCATACCGCCGGTTCCCTGCCCGTGGCGGCACTGCTGGTGTGGGCAGGATGCACGAGCATCGAAAACAAAGAACTGTACCTTCACACCATGACAAGGGAGACAATAGGCGAGGTGGAGCACGACCTCGCCGTGCGTCCGCACACGGAAATGTACCAGCCGGCAATGAGACTGGCGTTCTCCATTTACAGCAATGAACTGATAGCAAAGCAGCTTACGAGGCTGAAAGAGACCACAAAGGACGTGAGAGCGGATTCGTGCGACGTGAAAAGTCCTGACATCGTGCTCATAATCGGCGAGAGTTTCAACAAGAGACACGCGCAGCTTTACGGCTACGACAAGCCCAATATGCCCAACCAGACGAGGCTGATGAAACACCGGAGACTGACAAGGTTTGACGACGTAGTGTCGCCTTGGAACCTCACCAGCTTCGTGTTCAAACACCTGATGACTACGTATTGCGTCGGCGACGACAAGGACTGGTGCGACTATCCGCTCTTCTGCCAGATATTCCGGAAAGCCGGCTATCAGGTAAACTTCTTCACAAACCAGTTCCTTCCGCAGGCGAAAGAGGCGGTATATGATTTCAGCGGCGGCTTCTTCATCAACGACCCGGAGATGAGCGAGGTGCAGTTTGACGTGCGCAACGACAGGCTCCACGTGTTCGACGAGGACCTGCTGAAAGACTTTGAGCGTGCATTGCCGGACTCGATGAGGGCGCATACGACCAAGCCCCAGCTGACAATATTCCACCTTATGGGGCAGCACGTGAACTACCGCATACGCTGTCCCCACTCAAAGAAGAAGTGGACGGCCGACGATTACCCCGATGACACGGACCTGTCAGGCAAGAAGAAGACCGTAATGGCGGACTATGACAACGCCGTATGGTACAATGACTCGGTGGTAAACCAGATTATCGAGCGGTTCAAGAGGCGTGACGCCATCGTGATATACCTCTCCGACCACGGCGAAGAGGTGTTCGGCAAGGGGGCAAGGCACTTCTTCGGACGTATGCACAACGCCGACATCACCAAGCGTCTGGCCGATGAAGAGTTCCGGATACCCATGTGGATCTACTGTTCCACGCTCTATTCACGCAACCATCCCGACGTGGTCAAGGCGGTAAGGGAGGCGAGGAAGAAGCCGTACATGACGGACGCACTGCCGCATCTGCTCATGGGACTGGCGGGAATACACTGCCCTTACTACAAGCCCAAGTACGACCTGCTGTCGCCGCAGTATGACGCCACACGCAAAAGAATACTGAAAAACACTACGGACTATGACAAACTATAACCCGAAAAGCATCCCCGCACAGGACAGGATGCCCGGCAGGGCACTGCTGAACAGAACGGAATGCTCCGCCCTGCGCGGCATTGCGATACTCGGAATATTCCTGCACAACTACCTGCATTGGCTCAAGCCGATGGTAAAAGAGAACGAGTACCAGTTTCATCAGGCCAATGTGGATGGCATGATGGAGCGTATCATGTCGCCGTCTTGGGACATATTGCTCCAGTTTTTCTCCTTTTTCGGGCACTACGGAGTGCCTGTCTTCCTGTTCCTCAGCGGCTACGGACTGGTTCTTAAATACGAGAACGCAGGTCCGACAGCCGCCGGCGGCGATACGGTGGGGGACATATGGCAGTTCATAAGACAGCATTTCATGAAGCTGTTTCCCATGATGGCACTGGGATTTACGGTCTTTGCCATGGTGGATTGGATTACTCCGATGCGCCATCACTGGTCATGGAGCGACATAATAGGCCAGCTGACCATGACCATCAACCTGTTTCCGAAGCCCGACAGCGTCATCTGGCCGGGGCCATACTGGTTCTTCGGCCTGATGATGCAGCTGTACCTGCTCTACCGTGTGGTGCTGTACAGAAGGGGGAACAAGGTTCTTCTGACACTGATACTGCTGTGTTGGGCGATGCAGGCGATGTGCTTTGACGCTCCGGAGGGCGAGGCTCTCAACAGAATAAGGTACAACTTCATCGGCGGTATGCTGCCATTCGGCATGGGAATACTGCTCGCCCGTATGCCGTCCCTGCCCCGCCCCACAGCATCCGCAAGCCTTTCCGTTTTCATTCTCTCGCTCTTTGCGGTGCTGACGCTGTCACTTGGCTTCCACGCATGGCTGTGGGTACCGGCCTTTGTGGTATCACTGCACGTGGCTTTGATAAAGATTCTGCCTTCATTCTGCATCAAGGCGTTTGACCGGTTGGGCGTTCTGTCGGCGGCGATATTCGTATGTCACCCCATAACCCGCAAGATATTCATCCCCATAAGCCGCAGCGGCGACATCATGGACGGCCTCGTTCTTTATGTCGTCACCACGCTCGTGCTCGCCATGTTGTTCAGGATGGCGATACAAAAGATGCGCAACCAATAACCCACCGCTCGGCTTTGCCGCTTTCATAGTTGCAAAGCAACGGAGAAAGAACCTACAACCTCCCACCTAAAACCCACAACCTCCCGATGAAATCAATACTTAAAGTCATACGCCCTCACCAATGGATAAAGAACACTTTTGTGTTCCTCCCCCTCTTCTTCGGCCAGCAACTCACGGACACCGGCCTGCTGCTGAACGCCGTCATCACCTTTTTCGCCTTCTCGTTCGCGGCCTCCAGCATCTACTGTTTTAACGACGTAATCGACGTTGAGGCCGACCGCAGACACCCGGTAAAGTGCAAACGCCCCGTAGCATCAGGCGCGGTAAGCGAGACAGAGGCATACGCCATGATGCTCGCCATGCTTGGCCTGAGCATGGCAACACTCACATTCCTCAGCAAGGGGCAGGAGGTCACCATGGGAGTGATAGCCGCCTACTGGCTGCTCAACATCACCTACTGCTGGAGGATAAAGCGATACGCCATCATAGACGTATGCGTCATAGCCTTCGGTTTTGTCCTCCGCATCCTCGCCGGCAGCACATCCACCGGCATAGTGGCCAGCCACTGGCTCGTGATGATGACCTTCCTGCTCACCCTCTTCCTCTCTTTCGCCAAGAGAAGGGACGATGTGCTGCGCATGATGAAGACAGGCGAGTCACCGCGCCAGAACACTTCACGGTACAACCTCACCTTCATCAATCAGGCGATAACCATCACCGGCGGCGTGATGCTGGTGTGCTACATCATGTACTCGGTATCCCCTGAGGTGGTGCAGAACTTCGGCACGCCGTACATATACCTCACCAGCGGTTATGTCGTCCTCGGTTTGCTTCGCTACATACAGCTCGCCGTGGTGGATGAGAAAAGCGGTGACCCGACGAAAGTGATGCTCCACGACCACTTCATGCAACTGATAGTGGCGGCATGGGTACTGACGTTCCTCGCCATAATATATATAATGTAAGGCAAAGACAACGGTATTGAAGGGTATCGGCCTCCTGTAACGCCCCATTCCCTTCCATGTTGTTTTACAAGCACTTACAGAGGGCTTTGTAAAAGGGTGCTGATTACACTGCAATCAGGTGCTAATTGCAGTGTAATCAGCACCTTTTTACCATGTAATCAGCACCCTTTTGCGACACCTTCCATAACACCTTGAACCGCAACGTCTTGTAGGGACGCACCTTCTTGCCGCCGGCATAAAGCCTATGGCAAGCGGCAAAGCCGAGCGAGTGCGTCCGAATCAAAAAACGAACCTTCCCACACGCAAGGTAGAGACGATGTACCACGTCGTCTCAGATATACACAGCAACACAACACCAGGCAGGGAGACGATGTAATACATCGTCTCTACAACCCGGCATAATGAATCATCCTCTGCTACAACAAACCGCACACCGCACGAAAAAAGGATGCCGGCAGTGCTGCCGGCATCCTTTTTTCTATGTATTACGTTCATGCGTTGGTGAAGGTTATCACCCCGTCCCTGCTGTCAACCGTAATGGGTTTCTCATGCGATACGCTGCCGGCAAGGAGCTGCTTTGACAGCGCATTGAGCACATCCCGCTGTATGGCACGCTTAACCGGGCGCGCACCGAACTCCGGATCGTAACCCGCTTCGGCAAGGGTAGCCACGGCATTGTCGGTGACATTGAGCGTGAAGCCCTGCCTTGACAGCATGGCGGCCACGTGATTCATCTGCAAACGCACAACGGAGGCTATCTCGTCCTTCGTCAACTGAGAGAAGGTTATCACCTCGTCGATACGGTTGAGGAACTCCGGACGTATGGGCGGCTTGACCATTCCGTTGCCGTCGAGGATGGGCTGACGGCCGTACAGCTGCTCGCGGGTGAGGTTGGAGGTCATTATTATGATGGTGTTCTTGAAGTTCACCACCCTGCCCTTCGAGTCCGTCAGACGCCCGTCGTCAAGCACCTGCAACAAGGTGTTGAAGATGTCGGGGTGCGCTTTCTCAATCTCATCAAACAGAACGACGCTGTAAGGCTTGCGGCGCACGGCCTCGGTGAGCTGTCCTCCCTCGTCATAGCCGACGTAACCCGGAGGCGCACCGATAAGGCGCGTAACGGAAAACTTCTCCTGATACTCCGACATATCTATGCGTGTCATGAGCGACTCGTCATTGAACAGATAGTCGGCCAGCGCCTTCGCCAGCTCCGTCTTGCCCACACCGGTGGTTCCAAGGAAGATGAACGAAGCGATAGGACGCTTCGGGTCTTGCAGTCCCGCACGGCTTCTGCGCACCGCGTCGCTCACGGCCTGTATGGCATCGTCCTGCCCTATGACACGTTTGTGCAGCTCTTCCTCCAGATGCAGCAGCTTGTCCTTCTCGCTCTGCATCATCCTTGTGACGGGAATGCCTGTCCAGCGGCTCACGACCTCGGCTATATCGTCCGCCGTAACCTCCTCGCGCACCATCTTGCCGGCACCCTGCGCGTTTATATCCTGCTGCACACGGCGTATGTCTTCCTCCAAGTCTTTCAGCTTACCGTAACGTATTTCCGCCACTTTCCCGTAGTTTCCCTCACGCTCCGCCTTGTCGGCCTCAAAGCGCAGACGTTCCATCTGCTGCTTGTCCTGCTGTATCTTATCGACAAGATTCTTCTCCTGCACCCACTTGGAACGCATCTTCAGCTTCTCGTCTTGCAGCACGGAGATGGTCTTGTTCAGCTCCGCGAGCTTCTCCTTGTCATCCTCCCGCTTTATGGCCTCGCGCTCTATCTCCAGCTGTTTGAGGTGTCTTTCCAGCTCGTCCAGCTCTTCCGGCACGGAATCACGTTCCATCCGCAGCTTCGCGGCGGCCTCATCCATGAGGTCTATGGCCTTGTCAGGCAGGAAACGGTCCGAGATGTAACGCTCGGACAGCGTTACGGCGGCTATGCACGCGTCGTCCTGAATACGCACACGGTGGTGGTTCTCGTAACGCTCTTTCAGCCCGCGCAGTATGGAAATGGCCGAAAGCTCGTCCGGCTCGTCAACCATCACGATCTGGAAACGCCGCTCCAGCGCTTTGTCCTTTTCAAAATACTTCTGGTATTCGTTAAGCGTAGTGGCGCCGATAGCCCTCAGTTCGCCACGCGCCAAGGCCGGTTTCAGGATGTTTGCGGCATCCATCGCGCCGTCACCTCCACCCGCTCCCACGAGAGTGTGGATTTCATCGATGAAGAGTATAATCTTACCCTCCGACTCCATCACGGCGTTTATCACGCCTTTCAGCCGTTCCTCGAACTCGCCCTTGTACTTGGCACCCGCCACGAGGGCACCCATGTCGAGGGTGTAAATCTCCTTTTCCTTCAAGTTCTCGGGCACATCACCGCGCACTATGCGCTGTGCCAGGCCCTCGGCAATGGCTGTCTTACCCGTTCCGGGCTCGCCAATGAGGATGGGGTTGTTCTTTGTCCTTCGTGAAAGGATTTGCAACACACGGCGAATCTCGTCGTCCCTGCCGATGACAGGGTCAAGTTTTCCCGCCTTGGCATCCCCCACAAGGTTCTTGGCGAAGCGTTGCAACGCTTCTTTGTTGGTCATTTCAGGTTGGTTCATCATAATCTAACTCCTTTCTTTTTACATTGTTTTCCTTTACGACAAGCCTCCAATCAAAGCATATACCACAACCGGCTCCTATGCCAATTTGACCGAAACGCATGACAACTTGTCTGAAACAAGCACTGTAAACGCACTTCTCCACACCTTATATATAATAAAATGACCGTGCGGACGTTTATTTTTTAACTAAATTTTACTGTAACTTTATGAAACAAAAGATTCTTTCCCTACTGTTCATCATCGCACTGTCCGTTCCCGGCTGCGCCCAACTCATGTTCCCACACCCATGGCAAGGCAAGAGGATAGCCTACTTCGGCGACTCCATTACCGACCCCCGCAACAATGCGTCGAAGAAGAAATACTGGACGTTCCTCGGCGAATGGCTCGGCACAACGCCGTACGTCTATGCGGTAAGCGGCCGGCAATGGAACGACATCCCGCGTCAGGCCGACAAGCTGATGGCCGAACACGGCGACACGGTCGATGCCATCGTCATCCTGATGGGCACCAACGACTACAACAATGGCGTGCCGCTCGGGAAATGGTATGAGGAGAAAGACGAGGAGGTGATGTACGGACACGGCAAGCCCAAGGCAATGACACCGCGCAAACGGCAGTATATGTGCATGGACAAAGGCACTTACCGCGGACGGATAAACATCGCCATGGACAAGGTGAAGCGTATGTTTCCCACTAAACAGATAGTGGTTCTGACGCCTATCCACCGCCAGAATTTCCACGCCAACGAAAAGAACTGGCAGTGCTCGGAGGACTATACCAACCAGTGCGGCGAATACTTGCAGGCTTATATAGACGCGACAAAGGAAGTGGCGAACGTCTGGGCCGTGCCGGTAATAGACCTTAACGCCCTCTGCGGGCTGTACCCCATGATAGACGAGCACGCGCAATACTTCCGCAACGCGGACACCGACCGCCTGCATCCGAACGACAAAGGACACGAGAGGATGGCAAAGACGCTGATGTACCAGTTGCTTACGCTGCCCATTTTCTAACCGACAGAGAATCAAGGCGTAACGCACGCCTTTGTAAAAGGGTGCCGATTACCTTGCAATCAGGTGCTGATTACAGTGTAAAAGAGGCCTTTTCACAAGGTAATCAGCACCTGATTGCAACTCGCACGATACCGCAGACACACAACCGAACAGCCAAATCATGTTTCGCCGCATTGTAGGGACGCACCTTGGTGCGTCCGAAATGTCGGGTTATCGCAACGGCGGACGCACCCGCTCGGCTTTGCCGCTTGCCATAGGCTTTATGCCGGCGGCAAGAAGGTGCGTCCCTACAACCATCAATTACAAACGTCCACAACACTATAATGACGACTTTCTGCATCATAACCTGCACATATAACGCAGAGAAAGAACTGCCACGCACGCTGGAAAGCGTAGGCGGACAGTCATACGGCAACGTCTGCCACATCATAATTGACGGGGCATCGTCAGACAAGACGGTTGCCTTGGCTTCCGCCTACGCCGACAACAACCACAGCAGCCACACGGTAAAAGTGGTCAGCGAGAAAGACAACGGCCTATATGACGCCATGAACAAAGGCATAAGGTTGTCGGAAGGCGACTACATACTGTTCCTCAACGCCGGCGACACATTTGCCGACAGATACACGTTGGAACGCATCGCCACGCAAATAAGCAATATCGGCGGCAGAGAATTGCCCGCCGTAATATACGGAAAGACCGACATTGTGGATAACGACGGCAACTTCCTGCGCCACAGGAGGCTGCAACCGCCGGAGACACTGACATGGAAATCGTTTCTGAACGGCATGCTCGTATGTCACCAAGCATTCTACGCACGCAGGGATTTGGCGCAAGACACGCCATACGACCTGTCATATCGCCTCTCGGCCGACGTCGATTGGTGTATCAGGATAATGAAGGAAGCCGGGAAGAAAGGGCTTGCCCTGCACAACACACACCTCACGCTGTGCCGCTATCTTGAAGGAGGGATGTCGGTAAAGAGCCACAGAGCCTCGCTGATAGAGCGTTTCCGGATAATGAAAAAGCACTATGGTCTATTCCGCACATTACTTGTTCACTTATGGTTTATTATAAGAAAATAACAAAAAACATTGCAGAGATTCTGAAAAAAGATGTAACTTTGCAACGGATTTCCAATAATAACCAATAATGAATAAACTCTTATTAATACTTATTTCCCTCCTCACCTTTGCGCCGGCGGATGCAGAAACGCTCTCTCTCGACTCATGCCGGGCAAGAGCCTTGCGCGCAAACAAGCAGATGGGCATGGCAAGGATGAAGAAGAGGACTGCGGAAAATGCACGCAAGGCGGCACGGACAAAGTATCTGCCGCATATAGACATTTCCGGCGGCTATATGTATTCCAGCCGGGAAATATCCATACTAAGCGACGAACAGCAGGCATTACTGGGCAACGCGGGCACTGCCGCAGCGCAGGCTATCGGCAGCAAGACTGCCCCGATAATGGGGAACATGAGCCAGAACGTGACCTCGGCCATACACAATATGGCGGCGCAGGGAATCATAACACCGGCGCAGGCACAGGCATTGGGCAGTCTGGCCGGTCAGGCAGGCAGCTCTTTCAGCCAGATGGGGCAAGAGATGGCACAGCAACTGGCACAAGCTGGTGACGCATTGGGGCAACAGATAGCGGACGCTTTCAAGACAAACACGCACCATGTGTTCACCGCTTCCGCAATACTCACGCAGCCTATATACATGGGCGGAGCCATAACGGCCGGCAACAGGATGGCGGACATAGCGGAAAGGGTTGCCGATACCAACATGGAGGCCACCGAAGACAATGTGCTGTACGGCATAGACAACGCATACTGGACCGTGGTCTCACTGAGACAGAAGCAAAGGCTGGCCGAGAGTTACCTGGAACTGGTGCGCAAACTGGAAAGCAACATCAGGAAAATGATTAGAAACGGCGTCGCGACAAAGGCTGACGGACTGAAAGTAAGCGTGGCGGTCAACGAGGCGGACATGACTAAGGCCAAGGTTGACAACGGGCTGGCACTGGCCAAGATGAGCCTATGCCAACAGTGCGGAATGCCACTCGACTCAGACATTACGCTGGAAGACGAAAACAAAGACGAACTGCAAACAGAACCGGTGGGCGACTATGACACCGCCGGAGCATTGGAACGCCGCCATGAGCTGCAAATGCTGAACGACGCGATAGAAATCACAAAGCAGCAGACAAAGCTGGCACGTGCGGGGTATATGCCGCAAGTGGCACTCATGTCAGGCGTGTTATTCTCCAACCCAAGCGTCTATAACAGTTTTGAACGCAAGTTCAAAGGTGCGTTCAATGTAGGCGTTATGGTGCGGATACCGGTGTTGGACTGGGGCGAGACGATGTATAACGTCCGCGCATCAAGATACGCCACCACCCTTGCGCAACTAAAACTAAGCGAGGCGCAGGAGATGATTGAACTACAGATAAGCCAATGTACCTTCAAGGTTCGCGAGGCAAACAAGAACCTTTACACCGCAAGAAGAAACATAGAAAAGGCAGAGGAGAACCTGAGATGCGCCAACCTCGGATTCAAGGAGGGCGTGATGCAGACCTCAGACGTAATGGCCGCGCAGACAGCATGGTTGCAGGCACAGACGCAGAGGATTGATGCGGAGATAGAAGTAAAACTCAGTGAGACAGCCCTGAAAAAGGCTTTGGGACAAATATAGTAACAGGACATACACAGAATTATGGAAAATAAAGCACAGCATAAAAGCGTTATGATGGCTTTGGCGGCATTCACGGCAGTAGTGATAATCGTTGGTGCCATAGGTTTTTTCACCATCGGCCGCGAGGATGAGGTCATACAGGGACAGATAGACGTGGAGGAATACCGCGTGTCAAGCAAGGTACCGTCCCGCATACTTGAAATAAGGGTAAAGGAAGGAGACTACGTTCACGTGGGCGACACACTCGTTATTCTCGACGCTCCGGACGTGGAAGCAAAGAAACAACAGGCAGAAAGCGCGGAAAACGCCGCGGCGGCAATGAGTGAAATGGCGCAAGCCGGAGCACGCAGGGAGCAGATTCAGGCAGCATACGAGCTGTGGCAGCAGGCGAAAGCGGGCCTTGACATACACAAGAAGTCATACGAACGAGTGCAGAGACTGTTCGATGAAGGAGTGATGAGCGAGCAGAAACGTGACGAGGCTTACGCCGGTTACAAGGCCTACGAGGCGCAGGAGAAGGCCGCAAAGAGCCAGTATGACATGGCAAGAAACGGTGCCCGGAGCGAAGAAAAGGCCGCCGCACTGGCACAGGTGAACCGGGCCAAAGGAGCGGTAAGCGAGGTTTCGTCATACGTTAACGAGACAGTTCAGACGGCACAGATGGAGGGTGAGGTGTCAAACATATACCCGAAGGTGGGCGAACTGATAGGAAGCGGCTCGCCGATAATGACCATCAGCCTTATGCACGATATGTGGGGAGCGTTCAATATGCGTGAAGACCAGCTCAACGGAATGCGGAACGGCGACACGTTCACGGCCTTCGTGCCCGCCTTCAACAAGGAGATGGCATTCAAGATATATTCCATAAAGGATCAGGGCAGCTACGCAACATGGAAAGCAACGAAGACAAACGGGCAGTACGACATGAAGACTTTTGAGGTAAAGGCACGCCCTATGGAACAGCTTGACGGTCTGAGGCCGGGAATGTCCGTGATAATAAAGAAATAAAACCGCACTCCCAAGCGAAAAGAAAACAACACAAAAGTTGAAGCAACGTAACAGGATATTGCCACTGTTGAAGCGTGAAGTCATGATACTTCTGCGCCACCCCATATATATAATGTGTATGGCGGTGCTGCCGTTAGCCGTGACTTTGTTCTTCACTTCACTCATGAACAACGGCCAACCGGTGGAGATGCCCATCGGAATAGTTGACAATGACAACACAACCGTCACGAGAAAGCTCACGAGAATGATTGACGGCTTCCAGTCTTCACGTGTTGTCGCACACTACCCTACCGCAGACGAGGCACGAAAGGCGATGCAACGTGACGAGATTTACGGCTTCATCCTGTTTCCGGAACATCTCACCCAAGACCTCTTGTCAGCCCGCCAGCCAAAGATGTCGGTATATTTCAGCTACACATCCCTTACCGCCGGCTCCTTAATCTACAAGGAAATGAAGACGCTATGCACCCTTGCTTCCGCCGCAGTGGGGCAATCCACGCTATTGGCCAAGGGTGCAACGCCGGAGCAAACGGCCACATTCCTTCAACCGATACTGCTGGATGTACACAACATCGGCAACCCTTGGATCAACTACAACATCTATCTCAGCACCATGTTGGTGCCCACCTGCCTGCTGTTGTTCGTCTTTCTGCTCACGGTATATTCCCTCGGGACAGAGATAAAGTTCAATACCCACAAGGAATGGCTTGCCCTTTCCGGCAACGATTTCGCCCTTGCCCTGTTCACCAAGCTACTGCCGCAGACATTAATATTCATCACTGTCATGCTGCTTAGCATGATTTATATGTTCGGCATATTGCACTTCCCTGCCCCGGGAGGCTTCTGGCGCATCCTGACGTTAAGCGTCCTTGCCGTCATTGCGGCTCAAGGTTTCGCCGTATTCATGTTCGGCCTCATCCCGTCACTGCGTATGTCCATGAGCGTCTGCTCGCTCTGGGGTGTGCTGAGTTTCTCCATGGTCGGCACGACATTCCCCATCTTTGCCATGGACGCGCCGCTGCAAACCCTCGCATGGCTGTTCCCCATGCGTCATTACTACATGATTTACCAGCTGTGCATATTCAATGACTATCCCCTGACAGACGTAATCATACACATCATTGCGCTGCTCACGTTCGCCATACTGCCCGCCCTAATCATACGGCGCATGAAAAAAGCGTTCTATGAGTTCGGGTATCAGCCGTAGAGAAGAACCATCAAAGCCCCACCCCTACCCTCCCGAGGGAGGGAGATGATACGAACAAAAGGTATTAATCCTCCCCTCGGGGAGACAGAAGGGGGCTACAATTCAAACAACCACCACCATAATGTTCACAGAACTCAAAGCCATCGCCAAGGACGAAGGAGTGCTTCTCTTCTTCATTTTCCTACCGGTTGTATATCCGTTGCTTTACTCTTGGATATACAACAACGAGACGGTGCGTGAAGTTCCCGTTGCACTCATAGACAACTCACACTCCGCCATGAGCCGCGAGTTCGCCAACAAGGTCGATGCCTCACCCGATGTCAGCGTCGCATACCGGTGCGCCGACATCGAAGAGGCAAAGAATCTCATAGGCCATGGCAAGGCTTACGGAATAATATACATTCCTTACAACTTTGAGGAAAACATCATACGCGGAGAGCAGGCGCACGTATCCGTCTATTGCGACATGAGCTATATGCTCACCTACAAGGCAATTTTCACCACCGTCACCGCCGTGTCAATGGAGACGGGAGCGGAGATACAGCGTCACCTGCTGGGCAACAAGACCGAGCGTGAAGACGAGATTGCCACGCAACCGCTTTCCTTCGATGAGGTGCCGATATTCAACACTACCGGCGGTTACGGCAATTTCATGCTGCCCGGAGTACTCGTCCTCATCATACAGCAGGCCATACTCCTCGGCGTAGGCATGATAGGCGGAACGGAAAGGGAAATGTCTTTCCGCAACTACCGGCGCAACAGGCGGCAGACTATGTTCGGCAAAGCCATGTCAACGCTATGCGGCAAGACCGCGGCATACGCCCTTATCTTCTCGGTCATGCTGGCATGGGTAACGTTAGCCGTACCACATTTCTTCGGTTTCGTATCATTGGTACACGCCGCAGACCTCTTGCTGTTCCTGACGCCGTACCTCCTTGCCTGCATCTTCTTCGCCATCACGTTCAGCGAGATAGTGCGTTACCGCGAAAGTGTCATGCTCGTGGTGGTCTTCACCTCCGTCCCCCTGCTGTTCATGTCGGGCGTAAGCTGGCCGCAGTCAAACATTCCGGGAGCATGGCAGGGAGTGTCCGTACTCTTCCCCAGCACCTTCTGCATACGCGGATTCATAAGGATGAGCAGCATGGGCGCACTGTTGCCCGACGTAGCCAAGGAATACCACGCCCTGTGGATGCAGGCAGTATGCTACGCCTGTACCTCCGCCTTTGTTGTCTGGCGGAGGGTTAAAAGCGCGGAAAACACCCGAAGCGAAGACGAGGCGGAGGCATAACCGGAAACACTCCGCAACAGACAGTTTTGCAAACACAGCCCTTTTACACTGCAAACACAGCCCTTTTACAGTGTAAAAGGGCTGTGTTTGTATTGTAATCAGCACCTGATTACAACCGCATCCGTAACCACTTGTTTTCAAACGGGTTAGGAATAGCGATACAAAAAGATTCACTACATCGTGCAACACATGGCGTTTCACACCCGGACACACGGTTTCATACCTGCCGCAAAACAGCCTTTATCCCAGTCCTAAGCACTTCCGCCTGCCTCAACACACCATCATCGGCCAGCCGGCCGATACGTTCCGGACTCAGTGACAGCAGCGCCTCTTCCTCACTGAAACCTATCATCGTAAGTGTCGGAGCGGCCTTGTGCGCCACATAAGATATGCGTTCACGGTCACAACGCCCCATCCCCTCATCGAGAATGGCCACAAGTTCCTCCATCTGTTCCCTGAAACAACGCATTATCTCGTTCTGAGCCTCCCTGTCTCCATCGGCAAACGCCGTCAGGGCGGACAGGTCGCAACCCGTGTCAGGCGCATCATCCGCACCTTTGTCACGCAGTCCCAATACCCGCCTCAGGCCGTCACGTCCCACCGGTTTGAACAGGCACTCGCTGAAACCTGCCGCCGACAAGCGGGGCTTTATCGCGGTGTCATGAGCCGTCATGGCCACCATATACACACCAACGCCCCCGGCTCTGACGGCCGCCGCCAACTGCTCGCCGCCCATTCCCGGCATCTCCACATCGACAAGCATGGCATCCGGACGTGACACGCGCAGCAGTTCCAGCGCCCTCTCCGCCGTCGGCACTTCCATGACACGCAGCGCAGAGCCGTCGGAAGCGACCATCCGCGACAGCAGTTCGCAGACAAGCCGCCGCTGCAACGGGTCATCATCCACCACCATTATGTCCCTCACGTTCACCGCCACCGTGGCGTTCACGTCATCATCGTCCGTCTCCTCCACGTTGCCGGTGACTATTTCCACCGGTATCTCCACCTTGAACACAGTGCCCTCGCCCTTGACGGAACGCACATTTATGGTGCCGTTGAGTTGTGAAACCAACTCTTTCGTTATCGAAAGGCCCAGTCCTGTCCCCTCGATGCCACACGCGCCGTCAAGCCGTGCGAACGCCTCGAAGATGCGTTCCGTCTCCTCCTCGGTCATGCCGACACCCGTATCAGCCATGCTGACAGCCAAAATGCCGTCCGACATACACGCGGTGACGGTGATGCCGCCCTCCGCCGTATATTTAACCGCATTGCCTATCAGGTTCTCCAGAATCTGCCTCAGGCGCAAGGCGTCAGCCCTGCATACAGCATTGCAGCTCTCATCCACCACGCAGTGCAGCGTCAGTCCGCGCTGACACACCATCGGCCTCATGCCCTCCGCACACTCGACAATCAGCCTGCCCGCATTGAACGCCACGGGATGCAGCACCATTGCCCCCTCCTGCATCTGCCGATGGTCGAGCAATGTCCTTACAAGCCTCAGCAGATGGTCTGCCGTGGCCTTGATATTGGACAGATATTCCGCTATGCGCCCGTTGTCATTACCCGTGGAAGCCAGTTCGTCCCTCATCAGGTCTATAAAGCCTGACACCGACGCCGCAGGTGCCTTGATGTCATGGGTGATGGTGAGCATCAGCCTCTCCGTTTCCTCCTTGGCCCGTTGCAGCCCCCTGCGGTAGCGTTCCGCACGGCGGTTGTCACGCCGGACGAGACAAAGCAGCACCGCAGCAGCAACCACAGAGATGACACTCAGCGCCACGATGTGCGCCAACAACTCACGCCTTCCCCGGAGATCGGCGTCAAACGAAGCCTGCCTCGTGATATATTCCTCCTCACGCAAGCGGCTTATCAACTGCTGTATGCGGGCTGCCGTGGCCATGCCCGCCCGCTGTTGCCGCCATACGCTGTTACGCAGTTTCGCGTCAATATCCCTCATTTGCAGTTCCTCTTGGCTCTGTACCTCGGCCAATGCCTGCGCCACATCGCCGGCAATATCCACCGTCTGCACCGCCGTGTCGGCATGTACGGTAGTCTCCCGCCCCACCTTCACCGTGTCGTCACGTTGCTTGCGGAATGCGTCCGCCAGCCTGCGGAAGAAGCCTTTGCGGTTTCTCACCACCTCAACCGTCACCCTTGTCTCCTCCCTCCGCTGCGTACTGTCGGCCACAATGAGCACGGAATCGCCGCCTTCGCGCAGACTCCGTACCTTTTTGTCAAGCGCAGCACCCGGCTCATAGCGTGCCATTATGCGCATAACGGCCTTGGTATTGTCGCGCATCATGGCGAAATACATTTTCAGAGAGTCTATCCTGCCGGTGAGGCGGCCGTCCGTAACCCGGTCAAGGCTGTCGGCTATGCTTATCGCCGCACTGACGTGGCGGTCAAAACTGTCCCATTTGTCCACGTTCATACATATTGACCGCTCGGCGTTTCCGGCCTGCATATAACAGTAAACCAAACTGTCCATAAGGCTGCGGCGGCATACATACATACGTTCTGCCTCCGATGCCTGCGTCAACACACGGCTGTTGCCGCCGACAAGCCATACGGCCACGGCCATAATGGAGATTATCAGCACATAGCCCAACGCCACTTTCGCTGTCATATAATTTCTCTGCATCCGTCTTACTGTTGTTACTTCCCTGCAAAGTTAGTCTTTTTTTCCCAATATAAAGGACTTCCGCGCCACAAAAAATGCCGGTGCCGTCATAAGCACGCAGACCTCACACTACGTAAAAGGGAGGAAAGACAGGTGTTGAACCCTCATTCCTCCCTTTGTGAACATTAAGGTATATACGAATCAAAAAGTCTTGGCTATATCGTTATTCCGTATTTTTTGCATCCCTTACGCCACGTTGCTTGCCGGCTTTGCCTTAACGGTGTCGGTCTTTACGGTGTCCGCTTTCTCCGGTTCCACCATGGCTGTCTCTGCCTTTACGGCCGCAGTCTTCACGGTATCAGACTTTATCGTGTCTGACTTCTCCGGCTCCGCCATGGCTGTTTCCGCCTTTACGGTGGCAGCCTTCACGGTATCTGTCTTGACGGTGTCGGCCTTTTCCGGTTCAGCGAAAGATGTCGCGGCGAAAGAGTTTGTTGACATTGCCGCAAGAACTGCTACGAGTGCGATTACTGATTTCTTCATTTTTGTGTAGTTTTATTAGTTAATATTTGTTCTGTTCAGGTTGCCTTTGCCATGCTGTGGCACGCAAGCCACAAAGGATAAGGGCAACATACGTGCCAACAACTGGCGGCGAATGCACCACCATAAGGCTAAAATATTAATAATAAGAACTATACAATATCATCCCGACTCTATGTATTTTCACACTCACTATGTGGAAAGTGTGTATCAAGTGTGGAATGCGTGTGGAATTATTCCACACTTTCCGCTACGCAGGCGGCAGTCCCCGCCGGAGCTGTCCGCGTCATGTCACGCCGCACGCCAAGGCAAGAGAAATCAGTCTATGCCGTAGCGTGCCATCTTATTGTATATCGTCTTGCGGTCAATCCCCAACAGCTGTGCCGCCTTCGACTTGTTACCTCCGGTCTCCCTCAGCGCCTTCTCTATCCTCACCCGCTCCTCATCGGCGTCACGCAAGGGTCTGTTCACCGCCACACGGTCGGTAACCGGTTCGGAAGACACTGTCTGCAACGCCGCTTCCAAGTCCTCCGCGGTGATGTAAGTGCCCTGCGCCGTCAGTACGACACGCCTCACCACATTGCGCATCTCACGCAGGTTTCCCGGCCACGGATAGCGCATCATCATCTCTTCGGCCATGGTGTCAAAACCTTTCACGTCGCGTGACAACTGCTCATTGGCGCAATTCAGGAAATGCCCGGCAAACAGCATGATGTCAGTTCCCCGCTCTTTAAGCGGAGGCATATTGACCGTGAACTCGTTGATGCGGTGATACAGGTCTTCACGGAACGTGCCGTCAGCCACCTGCCGGCGCAGGTTTCCGTTGGTGGCGCATACAAGGCGTATATCGACCTCCACCTCACGCATGGCTCCGACAGGGCGTATTCTGCGCTCCTGCAATGCGCGGAGCAGCTGAACCTGCACGTCATAGCTGAGGTTTCCCACCTCGTCGAGAAACAGGGTTCCGCCCGCCGCAGCCTCAAAAGCGCCGGTTTTGTCGCTGTCCGCACCCGTGAACGCTCCCTTGACGTGCCCGAAAAACTCTGATGCCGCCACGTCCTTGGGCACTGCGCCGCAGTCAAGAGCCACGAAAGGCCCCGCCGCACGACGGCTCAGTCCGTGTATTCTGCGGGCCACATACTCCTTGCCGGTGCCGCTGGCGCCGAGTATCAACACCGACATCGGCGTAGGGGCGACAAGTTCCACCATACGATACAGCTGCCGCGAAGCGTCACTCTCGCCCTCTATGCAGTCCTCCAAGCCATTCATGCCGCTCTTTCCGCCATTCCCTTTCGCCGCCGGCCGCCCCGCGACCGGCCGGTCGGGCGCAACGTGAGAAGCCAGTGCGTCATTGATTTTCTCAAGCAGCATATCCGGCTGGCAAGGCTTGGATATATAGTCACGCGCCCCCTTTTTCATGGCGGTCACGGCATTCTGTATCTCCGCATAGCTCGTCATCATGATGAAAGGTATGCACACCCCGCTGCGGTTCATCCACTCCAACAGGAAAAGCCCGTCGTGGTCAGGCAGACGGAGGTCGCTAAGCACAAGGTCAAAGCCATCCCCTTGCACGGCACCGCTAAGTATATGCACGGCATCCGACACACGCCCCGCCAGTTCAACGGCAAAACCGCGCCTGCCAAGCCATGTCTTCATCATCGTGCCGTATGTAATGTCATCCTCGACTATCAATATTCTTTTTTTCATATACCGTAAAGCTTCCACCTTGATTTTCACGGCAAAAGTAATAAAATTATCCCGATACGCCAAGCGTAAAGGTTATTTTTGCAATATTTCCCGCCAAATGGGAAAAGGCATGGCACTACAGCCCGCATTGCATCAAGGTGTGTGATAATTATTACGCTTTGCTCGTTTTCCTAATGAATTTCAGTAGGTTCTCATGATTTTTTTGTACTTTTGCATCGAAAACAATATCTTTTTATAGAAAAAGGGAATAGGGCTACTGCATGAGTAAGCAACACCATATAGCCTGATGCAAGGAATTTCTTACATAATAGAACATAGATGCAGGCATACTACTAAACCCCAAAACATTCAGACAATGAGCGAAACAGATATTATCCGACAGATAAAACTGGGTGAGACCAGTAAGGTGCAGTTCAAAGAACGGCTTCTTGACAACTATGACATCGGTTGCGAACTGGTGGCATTCAGCAATGCGCATGGCGGTATGTTGATTGTTGGCGTAAAGGATAAGACCGGGAATGTAAATCCGTTGTCATATCAGGAAGCACAGGAAACTACCAGTTTGCTTGGCAACATCGCATCAGAGAATGTTGTTCCCTCCATCCTTGTTGACGTGAAAACAGTACCAGTGGATGGCGGCAGTATTGTTGTGGCTCACATCAAAGAAGGAGTAAATAAGCCGTACCACGACAATCGTGGCATAGTATGGGTGAAAAACGGTGCCGACAAGCGCAAAGTGTTTGACAACGCCGAGCTTGCCGAGATGATGACCGACTGCGGAAGTTTTTCGCCTGATGAAGCAGGAGTGAGGGATGCCACCATTAAGGATTTGGACGAAAACACCATCAAGACCTTTCTCGGCAACAAGTTTGAAAAAGCACTTGCAATGAAAGGTTTGGTAGGCGACACCTTCCGCGAAGCCTCTTTGGATGCAGTATGTTCAACTATCGTTAGCGGTCACAACGGAGAGAAATTACTTCGCAACCTGCGTTTTATCCGTCCCGATGGTAAAATCACAGTGGCTGCGATGCTACTGTTTGGCAAATACACCCAGCGTTGGCTTCCCGTAATGACCGCAAAGTGCATCTGTTTTGTGGGCAACAATCTTGGCGGCACACAGTTTCGTGACAAAGTAAATGAAGCAGATATTGAGGGTAATCTGCTTCATCAGTTTGAGACCATCATGGATTTCTTTACCCGTAATCTACATAACATACAGGTGGGCGAAGAGTTTAACTCGAAAGGAGTGCTGGAGATTCCCTACACCAGCCTTGTAGAGTTTACCGTGAATGCTTTGGTGCACCGTTCGCTGAACGCAAAAGCCCCTATCCGTATCTTCATATTTGACGACAGGGTGGAGATACACAGTCCCGGTACACTGCCCAACGGACTTACAGTGGATGACATTGTCGTAGGCACATCCATGCCACGCAATATGTTCCTCTTCACTAACGCAATTCATCTGCTCCCCTACACTGGAGCAGGTAGTGGTATGCTCCGCGCCTTGTCGGAGAATCTGAAAGTCTCGTTCACCAATAACGACAGGAGTAATGAGTTTGTGATTACCATAAACAGGCAGGGAAGTAGCCAAAGCAAGGATTACTTAGATACAAGACTTAGACACTCTGACACAGAAGCGGGTACTAACTCTGACACATTCAACACCGACTCCGACACTGAACTTAGATACTCTGACACTAATTGGAGAACAAACTCTGACAACTCCAACGCTAACTCTGACACCAAGCGTCTTAAAATAACAAATAAGCAGAGAGATATAATAAACTTCTGCAGCGTGCCACGTAGCAGTAAGGAAATCCTTGAAAGGGCCGGTGTGACATACCATAGCAAGAATATACAGACATATATTATGTCACTTGTCGAGGCCGGTTATCTTGAGATGACCAATCCGGAGCATCCCACTGCCAGTAATCAGAAATATAGGAGAAGTAAAATATGAGGTTTCTTCCAGATGACCAATCCGGAGCATCCCACTGCCAGTAATCAGAAATATAGGAGAAGTAAAATATGAGGTTTCTTCCAAATCAAATTTAATGTTAAAAATAACGCATTTTATGATGCCGGCCAAACTATTTTTATTACATTTGCACTTGAATCCTAAATCTGTAAGGCAGTACAAAAGTGCCGGCCCGATGCAAACCTAACCTTTATGACATTCTCAAAAGAAACGCTTGTTCTATATTTAGTCATGGCCGCTACCTGCCTTGGGACATCCCAAACGTTTGCCCAGCCAAGACACTCCGAGACAGACCGTGCCGTAAACGTCTTGAAAAGCAATAAGACGGACAGGACACGCCAACGGAATGTGACGGCATGGGAGGAGGATGCGGCTAACGGCTCACCCTACGCCATGCACAAGCTCGGTCTCGCTTATGCGGGCGGACGTGGAGTGGAGTGTGACTCCGCAAAGGCGGTGTATTGGCTGGAAAAAGCGGGAAATCGCGGCTATGTAAATGCGTATCATGAGCTTGGCTTCGTATTCAAGTACCCCAAATGTGGCATGAGGCAGGATTTTGAACGGGCATACCATTACTTCTGCATAGGGGCAAAGCGCGGCTCTGTGGCGTGCATATATGACAAGGGGTTCATGCTTTATAAAGGACTGGGATGCAAACAGGACTACAAGAATGCGGTAAAATGCTTTAAGACAGCGGCAAACCGTGGCAGCAAACCGTCGCTGTATATGCTGGGGCTTTGCTACCGCAACGGTTACGGAGTGGGCAAGAATCTCAAAAAGGCATATAAATACCTCAAACGCTCTGCGGCCTTGGGATACAGGGATGCGCGTGAAGAGTTGGAACGCAGTAACGAAGAGACTTATCTGCATGAAGCGATGGCTGGCAGTCCGGACTATTCGTATGTTACAAGCAAGACGCCGGATGTACCCTCCGTGGTAAACGATACAGGTATGATAGCCGGAAACTATCATGGCTATCTGGTAATGTATGACTGGAGCGGACAGTTCCTGCTTGGCGAGAAACCTCTGATAATGAGTGTAAACAAGACATGGAACGGAGTAGATGGCTTTATTGTTATCGGTGTAGATACTGTGCCTTTTCATGCGAAAGTGACATCCGATAACAGGCTCAAGTTTGAGAAAGGCAGCGTGAAGTTTCGCGAAAGGTATTCGCATAGCCATAAGGCGAATTACCGCATGGAGGATATGGTGTTTGACGCTTGGACTGACAAGATATGCGGCAGGCTCAACCTCTACTCTCTTACACAGCAAGAACCGGAGCGCCCCATGTATTTCGAGCTCAGCCGTAACGAAGCGAACAGCGGCACAAACGGAAGACAGCATGACGGCGTTAACATTACGCCCAATCCTTTCAAGACGACATTTACAGCCACATTTGAACTTCAAAATGATGCGGACGTGCAAGTTTGGGTCTTCAACACTTCCGGCATGATGGAATGGCAAAAAGACCTTGGGCATTTAGAGACTGGCAGGCATGAGATTGCATTGTCACCCGATATAAGACCCGGCAAATATATTATGAACATCAAGGCAGGCAGGCAAAACCTGCATGTGATAATAAGTAAGTAAACAAGATTTATATATGATATAAAGCCAAGTTTCTTTGATTGTTTTCGTTGGCACTTATTCCCCTGTATTGGTTGGGGGTGAGTTTTGTATATTTCTTGAATATTAAAGAAAAATTAGAAGGTTCGTTATATCCTAATTCCAAAGCAATCTCTTTTATAGAAAGATGTGAATAGGTTAAAAGTCTCTTCGCTTCAAAAATACATTTATCTATTATCATGTCGTGAGGATTTTTGTTACAATGCTCTTTTGTGCTTGCCGCCAATTCTTTGTGTCCGACATGCAGTTCGCGTAAATAATCATCAACACGATGTTTTATATTATAATTATTATCTATCATTGCCGTAAATCTAATAAATAGTTTGAATGAGCGGGATGTCATACCTGTATTATCACAGTTATTCGGGGAGTGCTCGTATATTTTGGCCATGATAAAATACAGCAATGTATATAACTTCAGATTATACATTGCTGATTGTCTGTCGGTATTGCTTTCTGACAGAAGTTCAATAAAATGTTCATTTAAGTATTCACGGAAGTCTTCTTTTTCTATTTTAATACTATTGAAATTTCTAAATAAGCCATACTTTATGATATTCGCAAAATGAGATTCCATTTTGTCGTAAACGTATGGTGAGAAAGCTATGCGCACACCCTCTACACCTGTTTCATCCACTATGGAGCATAATTGTCCCGGATGTAGAAAAATCAGAGTTCCCTTTTCTACCCTGATATTTTCACCATCTATACAATATATCCCTTCTCCATCAGTGCATAGTGATATGATATAGAAGTTGTTAATATGCGTCTTTTTCAGTTTCGGCAGGAATGTAGTTCGTATGTTAGAAAAAGTATCGACACAGATAAAATCATGATTATGTACTAATGAGAAACGCCCCAACGAACCGTTTTTATCATTGTTCCGTTGATATACAAGTTTTTTGTTATAATCGATGTTCATAGTATTATTTTTTTATCGCAAAGATACATAATTAATTATAAAATCCGGTGTTTTTCATATAAAATTTCTCCCAATACCAAATTTTATATGAAATAGCATAAAAATTATAATTTGATTGATACTGTTCTTGTATATATTTGCAAAAGAAACCTAAATCCACAAGGCTGTAAAGAAACGCCGGACTAACCATAACCTAACCTTTATGACATCTTCTTCAAAAGAAATACTTGTTTCACATCCCGCTCGATATGTGGCATTTCTGCTGTATATGTCATTGTGTGTATTTTCAACTTTGGACACAGGGCTGTTTGTCTATCCATCCTTGTCAAGGTATCTGCTGTTGGAAGCAGGGATATTGATATTGGGACTTGTCTGCGTGCCGGGTTGCATAATGGCAGGCAAGCGCGTACTTGCCTCTAGATATTCTTTCTTCATACTCGGATGGATAATCTATGTATCACTTCATGCTCTCTTTACCCATCCTCACGAGATTTACAGGACATTGTATCTTAATGTCACACTGTCTTTACTGTTGGTGTTGGATGCGGGACGAAGAACAGGACTGCTGGCGAGAAAGAGCATGGAGGACGGGCTGATGCTTGTCGCAGCCATCCACATCGTATTCATGGCGGCGCAGAAGTTGGGAATGGCGGAAAGTGCGAACGTATATTTCCCCGTTGTCGGCTCAAACGACAACCCTACCGCCACGGCACTATATTTCGTGGGAGTGATGCCAATACTCATTTCGCGGGCAAGGCAATCCGGTTGGCATTATACGAACGTGGCGTTTGTGTTCCTTGTCATGGTGGGGATATTGGTTCTCCGTTGCCGCACAGCCTACATCGGACTTTGCATAGAGGCGGCAGTGTATGCCGTCATGTGCCACAGGGAAACACTGCGTAAGGTTGCCGGCCGTCACCCTCTTGTGATTCTTGTCGCGGCGGCAGTGATAACGGGAGCAGGCTTCAGAATGTATAGCATGAAGAAAGACTCCGCCGACGGCCGTCTGCTGATATGGCAACAGTCTGTGGAAATGATAGCTGACAAGCCTTTGGGTTATGGCTATGGCCTGTTTGAAAAGAACTACAATCTCCACCAAGCGGAATATTTCTCCCGTGGCGATTTTTCCGATACGGAGAGGCGGACGGCGGATTTTGTATATATGCCGTACAATGATTATATAGAGCAAGGAGTCGAGGGCGGTGTCGTGGGCATGGCATTCCTTGCGGCGTTCTACTTTTTGTTCATAAGCAAGGCCGTGAGGGAAAGGAGAAAAATGGAAGCGGCAATCCTCGCGGCGTTCAGTGTAATGTCACTGACAAATTTCGTCTATACCTCCATACAGCCATGGATGCTTGTAATATGTTGTGCCGCCTTTGCCATGTCAAATGATGGGACGGAGGTTCATCCGCCGCAACGGCGGGATTATGCAGCAAACGTACTTGTTACAGTACTTTTGCTTGTCGCCGCATACTTCACGGCCGGCCTTACAATGGCGCAGCTGAAATTAAAAGAACTTGACACCTGCATGGAGAATGGCGCCAATATTCCTGACAGGCAATTTGCCGCAATAGAAGAACCTGTAGCAACATCTGAGGCATATTGGCGGATTCGCGCAAAGAACAGTATGTCATTATGCCGTCATGGCAACGCATTGACATTTATCCGCAGAGCCAGACAATACTCGTCATCGCCGGAACTTTTAGGAATGGAGGCCGAATGTCTGCGGCGCAATGAAAACCCGGAGGCCGCCATGCGTCTGATGGACACTCTGTCCTGTATGTTGCCTCATGTCCTGAGACTGAAACTCATCCTCATGCGGCATAACGCCTCGCAGGGTAAGAAAGAAGATGCACTGCGCTATGCCGGTGACATCATTGCCACAGGAGCGAAATATGATACGGAAGAGGCAAGAATGATAATACGAGAGGCGGAAAAATATAAGCGCAACAGAGCCTTAAAGGGTAGATAATCATTAAATGACAATTTGCGCTTTGATTACTTATATTCATAACTAACTTCAATTTAACTAAAACAATCATGAAAAGAAAATTTCTTTTAAGCATTGCTCTTGCGTTGATATATTCAACGGCAGGAGCACAGTCACTTCGCAAGCCCGATGTAGAAGAGGAGCTGCTACGGAAGGAGCGTACAAGTATAATGGCTGCGATAAAGCAAAACGTGATGGAAGAGAGTATGGCCATCAGGCTGACTAATCGTGTGCCTTGGAGCAAGGTCGCCCCACTGACTTTCTTTTTGAGGGACAGGGATATGCGCAAGTGCTGTTATAACTATATTTACGCCGATTCATTAGTAAAGCGTGTGAGGTGCAAACTCGAGATAGATTCCATATACAGAGACTCTATCAACACTATCCTCATTCCGATAAGAGGCAGCAAGGTCTCAGGAGAAAACATCAGCTATGCGCTCTTTTGCCGCAAGTCGCTGAAACTGGACAGTGTGCAATATGACTACATAATGGACAAGGCCCTTGACATGGCACGGCGAATATACAAGAACCGTACCCTCAATGTATGGAACGAAGAGATGGACTTGCTGAGGAAGACCCTCTCAAAAAAGCAACTGGACGCATTTTTCATCAACAAGCACTCCCCCGCAGTGACGATGGAGGCCGACAACGTATGGAAACGGCTGATGGAGGCAGGACTGACGGAGGGTATAGACAGTGTGAAGGAAATGAACCTCGCTGTGAACTATTATTTTGAGAGACGGAAAATAAAAGACCTTTACCGTTACTACGGAACGTCGCAGAAGAAATATCTTGCGGAGCTAAGCAGGCAGATGCCCGTGATAGTAAAGATGGTTGACGCCCTTGACAAGAATGCGCGGATTTCAGAAAGCGAGAGGAGGAACGGTACGATAGGAAAGGGTTTCGTCTGGTAGAATATAAAAAAACAAACAATTATGAAAAGAAACAAAGAAACAATGACATTTGCCATGCGTTTGTTGCTTGCGGTGGCAACGATGTTTTCCGCGGCGCTGTACGCTCATGCGGACAGTACAGGGCTGACGGAAGAAGTGGAACATGCCGTGCGCGTGCTTAAAGGCATAGATACCGACAGGACAAAGGTGTGGGCAGTGGATGCACTTAGAGACGCTGCGGAGAACGACTCTTCAGCGTATGCGATGAATGTTCTCGGACTTGCCTATATGGCCGGTGCCGGCGTGGAACAGGATTCCACGCTCGCTGTAACGTGGCTGGAAAAGGCCGGACAGTATGGCTTTTGCGATGCCTATTGTAATCTCGGCATGATGTACAAGGACGGCAAGGGTGGCGTGAGGCAGAATTTCCGCAAGGCATACGATGCCTTTATGAAGGGAGCAGAGAAAGGTTCTGTAATATGCAAGTACGATGCCGGTTTCATGCTATATAAGGGCTTGGGTTGCCGGCAGGACTATGGCAGGGCAATCAGCCTGTTTGAGGACGGTGCGGAGGCTGACTATACTCCCTCGCTGTATATGCTCGGCCTGTGCTACCGTAACGGTTACGGCGTGGAGCAAGACACGGCGCGCGCGGGTTCTTACCTGAGACGTTCCGCGACCCTCAGTTTCCGTCCGGCAATGGAAGAACTCCTCCGTCCCAATCCGGAAAACTATCTGCGTGAATATGCCGTGGAAAGTGAAAGCGCCGCACCGGAGAGTATGCCCGATGTCTCGTCAGAAGTGAACGACATCAGCCTGCTGTGTGGCAAATATAGCGGTTTCCTCGCCATGTATGATTGGAGCGGGCAGTTCCTGCTTGGCGAAAAGCCGGTCACAATGACCATCAAAGCCGTGAAAGGCGGCGTGGTTTGCGGCACTCTTGTCTTGGCCTCCGACACCGTTCCGTTCAACGCCGTGATGTCGGAGGACGGCCGTATGAGATTCTCTTCCGGCAGTGTGAGGCTGGCAGAACGCTACACAGTTGGCGGCAAAGTGAACTATCGCATGGACGAGGCCGTTCTTGATGTATGGAGGGACAGGATAGCCGGCCGCCTGTCCTTATACTCTATGAATCTTAAAGAGCCTGAACGGCCTATGTATATGGAACTGTCACGCTCAATCTTGGACGGCACAGAGGGGGATGACGGCGGAATATACACGCATATCACCGCCACGCCCAACCCATTCCGACATGACTTCACCGCAGCCTTTGAGCTGACGGAGCAGAGCGAGGTGCAGGTACGCATTTTTGATAAGCAGGGAATTATGGTTTACCGCCGGAGCCTCGGCATGATGACAGCGGGAAGCCATACCGTGAATGTCTATCCGGACATAAATGACGGGACTTATGTGCTGAACATCAAAGCAGGGAGACATGTATTGCGTACAATTATTGTTAAAAATGGAGGTGCGCAATGAGAAAGTTCTTGTTTTTAGCTTTATTTTTGCTAAATTTGCTTCCGGCGTTTGTTTCTGGTGACGCTTTCTCTCTGTCTGCCCAATCTCTCGCCTACGAGAACGGTTCTTGGCTTCCGAACATTAACATAGACGGAAAGGAAAAGGAACGTTGTGAGGTCTGCGGTAACTATTATGATGCGAATGACCCCGCCAGCCACGAATGTACCACAAAATGTGAGTACTGTTTGGAGGAGGTGCGTTTGGCGGATATTAATACACACATAAGACAGATGCACCCAAATATGCCGAATGATCCAATCAAAACCGTTTGTCTATTCTGTGGCGCAGAACTCACAGAAGATGAGATTGTAACTCATGATTGCCAAGGACTGATTGTACGACCGGGGCAGAGTGGTGGAACTCCAAACAGTGGTGGAACTCCAAACAGTGGAGGAACCCCAAGCAGTGGAGGCGATTCACCAGCAGAACCTACTTATCCACCGGAAGACTTGGAAAAAGGAAAAGCGGCTTTCAATAAAATGGAAAGTGATTTGCAGTCTGGTAATTATCAGACATGGATGGCCACTGTCGAGTCTTCAAACAAATTAAAAGAAACTGAAAAGGTAAGTAATACGTTTTTAGGAATATCCACAACGGACTTTATTCTCAATAGTTTTAATGCTATCAAAACTAACCCTATGTATTTTGCCGTTTCACAAAGTTTGGCACATGCAGGAATTGGGGTAAGTATGGCTCAGACTGCTGTGTTACTAACAGAAAAAGGCGTATCTAATTTAAGCCCAGGAGATATTATGACTATTGCCAGTGGTGCGTTATGTGGATTCGGAGTTTATGCTGGTTATTTTTATGCGCCAGCAGCGCCAATCCTAAACGGTATAGGCATAACAGTAGGTTTGCTGGCTCCATACTTCTACTTGAATGATATGTATATCCCATTAGAAGATGGCTATGTCTTACACTTAAAACGAATACAGGCATGAAAAAATATCATATTAACAAAGTAACGCTGGCAGGTACATACCCTTTTGCTCTTGTTACTTTTTTCATTGTTATAAGTGCTTTAGGATATGTCTATATGCCTTTCCCCTCTTGGAAAATAGCCTTGTATTATGTTGTGATGGGCGGTGCGGACTTGGTGCTCGTTGGAATAGCGCTACATCTGCCATTCATGGTAATAACGCATGAGGACCGCATATCTATAGTCTATATCTTCCCGCGCAACCGCAACATACACCTGCCATATTCCGAGATAGACCATATAGACTATCCGGTGATTAAGATGTCAATAGGCAGGCCGTACAAGGCTATAGACATAGTGCTCAAGGATGGAGAGGTCATCATGCTCCACAACGCCTACATCGGCCTCACGAAATCTCTCGATAGGCTGGAAGGCATTGCCAGGCGACAGAAGGATGACAGCTTGTGGTTTTGAATTGTCACAACGATACTATAATTCACCCTCCCGTCAAACTTAGCTATGACGTTTGACGGGAGGCATAAAAACTACAATTATGAAAAGAAATGAAAGATGTAAATATCAGCCCCTTACATGGGTGTCATAGGAATACAAATCCTTAGATATAGGGGCAAGCCCCTACCATTTAACGGGACTTCCAACTATGCCCCTGCAGGGGGCATAATATTAAAATCACCTAAAAAACACCATAAAAATATATCCACACCTTACTTATGAAAAACAAATTACCCGCAATCCTGCTGTTGCTCACATTGGCGGCCGTGGCACATATCCCCGCATCAGCCGCACCGGGTTATAGGGAGAAGTACAGGAATGTCCTGAAACACTATTCCCTGCAATCATCCGACAGTTTGAAATACAAGGCCGCCTTGTATCTCATAGACAACATGGACGGTCACCGCTCTCCGGAGGGCGTGGCCATGGACAACTATATCCGGCGCATCCACACTATGCAAAAGGCGAAAGGAATCCGTGAATTACAGGAGGCATGGCATGCTTCATTACGGGAAGGCAGCGTGTGGCTTGCGCCGGACAGCACCGTTGTCAGTGACACTTTCCTGATTAAAGACATCGACAACGCATTCGTCGCATGGCGGCAGTCGCAATGGAGGGACAGTGTGACGTTCAGCCTGTTCTGCCGTTATATATTGCCTTATCGCATCAACGAAGAACATTTCGGAAGAAACTGGCGCGAACCTTTGCGACAGCAATACAGTGCGGTTATAGACGGAGTGACGGATATAAAGAAGGCGTTTGCCCTTGTACGCGACACCGTATTCAAGGTTATCGCCTTGTCCAACGCCTATTGCGAGTACGACCTCGATCCCTTGACCTGCAACGCTGTCGGCAGGGCGGAATGCAGCCAGCGCTGCGTGCTGCTGGTGGCGGTATTGCGCGCGCTCGGCATCCCGGCCGTTATAGACGGCACACCGATGTGGGCAGACTACAGCAACAAGGGACACGCATGGGTGGCAATGGTTATGGCTAACGGCGACACATACACCGTGTTTGAGAAAGACAAGGAGGCGAAACGACTTAACCCCGTTGACGCCTCGCAGTTTCTGCCAAGATACACGACATGGGAAAAAGACGGTTTCCCTTATACCGTCAAGACGGAGAAGACTCCGGTGAAGATTTACCGTATGTGTTACGACCACTGCAACAAGGTCGGGAAATATGACGCGATGGGGCTCGGCAGCCCGTTCATCATGGATGTGTCGGGGGAATACGGTCTCACGACGGATGTCACCATAACGACGGACTGCACGGCGGACATATATCTGTGCGCCTATATGTCAGGAAGAGACTGGATGCCGGTGGCTAAGGCTAAGGCAGCCGGCGGCAGCGTCACATTCAAAAATGTCGGCAAAGGCTCGGTATGCGTGCCCATAGCCGTCATTGACGGCAAGAAGAAAGTGCTGTCGTGCCCGTTCCTCGTAGGCAGCAAGGGAGTGGAAAGGCGCTTCACGCCGGTACCGGCAAAGTCAAGAACCATAACTGTTGACCGCAAATACCCACTGTGCTCGTACACCACTGACACATGGGCGGCCATGAGGGGCGCAGTGTTTGAGGGATCTATGACGGAGGATTTCGCCGTGACCGACACGCTCGCAGTGATAACGGACGTACCGTCTTACATGACCACACTCAGCGTCTCCTCTCCTAAACGCTACCGCTTCCTGCGCTATCATGCGCCGCAACTCAACCGCTCGTCACTCGCGGAATTGCAATTCTATGCCTCTGACGATGCCGGCGGCACAAGATTGCTTACCGGAACGCCTTTCGCAAAGGGTGTCGATATGCCAAACATCGGTAAAGTCTTTGACGGCAATCCCGCCACGATATGCAGGGGGATGAACACAGGATATACCATCGGCCTTGACCTCGGCGAAGGCAACGGACAGCGCGTAGCGAAGATAACGTTCAGTCCCTCCACCGATCTGAACTTTGTAGAGAAAGGACACCTGTATGAACTGTACTACTTCGACACGGAGTGGAAGATGATAGGCCGGGAATATGCGCGTCAGGACAAACTCACGTTCAGCAATGTACCGGAAAACGCCATTCTCCTGTTGAAAGACAGAAGCGGCGGTATGGAGGAACGGATATTTGAGTATAAGGACGGAAAACAAGTGTGGCATTGATTGCCATACTGAATAAACAACTATTTAATCCTAAAAGACCTATGAAACGAAAATTTCTTTTAAGCATTGCTCTTGCGTTGATGTATTCAACGGCAGTGGCGCAGCACCCCACCCTTACATTGATGGAGGACATTGTATATCAGAAGCACCGTACAGAAATAGAACGACAGGCAAGATATATGGCTGATGAGTATGTTTTCAGAATGCGGCTGGATTATATGATACCTCAGAGCAGACTGCCGAAGATTGAGCGGTTACTGTTGGACAGGGAGACAAGAAAGGCATGCTATGATTTTGCCCAAATGTCTGTGAAGCAGCGTGTTCTTAAAAAGGTCGGAATAGAGGAAGCATACAGAGACTCCACTGACATGATACTCATTCCTTACTATTACAACAAGATTTCCGGAGAGAACATCAGCTATGCGCTCTATCTGGCGGAAACACTTGGAATAGATAAAGCACAGTACTCTTTCCTTATGGACAAGGCGCTTGACATGGCAAAACGTATGCGCAAGAACAGGGACTTGAATGTGTGGAACGAGGAAATAAACATTCTGCGCAAAACACTGAATACCGGGCAGATTGACACGCTCTTCAGATATAAGCACGCAAAAGAGGTCAAGCGGCAACTGAACGAGGCTTGGACGAGATTGACGGCCGAGGGACTTGCTGGACAGTTAGACAGCATCATGGACATCAAGTATGCCTATTTCTATTATCAGGAGCGGCACAAGATTAAAGACCTGTACCGCTACTATGGCACCTCCCAGAAGAAATATATGGCAGAGCTGGAAAAACAGAAGCCGCCATTGGTGAAGATGCTTGACGCACTTGACAAAAAGGCACGCATGAAGGCTGAGGAGAAAAAGAGCGGAGCGATAGGCAAGGAGTTCGTATGGTGAATGTATAATGTTTTTAATAGATATGATTATGAGGAATTTACAAGACAAACTGATATCCGGCCTGTGCAAGATATTCATCATTATTATGCTGTCTGCCTCGGCCATGCCTTTGTTCGCTGACAGGGAACAAAGGACGCGGCAGTTGGAAGAAATCATGCACGCGGTCAGAATACTTAAGGACATTGACACTGACCAGTCCAAGGAATGGGCGGTGACTGCGCTGATGAAGGCGGTGGAGAATGACAGCGTGCCATACGCCATGAATGCGCTGGGATTGGCCTATATGGCCGGTGCGGGGGTGGCCAGAGACTCCACTATGGCAGTATGGTGGCTGGAGAAATCTGGACAGCATGGCTACAATGAGGCGTATCACAACCTCGGTATGATATACAAGGATGGGAAAGGAGGCATGAGACAGGACTTCACAAAGGCATACAACGCTTTCCGCAAGGGGGCGGACAAGGGGTCTATAGTGTGCAGGTATGATGCGGGGTTCATGCTGTATAAGGGGCTTGGTTGCCAGCAGGATTACGCACAGTCCGCTGAATTGTTCTTGGATGGTGCCAATGCGGACCATTGTCCTTCACTGTATATGCTTGGGCTGTGTTATCGCAACGGTTATGGCGTGGAACAGGATACGGCACGCGCGTCTTTCTATCTCGGCCGTTCCGCCACTCTCGGCTTCCTACCGGCTATGGAAGAGCAATACAGGAAATATCCCGAGAACTGTCTGGACAATGAACTTATTGGCGCAGCATACGGCAATGTGCCTTCGCTGATGCCGGAAATACATCCTGCGGTGAACGACACCAGCCAGCTTTATGGCAGGTATCGTGGTTTTGTGGCGATGTATGACTGGAGCGGGACATACCTGCTGGGCGAGAAACCTGTGGAAATGGATATCCGTAGGGAAGCGCCGGGTAAGGCGAATGGTGTGATGGTACTTTCCGGTGACACCATACCTTTCAGTTCTGATGTCACCGCTGACGGCAGACTGGTTTTCTCCAAGGGAAAGCTGAAACTTGCGGAACGATATACCGTTAACGGCAAGGCCAGTTACCGGATGGACAACGCTTTGCTTGATGTGTGGAATGACAGAATCGCCGGCCGCCTGTCCCTGTACTCACTGACGCTTCGCGAGCCGGAAAGGCCGATGTATATGGAGTTGGCAAGAAGTGGCGCTACGACAGGACAGGACACAGACAAACAGCATACGGGCATCCATACAGCCCCCAACCCGTTTGCGGACAGTTTCAAGGCGACTTTCGAGCTTGCGGAGGAATGTGATGCGGAGATACGCATATTTGACAGTTTCGGCAGGCTGGCATACCGCAGGATGCTTGGCCGTTTGTCTGCCGGCCGTCACTCCATAGATGTTGCGCCAGCCGTGATGGATGGCACATACTTGCTGAACATCAAGGCCGGGAAGCGGGTGTTACGTGAAATAATAGTTAAAAAGGGAGGTCTGTGATGAGAAAGTTTTTGATTTTGACATTGTTTTTCGTAACTTTGCTACCACTGTCACCACGGTTTGGCTGTGCGACTGTACACGCCCAAGGCATTGCCAACGAGAATTATTACCTCTGTTATGTAAACGGTTTTGTGCAGATGTCCCTTTACCCGTGTTCTGACGGTCATGAGGTGGAGATTGTCAAATGTACGAAATGTGGAGAGCAGTATATGAGCTATGAGTCACACGATTGTCAGGGAGATGAGGAGGAAAAAATATGGTGTCCTCATTGTAATGCCCAGCTCACTCCTGAAGAGTATGCTACCCATAACTGTTTAAAAACAGGAGATGGTGACGAACCGGATGGAGGTAATTCTGGTGGCGGAGGAGGCGGCTCTGGTGGCAGCGTTGGTTCTGGTGGGGATGATTTCCTTAATGGAATATGGAATCCAAATAATAATAACAATAATACAACAATAATTATCAATCCGCCTTCATTGCCTGAGGAAATCCACAAACCTGCTGAAAATGAAGTTCTCTTTAAAGATAATTTGCCTGCACAAACTATAAAGCAAAGAACAAATATGGATTGTGTATCAACATCATTGGGGATTATCTCAGAATTAAGTGGAAGTGTTCAAACGGCAGAAAATGTGAGAGAAAACATTGAAGAAATGTATAGGCGGATGACAGGTGTTTTATTAGAAGAAGATGGAGTTGACAGTTCATGTTACTTAAATATGCTGCTAACAGAGTCTGGATTACCTTATGAATATACTTCACCTTTACAAATAAAATCGTCTATAGATTCAAATATGCCAGTTCTTGGAATAATAGATGCTTCTGACGGATTCAATAAACACATGGTAGTAATAGTTGGTTACTATAATGAGTTTTATGTATCTAAGTATCAATGTATAAATCCAGGAACAGGACAATATGAGACTCACAGTCAAAGTGAGTTTTATGTTAAGGATATAGACGGCAATAATACAATAACCACTTATGTATATAGTAAATATTAAAAATAAAATGAAAAGGTGTTTTTTGATTTTTTTTCTCTGCATTTCTTTATGCAGCGTTGCGCAGGTATCTGTTGGTGTAAATCAACTGAATGGAACAAAATGGGAAAGGGTAGGACCTGTATATGACAACAAGGAGATTTATTTTGAATTTACTTCTTCTGTTATGACAGACAAAGTAAGATACTTGAAGAAAAATACAGTTTCTGAATTCAAATTTTATTATTATTTGAGTTCTTCTGTTCCTATCGCTTTCGATAGTATGCTTGTAAATAAAGGAACAAAAGGTTCTTTTATCGTTTATTATAATCATAAACTAAACAAGATGTACTATTATAAGATAGTGTCATTCACATCAGATAAATTAGTGTTGCTTCGTAAAGGCAATCCTAACTCCATAGGAGGTGGGGAAGATTTATATCTTACCTACAAGAAAGTGGAGTGACAATTATTTATTCTCTCCCGTCAAGTCTTGCAATGCGAGTTGCGGCAGGCTTGGCGGGAGGTATAAAAAACAATAAATATGAAAAAACTTAGATTAATCTTACTTCTTATGCTTGGTATGGTTGTCTCCATGCAAGCGCAGGACATAACGGGCAAATGGAAGTGCTCCAAGGAGATACTGGACAGACTAAACCTTGGGTATGAAGACATTAGCGGACATTACACCTTTTACAAGAACGGGAAGTTCAAGTTGCGTATAAAGGGCAATAAGCGGACAAGGAGATATAATACGGGCATTGGCCAAAACGCAAAAACATACACCACGCACTCTAACCATCGTAATCTTTCCATTAAAGCATCAGGCAAGTATATGGTAAAGGACGGTAAGATAACAACAGTGGTAAGGCCAAAGGACGTGAAATCTTATGTGGATATAAGCGCACGACAGCCGAAGATACCTGATACCAGTACCGGTGATTATGAGTACAGGAAAATAGCCATGCAGGAACTACATTACGATAAAGCCTCATCCGTGGCGGACGTACAGTCCAACATGATAAGGGCGGAGAAGTATTTTATGTGGTCATGGCGTGACCTCTCAGTCAGACAGGAGGGTGACTCGCTGGTCATAGGTAAAATAATAAAGTGCAGCAAGAAATAAACACCTACGGGAACGACGGTTTGCACCGCGCTTGTAGAGACGATGTACCACATCGTCTCGCAAGTATTGTTTTATTGGCGGCAGTGAAAGGGAGACGGTGAGACGATGTGGTACATCGTCTCTACACAAGCGGCGGAGAAGGTTTGCAGGTGTGCCCCGCGTAACTACTTAACAATATTCTCCGAAAAGTTGTATTATATGTGGAAAATGTGTAAATTTGCACATTCTATAAATATCAAGAATGTGCTTGTTACCACATTTCATGCATTAGAAGATAGCTATGTCTTACACTTAAAACGAATGCAGGCATGAAACAATACCATGTGAACAAACAGACGCTGGCAATAGCATTTTTAATTATATTATATAGTTATTTTATAATTATATGTCTATTGGGTTATATAACAATGCCATCTCCTATGTGGAAGATTATTCTCTTTTATGTCGCAATGGGAGGTGCAGACACATTTTTTGTTGGACTTATGTTGTACGTCCCTTACATGATAGTAGTGCATGATGACAGCATCTCTATACAATATATCTTTCCTCGCAGCCGTAATAAAGTTATTCCGATTGAAGAGATTGGCCATATATACTATCCTGTAATGAAGAAGTCTATGGGCATGCCGCACAGAGTAATAGAGATATTGTGTAAGAACGGACGGATGGTGACGCTTGACATTACCTATATACGTTTTACTAAATATCTTGACACGCTGAAAATAACCCGACGGCTGAATAATGACATCCTGTGGTTTTGAATCAAAAATGCAAGATATATAAATCACCCTCGCGTCAAACTTCACGATAAAGATTTTGCGAGTTTGACGAGAGGCTTTCAAAAACAACAATTATGAAAAAACTTAGATTAATCTTAGTTCTTCTGCTTGGTATGGTGGTCTCCATGCAGGCGCAAGAAATCACAGGCAAATGGAAATGCTCCAAAGGTGCACTTGAACAGTTGGGAAGCCACTATAAGTACCTGCGCGGGCATTGCCGTTTTAAGGATGACGGTACATTTGAGGTGAAACTGAATAGCACAAAGGAGGTGGCACCACAGTATTCTATCTATATCCGGGTGAAAGGAACATACACCATGGAGGACGGTATGATTACCACCCGTGTAGAAAGGAATGGTGTTTACTGTAACGTACCAAATGACATGCCTGATCCTTATATTGAGCCCAAGAAACGATTGAATGAAGGGTATCGCAGGGTAGAGAATTGGGACGAAAGGAAATATGATGTCTCCAGCGGCGTGAAAGACTTACAGGAAAATTCCCGTGAGGTTGAATTGACGCGTGAGTGGAATTGGACAAACGAGAAGGTCTCTCTGTCGGGCAAGACGTTGTCCATAGGCGATAAGGCAAGGCTGAGGAAGTGACCGCCCCATCGTAGGGACGTACCTTGGTGCGTCCGCCGGTCGGTCGTGGTATTACATAATCCCGGTATTTCGGACGCACCAAGGTGCGTCCCTACGGCGGCGGTTTGCATACGGTGGCGGGGCGGACGTTTGTGCGCTGTATGCACCGCGCTTGTAGAGACGATGTACCACATCGTCTCGCAGGTGTTGTTTTATTGGCGGCAGTGAAAGGGAGACGGTGAGACGATGTGGTACATCGTCTCTACAAAGGCGGCGGAGAAGATTTGCAGGTGTGTCTCGCGTAACTACTTAACAATATTCTCCGAAAAGTTGTATTATATGTGGGAAATGTGTAAATTTGCACATTCTATAAATATCAAGAATGTGCTTGTTACCACATTTCATGCATTAGAAGATAGCTAATGCAACAGAATACTATCATGCAAAACCAATAAAAGAGCAGTAGAAATAAAAAAGTAAAACTATGGATACGAAAAAATATTTACAGACGGTTATAAATCATTTCTGTATAGACAATTTCGTAAGCAATATGTTTTTCCGTTGCTTGTGCATAGGACTGTTTCTTTTTTCTTCTCTCTGTTGTTTCGCTGACGATTACCGTAAGGAAACTGTGGGAGACAGGGTTGTTACGGAACGTCGTACACAACGTTATAGTTTCTATCTATATACAATAGATAAATATGATAGTAAAATGTCGGATGTTAAAAGTAAGAAGAAACCTTATATTGCATTTACAACGGTACCTGCTTGGACTAATTATCCGCTTCATAGACAGGAGACTGACAAGTTAGTGGAGTATTGTAGGAGTGTGTTTGATAACAACAAGAGGCCTACCGTGGATGATATGCATATCAGTGTCGGTTACATTCTTGTAGATGATGGGAGTGTCATTTGCACACGAATCAAATCAGATGTATGCCTCTTCGATTTATATACGCCGAAAGAAATATCGGATATGTTTGATAAGATAAGCACTTTCAAATATTCTACTCCGCTTGTCCTTTACCCCAAGGAAGGGTATCATGAAGCGGATATGAATATATGGTGATAAAAGAAGTTTCAAATGAATGCTTTGTTTACATTCGGATGAAAGGAAAAATGCCGTCCATAGGGAACAAGGTAAAACTGAGGTGTCCCTACGGCGGCGGTTTGCATACGATAGAACGTCTTCTTGTTGCCTTCTGTTGTTCTTGTGGTCTTTTATTCTTAACATTAATACAATATTATCAACAAAAACACGTTATACTAAGAAAAACAATCTAAAAAAAGCATATACCAATTAAAATAAAGACATGAGAAAAATACTTATCCTAACCTTTATATTCTTTACAGGGTTGTCCGTGGCTATGGCGCAAAGCTCATCAATGACCGATGAACAGGTCATGCAGTTTGTACTGACGGAGCATAACGCAGGAACGTCACAGGCGCAGATTGTGACGAAACTGATGAAGAAGGGCGTGGACATAAACCAGATACGCAGGGTAAGGCAGAAATATGAAAAGCAGATAAAGGCGCAAGGGGCCGGGGCATTGGCCGACGAGGCGGTGGACAAGACCGACAAGATTATGCGCACCAACAACGAGAAGCAAAAGCAAAGACTGCGTGACACGAGAAGCACGGGCAGGGACATGAGCAAGGATGAACCCGAGCTGGAGAAGGAGGAGACCGAAATGACGGACGAGATGACAAGTCTCTACCCTAACCAGATGCAACCGGTAGAGGCTCTGTATAAAGGAAACAGAGTGTTCGGACGGGATATTTTCAACAATACGGAACTGACGTTTGAACCGGCAATGAACATCGCCACACCGCAGAACTATGTGGTGGGTCCCGGTGACAATGTGAAGGTCGATATATTCGGAGCTTCTCAGAAATCAAACGTTTACACCGTAAGTCCTGACGGTGACATCACGATAGAGGGGTACGGCCCCATAAACATCAGTGGACTGACTATGAGCCAAGCCAATGCGCGACTGCGTTCAACGCTCGGCAGCCGTTACAGCAGCAGCAGCATCAAAGTGTCATTGGGACAAACACGTACAATAACGGTAAACGTGATGGGCGAGGTCAAGACTCCCGGCACGTTCACACTGTCAGCTTTCGCAAGTGTTTTTCATGCGCTATACATGGCCGGAGGCATAAACGAGATTGGTACGCTCCGTAATATAAAGGTATATAGAGGCGGCAGGCTGGTGACCGTGGTAGATGTATATGACTACATTCTCAACGGCAAGCTGAAAGGCAACGTGCGCTTGGCAGACAACGACGTAATAGTGGTCGGGCCATACGACAGTATGGTAAACATATCGGGCAAGGTGAAACGCCCTATGTACTACGAAATGAAGAAGAACGAGAGTGTAGGCACTCTGCTGAAATACGCCGGCGGATATGAGAGTGACGCATATACCAAGAGCATACGGATAATACGCAATAACGGTGCGAAGCGTTCCGTCTTCAACATCAACGAGTTTGACATGAGTTCGTTCAAAGTGGCTGACGGTGACGAGGTGAGCGTGGATTCTATCCTCGACCGATATGAGAACATGGTGGAGGTGAAAGGTGCCGTGTTCCGCCCGGGAATGTATCAGTTGGGCGGTGACATGACAACGGTGCGCGGACTGCTGACACAGTGTGACGGTGTGACGGAAGAAGCGTTCACAGCACGTGGCGTGATGCACCGCATGAATGCCGACCGCACACTGAAAGTAATAAGCGTTGACGTAGAAGGCATAATGAACGGAACGACGCCCGACATAGCTTTGCAGAACGAGGACATTCTGTTCATACCCACAAAGTCTGAAAGCCAGACGGAACGCACCATCACCATACATGGCGAAGTGCAGTATCCGGGGATATACCGCTATGCGGACAACGAGACGCTGGAGGACTTCGTGCTGCAAGCCGGAGGTCTGAAAGAGACTGCATCAACTGTAAAGGTGGATGTGGCACGACGCATATATGACTCAAAGGCCACGACAACGGACTCTCTTATTGCCCACACTTACAGTTTCGCACTGAAAGACGGTTTCGTGGTAGATGGGGAACAAGGGTTTGTCCTGCAACCGTTTGACGAGGTGTATGTGCGCCGCAGCCCCGGTTACAGGACACAACAGAACGTGACGGTACAGGGAGAGGTGAACTTCCCCGGAGCTTACACGCTAAGCAAGCGCGAGACACGTCTGTCTGACATTATAAAGGCTGCTGGCGGGCCAAACAGCACTGCGTACATAAAGGGTACAAGACTGGAGCGTAAGATAACGGACGAGGAGCGTATGCGTATGCAGCAGGTGGTGAAGATGGCACAACGCAAGAGTGATGAAAAGGATTCCATCAACACCATGATGCTGGACTTGGGCGAAAAGTATTATGTGGGAATACAACTTGACAAGGCACTGGCTAATCCCGGAGGTGACGAGGATCTCGTGCTGCGCGAGGATGACCGCATCATTGTGCCGGAATATACCAACACTGTGAAGATAAGCGGCGAAGTGCTGTACCCGAATACCGTAGCCTACAAGAAGGGCGAGAACGCCAAATATTACATCAACAAGGCAGGTGGTTTCGGACAGCGGGCGAAGAAGAGCCACACATACATCGTACACATGAACGGCACGGTTAACCAGATGGGCAAGGGCGACAAGCCTACACCGGGATCTGAGATCATAGTTCCTACAAAACCAAAAACGGATGCGGCACAGTTGTCACAATGGCTTGCAATAGGCACATCGACGGCTTCCATAGCAACGATGATAGCTACAATCGCAAATCTGATAAAGTAACATTAACAGAGACAGCAACATGAAAATAGCAGTAGCAGGGACAGGATATGTAGGCCTAAGCATGGCAACTCTTTTGGCACAACATCACGAAGTAACAGCTGTTGACGTGATACCGGAAAAGGTAGAGAAGATAAACAAACGCATATCTCCAATACAGGACGAATATATAGAAAAGTATTTTGCGGAAAAAGAACTGAACCTCACAGCCACTCTTGACGGTGCCACGGCATATAAGGATGCGGACTTCGTAATCATTGCCGCACCGACGAACTATGACCCCGTGACAAACTATTTTGACACGCACCACATTGAGGACGTGATAGACCTCGTGTTGAGTACGGGTTCCAAGGCTACCATGGTGATAAAATCCACCATACCGGTAGGATATACACGCTCCTTGTATGTGAAGTACGCACAAAAGTTCAAGTCGGAGGGCAGAGACAACGCACAAAAGCTGCGGCTGCTGTTCTCGCCGGAGTTCCTGCGCGAGAGCAAAGCACTTTATGACAACCTTTATCCTTCACGCATAATCGTAGGTTATCCCAAACTGATAGACAACAACGAATATAAGGATGAAAACGAGGCAATAAAACAAATTGCCGGCAATCACCTTGAAGATGCCGCGCACACCTTTGCCGCATTATTGCAGGAAGGGGCGATAAAGCAAGACATTGACGTACTGTTCATGGGCATGAAAGAGGCAGAAGCCGTAAAGCTGTTCGCCAACACCTACCTTGCGCTGCGAGTTTCGTATTTCAATGAATTGGATACATACGCGGAAGTAAAGGGATTGAACACGCAAGCCATAATACAAGGCATCGGACTTGACCCAAGAATAGGCACGCACTACAACAACCCATCTTTCGGATATGGCGGCTACTGTCTGCCAAAAGACACGAAACAGCTGTTGGCCAACTACCGTGACGTGCCGCAGAACATGATGACAGCCATCGTGGAAAGCAACCGCACCCGTAAGGACTACATAGCAGATGCCGTGCTGAAAAAGGCAGGTTACTACGCTTACAGTTCAAACAACCAGTTCGGCTATTCGGAAAGTGAGACCACACCGGTTATCGGAGTATATCGCCTGACAATGAAATCAAATTCCGACAACTTCCGCCAATCTGCCATCCAAGGCATAATGAAAAGGATAAAGGCGAAAGGTGCGACTGTGATAATATACGAACCGACATTGGAAGACGGCACCACCTTCTTCGGTTCCAAGGTTGTAAACGACCTCAACACGTTCAAGCAACAGAGCAATGCGATAATAGCCAACCGCTATGACTCAACCCTTGATGACGTAGCGGACAAGGTTTATACACGCGATATATTCAGAAGAGATTGAGACTGCCTGACACAACCATTGAGGTGTAACTACACAATAAAGAAAGAAAAATGGACAATAAAGACGTAATAGACCTTGGAAAGGTATTCAAAACATTATTGGCAAAGAAGAAAGTCTTTTTCTATGTCTGGCCGATAGTGTTCGTTCTGTCATGTATATGGGTATTCCCCAAACCACGCTACTATAACAGCAGCGTATCGTTGGCTCCTGAAGCCATGGGCGAGGACATGGCAGGAGGACTATCCAGTATCGCATCAAATTTCGGTATAAACATTGGAGGCGGAGGTGCTGACGCCATCTACCCCTTGCTGTACCCAGAGCTGATGGAGTCAAACGAATTTGTTGTCAACCTGCTTGATATAAAGGTAACAACGGAGGACGGTGAAGTGAGTACTGATTACTACACCTATCTCAGCAAACACCAGAAGAAAAACTGGCTCACAGAGCCTTTCAATAAAGCCAAGAGAGCCATTACAGACATATTTTCCTCAAAGCCGAAAAGCGGGCCAAGCAAGGCAAAGAAATTGAATCCCTTTAAGCTTTCGGAATACGACTACAACATCGTTGAGAGCGTAAAGAGCAAGGTTACATGCTCTGTTGACAAGAAAACAGATGTCGTCAGCATAATGGTGGAAGACCAAGACCCACTTGTTTGCGCCACCCTTGCCGACTCTGTGCGCCAGCACCTGCAAGATTTCATCATCAACTACCGTACCAGCAAGGCGCGCCTTGACGTAAACCACTACCAGCACCTGGCAGATAGTGCAAAGGTGGAATATGACAATGCTGTAAGGAAATACAGCGATTATTGCGACCTCAACCAAGATGTAATACTCCAATCCGCCATCTCCGAACGCGACAAGTTGGAGAGCGATATGCAGTTGAAGTACAACACCTACACCGCCATGTGCACTCAGTTAGAAGCCATGAAGGCAAAACTGCAAGAACGCACCCCTGCATTCACGACCCTTAAAAGTGCTACTGTGCCGATAAGGCCGGCAGGCCCTAAGCGTATGATATTTGTTGCAGGAATGTTGATATTGGCGACCATTATCACTGCATTTTGCCTTTTACGAAAAAATATTTCCAAAGCACTGACTGAGCTTAAATAGAAAGGATATATGCAAATTAAAATGCACAAATCTGCACTTATTCGAATAGCTAACATATCTATTTTTTTATTCGTTATGCTACTCTTCTTCATCTTTGAACGAGAAGAACTACTGACGAATATGTTGTCAGATACAGACAATTACAGCTCTTCTCTTCGCAATATCAGTCTATTTGTGCTTACTCTGACACTATCTGTGTGTGCTTTGTATGGTAGATGGTCCGGTAACAAATTGTTCATATGCTACATGTTATTGACTATTGTTGTCACTACTATAACTGCGATAATCGGTCCCCCGAAAATGGACAGCATTCCTTCGTATATAGCTTTGGTTGCGAGTACAATCATGCCATTCTTGATGTGTCATTTTATGTATAATGCAGCTTTGCGTTTATCTTCCAAAACAATATTACTAACGATAGGTATATTTATTGCGCTGCAAGGGGGAATATATGCAATAAATTTTATGAGAGTACTTCGCCTTGTATTGCTTGAAAATTACAGAGGTGGCGGACCTTACCTGTTTCTTATGTTCTTACCTTTCGTAATGTTATTTACTAAAAAAGCTATCAAAATTACGTTTGTAATACTTATCATGCTATGCATTGTGTCTTCTATGAAACGTGGTGCAATTCTCGCAGGCTTGCTGAGTATTATTGTTTATTATTTTGTCAGTACCTTACAATCTAAAAATAGTAATCCAATATTCAAGATAATAGGAATTTCTGCAGTCGTTTTATTCGTTATTATCTTTTTTCTCGCTTTCGACGCATTTACAGGCGGAACAATAATCGAACGTTTTGCTAATATTTCTGAGGATGGAGGTTCAAACAGAGATCTTGTATATGAGATAGTAATATTGATGATACTCGAGTCAGATTTCACAGAAATCCTATTTGGACATGGATGGAATACTGTTATTTACTACTCACCATTAGGGCTTTCTGCACATAACGACTATCTCGAGATTTTATTTGATTGTGGAATTTTTGCTTTTTTCTTATTCTGTACATTCATTGTGCTCTTATTCCATACTGCAAAAAAGTTGATACAGCAGAAGTCACATCTTGCTCCTGCTTTCGCTGCAAACATAGTGATTATCATCATTAATACAATGGTCTCACATATATACCTTTATACATGGTACATATCAGCCTTAGCCCTTTTCTGGGGGTATTGCATTGGTATTGAACGTAAAGCATCAATAGACACAGAACGACAATAATATTCCTAAGATACAGGTAAATGAAGCAATTCTTAAAAAATATACATCTATCTTCTAACGGAAGACTTATTGCAAAAAACATTTACTGGTCACTTTTAAGTAAGGTGGTCAATATGGTCAGCGCTTTATTTGTGGGCATATTAGTAGCTCGATATCTCGGGCCGGAGCAATTCGGGCTGATGAATTACGTTGTCAGTTATGTTAGTATTTTTCTTATTTTAGCATCATTCGGCTTTGATAACATCGAAATCCGCGAGGAAGCAAGAACACCTGAGCAAAAAGACAAGCTCATCGGTACTACATTCTGGCTTAGAATTGTACTTTCTTGTATAACGATGACATTGATAGTGTTTACAGCCATTGTTACGGAATCAGACCAATATACCATTGCAATAATTGCATTATACGCTCTAAGCGTTATATTTTCCGCGTTTGATGTTATAAGAAACTATTTCACATCACAAGTAATGAACGAGTATGTAGCCAAGGTTAGCATTGCCCGTACAGTGGTTGCATGTGCTTTGAAACTTGTTCTTGTGATGTTAAATGCTTCACTTACGTGGTTCATCGCAGTACTAACGTTTGAAGCACTACTACAAGCGCAAGGATTTTACATAGCTTATTCAAAAACGGTTGGGGCAGTCCGACAATGGTTTTTTGACAAGAATGTAGCCGTCTTCATGTTGAAACAATCCTTTCCATTACTACTTTCCGGCGCAGCTGCATACATATTCTTGCGAATAGATCAGGTAATGATCGGCAAAATGATAAGCAACGCATCCGTAGGCTATTTCTCTGTTGCAACGAAGATAGTGGAGATTCTACTCTTCGTACCTACCATTATAATACAAACAATATCACCTATGCTCGTAAAAATAAAGAAAAAGGACGAGCAACAATACAAACAAAGAAGCCAACAAGTACTAAACGTAACAGTATGGGCAAGTATTGCTTTGTCTATAATAACATCCCTGTTAGCTTACTACATGATAATTGAGGCCTTTGGACCTGCCTATCAACTTGCCGTTATCCCTCTTCAAATATTGTCTTTCAAGACTATTGGAACTACACTCAATGTTATTTCCGGACAATTTCTCATTATAGACGGATTGCAAAAATATTTTGTTATCCGTAGCCTGAGCGGTTGCATTGCCTGTGTCGTCTTGAATTTATTGGTCATTCCTACCTATGGTATTGTTGGAGTGTGCGTCATTGCCTGCATAACACAATTAATAGCAGGATGGTTTATTCATCTTTTCATCCCAATATACAGACCTGTATTCTTTATGCAGTGCAAATCTTTGTTGTGGGGATGGAAAGATGTATTTCGTCTAAAATCCATTTTCATAAACAAGAATTCTTTAACATAGAACTTCATTCTGCCACTTATGAATAAAGCAACCCTAAATACATTTATCGCAAACTGCGCCCCTTTCCTCTATAACTGGTATAAAACGTACAAACACAGGCAACGTCGCATTAGCAACGGTAGCAAGTTTCCTGAACAGACTTTCTATCTTATCGGCTGCGATGACCCCAACGGCGGTCTGTTCTGGCTTATGAATAAAGCTCTCATGCACATTGCATACGCAGAAGAAAAAGGTTGGATCAGCATCATAGACTTACAGTCTTATATTACACAGTACACACGCCCAGAAATGAAAGGAAAGACAAATATATGGGAAATGTTCTTCAAGCAGCCGTATGGATATACACTTGCAGATGTGTCTGAAGCAAAAAATATTGTTATCAATAAACTGGAACCGTCGCCAACGCCCAAATATCTTATGGGACAAGACGCTTTCTATAATAATGCAGAACGAATACGTTTCTTTCGGGACTTGTATCAAAAACATATACACTTCAACGAGAATACGGAGAAATATCTACTCGATATTAAGAACAAAGTATTTGGAAACAGAAAGAATATCATAGGAGTATTATGTAGAGGCACTGATTATACATCACTAAAACCGAAAGGGCATCCTATCCAACCCACGCCGCAAATGGTCATAGAAGACACAAAAGAAGCTATGAAGCATTATAACTGCGACACTGTTTTCCTCGCCACCGAAGACCAAGACATTCTAAACATCTTCCAATCTCATTTTGGCAGTCATCTGCTTTACATAGAGCAAGAGCGCTTTTGTCAAAAAAACATATCCAAGGGCGAACTGCTTGCAGAGACAAGGCGCAGAACTATCCCCAACTTTGATCCTTATACTGCTGCCTTACAATATCTCTCTGCAATATGGTTACTCACACAATGCGACTGTTTTATTGGCGGACGCACAGGTGGAACGAAAGGAGTCCTCATTATGTCCCAAGGATTTAAGTATCAATATATATATAACCTCGGAATATACTAAGTTCATAATAAAACATGAAAATTGGATTATTAGCATATCATTCAGCAATAAATTTTGGTGCGACGCTGCAACTTCTTTCTACATATATGTACCTGAAAAATCACGCTCACAGCCCTATTGTTATTAATTGGGTTGCTGCCGATTTGGAAGAAAGTTACAGTAATTACACACCTGCTGTGCAACTGTCAGCCCATAAACAATTGCGTAAGTTTCTATGGCATGAAACACCTCTCTGCCGCACTGAGCAAGAGGTGGCAGAAGTAATAAGAAAAGAAGGAATAGAAGCCGTAATTATAGGTAGCGATGCCGTATGTCAACACCATACAAGAAGAGAACGCACAGTGTTTCCATGCCGCACAATTATCGGCATAGAACCTGCAACCAGCGACAGACTATTTCCTAATCCTTTTTGGGCGTTATGGAATGATTTATTACCTCATCCTATACCTGTTGCTGTACTCTCTGCTTCCTGTCAGGATTCTCAATATAAATTCTTCCCAAAAGCTACATGCGAAGCGATGAAAAGACAAATCCTGTCTTATAAATACGTATCTGTACGCGACACATGGACACAAAATATGTTTGCACACGTGACAAATGGTGCATCAGTACCACTGGTTACTCCCGACCCCGTATTTGCTTTCCTGCATAATGCCGGCTGCCTTTTGCCAAGTAAAGAAGAAATACTACGGAAATATAACCTGCCAGAAAAGTATATACTTCTCAGTTTTATCAACGAAAAATCCGTTTCACAACAATGGATTAACGACTTTCAGAAGATTACAAAGGCAGATGGTTGCACCTGCATCAAATTACCATTCTCACAGAAAGAAGGATTTGGACAAATGCGTAAGACTATAAGTCTTCCACTATCACCGCTCGATTGGTTCGCCATTATCAAGTATTCTGCGGGATATGTGGGTAATAACATGCACCCCATAGTGGTATGCTTGCATACGGGAACTCCATTCTTTAGTTTCGACAACTACGGATTAAAGAGGTTTAACGGTCTCCTTACCTCAGACAAATCAAGTAAGATACGACACATATTAGAAACCGCAGGATTGGCAGATTGGCGAACAAGCTGCATTTCCAGAAGATACTCTGCACCAGTCCCTAATGACATATACCTTCGTCTTCGAACCTTTGACTTGGATAAATCAAACGCATTTGCCGATATATATTATCAGAAATATAAAGGCATGATGTCAAAAATATTACAGTCCTTTAATACTAATGCAGTATGAAGAAAATAGCTTTCATAGATACCGGTTTCACAGGTTCCACACTTCCTCTCATCAAACAATTCATCGATAGAGGCTGTCAAGTGGATCTGTATGAATTGGGCAGCAGTCATATAATAAAGGAAGAAGCCTTCACTTTCAAGGAAATACCATGCCACAGTGCCATTGGAGAAGTTCCGTTAGAGTACTACGAACACATGAGAGATTACCTTGACTTTTCCAAGTTCCGTTTCATGTACCTCAGTGTCATGCGTCCGTTTGCTTCTGTTCCATTACTCAGGAGCATCGTCCACTGGCCAAGGATAATGAGACTCAGACAGATTGCCAAGAAACTGAATAAAGAGAATTATGATATGGTAAACTTCATCTCCAAATACTGGGATGAAGACTATATACCGCTCATTGAGAATATAGACGGCACAAAAATAGTCTCACTGCATGAAGTGTGCAATCATTACAATCCGGACTTTGACCATACGCCACCGTTTCTAAAAACTGTATTTACAAAACAAATACCAATAGTCGTATTTTCCGATAAATCAAAAGATGACATACTAAAATATAAAGACGTCACCCCACATCTTGTCCACGACCTGCGTTTTGGCTGTTTCGAGACATATAAGTATATGCTAAGGAACACCTCAATTGACATGGGTGAAAATTATTTTCTGTTCTTCGGACATCTGAAACCATACAAGGGCGTTGACACCTTTGCACAAGCCATCAGAATTATACACCGGAAACGAAAAGACATAAAGTTTGTTATCGCCGGCAAAGGACATGACGATTCGCTTGACACCATAAAAGATAATCCAAACGTTTCATTCCTGAACAAATATATAGAAAACGATGAGCTCGCACATCTTCTTCAACATGCCTATGCCGTAGTGTGCCCACACAAGACAGCCTCTCAAAGTGGCATCCCACAAACATGCTTCGTCTTCGGCAAACCTATCATAGCCTCTGCATTAGGAAGTTTCAAGGAAATAATAGGCAATGACCAATTCGGCCTACTCACAGAACCAGAGTCAGCAGAAGCACTGGCAGATGCCATAATACGATTGTGGGAAAACAAGAATCTATATAATGAACTGACTGACAACATTGCCAACTTCGAACAATTAAGGAAAGAGTATAGCTGGCACGAAATTGCCAACGCTTACCAAGAGATATTTGCGTAACAAGAAAGACATATAGACAACGCCTCCATTACCGTGTTATTGTGTAATGGAGGCATTATCTGTATATTACAATTCTCGCCATATTAATACTTAAAAACTAAATGCAAGCACTCGATATTATGAGACTGTAATACCACATTTTCATATAATGTACTTGCGCAATCAGAAACTTTTTGCTATCTTTGCATCCATAACCTATACAAAAATGTAGCAAACCTGCGGTAGAGACACTTAGAACCGACCTCGTCCGTCAACAAATTTACACTATTGCCAAAATATGAACATTCTCTTCCTGTCACAATACTATCCGGGCAACTTATCAGAACAATGCTTCAAAATTTCCAAGATAGGACTGAATTGGGCATCACACAATCTGAACACCGCCATCATCAGAGGATTTAACGCTAATGACATAAAACCAAGAATCATAAACATACCTCCCATGGGCTCATTCCCCGCGTTTGCAAAGTCCACTGTCGTTCCCGGATACAGCAACGGAAACGTAACAAGCCTGCCGTATCATAACATTGCATACTTCAAACGACTTGAAATAAGACGCAAAACGCTTGCCGCCATCAGGAAATGGGATGGTCAGAATAAAGGAGAAAAGGTTATTCTGTTATACAATTTCAACTTCTCGCATATCATTCCACAATTAAAGAAGGAATTTCCCACTATCAAAATAATACTTCTTGTAACCGATTTACCGGAGTACATAGATACAAATCGGACATTACTCACAAGGATAAACGACATTATCTCTCCGCAAACCCGGAACAAACTGTGTCTGGATGGTGTTGACGGTTACATACTACTCGCGCAAGCCATGACCGAGAGACTTCCGATGAAAGGAAAGCCTTGGCTGCTGATGGAAGGTATCTACAACGACGAGACATCGCCGGAACATGTAGAAAAAGACAAGAACAAAGTTATAATGTACACAGGTAATCTCGGTGAACGTTATGGCATACGTACTCTGCTCGAGGCTTTTACACATATTACATCACCGGAATACCGCTTGTGGATACGGGGAAATGGAGGATTGGAACACCTTGTCTGTCAATATGCAGAAAAAGACTCAAGAATAAAGATTATCGGCAAAAAGAACCGGACGGAACTGATGAGACTGCAACAGGCCGCCACCGTCATGGTAAATCCAGTGCTTGAGGATGAAGAGTTCACACCATATTTCTTTCCTTCTAAGACATTGGAATACATGGCATCCGGTACTCCCACTTTAATGTCGCGCCTCAGATGCCTGCCAAAAGAATATGATGAACACCTGTTCTATTTCAATGACAATAGCGCAAGAGGAATAGCACAACGCATAATGGAGATATGCAATATGCCGGAGAATGTTCTCGCTGACTTCGGGAGACAGGCTTCATCGTTTATCATCGAGAACAAATCTCCCCAAAAACAGATACAAAGGGTAATACAATTTATAGAAGAGCTATAAAGGTATGAATCAGAAGCTACTATACAAGATATACAGGATATTCTATGAAATAATCCCTACATACATAAACTGCAAACGCAGCGGTATGCGGTTTGACTCATCATGGAATGTCATCGGGCGGCCACGCATCATAAAACGCGCATGGTACGACCGGATACTCAGGAAAAAATATGGAGGAAGGATAGAAATAGGAAGAAGATTCCACTGCAACAACACCGTAGTCTCCAACTCCATCGGCCTAATACAACCATGCGTATTCAGCATTCTGCAAGACGGCGGAATACTGAAAATAGGTGACAACGTGGGCATATCCGGCAGCACCATAAATGCTACCCTGTCCGTCACAATAGACGATAATGTTCTCATCGGCTCCGGCTGCATAATCACGGATACCGACTCCCACCCCCTTGACTACGAGGCACGTATTCATAACGACATGAAACAAACAAAGTCGGCACCTATACACATTTGCGAAGGGGCGTTTATCGGTGCAAGAGCCATCATACTCAAAGGGGTAACAATAGGCCGGCACGCAATAGTCGGGGCTGGTTCAGTAGTTACAAAGGATGTGCCGGACTATTGCATTGCGAACGGCAATCCTGCCACCATTAACAAGAAATCCCACTGATTATCATAAAAAATGGATAATATCGCTGTTATCATAACCTGCTTCAACCGCAAGAATTATACGCTGAAAGCCTTGCAGTCACTGTTCTATGCAGAAGAACACTATAACAGACACAACACTGGCGGAATCACTGTCAAAGTTTTTCTCACCGATGACGGATGTACTGACGGTACGGCAGATGCCATACTCTCGACATTTGCCGATAAAGACATCACCATACTGCAAGGTGACGGCTCGCTCTATTGGGCCGGCGGAATGCGCATGGCATGGAATGCCGCCCTCGCACAACAACGCAAGTGGGACTTCTTCCTGCTGATGAACGATGACACCCTGTTAAACCTGGAGGCTTTTAGCGAACTGATGGCCACGCACCATTTCGCTTTGAAAGAACACGGCAAAGCCGGCATTTACTCCGGTGTCTGTTCCAGCAGCGACGGTAAAGAAATAACTTACGGAGGCAAGAAATACAGTAAGCCGCTGATAGGCAGGTCATACACCATGCACCCAAATGGAACGCCACAGCCATGCCGGATGACAAACGCCAACATTCTGTTGGTCTCACATGAAGTGACGGAAACGATAGGTATCTTCGACAAAGCATACACACACAGCTGCGCCGACTGGGCATACGGCATCGAAGCCAGTAAGGCGGGTTTCCCCGTATATATTACCGCTCATATATGCGGGAAGTGCGACAATGACCACGACACGGAAAAGGCGGAAAAGGAGAAAATCATTGCAATGAGCATAGACGAGAGAAAGGCATTCTTCCGCCACCCCCTTCGCTCCACCAGCGACATAATGACCTTTATGCGCAGATACCAAAAGGCTAAATTCATACTGCTACTCATAGCCCGCTTCCTGAATATCTATATGCCCAAAACATATTATTGCCTGTGCAAACTCAGATAAAAAAACATAACAGTGACATGAAAAATCCCCGCCATTACTTTTGGTAATGGCGGGGATTTTTGTTCTCCGGAGTACACTCACAATCAAAAAGTACTGCCTTGTTCTTATCCCGCAAACCATCTGATACTCAACAATAAACGAAACCGGACGTAATTTGCATCTGATTACCATGTAAACAGCACCTGATTACGATGCAATTTGCACCTAACCACACGGTAAACAGCACCCTTTTGCAAGACGGCCCGATGCCGGCATGCCAGCATTGGACTCACGTTTTAATAACATTGGAGCTGGCATCATACAATAAAATAAAAATGTGCACGTTTATAAATATATTACATTCAAAACAAACAAAGGAAAAGGCCGCCTAATATAGCATGAATCTTAAATTAATGTATATAACAAACAATCCGTCTGTCGCACTGATAGCAGAAAAATATGGCACGGATTGGATTTTTGTTGACCTTGAGACGAGAGGCAAAGAGGAACGCCAGAAAGGCATGAACACGGTGAAGTCACAACACACCATAGCCGACGTGAAAGCCGTAAAGGATGTTCTCACGTCATCAGGACTCTTGGTTCGCATTAACCCCATATATGAGGGGACACAAGACGAGGTTGACGCCGTAATCAGCAACGGGGCGGACATCATCATGCTGCCCATGTGGAAGTCCGCGGCAGATGTACGCACGTTCCTGTCCTGCGTCAACGGCAGATGCAAAACCATGCTGTTGCTGGAAACGCGTGAGGCTTACGAGTGTCTTGACGAGGTACTGGCCATCAGCGGCATAGACAGCATACACATAGGGCTCAACGACCTGCACCTCAGCTATGGGCAGACATTCATGTTTGAACCATTGGCAAACGGCATGGTGGAAGACATCTGCACACGCATCAAGGCCGCGGGGATACCATACGGTTTCGGCGGCATAGCAAGGATAGGTGAGGGTACACTACCCGCAGAGCGGATAGTGATGGAACACTTCCGTCTCGGCTCAACTCAGGTAATCCTTTCACGGAGTTTCTGTGACGTGGCTTCATGCAAAGATGTCAACGAAGTGGAAGATGTATTCATGAAGAACATGAAGAAACTGCGTGGCTTCGAGGCTTCCATGGAATCTACGACTGACGAGGCATACGACACCAACAAGGCAGAAGTGGCAAAGAAGGTTGCGGAGATTGTCAACATTATCAAAAGCAAGCAAGAATGAAGATTAGTCCGTCCATTATAAAAGAATTGAGGAAAGACTACGGTGAGGCTTTCTATCTATTGGACTCCGAGCAGTTCAGCAAGAACTTCGCTGAACTGAAAAAGGAGTTTTCGGCCATATACCCTAACTTCAACATCGCATACTCTTACAAGACCAACTACACGCCCAAGCTATGCAAAATAGTCGATGAATCGGGCGGTTATGCCGAAGTCGTTTCGGAAATGGAGCTGGAGATTGCCCGAAGGATAGGCGTGAAGCCTGAAAGGATAATATGGAACGGCCCTATAAAGACCCCCGCTATCGCAGAAGCATTCCTCCTCGCCGGCGGAACGGTGAATATTGATTCCGCCGAGGAGGCAGCTTTTATTATGGATTTGGCGGCACACCATAAGGACAAGACACTGAGCGTGGGCATCCGCTGCAACTACGATGTAGGCGACGGTGTGGTGTCACGCTTCGGTTTCGACACAAACGGACATGACTTCATGGAGGCGGTGACGTTAGCCACCACTACGCCCAACATCAAGTTCAGGAGTTTGCAATGCCACTTTGCCAAAAGGCAGATAGAATACTGGCCGGCAAGAGCCAAGGGTATGGTCGCCCTCATAGACAGCTTGGGTATCATACCGGAAAGGATAGACATAGGTGGAGGATTGTTCGGCAAGATGGACGACTCACTGAAAGCGCAGTTCGCTTCTGAAATACCGGACTATGCCGCTTACGCCAAAGCTGCGGCGACAGTCTTCGCAGACTATTTCAAAGACCATGACGTTAAGCCCGAACTGCTGATAGAACCCGGTTCCGCCATAGTGGGCGACTGCATGAAATTCATCGGGACAGTAAAAACAATAAAATGCGTAAGAGGCAAGGCCATAGTCTCCGTACTTGGCAGCCAGAAGAACATCAGCATGAGCGGAGTGAACCCGCCGCTTAAGATTATCCCCATGGGGGGACACCGGAAGGAATATACTGACGCCGACCTCGTTGGCTTTACCTGCATTGAAAACGATGTACTGTACCACGGTTACAACGGCAGCCTTGCACATGGAGACGCTGTTGTCATAAGTAACTGCGGGTCATATTCACTGGTTATGAAACCGCCATTCATCCTTCCCAACTTCCCCGTGATAGACATCTGCGGAGAAAAGGTTGAGGTAATAAAAAGAGGCGAAACCTTTGATGATTTGTTCCACACGTTCAACTTTTAGGGATATGTATAAGGTCAACCTGTTCTTAAAACGAGTTTTCGACATAGTCTCATGCCTGTGCGCGGTAATCCTGCTGATACCGGTATGGATTATAGTTGCCATCGCCATAAAATTAGACTCCAAAGGACCTGTATTCTTCAAACAGGACAGGCGCACAAAAGACGGGCGCATCTTCCGGATGTTAAAATTCCGCTCCATGGTGACTGGCGCAGAGCAGACCGGCACCGGGCTTTTCTCATACGACAATGACCCCCGGGTAACGAGAGTCGGGGCGTTTCTGCGCCGCACAAGTATCGATGAATTTCCGCAATTCTTCAACGTTCTGAAAGGTGACATATCGGTAGTGGGACCACGGCCATGCGTATCTTACGAATTGGGAGACTTTGACACCCTCAACAAGAAATTCAAAAAACGCTTCCAAGTGAAAGGAGGCATCACCGGACTGGCACAATGCAAGGGACGCAACGAGAACTCATGGGCGGAAAAAGCCACGCTGGACGGCGAATATGTTGATTTATTCAAAAAAGAAGGTGTATGGATTGACATAAAGATACTATGGTGGTCACTCGCCAAGGTATTTCAAAATTCCAATATCAATGAACAGATAAAGGAGGGATGCACTGCTGACGAATCGGCCGAACTATCGGATGAAGAGGTAAAACGCATTGCCCACATTCCCGACTAATTTACGATAAGAACAACAAGACTCCTGTAATTATGAAATATGATGTAGCTAACAGAGTCATCTGGCTAAAAGGCCAAATATTGAATGTTAACGATGCCAGAATAAACGTGCTGTCTCCAACGTCGCAGTTTGGGCTGAACGTATTTGAAGGAATCCCCGGTTACTGGAACGAAGAAGAGCAGCAGCTGTACATGTTCCGCCTGAACGACCATTACGACCGTCTGCTACGCTCCGCAAAGCTTCTGCAATTAGACTGCACATACACGAAAGAAGATTTCAAGAAAGCCCTTATAGACACAGTAAAGGCCAATGAATATTACGAAAACATATCTGTGCGCCAGACGCTTTTTGTGGATGGTTTTGGTTCATGGGGTTCAGAAAGCCCTGTGGAAATGTTCGTTGCACCTATCCCACGCGGTAAGACCAGCGCAGAATACAATAAGAAAGGGTTGAACTGTTGCGTAACCTCATGGAGAAGAATAAGCGACGACAACCTGTCACCGCGCGTAAAGTGCGGAGCAAACTACATAAACAGCCGCGTGGGACAGCGTGAGGCACTGCGCAATGGCTATGACACCTGCATATTCCTCAACAGGGACGGGAAAGTGGCGGAAGGCCCGGGAAGTTGTTTCTTCATGGTGAAGGACAACACACTGGTTACTCCGCAGCTAACAGACAGTGTGCTGGAAAGCATTACACGTGACACTATCATCCGTCTGGCAAAAGAAGAATTGGGATTAGAGGTAAAGGAACGAACCATTGACCGCACGGAACTGTATCTGGCCGATGAAGCATTCCTCTGTGGCTCTGCTATGGAGATAACACCGATTTACACCATAGACCGCTACAAAGTGGGAACAGGAGAACAGGGAAAGGTGACAAAGGAATTACATCTCACTTATCTTGACTGTGTAAGGGGGAAGCTGGGAAGCAAAAAGGAATGGCTGACGGTCGTATATTGAATATCATGACACAGTATAACAACAGGACGGTCTCGGTGATAATACCGGTATATAACGCAGCACGATTCATAGGAGCGACGTTAGAATCTGTACTCAACCAATCTTACAAAGATATAGAAGTTGTTTTGGTTGACGACTGTTCTGCGGACGATTCCGCGAAAATCATTGCGGAGTATTCCAACAGGCATCCCTATATAATCTACCACAGACTTAAAAAGAACGAGGGAGCTGCGGTGGCACGCAATACCGCCCTGCATCTTGCCGGCGGACGGTATGTGGCTTTTCTTGACAGTGACGACCTGTGGTGCAGTGACAAGATAGAGAAGCAGTTGGCATTCATGGACGAGAAAGATGCCGCCATGAGCTGCACTGCCATGGACACGATGGACGAAAATGGGAACCACCTCGGTGCGGTAAGGAGGGTAAAGGATATTATAGAATACGATTTCCTGCTCCACAACACGATGATTGCCACCTCCACAGTGATAATAGACCGCAACAAAACGGGCAATTTCACAATGCCGCTACGCCGTGGCGGACAGGACTATGCCACATGGTTGATGCTGATGCGCAACGGTTCTGTGTTCTATGGACTTGACGAGGTGCTGACACATTACCGCATCTTGGCAGGTTCGCTGTCATCAAACAAATATAAAAGTGTAAGGCAGGTATGGCAGATACAGACGCAGGACGAGAACATTCCACGGTTATCGGCAGCCATTAACGTATGTTTCTTCATTGCCAACGCTTTTGCCAAGCATTTCCTGAAATAAGAATATAGCATCTATCTTAAAAATAGATTGTTCATAATAATGAAATTCATACATAAACTCATACACTGGTACTTCAGCAAGGATGCACTGCCTTATTGGTGTATCCTTACGGTGGACTGTGCCATACTGCTGTTCTTTTTCTTTTTCGGATATTATTGCGTCCTTGGCGGCAACGGCGTCGTAAACTACTTCTGGCCAAAGTTCTTCTCGTTGTCAGTGTGCATGGTGTTCTTCCTTATTGGATTCAAGACATTCCACACTTACTCCAACATCGTACGTTACTCTTCATTCATAGACCTTTACAACGTGGCTTTGGCAAACCTTGTCGGCTCCGCCTGCGTGCTGTTGGTGCGTATTATTTTCTTTGAACAGGATAACGTAATATTCCCCGGCCTGCGGGTCACGCTGTTCACTTTCTGTTTTGGAACACTTGCCATGTGGGGATGGCGCGTGCTGGTAAAGACACTGTTCGACATAGGCAACCTTAACGGCAATACGAAATACATATATATATATGGAACAAAGTCCGGCGGTGTTGGCCTTGCAAAAAGCCTGCGGAACCAAAGACCCGCCAAGTATATGCTCAAAGGATTCGTGTCTCCTGACAAGGAGATACAGCATCGATTCCTCATGGGCGTACCGGTTTTTCCTTCTGACATAAGGCTTGTGCCACGTATGCTGGACAACAATATCAAGGCATTGATGGTATCTCCGCTCATCACGGAGGAATTCCGTAACAACCAAAGGCTCATAAGCGACCTTACGGATGCCGGCATAAAGATATACATGATGCCTGAAGCTCAAGAATGGGATGGAACATCGGAGATAGACCACAGGCAAATGCTGCACCGTGTTGAGATTGAAGACTTGCTGCCGCGTGAACAGATAGACATCGACATGGAGGCGGTAGGCAATCTCTTGCGCGACCAAAGCATTCTTATAACAGGTGCGGCAGGCAGTATCGGCAATGAGATGGTCAAGCAGATAGCTACCTTCCATCCAAAGAAGATGATCCTGATAGACCAGGCGGAAACCCCGATGCACAATACAAGGCTGATGATGGCGCAATCTTTTCCAAACGTTGAGTGCTCTACCATCGTGACAAGCATTACCAACAAGACACGCATGGAGAGGATATTCAGCAAACACCATCCGGATTATGTGTTCCATGCCGCAGCCTACAAGCATGTACCGATGATGGAGGACAACCCCGCCGAGGCAGTAATGAACAATGTCTATGGCACCCGTGTCATTGCGGACCTTGCCGTGAAATATAACACAAAGAAGTTCGTGATGATTTCTACCGACAAGGCTGTCAACCCGACCAACGTCATGGGGTGTTCCAAAAGAATATGCGAGATTTATACCCAGTCCCTCAATGCCGCAATAAAGGCAGGCGAGGTAAAGGGAACCACACAGTTCGTCACGACCCGGTTCGGCAACGTTCTCGGTTCCAATGGCTCCGTGATACCAATCTTCCGCGAGCAGATACGCAACGGCGGCCCTATAACCGTGACACATCCGGACATCATACGCTTCTTCATGCTCATTTCAGAAGCCTGCAAGTTAGTGTTGCAAGCCGGCACATTCGGCAACGGAGGTGAAATCTTTGTATTTGACATGGGCAAGCCCGTACGCATAGCAGACCTTGCAAAACGCATGATAGCATTGTCAAACGCCAAGGACATCGAGATAAAATATACAGGACTGCGCGAAGGCGAGAAACTATTTGAAGAAGTGTTGAGCGAAGCAGAGAAGACGCTGCCCACCGCGCATCCGAAGATTCATGTCGCAATGGTGAGAGAATATCCTTACAAGGAGGCTTTACGCAATGAAGAACGCCTATGCGAAGTATGCAAGACCTACGACAACATGGAAATTGTAAAAGTAATGAAAGAGATTGTTCCAGAATACATCAGCAACAACTCTGTGTATAGCCAATTAGACAAAATATGATTAAAAGAGCCATCGACATAATATTATCCTCTCTTTCATTGATAATATGCAGTCCGCTGCTACTGTGCATCTTTATAGGTCTTCGCCTTACGTCAAAAGATTCCGCAATATTTTCCCAAGAACGTATAGGACGCGGCGGCAAACCTTTCATGATACTGAAATTCCGCACAATGATTGTTGACAGCGAAAAGGACAGCATACCCCAGCTTACAGACATTGACGACGAAAGGCTTACAACATTCGGCCGTTTCCTTCGCGCCCATCACCTTGACGAGTTGCCGCAATTATGGAACGTATTACGTGGAGATATGTCCCTCATCGGTTACCGTCCGGAAAGAAAATTCTTTATAGACCAGATAATGGAACACGACCCACGTTACAGCCTGTTATACCGGATACAACCGGGCGTAACCAGCTACGCCACGCTGTATAACGGCTATACCGACACGATGGAGAAGATGTTGAAACGACTGGAGCTTGACCTTTACTATCTTGAGAACCATTCTTTCTGGATGGACGCAAAGATTCTATGGCTCACGTTCTGCAATATCATCAGGGGAAAGAAGTTCTAACTCCGAAGTTAGGAGGTAGTAGTTGTTTGGGGTAGAAGGTCACGCCAGTAAAACAGACAACACCCCTACGGCCTTCAACCCATAACTTCCCAACCTAACACCAACAACCTTCCAACCATAGAAAAAACCGCACTTTGGGTTTCACAGCCCTCAGTGCGGTTTGTTGTTTGTTGGGTAACGTAGGATTTCCTCTTAGAGGTTAGGATTGATTTCCTTCCACTTGCTGATTTCCGGAACGATGTTGAGCGTAACAAGCTCGTCACGCATCTTGCAGAGATGCTCGTATGAAGCGTCCAGCTTCGCGTTCTCCTCCGCTGTTCCCTGCGGCACAGTGTAGTGGCATCCGTCCTTGTCTATGGTCGTGTCCATAGCCATCATGATGTGGTCATACTTGTCTGTCTTCACGTATGTGCCGGCAGGCCAAGCGAAAGGCTCGCCACCCATTGCGGAGCGAATCATCTCCACAGAGAGGTATGAAGGGCTCTGGAAAGAAGAACGTCCGCGGAGCTTGATGATAGCGCTGCCACCCTGTATCACGGCAGTCTTCATAGCCTCCCACTCTTCCGTCGGGAACTCATCCGTACCGATGATGTCCGTAAGGTTACGGTCACCAACCTTCACCTTTGAACCGAACACAGCCATCTGCTCACCGTGTCCGCCGAAGGTGCGGCAACCGGTCACAAGACTCTGCTGCACGTTGAACTTCTTTGCGAGGGCAGACTGCAAACGTGTTGAGTCAAGGCCTGCGAGTGTCGTAACCTGACTTGGCTTCAAGCCGGAATAAAGAAGCGTAACAAGGCCGGTAAGGTCTGCCGGGTTGAAGATAATAACCACGTGCTTCACGTCCGGGCAGTACTTCTTGATGTTAAGGCCAAGCTCCTCGGCAATCTTACAGTTGCCCGCAAGCAGATCCTCACGTGTCATGCCCTCCTTACGTGGAGCGCCACCGGAAGAGATTATATACTTGGCGTTGGTGAAAGCCTCGGCAACGTCCGTTGTAGCCGTAATCTTAACATCGCCGAATCCACACTGACGCATTTCCTCAGCAACGCCTTCCGGTGAGAAAACGTCATAGAGACAAATCTCACTTGTCAAACCCATCATCAGAGCCGACTGTACCATGTTAGAACCAATCATACCGGCTGCGCCGACGATAGTCAGTTTCTCATTTGTCAAAAATGCCATAATTCCAATTAAAAGTTAATGTATTATTATCCTTGTCTTGTTTTTAATCCAATGCAAAATTAGCAAAAAATGTGGTAATACCGAAATTATTTTGCATTTCTTTTGTCTCTATACCAAAATTGAAGTAACTTTGTAAAGTCTATCTTGCAAAATACATCGACATGAACAACATTACCCAACGTTTAGAGCGTCTGAGGCATGAGATGCGCGCAGAGAGCATCGATGTCATCATATTCCCGGGCACAGACCCGCACAACAGCGAATATCCCGCCCCGCACTGGCAGGCGAGACAGTGGCTCAGCGGCTTCACCGGTTCTGCCGGCACCGTTGCCGTCACACTCACGGAAGCCGCGCTGTGGACCGACTCCCGCTATTTCCTGCAAGCGTCACAGCAACTGGAAGGCACGGGAATCACGCTAATGAAGGAGGGACTTGCCGGCACGCCAACCGTCATCCAGTGGATTTCGCAAAAGCTGTCAGCCTACGGCGGCACAGACGTTGCCGTTGACGGCATGGTGATGAGCTATGCAGAGGTCACGGCAATGCAGAGGGAGCTGCGAAAACTCGGCGGCATCACCGTGCGCACCAACTACGACGCCATGCGTATGTTATGGAAAGACAGGCCGGCAATACCCCACGGCGAGATACGCATCCACCCAATGGAGTATGCCGGAGAGAGCGTTGCCGACAAGATAGCGAGGATAAGGGAGGTCATGCGCAAGCGGCGTTGCCAAGCCCACATCACCACAGACCTCATGAACATAGCGTGGACAATGAACCTGCGCGGCTGCGACGTGGCATATACACCCATCTTCGTCGCGTTCCTATATATAAGCGATACCGAAGTACACCTTTTCGCCAACGGCGACAGCATGACGGAAGAAGCCGCCGCACAGATGCGCCTTGCGGGAGTAAGCGTACATCCCTACGGCGGTTTCAAGGCCTTTCTGGAAAGGCACAAGGAGGAGAGGATACTGTGCGACAGCAATGCCACCTGCTTTTCCCTGTACAACATCATCGCCGCCAACGCCGTTGACGGCGCATCACCCGTCACCGCCATGAAAGCGATAAAGAACCCGGCGGAGACAGAGGGCTTCCGCCAAGCCATGCTGCGTGACGGCGCGGCCATGGTAAGATTCCTGCGATGGCTGAAGCCCGCCGTTGAAGCCGGAGGGCAGACGGAGACAAGCGTCAGCCAGAAACTGGCGGAGATACGCTCCGCCCACCCTATGTTCCGCGACCTGTCGTTCAGCACCATTGCCGGCTACAACGCCCACAGCGCCATCGTACACTATTCGGCAACGGCGGAATCCGATGCAGAACTGAGGCCGGAGGGGCTGATACTGATAGACAGCGGGGCGCAATATGCCGACGGCACCACCGACATCACCCGCACCATAGCCCTCGGGTCGCTGACAGACAGCATGCGCAGGGCTTACACACTGGTGCTGAAAGCCAACATTGCCCTTGCCACGCTGCAATTCCCCGACGGCACAACGGGAACGCAGATTGACGCCATTGCCCGCAGCGTAATGTGGCGTGAGGGCATGAACTACCTCCATGGCACCGGACATGGCGTAGGCGCGCACCTCGCGGTGCATGAGGATCCCCACTCCATCCGCATGGACTGGAACCCTACGCCGCTTCATGCCGGCATGACAGTGACGGACGAACCCGGCCTGTACGTGGAGGGACAGTTCGGCATACGCACGGAGAACACCATGCTGATCATACCCGGCGACGAAACGCCTTTCGGCAGATTCCTGCGCATGGAGCCGCTGACCCTCTGCCCCATCGACACCACGCCCATAGTGTGGGACATGATGACAACGGAGGAAAAGGAATGGCTGCGCAACTACCACAAACGGGTTGTCAAGGCATTGCTGCCGCTGTTGGACGATGAGGAGGACAGGAAATGGCTGGTGCAGTATGACGAATGACGCCTGCCCGGCAAAGTTCCGCAGACCGGTTCATAACCACTTGATAACCAACGGCAAAAAGATACGGTTATAATCAGCACCTGATTACCTCGCAAACAGCACCTGATTACATTGTGATCAGCACCTGATTGCACGGTAATCAGCACCCTTTTACAAACGAAGCCCGTACCGTTCATATAAAGACCACTAACTGACTATAAAACAAAACCCCAAAAGAAATGAGACTTAAACCAACATTTATCCTGCTTGGCATACTGACCTCGGTGGTTGTGTATGCGCAGAGCAACAAGACAAACGCGGCAAAAGCCATCGTCAGCGGCGTTACATGGTACGACCAGGACAACAAGCCCGTAAGTGCCCACGGTGCCAACATCATATACGATGGCGGCAGATACTATATGTTTGGCGAATACAAGACCGACTCGGCCAACGTGTTTACGGGGTTCAGCTGTTACAGCAGCGACAACCTTACGGACTGGAAATTCGAGAGCATCGCCTTCTCCCGGCAGCAGGACGGACGCATGGGACCCAACCGTGTGGGCGAACGTCCGAAGGTGTTGAAATGTCCCAAGACGGGAGAATACATCATGCTGATGCACACGGACAACCTTGCTTACAAAGACCCGTGCACCTGTTACGCCACAAGCAAGTCCGTCTCCGGGCCATACGTGTTCCAAGGACCTATACTGTACAAAGGTGAACCCGTCAAGAAATGGGACATAGGATCGTTTGTTGACGATGACGGACTCGCCTACCTGTTGGTGCATCACGGCGGAATATACAGGCTGTCCCCCGATTTCCACTCACTCGATTCCTGCATGATGAGCGGTCTGAAAGGTGCCGGCGAGAGCCCCGCAATGATGAAGAAGGACGGCGTATATTACTGGATGTCCTCCCACACCACTTCGTGGGAGCGCAACGACAATATGTACTGGACATCAAAATCGCTTTCGGGGCCATGGGAATACAAAGGCGAGTTCTGCCCCAAAGGCACGCTGACATGGAACAGCCAGTGTTCGTTCATCCTGCCCTTAAACAACGGCACATACTTGTATATGGGCGACCGCTGGTCGTTTCCGCGCCAACGCAGTGCCGCCACCTACGTATGGCAGCCGCTTACGGTGAAGGACGGGATTGTCGGCATACCGGAATATTATGAGGCATGGAATCCGGAGACAGGCAAAAAGGTCGGGATTGAAGGCCGCTCCATCGGAAAACGGTGGGCGTCATCAACCGTCGGCGACTGCTTTACCATTTCTTTCAAAGGAGAAAGGGTAGCCGTACTCGGCAATACCGACGAAAACAGCGGCTATGCCGACGTCACCATCCGCAACCGCAAGGGACGCGAAGTGTTCGCCGGAACCGTTGACTTTTACAGCAAAGCACTTTCATCGGGCATACGGTTCATATCGCCGGCACTGCCGAAAGGCAAATATACAATGGAGGTACGCGTGGCCGACATGAAGCCAAACTGGACGGACAAGAAACGCATACTGTATGGCAGCAAGGGCTATAAGGTGGAGATAACGGATGTTGTCTGCATGGAATAACTTTATGACACATCATTAAACAAGCTACATACCAATAACAAAAGAATCATCCTATGAAAAGACTTATCATCGCCTCCATGCTCTTCACGGCGTCATACGCCTCCGCACAAGGCCAAACCCGTTCCGCCACCACGGAAATAACCAAGAGTTCCTCACTGTACTCCCTGCCCTCACCGGAGGTAAACGGGCACTCCACCTCAGTAACAGAGGCACTGCGCACACGCCACTCCGTGCGCAGTTTCAGCAGCACACCCTTGACGGACCAACAGCTGAGCAACCTCTGTTGGGCTGCGTTCGGCATGACACGCGACAACAACCACCGCACGGCACCAACCGCCATGAACCGTCAGGAGATACGCCTATTCGTGTTCAACGCAACAGGTGTCTATGAGTACATGGCCAAAGACAACCTGCTCGACAAGCTGGCAGACGGCGACAAGCGCAGCCTTGTGGCCGGCGAGGAAGGCAGACGGCAGGCTTTTGTGCTCGACGCGCCGGTGTCGTTGGTGCTGGTCATTGACTTCGACATATTCGGAAAGAAAGACAAACAGGCCATGATGATGGGCTGTGTGGATGCGGGCAACGTGTCGGAAAACATCAACCTCTATTGCCAGTCGGTAGGCCTCGCGACCGTACCACGCGCCACGATGGACACGGAAGGCATACGCAAACTGCTCGGTCTCAACGAAAACCAGCTCCCGATAATCAATAATCCCGTGGGTATTGAGAAAAAATAATATGCTGTTAACAAGCATTTCATTTGATTAATGCAAGTTAAAAACAAAAGAAAGATTTGGCCGTTAGGCAGAAACTTTATAATTTTACAACGCTTAGTTAACCATACCACGCAAGCAAAACGCATTGCAAAACGGCATTAAGCGACTATACCTAAATAACAACACCTAACCTTTTATTTTATGCCTATGCGAGTTTACCAGACCAATGAGATAAAGAACATCGCCCTGCTTGGCAACGATGGTTCAGGAAAGACCACGCTTACAGAGTCTCTCTTGTTTGAAGCCGGCATCATAAACCGCCGCGGACGTATAACGCAGAAGAACACGGTAAGCGACTATTTCCCCGTAGAACAGGAATACGGATATTCCGTTTTCTCAACCGTCTATCACGTTGAATGGAACGGCAAGAAACTGAACATCATAGACTGTCCCGGCTCTGATGACTTCGTCGGCGCGGCATTGACCGCCCTTGAGGTGACGGACACGGCGGTACTGCTTATCAATGGCCAGTACGGACCGGAGGTTGGAACGCAGAATCACTTCCGATATACAGAGAAATTAAAGAAACCTGTCATCTTCCTCGTCAACCAGTTGGACGCGGAAAAGTGCGACTACGCCACGACAATAGAGCGTCTGACTGACATCTACGGCCAGAAAGTGGTGCAGGTGCAGTACCCGATTAATGAAGGGCCGGGCTTCAACGCCCTCATAGACGTGTTGCTCATGAAGAAGTATTCATGGGGACCGGAAGGCGGAGCACCTACCATCGAGGACATACCGGAGACGGAAAAGGCGAAGGCGCAGGAGCTGCACAAGGCATTGGTAGAAGCCGCCGCCGAGAACGACGAGACCCTGATGGAGAAGTTCTTTGAGACAGAAGCACTGACAGAAGACGAACTTCGCGAAGGAATCCGCAAGGGACTGATAACACGTAGCATCTTCCCCGTCTTCTGCGTATGTGCAGGCAAGGATATGGGTGTGCGCCGGCTGATGGAGTTCTTGGGCAATGTCGTACCGTTTGTAGATGAGATGCCGAAGGTACACAACACCCGCGGTGAAGAGATAGCGGTCAACACAGACGGTCAACAGTCGCTGTACTTCTTCAAGACTGGCGTAGAGCCGCACATAGGCGAGGTGCAGTACTTCAAGGTTATGAGCGGAAGCGTAAAGCCGGGAGATGACCTTACCAACGCCGACCGCGGCTCGCGGGAACGTCTCGGGCAGATATTCGTAATGGCGGGAGCTAACCGCATTCCCGTGGATCAGCTCAACGCCGGAGACATTGGATGCACGGTGAAACTGAAAGACGTGAAGACCGGCAACACGCTCAACGGCAAGGACTGCGACAACCGCTTTGACTTCATCAAGTATCCGAACCCGAAATACTCGCGGGCAATAAAGGCCGTGAAGGAGAGTGACACCGAAAAGATGATGACCGCGCTGACAAGAATGCGGCAGGAAGACCCGACATGGCTTGTGGAACAGAGCAAGGAACTGCGCCAGACCATCGTGAGGGGACAGGGAGAATTTCATCTTCGCACGCTGAAATGGCGCTTGGAGAACATCGACAAAATACAGATCGAGTTCCAAGAGCCGCGCATACCATACCGTGAGACCATCACCAAGAGCGCAAGCGCGGAGTACCGGCACAAGAAACAGTCAGGCGGCGCAGGACAGTTCGGTGAGGTTCACCTCATAGTAGAGCCATACGCCGACGGTATGCCGGACCCGACCACATACAAGGTAAACGGTCAGGAGTGCAAGCTCAACGTCAAGGGACGCGAAGAGATAGACCTTGAATGGGGCGGAAAGCTCGTCTTCATCAACACCGTCGTAGGCGGAGCGATAGACACACGCTTCATGCCGGCCATACTGAAAGGCGTGATGGAGAAGATGGAACGCGGCCCGCTGACCGGCTCTTACGCAAGAGACGTGCGGGTAATAGTATATGACGGCAAGATGCACCCGGTTGACAGCAACGAGCTTTCGTTCATGCTGGCGGCGAGAAACGCATTCAGCGAAGCCTTCCGCAACGCCGCTCCGAAGATACTTGAGCCGATATACGACCTCGAAGTATATGTTCCCGCCGAGCTTACAGGCGACGTGATGAGCGACCTTCAAGGGCGGCGCGCGCTCATAATGGGCATGGACATGGAGAACGGCTACCAGAAATTGCAGGCCAAGATACCGCTGAAAGAACTGTCAAACTACTCCATCGCCCTCAGCTCGCTAACAGGCGGAAGAGCGTCTTTCACCACTAAATTCGCCTCATACGAGCTGATGCCGAACGAACTGCAACAGGCGCTCATACAGGAACACAGCAACGAAGAGTGATTCCTGCATGACATCCAAGCAGAAAGACATAAACATTAAGGAATTATATTTTATACAACAGATTAAGATAAACGACAAACATATAATTAACGGCAAACTTATATCGAGTGAAGTTTGCGTCCAATATGAGGGACACCGGGTTATAAGGGCAAACGACCGGCAGTGATGCTCATCCACGCCTAATATCCATCCCATCACGATTGGAATTGATACACATCATTCATAGGTGCGGTGTGAATCGCGCCTATGTTTTTTGTTTATACAAGGTTTGCCCCATCCCTAAACGGGGAAGTACAGCCCGTTTTACAAAAGGGTGCTGATTACAGTGTAAACAGGTGCTGATTACAATGCAAACAGGTGCTGATTACAATGCAAACAGGTGCTGATTGCGTTGCAATCAGCACCTGTTTGTTTTGTCACCCGATAGTAGGCACGGCATCTTGCCGTGCAAGCGTCTTTTCTACACGCTTCCCTTGGCATAGACACTATCGTTTGTTGCACGGCAAGATGCCGTGCCTACTGTCGCAATCCGCTCTGTTTTACCGTGTCATGTCATTTAATTAACGTATGTAGAGACGATGTAATACATCGTCTCTACATCTTTGCTACCCGTCATTGTTTACAGAGACGATGTGGTACATCGTCTCTACAAGCGGGCAATAATTAATGCCTGAGAAGAAAACGCAAAGTCAGAACGTCACGAACAGCGACTCGTTTCCGGCAAATTTCATCACGAAAGAGCCGTCGGAAGCGGCTTTCAGGGTTTCCTTCCTGCCTGTGGCCGTATTCCAAACCGTCACTTTCCTCGGCGCTTCCGCAAACCTTACAGCGCACTCTACGGGCTTTTCCTCCTTGTTGGCAAGGAAGAACATATCCATCTTCCGGCCTTTATACACGAACTTCCTATGCGTATGCACAACGTCATCCGAGGTCAGCGTGACTTCCCTCCGCACCGTTTCCCCTGTGCGTAATATGGGGATTCCGGCCGCAGAGAGTCCTTCAAGCGCCTTGGCCGATGCCTTGGAAACAAACGCCCCGTCGGCAACTATCACGGCCTTGTAGGTGTTGCGTATATAATCGGTACGTGTTTGCAGCGCGTCACCGGTGCATACGTCCCAGTCCAAGCCGCCAATGCCCGCAGGCAGGCGGTGCGCAAGCGTTTTCACCGGGACATCATCGCCCCAATATATCAGCACGTCCGGAGCGGCCTCTCCCTGCCTTAGCATCACCATACTGCGCGCCGCAGCCTCCCACACGGGCTTCATCATCTCCCACTTGGGATTGGAACGGTTCACCGCATACTCACGCCCGGCCACGTATGGAGCCGTGGGATGCTGCTCCGGGATGTGCGGCGTGGCGCAGATAACCATCTCCTGCGCTCCGAACGCAAAGGCTATGTCAGCCACACGCTTCAAGTCCGCCGGGTTATCCTTATACTCCGCATCGGTCATGGCCTCTGCCGACGCCACCGGCTTGCCGTAGAGATGCGCGGCGGAAGAACAGTCCTTTATGTCGAACGCACCGTCTTTCTGATAAGCCCAGAACTCCCCCTGCGGCCTGTCAACCGCTTTCTTGACAGCCACGGCGTCGCCTACTATGCAGAGTGCGTTGCCTATGGCCTGCGCCGTGAACCTTATACCGTTTTCGGCGGCACGTCTTTGGAATGTGCCGTAGTAATTGTCCGCCACGCAATCGCTGACAGTCATGCGGTAATCATACAGCACCTGCTCCGTCTTTTCCTTCGATTCAACTATATAACCGGCCAAGACAGGCAGGTAAGGCCTCACGTCATAGCCTCTGCGGGCCTTAAATTCAGAAAACATCAGCGGTGTCCAGTTCTGCGAACCGCTCTCGTGCGAGTCCATGGTCACGCCCGCCACATTATTTATACCGTCCGCCCTAAGACTGTCAAGGATAACCTGCATATAGCTGTCCCAATGCAGTTGCGCCGCCGCTTTTGACAGTTTGTCACACTCATAGCCCAACAAATTGGTGCGCCCGTGCTTGGACTTGCCGCCGGTCAGAACCGCCGCAAAGCGCATTATGCGCCACTTGCCCTCAGGCAGAGTGCACTGTAACGTGCCGTTATTCACGTAACCGGTCACGTCAACGATGTCGTCCAGTGCGACAACCTCCCGTTTTTCATAGTCCGGCGTGGCGTCCCCCTCCCTGAAATCGGAGTGAAGCGCGGAGAGTTCCTCCCACCTGTCCATCTTGGCCGCACCTCCGACAGACCACGATTTCAAGGTGTCCGTACCGGCATACTTCACTCTCCAGTACTTTCCCGCGTCCGCTTTGAACGCGTTTGTGCGTACGGAATACCCGCCAAGGGATGCGTACATCGGTTTCAGCGTCACTATGTCACGCCACAGCACGCTGTCATCACTTGCCTGCAACACGCCCAGATCAGGCCTTTCAACAAAGCCATAGCCTTGGAAACCGGTCTCGCCGTCATGCAAAGGCCGCTGCATTGCGCCGTTCTTACCTTTTCCCGACGCCTTGTAAGAGGCCGTAATATGGCGCATCATGCCGTCTTCCCGGCATCGCACGGCCATAAACGCGATGTCATCCACATAGCCATCCCTGCCCTTTATGTCAGGAACGGCGATACGTACAGGCGCTGCTCCGTCAGACATCACCACGCATTCGGCAGACGACACGCGCTGCATGGCATATCGGGGGGTAATCCACCGTCCTCCGGCAACATAGCCATTGGATATGTTCAGTTCAAAAGTCAGACCGGCATTCCCCCGCTTCTCTCGCAGCAAGTTTGACGTGACGCCACCACTCCGGAGAGAAACCGGCTTCCGCACCATTGGCTTCCGGGTTACGGGAATGATTCTGGTCATAATACACCACACCGCCGAATCCGGCATCCTTCAACGCTTTCACATCGGCCTTTATGCCCTCGTCCGTCGTTCTCTCATACCCGAAGAACCACCAAGTCTTCATCCTGTAATCGGCGGTAGGGCTTTTCCACAGCGCGTCAAGGCTCTGGGCACATACGGGAAAGGCAGAGAAAGAGGCGGACAACACAGCTAATGCCACGCCGGCCAGTTTTGTTTTCGCAGTAAAAATCATATCAAAAAGATGTATTAACTTATTCTGTTTCAGTATAACAACATACCGTTTGTTTTATTGTGTGCACATTATTTTATTGCACCGCAAAGCAAAAAAAAGAGGGGAAAACGTTGTTTTTCGCATTTTATTTTGTAACTTTGCACCGCAATTTGCATTTGGTTCTCAATACCGCAACAGTATGCGGCATACGAGCTAAGACGGGAACGCAGTGTGATTCTGCGACATTACCCGATGCTGTGAGTCCATTTTGAGGTAAGCAAACATTGTCACTGTCCCTGCGCAAGAGACTTTTTGCTCTTGCCCCAAAGGGGTGGGAAGACACGCTTTCCTTAGGATTAAGTCAGAAGACCTGCCATCTGCAAGATACAAAAGAGTGTCTGCGGGACTATGGGCGCTCGGGAAAACAAAACACATACATACATGATTAGAAAAATCTTGGTTGCTAATCGTGGCGAGATAGCAATACGCGTAATGCGTAGCTGCTATGAAATGGGCATACACTCCGTAGCCGTTTACAGCACGGCCGACCGTATGTCACGCCATGTGCTATTTGCCAATGAGGCGGAATGTATAGGCGGTGCTGCCGGCAGCGACAGCTACCTGAACATCGACCACATCATCGCCGCCGCACGCAAACACAACGTTGACGCCATCCACCCGGGCTACGGATTCCTCTCAGAGAATGCGGAGTTCGCGCGAAGATGCGAGGAAGAGGGCTTCATCTTTATCGGACCACGCCCCGAAACGATGGAGGAGATGGGCGATAAGATAAGTGCCCGCCGCAAGATGAAGGAGGCAGGAGTGCCCGTTGTGCCCGGTACAGAAGAGCCGTTGGCATCTGTCGAAGAGGCAGTGAAGGTGGCAAAGGAAATCGGTTTCCCCGTGATGCTGAAAGCGTCGATGGGCGGTGGCGGCAAGGGTATGCGCCTGATAAACAGCGAAGAGGAAGTGGCGGAGATGTATAACGCTGCAAAGAACGAGGCTATGGCAGGCTTCGGCGACGACACTGTCTATATAGAGAAGTTCGTGGAAGAGCCGCATCACATAGAATTTCAGGTTCTTGGCGACAAGCATGGCAACGTGGTACACCTCTTTGACCGCGAATGTTCCGTGCAGCGAAGGCACCAGAAGGTGGTGGAAGAGTCCCCGTCACCGTTCATTGACTATAACCTCCGTATGGAAATGGGCGCAAAAGCCGTAGCGGCGGCAAAGGCCGTAGGCTATGTCGGGGCAGGAACGATAGAGTTTCTCGTTGACAAATACCACCATTTCTACTTCCTTGAAATGAACACGCGACTGCAAGTGGAGCACCCGATAACCGAGGAAGTGGTGGGAGTTGACCTTGTCAAGGAGCAGATTCGCATCGCCGCAGGTTACCCGTTGCACTTCAAGCAGGAGGAACTGAGGCAGCACGGGCACGCGATAGAGTGCCGTATATGCGCGGAAGACGCCGAACACAACTTCATGCCGTCACCCGGTGTGATAACGCAGTTGACCGAACCGCACGGCATTGGCACGCGCATCGACTCGTACGTGTATGAAGGTTACGAGATTCCCGTGCACTATGACCCGATGATAGGCAAGCTGATAGTCTGGGCAACTACACGCGAATACGCCATAGAACGTATGCGCCGGGTACTGTATGAATATAAAATCACCGGCCTTACGACCAACATCCGCTATCTGAGACGCATCATGGACGTGCCGGATTTCAAGAACGGAGACTACAATACGTACTTCATCGAGCGCAACGAGGAATGGATGCGCCCGCGTTCCGGCTTCAAGAACGACTCCGAACAGATGGCAGTCATAGCGGCATATATAGACTATCTCATGAACATCGAGGAGAACCAGCCTGACACTGCGGCCTACAACAGCTCCGCAATCAACCGCTGGAGGTCCTTCGGATTGCAGAAAGGCGTACTGAGAGTGTAGCATTCAAGACAGGAAAGACAATGGAAATACAGATAGGAAACAAGATACAACAGGTCACTTTGCTGTCAAAAGACGGCAACAACGTGAGCATTGACATCGACGGAGAGGTCTATAACGTGGATGTGGCGATGCTGCAAAACGGGATATACTCCATCATCTACGGCGGCAACTCCTACAAAGCCGAGCTTACAAAGGGCGAGGGAGGGAAGCATTATACGGCCAACGTTAACTACTCCACATACCAGATAGACATGCTTGACTCGCAAGCCAAGTACATGAGAATGCGCAAGAAGAAGGGCAACGCCGTGCAGGCGGACACCATAACGGTGCCGATGCCATGCAAGATAGTGAAGGTTTACGTGAAGGCAGGAGACAAGGTAAAGGCCGGAGACACGCTCTTCACCATGGAGGCGATGAAGATGCAGTCCAACTACAAGGTCGCTTCCGACTGCAAGATAAAGGAGGTTCTGATACAAGACGGTGACACCATGAAGGCAAACGACCTTGTGATGAAACTGGAAATGGCCTCAGAGAACTAAGAAAAACGACACGATTATGAAACTGACAGCAAGAGAAAGAATAGACACCTTACTCGACAAAGGGACGTTTGTGGAGCTGGACAAGCACGTAATGCACCGCTGCACGGACTTCGGAATGGACAAGAAGCGCATAGAAGGCGACGGCGTCATCTCCGGTTACGGCAAGATTGACGGCAGAATCGTGTTCGTCTATGCCTTTGACTTCAGCGTACTGGGAGGCTCGCTGAGTGCCGCCAACGCACAGAAGATAGCCAAAGTGCAGGACATGGCACTGAAAAACGGCGCGCCGATAATAGGCCTCAACGACTCCGGCGGCGCAAGAATACAGGAGGGAGTGGAGTCACTCACCGGCTTTGCGCACATTTTCCGCCGCAACGTCATGGCCTCCGGAGTGATTCCGCAGATCTCCGCCATCATGGGTCCCTGCGCCGGCGGCTCATGTTACTCGCCCGCCTTGACGGACTTTATACTCATGGTCAAGGAGCAAAGCCAGATGTTTGTCACCGGCCCTAACGTGGTAAAGGCCGTGACCAACGAGGACGTGGATAAGGAAACGTTAGGCGGAGCAGTGACACACAACAGCGTCAGCGGCGTCAGCCACTTCATCTGCGACAACGATGAGGAGACGCTCATGACCATAAGGGAACTTATCGGCTTCATACCTTCAAACAACATGGAGGACGCCCCCATACACCCCGTGACGGATGAGGTCAACCGCGTGTGCCATGAACTTGACGAAGTGGTGCCCGTTGACCCCAATATGCCATACGACATCCACGACATTATCGAGCCGATATGCGACCAGCAGTATTTCTTTGAGGTGCAGCCGGATTTCGCGAAGAACATAGTCATCGGCTTCGGACGAATGGCCGGCCGCACCGTCGGCTTCGTTGCAAACCAGCCAAACTACCTTGCCGGCTCGCTGGACATCGACGGTTCTGACAAGGCCGCACGCTTCATACGCTTCTGCGACTGCTTCAACATCCCGCTGATTGCCGTAGAAGACGTGCCGGGCTTCCTGCCGGGAGTGCAGCAAGAGCACAACGGCATCATACGCCACGGTGCGAAAATCGTATATGCCTTTGCCGAGGCTACCGTGCCGAAGGTTACGCTCATCACGCGAAAGGCTTACGGCGGCGCATACATCGTGATGAACTCAAAGTGCATCGGGGCAGACATCAACCTTGCATACCCTACCGCCGAAATCGCGGTAATGGGTGCGGAGGGAGCCTGCAACATACTTTACCGCAAGGCGACACCGGAAGAACGTGCAGAGCGCACAAAGGAATACCGCGAGAAATTCGCCAATCCTATGCCGGCGGCGCAACTGGGTTACATTGACGAAATCATCTCTCCGTGCGACACACGCATACGCCTGATACAGGCATTGGAGATGTGCCGGAACAAGAACCAGAGCAATCCGCCGAAGAAACACGGCAATATGCCGCTGTAACAGGCAAACGAAAACACATAAATTGTATTGTAATATTTTACTTTTCAAGGGCGTGCCGACTGCGAAGTCTGCACGCCCTGTCTTTTTTCCCGCCGCTGCCATCCACACGGACACGGGCGTGCAAACCGGTGAAGAGATGATGCAAGAGAGGCTGAATATGCGTGAAGAAAAAGGCGGACTGTAAAGCCCCGCTGCAATCAGCACCTGATTACGACATAAACAGCACCTGATTACACAGTGATTTGGTGCTGATTATCATGTAATCAGCACCCTTTTGTTTCAGGCGTCAACATCATGCCCGGCGCAGAGTACTGATATTCTCTGGGGATATGCCGTATGCAGGGCCGGAAACGGCAACAAAAAGAGAGCGTACCCCAAGCCCGCCGGCCGTTGATACGCTCCCGATTCTTGTTGTTATGGTTTGATTTTTATTTCCTTACATAAACCATCAGCTTTGAGGCATAGTCCAAAACCTCCGGGTCGTTATATGCGCCCATGTTCTGAGGCTTCACCACGCACGCCCACTTGTCAACGTCTCCCTTGAATTTTCCGAAAGCGTTTACATAAGCCTTCGGCTCGCGGTTGAACGTGATGTATGAGTTGTCAAGGCTTTCCTTGATTTGCTCACGTGTCAGGCTGTTGTCCTCGTCAATCCTGAAATAGTTCTTGATTTCGAAGGTTATGCCGTCCTTGTAGTATTTGCGTATGGCTTTCAGGGCGGTGCTGTTGATGCCTACGGTAGATACCTCGATGCCGTTTTCCCTGTATCTGATGGTGAGTGTGATTTTCTGGCCGCCCACTGTGTTTGACACTTCCTCCACGTCCTCCTTGTATTTGAAGTCTTTATGGGTCTTTACAATCATCATGTCGTCCTGCTGACAGTAATACTTCACGTCGATAGGCATGAAGACCGTCACGTCAGTGGTGTCGCGCACATGAATGGAGAGGTGTGACTCTTTCCAGTCGCCGTCCTCCTTGGCGTCATTCAGGGCAAGGTTCACCTCTACGGAGCCGCCCAGTTCGCTTATCTCTACGGGAGTGTTGTCAACCAGAACGATGTTCTCGTCCAACGGCTTTGTGATGTCCTGACCGTTTGACGTGAAGAGGACAACAGGCTTCTGCTGCGGTGTAAGTTCCACGACGGCAGGCTCCTGTGCTGTCTGCACGTCATTGCCGGTATCGTCACTTGAACATGATGTCATGCCAAACGCAAGGGCAAATGCCGCAAAATAAAATAAGTTCTTTTTCATCTTGATGATTAAGTTTTGATAAATATGTGAATAATAACTGTTTCCGCTCTTGCCTTTTTGATATGTATGCGGGCGTTTTCCGTACAGTATGTTATCGTAAAAAGAATCTGTGCATATCTGCCAAACGCATTCTTAACACTGTAATTCTGATGTGCAAAAGTACCTTTTTCTATTTGATTATGAAAGAAAAACGCGCAGAAAAGCCTCCCCTCATCATAAAGTTCTGCACTTTACCCCCCCGACTGACATATTGGAGCGGCGGGTGTTGTCATGACAATGCCCGGAACGGGCTGCCGCAATGTAGAGACGATGTAGTACATCGTCTCCGTTCCTGCATCACCAAACCTTTGTGTATTGAGACGATGTGATACATCATCTCTACATTTCTGCTGCGAAGTGCCTACTTAAGTGTTACTGTTGAAAGTTCAATGTAACTTCTATTCCGCTACCAACAAGATACAAAAAACATCGTTCCCGCATCACAATCATGATGCGGGAACGATGTATATATACCTTATATATAATGTGTCTTACATTTGTTTTAGCTCCTCGTATATCCTTTGCACGGGCAGCCCCATGACGTTATAGTAGCTGCCGCTGATGCCTGTGATGCCGATATAGCCTATCCATTCCTGTATTCCGTATGCTCCGGCCTTGTCCAGAGGATGGTATCGGCGTATGTAATGCCATATCTCCTCATCGGAGAGGGACTTGAACGTCACGTCGGTACGTACCGAGAAGTGCCGTTGCGCAGTGGCCGTGGTGAGGCATACGCCTGTATAGACCTGATGCGTATGCCCGCTCAGCTCGCGTAACATACGGTAGGCATCCTGCTCGTCGGCGGGTTTTCCCATGATGTCGTTACCGAGTACCACCACGGTGTCGGCCGTAAGCACGATGTTGTCGGTGCCGACAAGGCTTCCGCGGTACGGCTCCGCCTTCTTTACGGAGATGTATTCCGCTATCTCACAGGCGGGAAGCGTGTCCGGATAAGACTCGTCTATGCCTTGTATCACAAGCACCTTGAACGGTATTCCCAGTCCTTCAAGGAGTTCCTTGCGGCGGGGGGAGTTGGAACTTAATATCAACATAGCAAAAGCCCCCTCCCCGTCCCTCCCCGAGGGGAGGGTGAAGAGATGGGGGATATTTAGTGTTTCTTGGATTTGGCCTTTACCCGTCAAGCGGTCTTTGCCGCTTGAACACCCCGGCAAGTTCCTCTACTTGCCGGCCGTTTGTGGTGTCTCCCCACCCTCCCCCACGGGGAGGGACGGGGTGGGGGCATTACTTCTTCTTCAGTTTCTCAACGTAGGCGTCAATCACCGCCACTGCCGTGATATTGACAACGTCACGCACGCTGGCGTCGAAGTCGGTGAAGTGGACAGGCTTGTTGAGACCCATCTGGATAGGACCGATGACCTCTGTCTCCGGAGAGAACTGCTGAATCAGCTTGTATGCGGAGTTGGCGGCTGCAAGATCGGTGAAGACCATGGAGTTGACAACCTCGTTGTGCAGACGGAGGAACGGATATTTCTCGTCGCGGCGCTCGTGGTCAAGAGCGAGATCGACGCTCATCTCTCCGTCTATCTTAAGGTCGGGATATTCCTCCTGCATCTCTTTCACCACCTCAGACATAAGGCGTGGCGAGCCAGTCTTGTCAACACCGAAGTTGGAGTAGGAAATCATGGCTATCTTAGGCTCGTCGTTGAAGAAGCGGATGGTGTCGGCCGTAAGGCGCGCTATGTCCTTCAACGTCTCCTTGTCAGGCGACGGATTGACCAGAGTGTCGGCTATGTAGTATGTCCCTCGCTTTGAGTTGAGGATGTGGACAGTGCCGAAGTGCTGGTACTCCGGGCGTATGCCGATAATCTCCTTGGCGGCCTTGATGGTGTTGGAGAACTTCGTATATACGCCGGTAATGAACGCATCGGCGTCTCCTGCCTCCACCATCATCATGCCAAAGTAGTTGCGCTCGAACATCTTGTCGTTGGCTTCCTCGAAGTTGTAGCCCTCGCGGCAACGCTTGTCGGCAAGATACTTGGCGTAGCGTTCGCGTCTTTCACGCTCGCGGTCGTGGCGGAGGTTGACGATTTCCACGCCTTCAAGGTTCAGGTCCAGTTCCTGCGCCTTCTTCTCTATTATCTCTTCATTGCCGAGAAGGATAGGTTGGCAGAGGCCTTCTTCCTTTGCCTGCACGGCAGCCTTTATCATTGTGGGGTGCAATCCCTCCGCGAACACCACGCGCTGTGGGTGCTTACGGGCCGTCTCATACAGTTTCTGCGTGACGCTTGTCTCGTGTCCCATGCGCAGACGGAGCGTGCGTTTGTACTCTTCCCAGTCCGTAATCTCCTTGCGTGCCACGCCACTCTCGATGGCAGCCTTTGCCACTGCCGCCGAGACTTCTGTTATAAGGCGCGGGTCAACGGGCTTCGGAATGAAGTAAGCGGGACCGAATGAGAGGTTGTTGACCTTATATACTTGGTTGACAACGTCAGGGATAGGCTGCTTTGCGAGGTCGGCGATGGCGTGAACGGCGGCAAGTTTCATCTCTTCGTTTATCGCTTTGGCGCTGACATCAAGCGCACCGCGGAAGATGTAGGGGAAACCTATGACGTTGTTGATTTGGTTCGGATAGTCGGAACGGCCTGTTGACATAAGCACATCGGGCCTGCTGGCCATGGCGTCCTCGTAAGAAATCTCCGGAACCGGATTGGCAAGGGCGAACACTATGGGCTGGTCGGCCATCGAACGGATCATGTCCTTGGTAACAACATTACCCTTTGACAGTCCGAGGAACACGTCTGCGCCTTTCATTGCCTCCTCAAGCGTGTGGACATCACGGCGGTCTGTGGCAAAGAACTTCTTTTGTTCCGTCAGGTTGGGGCGGTCAGAAGTGATTACACCCTTTGAGTCGAGCATGAGAATGTTCTCTCTTTTCGCTCCGAGTGCAACGTACAGCTTGGTGCAGGAGATAGCCGCAGCACCGGCGCCGTTGACCACAATCTTTACGTTCTCTATCTTCTTGCCGTTCACTTGCAGGGCGTTGACGAGGCCGGCAGATGATATTATGGCCGTGCCATGCTGGTCATCGTGCATCACCGGAATGTCAAGCGTCTTCTTCAAGCGGTCCTCTATGTAGAAGCACTCAGGCGCTTTGATGTCCTCAAGGTTTATTCCTCCGAAGGTGGGAGCAATCTTTTCCACCGCCTCGCAGAACTTTTCAGGGTCTTTTTCGGCCACTTCTATATCGAAAACGTCAATGCCTCCGTATATCTTGAACAGCAGTCCCTTTCCTTCCATCACCGGTTTGCCTGACATTGCGCCTATGTCGCCGAGGCCAAGCACCGCCGTGCCGTTTGAGATGACGGCCACAAGGTTGCCTTTGTCCGTGTATTTGTAAACGTTGTCGGGATTGTCCTGTATTTCAAGACATGGGAAAGCTACACCCGGTGAGTATGCAAGACTGAGATCAGTTTGCGTGTGGTAAGGCTTGGTTGGCATCACCTCGATTTTTCCGGGGCGGCCGTTTTTGTGGTATTCAAGGGCCGCTTCTTTTGTAATAGTTGCCATAAGAGTTTGTAATATTATGTTTGTTTTGTCTGTTTGTCGTTTATCCTGCTTCGTAAATGTTTATCCGAATAGTTCTCTGATAGCCTCTTCCACCTTTCTTGCGGTATGCAGCTTGATGGCATATTGCTTGCCTTTCAGTGCGTTGACGTTGCGTTTCGGGATTATTATGTCACTGAATCCGAGTTTCTCCGCTTCCTGAATACGTTGTTCTATGCGGCTTACCGGCCTCACTTCGCCGCTCAATCCCACCTCACCGCACATACACCAGCCCCCGTCTATGGGCATATCGAGGTTGCTGGATATGACGGCCGCTATGACACTCAAATCCATTGCCATGTCAGTTACCTTCAAACCACCGGCTATATTGAGGAAGACATCCTTCTGCATGAGTTTGAATCCCACTCTCTTCTCAAGCACGGCCAATAGCATATTGAGCCTCCTTTGGTCAAAACCTGTGGCTGATCGCTGCGGAGTACCATACGCCGCAGATGACACCAGAGCCTGTGTCTCCACGAGAAAAGGCCTCATTCCCTCCACGGCGGCACTTATCGCTATGCCGCTCATGCCCTCCCTGTCGTCGCCAAGCAACAGTTCCGACGGGTTGATGACCGGTCGCAGGCCGTTCTGAAGCATCTCGTATATACCCAATTCAGCAGTTGAGCCGAAACGGTTTTTAGCACTTCGCAGTATGCGGTATATGCCTTGGCGGTCTCCTTCGAACTGAATCACCGCGTCAACGATATGCTCCAGTATCTTAGGTCCGGCTATTGTCCCCTCTTTCGTAATGTGACCGATGAGTATTACGGGCACTCCGCTGGCCTTGGCGAATCTCAACAGCGCGGAAGCACATTCCCTTATCTGCGTGATGCTGCCCGGAGCTGAATCTACGGTCTCCGTCTCCATGGTCTGTATGGAGTCAACTATGATAAGTTCCGGTGCGCACTCCCTTATCTGGTCGAACACCTTTTCGATGGAAGTCTCGCACAATATCAGCACTTTGTCGTTCCTTGCGCCCTCTATTCTGTCCGCCCTCATGCGCAGCTGGTGGGCACTTTCCTCTCCGCTTACATACAGAACCTCCGTCGGTTCCATCCTCATTATGGTCTGAAGGGTCAGCGTACTCTTGCCTATTCCCGGGTCTCCGCCCAGCAACACGATGCTTCCCGGCACCAGTCCTCCACCCAATACGCGGTTCAGCTCGCTGTCATTCATGTCCATCCGCGGCTCATTCTTTGTGGAAATGTCACCCAGCCGCAACGCTCCACCCCGTGTATTGCCGCGTGTACTGCTTGCTATTCCGCCGCCCATGGCACCGGTCCGTCTTGCGACAGACACCTCTTTGGCCGCCGCCCTTGCGCTTTGCTGTCCGCTGTCACCGGCTATCCGTATCTCGCGAAACGTGTTCCACTGGTTGCAGGAGGGGCACTTCCCGATCCATTTGGCCGACTCCTGTCCGCAGTTGTCACATACGTATGCCGTTTTATCCTTTGCCATAGTTCATGAATATACGTTGCAAAGTTACTAATTTTTATTTGTATAGAGAAACAAACCATGGAAAAAGTCCGATTTTTTGGTTAAAATACGTTGTGCCTTAGCTCCATATCACCATTATTTATTAACTTTGCGGTCAAATGAAAAGTATTCTTTACAGCATTATATGCCTGCTGCTTTCCCCGCTGTTCCTTTGCTGTCAGAGCGAGGAGGAGGCCCGTCGCCTGTCCAAGGCGGAGCGTTTGCGTCTTTGGCGGGAAGACTCCGCCGCGCTGAAGATAGGCGTTCTGCCAACGGAAGACTGTCTTCCGATAATCGTCGCCAAGGAGTTACGGTTGTATGACACGCTTGGCGTGAGCGTACACCTGCGCCGTTACAGAGCCATGAGCGAGTGCCGGTTTGCCTTGGAACACTCGATGGTGGAGGGAGCGGTCATCGATTCCACCCTGATGGCCACGCTTAATACCGGCGAGGCATGGCTGCAAAACGGCCTTTCCACCGGGATGACGTGGCAATTCCTTACCGCCAAGAAGGCGAGGATAAGCCGACTGGAACAGCTTAGCGACAAGATTATAGCGGCGGACAGCCATGGCGAGTCCCGCCGTCTGGCCGAATCGGCCATCGATTCGCTGCTGAAAAAGAACCAGTTGGTGTTCATTGTCCAAGTGGAAGACCTTGACATACGTCTCGATATGCTCAATTCCGGCAATGTTGACGCCGCTCTCCTGCCGGAACCGTTCGCCACCAAGGCCCGGAAACACGGCGCAAAGGTGATAGACCGGGTGCGTTCAAGACCCGCCGGCGTGCTGGCCATGAGGACAAAAGCCATGCAGGACACGGCGAGAAAGCGCCAGTACGGGCTTTTTCTCAAAGCGGTAGCCATAGCAAAGGACTCCATCCGGCAGTATGGCACAAAACATTACACAAAGTATCTGGAATGATTACGGAACTGTTGAATAAAGGTCATGTCTCAAAGGCGTTGGCGGAACTGCGTAAACGCTCCGCCTCTTATCCGGGCGAAGGCTTCGGCGACCGTCTTGACGCGTTGCAGACAGAGTTCAAATACATGAGTGATTTCATGCTGCAAGGCTACAAGGACGAGAAGCGTGCGTCGCTGTTTCAGGAGTTGTTGCAACGCATTGCCGACCTCGACTATGACCTTCAAGTGCGGGAGACGCTTTGCGAGAACCCGTATCTCCAAGGTATTGTCAAGACACTTCGCGCTACCGACCGCTCGGCGGAGAGCCTTCAGGACATGATTCTTGCGCCATTGACTCCGCAAGAACATTACAAGAACCTCTCCACCTGTTTCCTGTCGTTGCTCACGTCAGGCCATTGGCGGCAAAAACAAGCCGACGAGTGGAGCGCGTTCATATCCTCTCCAAAGACCAATCCCATCGATGCCGCCACGCTGACGGCGGCCGTTACGCTGTCGGCAATATACCATTACTCTTACTACAAAGCCCTGTGCCTCGCCAACATATACGTGTTGTGCGAGCGTGAAGAGGTGCGCCAGCGCGCTTTTGTGGGCTGTCTGCTCGCCGTCAGCGAGGCGGACGAGCCGCAAGACGGGCGATTTTCCACATTACTCAACATCCTCCTCGCCGACGAGGAAGACCGCAAATCGCTCATAGAAACACAGGTACAGATGGCGGCGTGCGCCAATGCCGAGGCCGACAGCACCGAAATCAACCGCAATATCATGCCCGGCCTTCTGCGCAACCAGCCCTTCCGCTTCACCAAAGACGGCATAGTGGAGAAAGAAGAGGAGAACGACTGCATCAATCTTGATGCCGACGAGCGCAGGATGGAGGCTGTGGCGGAAGGTGTGAACAAGATGATTCAGATGCAGAAAAACGGCTCTGACGTCTTTTTCGGCGGTTTCCGCCAGATGAAACGCTTTCCGTTCTTTTACCAGATAGCCAACTGGCTCATGCCGTTTGACATCAACCACCCCGACATAGGGCGTGAAGTCAAGTCGTTACAGGGCAGTGAATTTGTAGGTAAGGTCACCGAGCGCGGGCCTTTCTGCAACTCCGACAAATACTCGTTCGTCATCGCCATGGCCGGCGTCATGGGGCAGCTGCCGGAGGATATGCGCAAGATGATGGAGGAAGGCGAGGTCGGGCCGCTCGGAATGCAGGACACGTCATACGCCACACCCTCACCTTCCCTGCTGCGCTTGCAGTATCTTCAGGACCTTTACCGCTTCTTCCGCCTCAGTCCGTTAGGCTCATCGCTGCGCAACCCCTTTGTCCATGTGCCGCAATACCGCCTTTGGACCGTAACCGGCGACAGCCTGTCCGACGCTGACCGCAAGACGATTTTCAACCTGATGCTGCGTGACGCGAGTCTTTGGGACAGTCCGGCGGACTCCGGCGGCGAGCCGTCAACGGCCTCATCCGCGGCCATTCATCCGGCCGACCTCATCCTTTCCGGTTTTGAAAACAAGGAGGGCTTCGACTATCTGTCGTGTCATGCCGGCTGCATGATGCGCCGCAAGCGTTACAAGGAGGCCATTGACGCATACTCCAAGTGTCTGCTTTCCAAACCGGAAGACCCCGTACTGATGCGCGGCATGGCGCGAGCCTGCTACGGCGGGGGCGAATATGCCAAGGCGGCGTTCTACTTCGACGCCCTGCACACGCTCTTCCCCAAGCGCATCTCGTATGTGCTGAACTACTCGATGGCCATGGTCATGGACGGAGCGGCGGACAGTGTTGTGAACGAGATGTACAAGCTCGAATACGAGAATCCTGACAACGCCATGGTGAAGAACACCCTCGGCTGGGTGCTGTTGCACGCCCGCAAGGCGGAGCAGGCTCTTTCCGTCTATGAAAAACTGACGGATTCAAAGACCGCAAACGGCGACTTCGCCGTTACGCTAAACGCCTTCTACGCCTGCCTCGCCAACGAAAAGGCGGAGCAGGGAGTGGAGATGCTCAGGCAATACTGTGACGGTCTTGACGCCGGACAGCACAAGGCGTTCCCCGATATGCTTGCCGACGCGATGGAGGAGGACGCGCATCTGCTTGAAATATACGGCGTATGCCGTGCGGAGAAGGGCATTATATTATCGCAGTTTGATTATTAACGTAATCCGATTTCCATTTCCTGTGCCGATTTTGTAGTGCAAGCCATTTTATTGTCCGTTTGTGGATGGCGTACAAAATAAATCCGACGAACCCCGAAGGGGTTTACCGCCAGTTATTTCGTTTTTTATACATAGCCTCCGCACACGAAAACAGGCGGCTGCCATGAGACAATGTCCCGCATCGTCTCTGCAAACGGACGGACATACGGCAAACGGAGACGGTATGATAATGGTACGGTCTGTACTTATCAAATGTCACAAAAACAGCAGTTTTTTGTGACATTTTGCTTTTTTTATCCCATAATTTGGCGTTGTCGAAAAAACTTAGTAACTTTGCACCTTATTAAAAGACCAAACCATTCAATGAAAGTTTCAATCGTCAAATATAATGCCGGCAACATCTTCAGCGTCATCAACGCCGTGAAACGCATGGGGATAGAGCCGTTGTGGACTGACAATCCGGAAGAACTCATGTCGTCGGACAGGGTCATTTTCCCCGGACAGGGCGAGGCTCGCAGTGCGATGGAGTATCTGCGCGGGCGCAATCTCGACCGGGTGATAGCCGACTTACGGCAGCCTGTGCTCGGCATCTGCGTCGGCCAGCAGCTGCTGTGCAGCCACAGCGAGGAGGGAGACACCGACTGCATAGGCGTGTTCCCCATACAGGTAAGGCGTTTTCAGCCCAACGTGCATGAGGAGAAAGTGCCATGCATGGGGTGGAACTCGCTGGACTTGCGTTTGTCTGACAGCGGCAATGTGATGCGGACGGCAGACAATGTAAGCCCGTTGTTCGCTGGATTGGGAAAGGAAGACTATGTGTATTTCGTGCATTCGTACTACTGCGAGATGTGCGACAACACCATAGCCACCGCCGACTACATACTGCCATACAGCGCGGCGTTGCAGAAAGACAACTTCTTCGCCACCCAGTTCCATCCGGAAAAGAGCGGAGAGGTGGGACGAAAGATACTGCATAACTTCCTCAGTCAGGGCTTTGCCGGGTTTTAGGTTGTAGGGCTCAGATTGACAGGTCACATCGCCAGTGACCGCATCCTGTTCCAACCCGAAAGACCTTTGCCCCAAAACCTTCAACCATCAAAACCTCAAAGAGAAAATGATAGAACTCATACCGGCCATAGACCTCATCGAAGGCAAATGCGTGCGCCTTACGAAAGGCGACTATGACAGCAAGAAAATCTACAACGAAGACCCCGTGGCGCAAGCCAAGGAGTTCGAGGCTCTCGGCTTCAAGCGCCTGCATATCGTTGACCTTGACGGCGCGAAGAGCAAGCATATAGTGAATGACGCGGTGCTGAAAGCCGTGACCGACGCCACAAGCCTCACCGTTGATTTCGGCGGAGGCATAAAGACCGAGACGGACATACGCAAGGCTTTCGACGCGGGAGCGGCGATGGTGACCGTAGGTTCGGTGGCGGTGACACAGCCGGAGATGTTCCTCTCCTGGCTCGACACGTTCGGTGCGGAGCGCATAATACTCGGCGCCGACGTGAGAAACGGCAAGATTAGCATCAACGGATGGAAGGAAGATTCCGCCGAAGACCTGCTGCCGTTCCTCAAGACATACATCGACCGCGGAGTAAGAAACGTACTCTGCACGGAGATTTCCAAAGACGGCACGCTGGCGGGACCTGCCATTGGCCTCTACGAACGCATCATGGCGGAATATCCGGAGATACACCTCATAGCCTCGGGCGGCGTGTCATGCACGGCGGACATCATGGCTCTGGACAGGAAGAACATACCGGCCGTAGTGTTCGGAAAGGCATACTACGAGGGGCGCATCGACCCGGCGGAATTGAAAGACAACCGTATGCTCCCGTAAAAGGGTGCTGATTACCATGTAAAAGAGGCCTGATTACACTGTAATCAGGTGCTGATTGCAAGGTGAAAGGGTGCTGATTGCAACGACTTGCATAACAAGCTGGAAAACAAAGGCTTTCAGATACCATGAATGTCGGGAGTCTCTCAGAACTTATAACCCACAACTCAAAACTAAAAAAGAAACGTGTTAGCAAAACGAATCATACCATGCCTTGACGTGAAAAACGGCGAGACGGTGAAAGGCACCAACTTCGTCAACCTGCGTTCAGCCGGCGATCCTGTCGAACTCGGACGCGCATACAGCGAGGCCGGAGCCGATGAGCTGGTGTATCTTGACATCACCGCCTCACACGAGGGGCGCAAGACATTCACCGACATGGTGACGCGCGTGGCGAGGGAGATAAACATACCCTTCACCGTCGGCGGCGGAATAAACGCCATAGAGGACGTTGAGCGTATGCTGGCGGCGGGTGCCGACAAGGTGAGCGTCAACAGCGCCGCACTGAGAAGGCCGGAGTTCATAGACGAGATAGCCTCACACTTCGGGTCGCAGGTGTGCGTGTGCGCCATAGACGCGCGCATGGACGACGACGGATGGCACTGTTACGTGAACGGAGGACGTGTACGCGTGGAGCGCACGCTGCTCGACTGGGCAAAGGAAGTGGCAGACCGTGGAGCGGGAGAGATACTCTTCACCTCCATGAACCATGACGGCGTGAAGCGGGGATTCGCCAATGAGGCGCTGGCAATGCTGTCAGACGCGCTGCCGATACCAGTCATTGCCAGTGGCGGAGCGGGCAGTAAGGAGCATTTCCGTGACGTGTTCACCGCGGGCAAGGCCGATGCCGCCCTCGCGGCCTCTGTGTTCCACTTCGGCGAGATACCCGTGCCGGAACTGAAAAAGTGGCTCAGGGAGGAAGGCGTGACAGTGAGAATATGATAACCATCAACCCAAAAACCAAGAAGGAAATGAACATAGATTTCAAGAAAGGCGACGGACTTGTGCCGGCGATAATACAGGATGCGGTGACGAAGAACGTGCTGATGCTCGGCTATATGAACGAGGAGTCATTGGCAAAGACAATGGAAACAAAGAAGGTGACGTTCTGGAGCCGCTCGCGTAACACCTTGTGGACTAAGGGAGAGACAAGCGGAAACTTCCTTGACCTCATCGACATAAAGGTGGACTGCGACAATGACACCCTGCTGGTGAAGGTGCATCCGCACGGTCCCGTATGCCATACGGGAACAGATACCTGCTGGGGAGAGGAGAACAAGTAACGAATAAACATAAAACAGAATAATGGAAATGGAAGAGAAAAATCCGCTTTTGTTCCTTAGCGAACTGCAAGACTTTATCGAGAAACGCCATGAGGAAATGCCGGAAGGCAGCTATACCACATCACTTTTCAAGGACGGACTGAACCGTATGGCGCAGAAAGTGGGCGAGGAAGCGCTCGAACTGGTGATAGAAGCCTGCAACGGAACGGACGAGAGAATGATTTATGAGGGGTCGGATATGCTTTATCACCTCATAGTACTGCTCACATCCAAGGGGCTGCGCATAGAGGATATGGCGAGAGAGTTGCAGGAACGCCATAACCCGGGATGGCACAAGCATTAAGATAACAACCAAAAGACTGCATCATGCTGATAGACTACAAAAACGTTACGGTGAGCCACGATGACGGTGATGTGGTGCTCAGCGGCGTGAACTTTCATGCCGCCGAGGGGGAGTTCATATATATAATAGGTAAGGTAGGCTCCGGGAAAAGCTCGTTGTTGCGCACCATCTACGGCGAACTGGAAATAGACGAGGCGGACAAGGCCGCCGTTTTCGGCAGGGACATGATGAAACTGCGCCGCAAGGAGGTGCAGATGCTGCGCCGGGAACTCGGCATAATATTCCAGGACTTCAAGCTGCTTACGGACCGCTCGGTAAGAAACAATCTCGAATTTGTGCTTAAAGCGACGGGATGGAAGAACAAGGCCGAGAGGGAACAGCGCATTGCTGAGGTTCTGAAAGATGTCAGGATGGAGGGAATGGAAGACAAAATGCCGCACGAACTGTCGGGAGGCGAACAGCAACGCATAGCCATCGCACGCTCATTGCTCAACTCTCCGAAGGTGATTCTGGCCGATGAGCCGACGGGAAACCTTGACCCTGAAACGGCGGACTGCATCATGGGACTGTTCAGGGACATCTCAGCCACGGGGACGGCAGTGGTCGTTACGACGCACAACATGGCCATGCTGGGCAAGTTTCAGGGCGTAGTGTATCAGTGTAAGGACGGAAAACTGACGGAAGTAACCGCAGATTACGCCGAAAAGTGACACCCCTCGCACATATAATAAAAGGTAAAAAGAAAACAACAAAAATACAACAGCAATGAAAGTAATGAAATTTGGCGGCACTTCCGTAGGCTCTCCGGAGCGTATGCAGGATGTCGCAAAGCTCGTAACAAGGTCAGGAGAGCCTACATTCGTCGTGCTTTCCGCAATGTCCGGCACCACAAACTCACTGGTTGAGATATCCGATTACCTCTACAAGAAGAACCCGGAAGGCGCACAGGAGGTTATCAATGCGCTGGAAAAGAAGTACATGGGCCACGTGGAGAAGCTCTATTCAACGGAGGAAATGAAGCAAAAGACGGCGGATTTCCTTAAAAAGGAGTTTGAATATCTGCGTTCTTTCACCAAGGACACGTTCACTTCATTCGAGGAAAAGATTGTGGTGGCGCAGGGAGAGGTCATGTCCACCAACATGGTTACCAACTACCTCAACGAACAGGGAGTGAAGACCGTACTGCTCGATGCGCTCGACTTCATGCGTACCGACAAGAACGCGGAGCCTGACCTCACCTACATCAAGGAGCATCTGGCGGAAGTTATGAAGGCCAACGAGGGCTACCAGATATACATAACACAGGGATTCGTGTGCAGAAATGCATACGATGAGGTTGACAACCTGCAACGCGGAGGTTCCGACTACACCGCTTCCCTGATAGGAGCAGCCATGATGGCCGACGAGATTCAGATATGGACGGACATCGACGGAATGCACAATAACGACCCGAGAATCGTTGATCACACCGATGCTGTGCACCAGCTGAACTTCGAGGAGGCCGCTGAACTGGCCTACTTCGGTGCAAAGATTCTGCATCCCACATGCGTGCAACCGGCTAAGTACGCAGGCATTCCGGTGAGAATAAAGAACACTATGGACCCGGATGCGGACGGTACGGTAATCGACAACGTGCTGGTGCGCGGCAAGATAAAGGCCGTTGCAGCAAAGGACAACATCACCGCGATTAAGATTAAGTCGTCACGTATGCTGCTCGCGACAGGCTTCCTGCGCAAGGTTTTCGAGATATTCGAGACCTATAACACGCCGATTGACATGATAACGACTTCCGAGGTGGGTGTAAGTGTAAGCATAGACAAGGACACACACCTTACGAAAATCATGGATGAGCTTAAGAAATACGGCACGGTAACGGTGGATACGGATATGTGTATCATCTGTGTCGTGGGCGACCTGGATTGGAGTAACGTCGGCTTTGAGACACTCGTGACGGAGGCTATGGCCAACATTCCGGTACGCATGATTTCCTACGGCGGCTCAAACTACAACATCTCGTTCCTCATCCGTGAGGCGGACAAGAAGAGAGCGTTGCAGAATCTTTCCGCAAAACTGTTCAACTGATAACGTGACACCTCTGCCTTTACCCTATGGTATAAGGCAGAGGTGTCGCGCAAATACACAAACAACACAAATAATAAGATACAGAACATGGCTTTCCCGATAGAGAAATTCAAAGATATTGAGACGCCTTTCTATTACTATGACAAGGCGTTGCTGTGCAAGACCCTTGACACTATCAAGGCGGAACTGGCGCAACACCCGGACTATCACCTGCACTATGCGATAAAGGCAAACGCCAACATCGACGTGCTCCGTGAGATACAGAAGGCCGGTTTCGGCGTAGATTGCGTGAGCGGAGGCGAGATACAGCAGGCTCTTGACGCCGGATTCGACGCCGGCAAGATTGTCTATGCAGGAGTAGGCAAGGGAGACTGGGAGATAAACCTCGGCCTTGACGCCGGCATCTTCTGCTTCAACGTGGAGTCACTTGAAGAGTTGGAGATAATAAACGAGCTTGCAGGAGCAAAGAAGAAGGTAGCGAAAGTATGCTTCCGGATAAACCCTAACGTCGGCGCCCACACTCATGCCAACATCACTACGGGCTTGTCTGAAAACAAGTTCGGCATTGCCATGGAGGACATGGAGACCGCAATACAAGCGGCTTTGAGGCTGGACAACATCGAGTTCATCGGCCTTCACTTCCATATCGGCTCGCAGATATTGGAGATGGGGGACTTCGAGGCGCTGGCGGCACGCATCAACGAACTGCAAGACCGTCTGGAGGAGCAGGGCGTAACGATGCAGGTCATCAACGTGGGAGGAGGTCTCGGCATTGCATACGATGACCCAGACGGAAAGCCTGTGCCTAACTTCAAGGCGTATTTCGACACATACGCCAGGAACATCAGCCTGCGCAAGGGGCAGCAGATGCACTTCGAACTTGGACGTGCGGTAGTGGGTCAGATGGGTTCGCTTATCACCCGCGTGCTGTATGTGAAGCAGGCCCACGTCAAGAAGTTCGTGATTGTCGATGCAGGAATGAGCGACTTGATACGTCCGGCACTGTATGACGCGCACCATGAGATACAGAACCTCACCGGCACAGGGGCAGAGGAGACATACGACGTGGTTGGTCCGATATGCGAATCGAGCGATGTGTTCGGCAAGGGAGAGACACTTCCCGCCTGCCGTCGCGGCGACATAATGGCCATTCGTTCCGCCGGAGCGTATGGAGAGATAATGGCTTGCAGGTACAACTGCCGCAAATTGCCGAAGGGTTACCTGTTCTGACTTTAATTTATAATGTAAAATCTATAATTTATAATTAGCCGATTATAAATTATACATGCTCAATTATACATTAAAAAGACTGCTAATGTCATTGCATTTAATAATATACGCAGCGGGGTTGCTGGTGCTTGCACTGGCAGCTCCGCTGTTTTCGCCTTTTTTCAGGAAGGTAAGGGAGGAGGAAACCGCGGCTGATGACGCTTCATATCCAGCGGTCTTGCCTCCGGTTTCGGTAGTGCTGACGGCTCATGACAGTTCCTACCATTTGGCAAAGGTACTGCCTAAGCTGCTGGAACAGCAATATCCGGGAGACTTTCAGGTCATCGTCGTCATTGACAAAAGCGACAGCGAGTCCGAGGATGTGCTCAAGCGGCACGGGGAAAACCAACACCTTTACTACACGATGCTGCCTGAAACGTCACGTTATCTCAGCCGCAAGAAACTCGGGATAACGCTCGGCATACGTGCCGCCAAGCACGATTGGGTGCTGGTGACGGACGTCCACAGCGTTCCGTCTTCGGAAAATTGGCTCGCAAACATGACCCGCCACTGTTCCGACGAGGCGAACATGGTGCTCGGACTGTCGCTGTACGGCGATGACACCCCGGCCTATTTCCGTTACGAACAACTGCGCACCATGCTCTATTACCTGCGTATGGCGCAGCAGGACACGGCTTTCTGCACTAACCAGTCGGTCGTAATGCTACGTAAAAGCGAGTTCTTCGCGGAGAACGGGTTTCGGGGCAATCTGGAATTTGCCCGCGCCGAGTTTGAATTTCTGGTCAACAAATTCGCGGGAAAAGGCACCTGCGCTTTGGCGATAGAACCGGAAGCGAGGATGACGGCCATGAAACCGTCAGACAAACGGTGGCGCATGAGGCGGCTGTTTGCCATCGACGCTTTCCGCAGCCTGCGGCGTTCTTTCCGTTTCAAGATGCTGTTCCGCACGGACTTGGCCGTGATGCACGCTTTTAATCTGCTTACATTGGCAACCGTTGTCATGGCGGCCTTCATGCTCCCGGCTTCTGACGGCATGGTGCTGATGGCCTCGGCGGTATTGTCATGGATAATATCCAACGTGGAAAGATACATCATCTATCGTCCGGCATTGCGCTATTACCGTTGCGTAAGCCCCGCCATGGCTATTATGACGGACTGGACCATCTCGCTGCGCAACATGATACTGCGTGTCAGATACGCCTTTTCCGACAAGAATGACTTTATAACCCACAAGCTGTAACCATCTTTTTACATGACAGCAGACGGAAAACCGTAAGCCGTCCCATAACCGCTTGGCAATCAGCGGTAAAGAAACACAAACGCAATCAGCACCTGATTACCTCGCAATCAGGTGCTGATTACAGTGTAAACAGGCCTCTTTCACGATGCAATCAGCACCCTTTTACCTGAGCGGCCGTTACCGGTTCTTTCCGGAAGGTATATTTTAATCGCGGGGAGGTATGTTTTTTTTGTTATTTTTCTGTGTCAGATGACTGTTTGTTGGATATTATTTATTAACTTTGCAGAAGAATAACAAAGCGTAAAATTGCGTATAGTCCACTACATATCAGATTTCACAAGCGCGGCAGGAGGGATGGCTTCCGCCGTCCGCATGATGATGTTCTCCACCGCAAAGGTGGCGGAAAACCATCTCCTGACGGTCGTTCCCCTCTCCGATGACTATGCCGGAGCACTTGCGGAGCAGTTTGGCATCAAGGTACATTACCTGCATCTCAAGAATGGCGGCAACCCGCTGAACGCACTGTCCGCCTTTGTTGACATCAACGCCAAGCTCAAGGAACTGCGCCCTGACATCGTGTATGCGCACGGAACATGGGACTGGCGCGCCGCTGCGGTAGAGCGAACGGCGCGCAGACAGCGTATCGTCACGCTGGTATCGCCACACCGCGGACTGTCGCAAGAACTCATCGGCATAGATTTCTGGAAGAAGAAACTGCCGCGGCTCATAGCCTTCCAAGTATGGACGGTACGCAACTGCACCGCCGTCATAGCCATGAACGACAAGGAACGGGACGACATAATGCAGCTCGGACTAAGAAAGCGCATAGAGGTTCTGCCCTCCGTACCCAAGGAAAACGAAAGCATGGAAGTCATGCGGACGGCACTTATGACGGTTTACCGCAAGGCTCTTGACTCCACATACACCGTGGGACTGACACAGAAGGAACGTGATGTCGTCCGCATGGCGGTGCGCTCCTTCATTGCTGACGATGACATGGCGGCGGAAAAACCGGACACGGGCGGCGTGTCATACCGCAGAATATTCTTTCATGCCTATGATGAAGACGTGACGGAGATGTTCGTTGAGGGCTGCAAGAAGATGAACCTGCCCGTTCCCCCGCCGTTGAACGTGGCGGAAGTGCCGCGGTATAAGAATCCGAAAGCGAAGGCATTGGGCGCACTGAGGGATGCCCCAGTGAAGACAAAAACACCCGGACTGCCGGCGGACAAGACCGCCGAGCGGGATGCGGTAATGCTGATAAGCAAGGCGAAAGCCGTTACCCTGCCCCGCCTTACGCTGCGGCATTACGCGGAACTTTACGACATATTCCGCCACTCAGACTTTGACGAGGACATGGTGGCGGCGGAATTGAAGCGTATGCACCTGCTTGGCTTCACAAGAAAGCTGCAGAAACACCTTGCGGAGATGTTCGGATTGAAGCGGGGATACGACATCCTGTGACGTGTATTAATGTATAATGTCCAATTTATAATGTATAAATTTGCGGCGCTCAGGCTTCCACATCTTACATTATAAATTATAAATTAAATAGTTTATGCCTAACAAAAAATATGACATAGAGCGCGATATGCAGTATCTTCAGCTGCTCGCCAAGTCGTTTCCAAACGTTCCGGCAGCGTCAACGGAGATAATAAACCTGTCCGCTATACTTAACCTCCCCAAGGGAACGGAGCACTTTCTCGCCGACATACACGGCGAGCATGAGGCGTTCATACACGTGCTGAAGAACGCTTCGGGCCGCATAAAGCTGAAAGTTGACGAGATATTCGGCGAGTATCTGCCCGCACAGGCAAAGAAAGAACTGTGCACTCTCATCTATTATCCGGAGCGAAAGCTGGAGCTTGTCAAGGCAAACACGGAGGACTTGCAGGAATGGTACTGCATGATACTGCACCAGCTGGTGCGTGTCTTCCGTGAGGTCAGCTCAAAATACACACGCTCGAAGATACGCAAAAGCCTGCCTGACGAGTTCAGTTACATCCTTGAGGAACTGCTGCACGAACGTCCGGAGGAGGCAGACAAGGCCGCATACGTGAACGTTATCATAAACACCATCATATCAACAGGCAGCGCCGACGACTTCATCACGGCCATGGCAAACGTCATACAGCGCCTCGCCATAGACCAGCTGCATATCCTCGGCGACGTGTATGACCGCGGTCCGGGGGCGCATATCATCATGGACAAGCTCGCGAACTACCACTCTTGGGACATACAGTGGGGCAACCACGATATGCTTTGGATGGGAGCCTGCGCGGGAAATGACGCCTGCATCTGCAACGTCATACGCCTTTCGCTGCGCTATGCCAACCTCCTGACGCTGGAAGACGGTTACGGTATCAACCTGATGCCGCTCGCGACATTCGCGATGGAGACCTACGGGGACGACCCCTGCGACGCTTTCGTGCCGCGACTCAATGCTGATGACAAGAGCCGCTTTGACCAAAAGACGATACGTCTGATGACAATGATGCACAAGGCAATATCAGTATTGCAGTTCAAGGCGGAGGCTCAGATCTTCAAACGCAACCCTTCGTGGAAGATGGAGAACCGCTGTATGCTGGAAACCATTGACTTCCGGACCGGGATGTGCCGCCTTGAGGGTAAGGAATACAAGATGCTTGACATGAATTTCCCTACCGTTTCCCCCGAATCCCCCAATGAATTTACCCCGGAAGAGGCCATGCTGATGGAGAAACTGCGCCATTCTTTCCGCGTGTCGGAGAAGCTGCACAGCCACATACGCACCATGCTCACACACGGATGTATGTACGCCATCTACAACAACAACCTGCTTTTCCACGCTTCCGTGCCGCTGAATGAGGACGGAACGCTGAAAAGCGTGGAGCTGATGCCGGGCGTATTCCTCTCCGGACACCTGCTGATGAAGCGCACGGGAATGCTGGTCCGTTCGGCGTTCCAGAATGATACCACTCCGGAAGAGAAGACTTATGCGCGCGACTACTTCCTTTATCTGTGGTGCGGCAAGGACTCCTGCCTGTTCGACAAGGCCAAGATGGCCACCTTTGAGCGTTATTTCCTTGCCGACAAGGAGACGCACGTCGAGCCGAAGGGCGCTTTCTTCCGCCTCAGGGACAAGGAAGAGACCGCCGACACCATACTGGACGCTTTCGGAGTGACGGGAGATAACAGGCATATCATAAACGGTCACGTGCCGGTTCATGTCGCAAGCGGCGAGAGTCCCATACGGGCCAACGGGAAACTGATGGTCATCGACGGCGGGTTTGCGGAGCCTTATCACAAGGAGACGGGCATAGCCGGATATACACTGGTATATCACAGCCGTGAGTTCGAGCTGGTTCAGCATGAGCCTTTCACCAATGTTGAGGATGCGGTGCGCGAGGGACGCGACATAAAATCGAATATGCAGATAGTCGAAAACATAGGCCGCAGGATGCTGGTGGCCGACACCGACCGCGGAAAAGAGTTGCAGGCGCAGATAGAAGACCTGCATGAACTGCTCTATGCGTACAGGCATGGCTTTATAAAGGAGGTGAAATGATGATGGACAAGCATAATGTTTCCTACCACAGTATGGTGGCAATGCCGCCGATTATGACCCTGGTGCTGTGGCTGTTGACTGGTTTTCCCGATGCTGCGGAGCAGACTATGGGCACGTATTATGTGCAGTTGGTCATGACAGTCATCACCCTTGCCGCCGTGCCCCTGCTGTTGAAATACGTCAGCAGGGAGCGTTGCGGAGCGCAATACAAAACTCTATGCCGTATGCGCATGGGTGTATTGGAGGCCATATCGGTGGCGAATATGGTACTGTATTTTCTGTTTTGCTCCACGCCGGCCTTCTTTTACCTCGGCGTAATCTCATGGCTGGCAATGTTCTTTGCCTATCCACAAAACACGAAAGACGACAATGATTCTCTCGCCTCTTGAACCCGAAGACCTCGAACTGCTCTATACCATAGAGAACGATCCGACTCTTTGGAGCGTCGGCAGTGCCAACGTGCCGTACAGCCGCTATGCGCTGAGGGACTATATAGCCACACAGCGGCATGACATCTTCGCCGACAAGCAGGTGCGCCTCGTGGCAAGAGTGGAGGAAGACGCTGCCGCCGCACAACCGGCAAAGGCGGTGGGGTTGGTCGATTTGTTCAACTTCTCGCCGGAACATCTGCGTGCAGAAGCGGGACTTGCCATATTGCAGGCGGAGCGTGGCAAGGGATATGGCAGGCAGGCGTTGCGTCTTCTGACGGAATACGCCCGCCGTGTGCTACGCCTTCACTCCATATACGCAGTGGTGGCGGAAGACAATGCGGCTTCGCTCGCCCTGTTCCGTGCCGCCGGATTTACATACGAGCAACGGCTGAAAGACTGGATTTCACGCCCTGACGGCGCATGGAGCGATGCCGTATTCCTGCAAATGACGCTGTAAGACGACCGGCATGGAACAGGGGTTGCCGTAAGGCTTGTCACAATCAGGTGCTAATAACATTGCAATCAGGTGCTGATTACCATATAATCAGCACCTGATTGCAATATGATTAGCACCCTTTTACAATGGCATTTGTAACACATTGAATCGCAACGTCTTGTAGGGACGCACCTTAGTGCGTCCTAATCGCCCCAGTTCCCGCATTGGCGGATATGTCTTCCCGTATTTTCGGACGTACCAAGGTGCGTCCCTACAAAGAAGCGGTTTGCAATCTTTGTATCGGGAGACGAACCATAAATGAGACAATACATCACACATCCCCTACATTTCGGCGGCCTTTGATAACGGAAATCCCGCGTTGTTGACAATGCAGTACCTTCTGCACCGTCAACAACGCGGGATTTATCTTTTGTCCGTTACGTTCACTTGTCTATGCGGAACCAGTCAACATCGACCCATCCGCGCACTTTCTTGCCTGCCGGTTCAGCCGCACAGATGCCGACCTTGGCACCTATCCACTTGCCCTGACGCATGGTGAAAGGCTCGCCGCAAGGCGTGAACTTCTTGCCGTCCTTTGAGTAGGAGAACGTGACACGGGCCTCATGCTTGTTCTCGCCGCTCTTGGTCTGGCCGCCGATGTATTCCACTTTCAGGCGCATATACAGCTGGCAGTGGATGGAAGGCTGGTAGTCAACCTTGTCAACGGCTGTCGGCGGAAGCGTGGCCAGCACCTTTATGTCTTCCGGCTTGCCCTTGTCGGCCTGCTTGCAGGTAATCTGTTGCAGTTCGAACTTGTCGCCCACGCGGCGCAATACGATAGAGGAGTAGTCCATACCCATCACTATCAGGCCGCCATACTGCTGCTCGTCCTTCGCGGTAACGGTCAGCTTCGTTGTGGCGGTGAAATTGTCCGCCGGTGTCTTCTGCAACAACAGGTTGCCTGCTTCCCAAAGGTTCTTGAAGCCTTCGCTCTGCCTGTGGCAGAACACACGGTAGTAACCGTAAGGCGTAGGCATACCGAACGTCTGGTCATAATTGGCGTGCCACTGCCACTGCTTGCCCAAAACGGGAGTGTTGAACTCGTCACTCTCCACGGGGTTGTTTATCGGGTATGTCTTGCCCACGTTCGGTTTCTTGTACGTCAGCACCGGTTGGCCGCTGTATTTCTCCGTCTTTCCGTAAGCCTTGACACCTTGCTTCTCGCCCATCACAGGCCAGTTGTCCTTCCATGTCACCGGTTCCAGCCATACAACACGGCCGTATGCCTCCTTGTCCTGGAAGTGCATGAACCAGTCTTCGCCCGAGTTCAGGTGAATCCAACCGCCTTGGTGAGGACCGTTCACGTTGGTAGTGCCTCGCGCAAGCACCGTCTTGCTCTCATAAGGGCCGAACGGTGACTTGGAGCGCATGGCCAGCTGATGGCCTACGGGCACACCGCCCGCCGGGCACATTATCCAGTACCATCCGTCACGTTTGTAGAACTTCGGGCCTTCCGCAGTGCGGTCGTTGGTGCCATTGCCGTCAAACACTATCACGGGGTCGCCTATCGCCTCCATGCCGTCGGCAGACATCTCACGCACGGTAAGCACGGAATTGAACTGGCAACGTGAGTTGGCCCAACCGTTTACGAGGTAACATCTGCCGTCATCATCCCACAACGGGGTGGTGTCTATCATGCCCTTGCCGGATATGACGCACTTGGGTGCGGTCCATTCGCCTGCCGGGTCCTTTGCCGTAACAACGAACACGCCGAGGTCAGGGTCGCCCCAATATATATAATAGGTGGCGTTGTACTTGTTGTAACGTATGGATGGTGCCCACACGCCGTTGCCGTGTTGCGCCACGGCGTAACGCTCTTCCGGCAGTAACTTCTTGATAGCGTGTCCCACTATCTCCCAGTTTACAAGGTCCTTGGAATGGAGTATCGGCAGACCGGGAATGCAGTTGAAGGAGGAGGCAGTGAGATAGAAGTCCTCACCGCTTGCGCCTACACACACGTCAGGGTCGGAATAGTCCGCGTTTATCACCGGGTTAGTGAATGTTCCGTCGCCATTGTCCGGACACCAAACCTTTGATTTGTACTGTGCAGACAGCGCCAAAGGCACTGCAAGCAGCAAGGTAAGGATTGTTTTCTTCATAAATTGTCGTCAGTTATAGTTATGTTATATGATTTATTCTCAAATGTTATGCCCATGGTTCCCGTGTGTCCGCGGCTTGACAAGGCCAGTGCCACGTGCCCCATGGTGCGTCTCAGGTTTATCTCCACGCACGGATTGAGCAGGAATCCCGTGCCCTCCGCGCCGTCATCGCCTTCCGTTATCATCATGTCAACGCCCAACGGCCCTGTATATGCGCCGCCAATACGGTCTGAAAGGAAGTTCTCTATCTTCTCCGTGACACCGTCAAGCAGCGTCAAGGGCAGGTACCGCCCTATCATAGTGCGCTTTTCTTCCTCGGAGGCAAGCACGTTTCCGGTGTATGTCCCGCCGGAAGTGGTGAACAGGGAGAGCCCTGTGGCACTGACGGTGGCGTCTTCTTCCGCCATGAACTCGACGGCAAAGTCCGCCACCTTGCGGCATCTCACCTCCGCCACAACGCTTTGCTGCTGGCTGATGACACGCTGAATCCAATGCGAGTCGTTGTCGGTCAGGGTACCGTTGCCGATATACCGCACTCCCCTTCCGCTGCAACTCCACGGTGCCTTGACCACTGTCTCCCTGTGTTTGGCAAGAAACCGCAGCACGTCATCGTATGTATTGCACACACAGGACAGCCCCGTAACGCCATGTTCTGCACCCAATGCTGCAAGCAACTCTACCGCCAGACTGCGGTTTGAAAGGCTGCGGATGGTGTCGAGCGCATCCGTTGACGGCATTGTCTCCGCCGGAACGCCGGCTTTAAGCAGTGTCTTTCTGACGGTCTTATCCCATCCCCACGGGATGACCGCAACGTCCTTTCCGCAGGCAAGGAGGCGTTTTATCGTGTCCAGCGTGGCAAACTCCACTGCGGAACGATGCCGCAAGCCAAGTCCGCGCCATGCTTTCTCCGCCGCAACAGCGTCCTCCACCATCACTATATCGCCGTCTTCCGCCCACAAGGCGGGCAGGAATGACAAGTCGGAACGCAGCTGTCGGGCTGCCCGTGGCGGCGTAAAGCCCTCCAAGTCGGCCGCAAGAGCATGCTCATGTTCAGGGTTAAAGATATGGATTGTCACCTTTTCAACAGCTGTGGGGTTGCTTTCAGTGCCGCTCCTATCGCCGTACAGAACTCCGAATGCTTGGGGATTATAAAGCGAACGCCATACAATGGTTCGAGAGAGTCAAACACCTGACGCGTCTGCGGAATCTTGGTCAGGTTGCCAATCATCACAAACTCCTTGAAGTTGTTGGCCTTGCTGGCCAGCACTGTGGCCGACCCTATGGTCTGAACAACCGTCCACACCAGCCCGAGGGCTATGTCTTCCGGCGATGCAAGGTTCGTAACGTTGCCGAAAAGCGACGCGGTGGTATCCAAAGGGAGCCCCGGCAGCGGGTTGATGCTTATGTCCCCGATGTTGAGATTGATGTTGGCAAGGTTTCCCTTTGCCGCCATCTTTGATATCTGTTCCACGTCACTGGTGCCGAGAAGGAGCTGTGACAGGCCGATAAGCGTGCCCCCTCCCATTCCGAGACCGCCGAGATGCTTCACCTCTTCGCCGCGTACCTCGATGAGAGTGGTGCCCGTTCCCATGGAGACCACAATCAGATTGTCCAGTCCGCTGCCGTATTGCGCACCGATAGCGTCGGCCTCGAACTCCCCGACCCGCTCCGTCGGAAGGCCGTAAATGCACTTATCTACATACTCGGCACCTACTCCCGCCAGCATCACCTGCCCTATATCGGCAAGGCTTATGCCGTTGTCGTAAAGGTATTTGCCAAACGCTCCGTACAGCGAAGTGACCGGATCCATGGCCTTTATGCGTGTCGGCGCAATCACTTCACCGGCCTTTACGCCCACGATTTTCGTCGTACTGGTGCCTACGTCTATTCCTATTACTATCTTATCCACTACTCTTTGTCTTCGTTTATGTATGATGTGAGGAACTCATCCTCGCCTACTATCTTCACTCCCAGCTTCTGCGCCTTCTGCAATTTGCTCGGTCCCATGTTGTCACCGGCAAGTATAAAGGTGGTCTTTCCGCTGATTGACGACACGTTCTTGCCTCCATGACGCTCTATCATGAGCTTATACTCGTCACGGCTGTGCCTTGAAAACACTCCGCTTACCACCACATTCATGCCCGCCAGTTCGTCACCCGCAGCCTTACCGGCTTCCTTATCGACGCTCATCCGCACCCCGTAAGAGGCGAGACGGCTAACTATCTCACGGTTCTTGGCGTTTTGGAAGTATGAAACCACGCTCACCGCAATGGCTTCTCCCACGCCATCTACCTCCATAAGCTGTTCCACCGTGGCGCGGCTCAGGCTGTCAATGTCCCCGAAGTGGCGTGCAAGCAGCCTTGCGGTGGTCTCTCCCACCATCCTTATACCAAGCGCAAACACCACCCTTTCAAACGGAACCGTCTTGGATTTCTCTATCGCCGAGACAATCTTCCGCGCCGACTTGTCGCGTGTTCCGTCCGCGTTTATTTGGTCAACGGTAATGGAATACAGGTCAGCCACGTCGTGTATCAGCCCCTCCTCATAGTAATCATCCACCGTTTCGGGGCCGAGGGAATCGATATTCATCGCTTTCCGGGCTATGAAATGCTCTATGCGCCCCTTTATCTGGGGCGGGCAACCGGTGTCGTTAGGGCAGTATGTGGCCGCTTCCCCCTCGTTTCTCCGCAGTTCCGCACCGCATTCCGGACAGCGGGTGACAAACTCCACCGGCTTGGCACCGGGCTCACGCCGTTCCTCATCCACGCCGACTATCTTCGGGATTATCTCCCCTCCCTTCTCCACATACAGCCAGTCCCCCTCGTGTATGTTGAAAGAACGTATGAAATCGGCATTGTTCAGCGTAGCCCTGCGCACCTTCGTGCCGGCCAACTGCACCGTCTCCATGTTGGCGACGGGTGTCACCGCCCCTGTCCTGCCCACCTGATAAGTCACTCCAAGCAACTTGGTGCAGGCGCGTTCCGCACGGAACTTGTACGCGATAGCCCACCGCGGCGACTTTGCCGTGAAGCCGAGATGACGCTGCTGTCTGAACGAATTGACCTTAAGCACTATGCCGTCAGTCGCCACAGGCAATGCTTTCCGGGCGGTGTCCCAATGGTTTATGAAAGCGTATATCTCTTCCAGAGAGCGCATTTTCTTCATTCCCTCGCTGGTCTTGAAGCCCCATGCCTTCGCTTTCTCCAGCGACTCATAGTGTCCTTCCGCCCCTATTCCGTCGCCAAGCAGGTAATACAGGTAAGCATCCAGGCCACGTTCCGCCACGATTCGCGAGTCCAGACTCTTCAATGTGCCGCTGGCGGCGTTGCGGGGATTGGCAAACGGCTGCTCGCCTATCTCCTCCCGCTCCTCGTTCAGGCGGTCAAACGACTGCCAAGGCATGAGTATCTCCCCGCGTATCTCAAACGTATCGGGATAGCCAAGTCCCTCTTTCAGCACCAAAGGGATGGAGCGTATGGTGCGGACATTGGCCGTAACGTCGTCGCCCTGCACACCGTCGCCACGCGTGACAGCCTGCACCAGCCTGCCCTTCTCGTATGTAAGGGAGATGGAAAGGCCGTCATACTTCATTTCGCAGCATACCTCGAACTCCTCGCCTTCAAGCCCGCGGCTCACCTGATTGTACCATTCCGCCACGTCACCCTCACTGTATGTGTTGGCAAGTGACAGCATGGGATAGCGGTGCGGCACCTGACGGAACTCCTTGGTGATGTCACTGCCGACGCGCATGGTGGGCGAATTGGCGTCATACAGTTCCGGATGCCTCGCCTCAAGGTCCTGCAACTCGTGCATCATGAAGTCAAACTCCTGATCGGATATTACCGGCTGGTTGAGGACATAGTACCTGTGGTTATGCTCGTGCAGCTGTCCTCTCAATATATATATACGCTCCTGTTCTGTCATGTTAGGGTTAGTTTTTGAGCCGTCGCCGCCTGTTTCCGCTCCGCACTCTGTCTGCAAAGTTAACTATTTTTTATGAGATACACCGCACTTAACACCCGATTTTCTTCCCAGATAATGAAAAAAGCGTTACCTTTGCACCATAATTAACTCAAAATTACACCTATGCGAATAGACATCATCACCGTTTTGCCGGAAATGTTGGAAGGTTTCTTCAACGAATCCATACTTGCCCGCGCCCAGAAGAAGGGTCTTGCGGAGATACATCTGCACAATCTGCGCGACTACACGCTCGACAAATGGAAGCGTGTGGATGACTATCCCTACGGCGGTTTCGCGGGGATGGTGATGCAGTGCGAACCCATCGACCGCTGCATCTCGGCCTTGAAGGCGGAACGGGACTACGACGAAGTAATCTACACCTCACCCGACGGAGAGAAGTTCGACCAGCATATAGCCAACGACCTGTCGCTGAAAGGGAACATCATCATCCTCTGCGGCCACTACAAGGGCATCGACCAGCGTGTGCGCGACCATCTCATCACGCGGGAGATAAGCATCGGCGACTTCGTGCTTACGGGCGGAGAACTGGCCGCGGCGGTAATGACCGACGCGATAGTGCGCGTGATACCCGGCGTGATAGGCGACGAGCAAAGCGCACTGTCGGACTGTTTTCAGGACGACCTGCTTTCCGCTCCCATCTACACCCGCCCCGCGGAATACAAGGGATGGCGTGTGCCGGACATACTGCTGTCAGGCCATGAGGCGAAGATAAAGGAGTGGGAGATGGAGCAGGCCATGGAGCGCACAAGGCGTTTGCGCCCCGACCTTTTGGACAAATAAAACCCGTCGCCACGGCACGGCTGTTTGCCTGCATTGTAAAAGGGTGCTGATTACCGTATAATCAGCACCCTTTTACAATGTAATCAGCACCTGTTCGCACGGTAATCAGCACCCTTTCAGAAAGTAAGTGGATGCGGCATATAGCGGGATGTTTGTCATCCACCCCTGTTCCCGGTAGTCTGACATGGAAAAACGCAGGCCGTGCATACCCTGATGCGCCGCCACAAAGGTTGACAACGACTTTGAACGCAGGTTCTCTTCCGCCTTTGCCTCAATGGGAACAATGTTGCTGCCATGCTGAATCAGGAAGTCAATCTCCAGCTTCGCTTCGTTGCTGAAATAAAAAACAGATGTATTGTATGCGGCAACCAACTGGCTCATCATGTAGTTTTCGGTAAATGCTCCTTTCGCTTCCCCCATGCCATTGTTTGCCACAAGCATTATTTCAGGCGGCGTCTCGCTCATGGCACCCAGCAGACCGCAATCAAGCAGGAACAGTTTGAAGCTCGAAATATCGGCATAAAACTTCAAGGGCATCTTGGGGGTAGTAACTCTTTCTGACTTATATACCAGTCCTGCGTCTATCAACCACTGTATGGCGACCTCGAAATCTTTTGCCCGTCCCCCGGGTTTTGCGACACCATAGATGAACTTCTTGTTCTCCTTTACCAGTTGTGAAGGCATGGACTGCCACACCATATTAATGCGGTTGGCCTCGCTTGTCGGCACATGCTTTGACATATCTTTCCGGTAAGTGTAGAGAATGTTGTCCTGTATTTCCCTTACCTTGTTGGCATCGTTGGTTTCAATGAACCCCTGTACCGCTTCGGGCATACCTCCGACGAAATAATATTCGCGCAGACACTTGATGTATTCCGTTCTCAACAGCCTTATGGTGTCCCAGTCTTTGCTCCTCAATATATCTGCCATCTGCCTTTGCCCTTTGGCCAACAGGAACTCATCGTAGGTCATTGGGTAGATATTCAGTATGTCAACCTTGCCTACGGGGAACGATTCGCCCTTGTGCATGGCTATGCCGAGCAACGAGCCTGCAACGGCGACATGATATTGCGGAGCGTTCTCGCAAAAGTATTTCAAGGCCGACAAGCCCCTTTTCGACTCCTGAATCTCGTCTAATATAATCAATGTCTTCCCCGCTTCGATAGACTGTCGCGTTATAGCCCCTATTGCCAAGACTATGCGTTGTATGTTGTAGTCCTGCGTGAACAGGTCTTTTGCCATCTCATTGTCATCGCAGTTGATGTAAGCCACGTTGGAGAACTCCTGCTCGCCGAAGCGTTTAAGGATATAAGTCTTGCCTACTTGGCGTGCTCCGGCCAGCACAAGCGGCTTGCGATGCTCTTTGTTCTTCCATGCTTTGAGCTGTTCTAAAATGTTTCTATACATCTGGTTTCTATGTTGTTTCTGTTACTTTCCGATTGCAAAGATACACTTTTCCTACCGAACTTGCAAGAAAAAATTACACTTTTCCTACCGAACTTTATATAAAAAGCAACATTTTTCCTACCGAACATACATCATTACGACATAAAGACGGTAGGCTATAAGGCGGATTTAGGGCTACTTTCCCGCATCCATGAGCCCCTTGTCCGCATCAGACCGGCAGTTAACCGGATGTTTAGAAGTCCGTTATTTCATGCTGTTTCTACATTCTCCCGAAAGCCGTTTGTAATCAGTTGATACCCAATGGGTAAAAAGTATGATTGTACACCCCGATAGCAGGCATTGCATCTTGTCGTACAACTATCTCTTCTTCAATGTATTCTTTGTTATTACCTCCCTTGTCCGTTGTGCGGCAGAACGCCGTGCCTACTGGCGCCATCTATACCGGTTTATTGTGTCCTGTCATTTAATTGGCGTATGTAGAGACGATGTATTACATCGTCTCCGCAACCGAATCATGCCGCATTATTTTTTGAGGCGATGTGGTACATCGTCTCTACAAGCGGACAGACGGACAATGCCCTTCGTCCGGATATTGCCTATCGGCATTTTATCCCTATGCTCCGGGTGAGCGATTTGCCGTCGATGTCGGCGGTAACATTTACCGCGGCCTTACCGCTTTTGCCGTTATTGCGCACGACAGCCAAGGCACGTCCGTGCCAAACACGGTGCGTATTGTCATAATAAGGGTCGGTATCCTTTATGTCGGCGTTGCCGAGTCCGATGAGAGTGACATTCCCCGTAGTGGCGACAGAGAGACGGTTGTCGGCCACAGGCACAAGGTTTCCGTCGGCATCCACGCATTCTATCGTGACAAACGACAGGTCCTGACCGTCGGCGGAGATGACGCTACGGTCGGCGGTGAGGCGTATGCCGGCCACTTTACCCGCCGTTTTCAGTTCCGCCGTCTCCCTTACCGCACCGTTTTCCACACCCTCGGCACGCAACACACCGGGCATATAGGGCAGCGAGAAGGAAGCCATCATCTTTTCAGCGGGTGCCTCGCCCACAAGTTTGCCGTTGAGATACAGGCGCACAAGCGGGTAACGCGAGCAGACCTCCACGGTTATCGGCTTGCCCTCATGCCCCGACCAGTTCCAGCATTCGAACGTGGGATGCGTGCCCCACAGGGTTGTCTTGATGTTTCCCCTGTACCCTTCCGGCTCGCGCACGGCCATGAACAGCCTCTCGCCGTTGTCGTTCCAAAGCATGGAACGGTAATGGCCTATCGGTTTCCGCAAGCCGGTCAGATCGATGTCACCGCAATATGCGGCGTGCCACGGATAGAGAGGACGGCTGTAATGCTCGCCCGGCACATCGCCATCGTAATACCAACGCCCTATGCCCGACTCGCCAAGGTAGTCTATGGCGGTCCATACAAAGTCGCCGATGACGTAGGAATGGTCGCGCGTCATGACGTAGTTGTCCCACGCGTCACGCGGATATGACTCCGTCTGCATCATCACCCTTTCGGGAACACGTCCGTGATCACCCTCCGCCTTGTGAATCATGTAGTTGTAACCGACGATGTCATGCTCCGCCGCCAGCGGGTCATAGATTTCCCAGTCACTGTCCCAAGCGGCAAGAGCCTGCGTTACCGGCCGCGAGGAATCGATGCGGCGGCACACCGTAGCCAGCATGGCCGCATCCTTGACGGCCTGTGGTTTCTTGCGTTCTATAATCTCATTGCCTATGCTCCAGCAGAAGATGGAAGGATGGTTGACGTCCCGCTTCACCATGCGGGCAACGTCATCCTCCGCCCATTTGTTGAACAACAGGTGATAATCGTGCCTGTTCTTACTGTCGCGCCAGCCGTCAAAAGCCTCGTCTATGACCAAAAGTCCAAGGCGGTCACAGGCGTCGAGGAATGCCTCGGAGGGCGGATTGTGCGATGTACGCACGGCGTTGAAGCCGGCATCTTTAAGCATTTCCGCCTTGCGATACTCCGCACGGTCATACGCCGCGGCACCGATTATGCCGTTATCGTGGTGCACACAGCCGCCGTTGAGCACCATCCGCTTTCCGTTCAGGCGGAAACCGTCGGCGGCGGAGTATGAGATTGTGCGGAAACCGAACGTCTGTTCCACCTCGTCAAGCACCTTTCCCTTTTCCCTTACGGTTATCTTGGCGGTGTAAAGACGCGGACTATCCACGCTCCACGGTGCGGCATCGGGCACACGCAGCGTCATGTTCACCTTCCCGGATGCCTGCGGAGACAGCGTTATCGCCTCCGTCTTGGCCGCTCCTTCCACCTCAGCTGTTACTTGCAGGGCGCGGGTTCCGGCGGAAACATTATCCACTTCCACCTCAATCCTTGCGGTATTGAGGTCGGGTGTCTGTATGCCCACACCCCAGTCGGCCACCTTTACATCGGCGGTCTCTATCAGCCAGACGTTGCGGTAGATGCCGGAACCGGAATACCAACGGCAGTTTTTCTGCCGGGAGTTATCCACCTTGACCACTATTTCGTTGTCCCCCTTTATTATATAAGGTGTAATATCCACGAAGAAGGAGGAGGAGCCGTAAGGGTGTCCGCCGGCGTTCCGGCCGTTGACAATGACCTGTGACCGCTCATAGACGCCCTCAAAATACAGTTTATATATCTTGTCCTCCGCTTTCTTTGCCACATTCAGCGTCTTGCGGTATATGCCATAGCCGCCGGGAAGATAGCCGCCGTCGTTGCCGGGAGCGGCGTTGCGGTCGAAAGGTTGCGATATGCTCCAGTCGTGGGGCAGGCATACCGGCCGCCAGTCATCGGCGGGACTTGCGGCATTGGCAAACCGTGCGCTGTCGGCAAGGAGGAAGTTCCAGCCGTCGTTAAACAGTGTCTTGCGTCCGACGGCATGGCTTTGGCAGACCGTTGCGGAAATGATGACAGCGGACAGAGCCATCTTGAAAATCGCATTCATAGTGTATTCAGGTTTTAGTTGTTTACTGTTCGTTGGCTTGTCATAAGTTTGACGCCGCCTCCGCAGGCGTTACCGTTTCCGGAACACCACCTTCAATATGGCGAACTGCACAAGCATCGCTATACCCATCACGACGAAAGGAGCGACAAGACGGTGCACGCCAAGGCGGAGACACAGTGCGAAGAGGACTATGTGAAGCAGGAAATTGACGGCGTGACTGCCTGAGAAGCCGATGAAACGGCGCAGCGTAGGCGAGGCGCGGAAGGTGAAGACGCAGGTGAAATAGAAGTTCACGGCGAAGCTGACGACGTAACCTATGGCGTAGGCCGTGCTTGTGGCGGTGTCACGCGAGGCCACCTTATTTATAATGTCGATGTAGTTGTCTATGGCAATGAGCAACAACAGATACACGCCATAGTGCACAGCGGCGGACAAACAGCCGTTGATAATGAAGCGGACGAACTGCGCCTTGCCTGCATCTCCGTCCTTTATACGGGTAATCTTTTGCTTTAACGACATAAGTACGGTATGGCTTTTTATGTTTCAGGATTCAAAGGTACACACTTTTTCCGACATGACAAAGGGGAAAGGCGGATAAACTGCAAAAAAGAAGTTAACGGGAGTTACAGCTATGCTGTGGAGTTTGCAGGGGATTAACGGACAAATGTTCTTTCACTGACATTCCGGCTATCCTCCGTTAACTTCATACGGCATAAGCCGCACAACTCCCTTTAACTCCACGTAACTTCCATATTCTGTCACTCCCTCTACCCCGTCACTCCGCAAAAGGGTGCTGATTACCTTGTAAAAGAGGCCTGATTGCAGTGTAATCAGCACCTGTTTACAGTGTAATCAGCACCCTTTTACTTTGCGGCTGAAAAACAGGCGTAAAAAGGGAGAGAACGGATTGTAACAAAATTTTAACTTGTATAATTTGCGCATGATAATTGTTTTGCATACCTTTGCCGGTATATTTATCGACAATCCCAAAACTTTCAGACGATATGAAGATACTTGTGGTAGATGACGAACAGGACCTTTGCGAGATTTTGCAGTACAACCTTGAGACGGAGGGGTACGAGGTGGATACGGCCAACTCGGCTGAAGAGGCGATGCAAATGCAGCTGACGGACTATTCCCTGCTGCTGCTCGACATAATGATGGGCGAGATGTCCGGCTTCCAGATGGCGCGACGGTTGAAGGAAAGGCCGGAGACGGCACGCATACCCATAATATTCATCACGGCACTGGACAACGAGGACAACATAGTAAAGGGGCTGAACATAGGGGCGGACGACTATATCGCCAAGCCTATCAGCATAAAGGAACTGAAAGCCCGGGTGTCGGCGGTGCTGAGAAGGGTATGTGGCGACAAGGGGAAAGACACTGCCGCCGAAGAGGACGACAGCGGGATTGTGGAGTACAAGACGCTGCGCGTCAACACGGTTTCAAAGACCGCGACGCTTGACAACGTGAAGGTGGCGCTGACAAAGCTGGAGTTTGAACTGTTGCTGCTTTTCCTCAGAAAGCCCAACAAGGTGTTCACACGCGAGGAACTGCTCAAACGTTGCTGGCCAAGTGACGCCTACGTGCTTGACAGGACGGTCGATGTGAACATCACACGGCTGCGGAAGAAGATAGGTATTTACGGCAAACAGATAAAGACACGGTTCGGTTATGGCTATACATTTGAAGAGTAAGTCCTTCCAATACAACCTGCTGTTCAGCATAGGCGGCATATTCGTGACATTCGCCGTGTGCTTCGGAGTGTATCAGTTCAAGCGCGAGAACGAGTACAAGATAGACATCATGCACTCGCGTTTGCAGATGTATAACTATGAACTGGAGCAATCCTTGGGAGACTCCATAGGGAGTCACGACGCCTTCATGCGCTACATGAACCGTCACAGCATGAAAGGAGTGCGCACAACCGTTATCGACGGCAGCGGGAAAGTAATCCTCGACAGTCATCAGGAGGATGTAAGCGACATGGAAAACCATCTGCAACGCAAGGAGATACGGCAAGCCCTGAGGCACGGCAACGGCTATGACATCAAGCGAACGTCACTACATACGCACGAGACTTATTTCTATTCTGCCACCGCCATGCCGAAAACAGCCGGCCATAAGGACGGTATCGTGATACGCTCAGCCGTGCCTTACTCGGCGGAGATAACGCAATCGCTGCAAGCCGACAACTCATACATCTATTTCACGGCCGCACTGACCGTCCTGCTCGGACTGGTGTTGTACTACAACACGTCACGCATAGGCAAACACATACGTTACCTTTACGAGTTCGCAGTGAAGGCCGAGGAGGGCGATACGCTTGACCATGAACTGGAAAGACAGCTGCCCGATGACGAACTGGGGGAAATATCGCACACCATAATAGCCCTGTACTGGAAACTGCGGCACTCGGAAGAAGAGAGAGTACGCCTCAAACAGCAACTGACACAGAATGCGGCGCATGAGCTGAAGACGCCTACCGCCAGCATACACGGCTACTTGGAAAGCATACTTGCGAACCCGGATATGCCGCAGGAGAAACGGCAGCACTTTCTCGAAAGGTGCTATGCGCAGAGCGAACGTATGTCAAAGCTGTTGCAGGACATGGCCACCCTGACCAAACTTGACGAGAAAGACGTGTCCGTGGAGCAACGGAAACTGGACGATGTGGTGGTGGATGTGCGGACAATCATCGACAACGTGCTGGAAGATACCGCCCTGCAACTGGCGGAAAAAGGCATCACGCCACATCTTGAAGTGCCTGAACCGACGCTTGTTCCGGGGGATGCCGGCCTGCTTTACAGCCTGTTCCGTAACATCGTTGACAACACAATAGCATACGCACAGGGGGCGGACACGCTGAAAATAATATGCAGGCAGGTGGAAAACGGGGGCGGACAGTACTACGAATTTACCGTAAGCGACAACGGTGTGGGCGTTGACCCTGTTCATCTGACACGCATATTCGAACGCTTTTACAGGATAGACAAGGGGCGTTCACGCAAACTTGGAGGCACGGGACTGGGTCTTGCCATAGTGAAAAACGCCGCCATGGCGCATCATGGCACGGCAAGGGCGGAGACAACACCGGGCGGCGGGCTTACAATCATATTCACTTTACACAGATGAAACAATTTCTTAACAGCGGAGTAACCATTCTGTAACAATAGAACCGTATCTTTGCAACAGAAGAATTAATAATTAAAAGATACGACAGTTATGGACATGAAGAAAGCATTAAGAATACAGAGAGTTTACAACAACGTGAGGATTGCGCTGCTGGCGGCCATGCTTCTGGCTATGTTTCTGGCCCTCGGCACACAGTAAGCGGCGGAGATTGCACGGCAAACGCACATCATCCTCGGCATTCTATGTGGCAACCGCCATTTGTAGGGACGTACCTTGGTGCGTCCGTGAGACCGCAAGTTCGCCTTATTCGGACGCACCAAGGTGCGTCCCTACATACATTACAGCGTTTTTGTTGCATGAAAAACGGCAATGACACGTACCCCGTAACCTCCGCCTTGGCAGGGATTTCCGCCGCAAAAGTTTGTGGATTCCAAATAATCATTGTACTTTTGCACCCAGAAACAATAACTGAGGACAAACGACATGACACTCACTGCGGACGGCGGAAGCACCAAAACGACTTGGAAAACAGAGGGGAACGGCTGTAAAAGGCTGTTCCGCACGCAAGGACTGAATCCTTTTCACCAGACGGAAGAGGAAATATTGCGCATCATCAACGATGAATTGCTACGGCAAGAGGGCTTTCCCGACGCTGCAACCGTGAGCACCATACGCTTCTATGGGGCCGGATGCACACGGGAAAAGGCACCCGTACTGTGCGGGATATTGCGTGATGTGTTCCCCAATGCGCAAGAAACGGAAGTGGGAAGTGACATCCTCGGTGCGGCGAAAGCATTGTTCGGAGACAGCGAAGGCATTGCGTGCATACTCGGGACAGGCGCAAATTCGTGTCTGTATGATGGCAAGAAGATTGTAGCCAACGTCTCCCCCATGGGCTATATACTCGGAGACGAGGGCAGCGGAGCGGTTCTCGGCAGGACGTTCCTGAACCGTTTATACAAGGGCGGACACCCGGATATGGCGGAAACGTTTGAAAAAGAAACGGGACTGACACCGGCCGAAGTCATCGAGAGCGTATATCGCCGCCCCACCCCAAACCGTTTTCTCGCGTCACTGGCACCGTTTATCAAGCGGCATATTGGCGAACCGTGGGTGGAGGAGATGGTAATCGGGTGTTTCAGGGAGTTCTTCCGGCACAACATATCCCACTACGCACGCCCCGACCTGCCGTGTTCTTTCGTAGGCGGCATAGCCGTTAACTTTGAGAAGCAGCTGCGCATGGCGGCAAAGGAGGAGGGGTTCCTCATCGGAAAGCTGATGCAGGAGCCATTGGTCATATAGGAAACAGGCCGGAATCAACGTATGTTGGTTCCGGCCTGTATGTATGTCTTGGTTGCAATAAACCTATTATTCCACCTCCATTCCCTCGTATCTTTCCGCGCTTGTGGCACCGAAGTTACTCAGTTTCATCACCACATAGTAGAACTCCTCGTTGCTGTCGTCCGGCGAACCCACACTGACTATGAAGCGGAGGTTGTTGCCTTCCGCCTTGTCGAGGTTCATCCCAAGCAGCACACCGTGCTCCTTGAACTGCGAAGGAAGTATCGGCGAGAAGTTTTCCTTGGTAAAAGTCTTCTGGAAAAACACCGTACCGTCGGCACGAAACACGGACAACTGTATGTTATTGTCATGGTATTTCCTGCCGTGGTTCTCCACAACAGGCAGCGAATTGTCCGTCGCACGCACTATACTGTACGAATATTCCGCTCCACCTATCCACGTAACGGAACCGTTACGCTCGTCACGCTCCATCCGTCCCGGCTCGCTCTGCGGCTTCGCCACGACCTTTTCGACGATGATGTCCTCCTCCGTCTTCTTGCTTTCCTTACATGAAAGGAAAGAGACAGACAGGGAAACGGCGAGAATTGTTATGTAGAAGACGCTTTTCACTTACTTTGTCGTGCGCTCGATATACTTGTCAATGTCGTATGCCGCACTGCTGTTGACATACTTGGCCTTTACATCTTTATATATGGCGAGGGCGTCTTCCGTCTTGCCTTGGCTCTCCAACAGACGGGCAGCCTGTATGAGGAACGTCGGGGAGAGGCTGTTGTTGACACCCTCCGCAGACTCTGAATCAGCCATCTTGGCTGCCTTTTCCAGCGTGCTGACAGCCTTGTCAATATCACCGGTATTAGCCAGTGCGTTTCCAAGTGCAGCCGTTGCGGCGGGGCTTATCATGGCATCGCCGCATGAAGAGAACCCGTCAAGATGCTTGACGGCCTCCTGCCACTTGCCAAGGTTCGCATAGCACAGTCCGGCATACAGTTCGGCGAGGTTCGCGGCGTCCGTGCCGCCGTAGTTATCAGCCACGGCAAGGAATCCCTCCTGTGTCTTGTCACCGTTGAGAGCCTTCTGATAGTCTCCCTGTCCGAAAGCCTCCTGCGCCTTGGCGAGAGCCGTTGACGCCTTGTCCTCACGCGGAGCGGAGAAAAAAGAGGTGTAAATCACATAGCCGGAGACAGCGATAACGACAGCTGCCACAGCAATAAGAATCTGTTTGCGATACTTCAAGAAGAACGCTTCCTGACTGTTAAGGCTCTGCTCCTGTACGGCAGCCGCCCCATTGTTGTTTGATTTTGCCATTTATATATTTGTTTTTATTTTCTTAAAAGCGCATAAAATCGCTGCAAAGTTAGCACATTTTTTTGACATAAAAGAAATTATTTCCTATTTTTTTGCGTCCGAAGGCATTACCGATGCAGTTTTTCCGCAAGCGGACATATAATTCCGCACCTGCCGGCCATCTCCCGTATGCACGCCGGCACACATACGGCTGTCCCCTTGTCCACGCCTTTCCAAGGCTTTTGAGATAAAGCATAACCGGCCGTTCACAATCCGCGCCACAAATGTTAAAGTTTCCTTAATCGCAAGAAAAAGCGGTGTTTCTACTGCAATAAAAGCACTTCCAACCGCGAATTGTCGCATTTTCACACCACAACCTACACGCTTTGAAGCGGTAAAACAGTGCCGTTAACAATGCAAAACGGTGCTGTTCACACTGTAATCAGCACCTGTTTACAGCTTAACAAGCGGCATTAAGAAATCCCGGAAAATGCGCATCCCGTTTTTGGAGGTTTACAGCCGTTCTGAAAGCGCCGGTCCTTTTGCGGCACATTGTCCCGCCGCAAACAATTTAACACGGCAGAGTGAGTTTTCCGCAAAAGCCGCATTCCTGTTTGATATTTCTGACATTTCTGTCACTTTTATAAATTAGGCGGACGCAAACGGCGCACTATGCCGCCGGGCTCCAAGTTATATTTTTGACATTTATGTCATTTTTATCACTTAGACCGCACCGCCCAAGATTTTGCGCACTGCGCTTTTTGTGTTACAAAAACATAAAACGCTTGTAAGATACGGAAACTTTTATTAACTTTGCAACTGGTTTTTGTCGATATATATGCAGAAAACAAGGATTTTCATACTTATCGCCCTGATTCTCAGCACAGCCTGCGGAACGGCGGCCGCAAAGCGGTTCACCGTGGTCATTGACGCGGGACACGGCGGGCGTGACGCCGGTGCATTGGGGACTTTCTCGCGGGAGAAAGACATAAACCTGCGCACCGCACTGGCTTTCGGCCGTTACATAGAGAACGGATGCCCCGACGTGAAGGTGATATACACACGGAAAACGGACGTGTTCGTGACACTGCACGGACGGGCGGACATAGCGAACAAGGCGAAAGCCGACCTGTTCATAAGCATTCACACCAACTCTCTGCCGTCACGCCACGTGGCAAGAGGCTTGGAGACATACACGCTCGGAATGCACAGGGCATCCGACAACTTCGACGTGGCGAAGCGGGAAAACAGCGTGATTCTTGTGGAACAGGACTATAAGGAGCGTTATCAGGGCTTCGATCCGAACTCGGCGGAAAGCTACATCATATTTGAGTTCATGCAGGACAACAATATGCAGCGGTCCGTGGAGATGGCGAAGCTGGTGCAAAAGAATGTGTGCAGCATCGCCTCACGGCCCAACAAGGGCGTGAAACAGGCGGGATTCCTTGTGCTGAGGGAAACGTCAATGCCGAGTTGTCTTATAGAATTGGGCTTCATCTCCACACCGGACGAGGAACGGCTGCTGAACAACGACACGCATATCGACAATATGGCAAGGGGCATTTACCAGGCGTTTCTCGCTTACAGAAACAAATATGACGAGAACATTAACACGCCGTACAAGAATGCCGAGCCTCCATCGCCTGTGATTCAGGACGCTACGCCAAGCAAGAAGAAGGCGAAAGCCGCAGAGGAAAACAAGGCGCACGAGGAAGCCAAAGTGCCAAAGACAGCGGAACGCGACGACAACAGCGCCGCAGAAGTGCGCAAACAGGAAAATGCCGACAATGAGAAACCGGTGTTCAAGGTGCAGATTTTCGTGGCGGACAGAGTATTGAAACCCGGCGACTCACGATTCAAGGGTGAGACGGAAGCGCAATATTACAAGGAGGGCAATATGGTGAAATATACCATCGGGGCCTCCACCAACTATAACGAGATATATAAATTAAGGAAGACCGTGGCGGAGAAATTCCCCGGATGCTTCATAATAGCCTTTAAGAACGACGAGAAAATGAACGTGAACGAAGCGATCAGAGAGTTCAAGGCAAAGAGATGAGAATATATGGAAAAGGTTTTTACAAAAGAAGTGAAGATTGCGATAGTGGCAATCATCGGCATAGTGGTGCTGTTCTTCGGCATGAACTTCCTCAAAGGGCTGTCACTGTTCAGTAGCAGCAACAGCTACCTGATGTCTTTCCAAGACGCGAAAGGACTCGGAAAGTCAACGGCCGTGTTTGCCAACGGATACAAAGTGGGCACGATAACGGACATCTCCTACGACTATGAAAACGCGGGAGGCATTACCGCCAAGGCGGACATAGACCCCAACCTGCGCATCCCGGCAGGTTCAAAGGCGCTGATAGAATCTGACCTCATGGGCAACATGAAGGTGTCCCTGATTCTTGCGACGGGACAAACGGAAACCATCAAACCGGGCGGAACAATACAAGGCGTCAACGAAGACGGCACAATGGCGGCGGTGGCGGCGATGATGCCGCAGGTGCAGGCGATGATACCGAAGCTTGACAGCATAATGACATCGCTCAACACACTGCTTGCCGACCCGGCATTGGCAGGAATGCTGCACAACGTGGAGGATATGTCAGCAAACCTGAAACAGTCAACGGCCGAACTGAACACCATGATGGCAGGCATGAACAAGACCCTGCCGGGAGTGATGCGGCACGCCAGCAACACCCTCGCCAACACCGAGGCACTGACAGACAACCTCTCGCAAATAGACCTCAACGCCACGATGGCAAAGGTAAACCGGACACTTGACAACGTGGAGAGAATGACAGAAACGCTCAACAGCAAAGAGGGGACACTGGGACTGATGATGCACGACAGGACATTATATGACAACCTGAACAACGTTGTAGGCGATGCCGACTCGCTCGTACAGGACTTGAAAGCGCACCCGAAGCGCTACGTGCATTTCTCTGTATTCGGGAAAAAGGACAAATAGTATTTTCTTTCAAAGACGAGGGCTATACGGCAGTACGGAAAACGCCGGTATCGCCTGACTACATTTACCATCGGCGGATTACAGAAAAAGAATCCGCCTAAAACAAATCAGCTTTGCTACAAGACACCAAGTCTCTCTGGGCTTCATGCCAGAAATACATAAGTGAGAACGTAACTCCTGAGGATTACGACAGATTGTTCTCCCACGTTTCGTTGCAGACGTTCAAAGTCGCGACGAAAACCCTTGTGCTGCAAGTGCCAAGCTCGTACATCTGCGAGGAGATAGAGAACAAATATCTTGACGTAATGCGCGTGGCCATCTTCAACACCTTTGGCAAAATACGCCTCGACTGGAGCATCCTGCTGGTTGAAGAGCAGCCGGGAAAAGGCAAGGGGCTGATAGTCGAGGGCAACGACGAGACTCTCGCGCCGGACGGCAGCATAACGGCGGCAAAGCAAAACCTGAAAGTGGCGCCGGGAACAGCGGCTACAAACAACCTGCCGCCGATAGATTCGCAACTGAACCCGAGCCAGACTTTCCGCACTTTCATAGAGGGCAACAGCAACAAGCTGTCGCGTTCGGTGGGTCTGTCCATTGCGGAGCATCCGCAAAGCACACAGTTCAACCCGATGTTCATCTTCGGACCGTCGGGGTGCGGGAAGACACATCTGGTCAACGCGATAGGCAACCATTGCCGAAAGATGTACCCGCAGAAAAGGGTGTTGTATGTAAGCGCGAGAATATTTCAAGTTCAGTACAGCAACGCCGTCATGCAGAAGCAGATAAACGACTTCATAGCTTTCTACCAGACCATCGATATGCTCATAGTGGATGATGTGCAGGAGTGGATTTCCGCCAAAGGAACGCAGGACACTTTCTTCCACATCTTCAACCACCTGTTCCGTAACAACAGGCGCATAATACTCATAAGCGACCGCGCTCCGGTAGAGTTGGAGGGTATGAACAAACGCCTTCTGACACGTTTTTCCTGCGGATTAATGGCGGAAATGGAGAAGCCGAACCTGCAACTGTGTATTGACATCCTGAAAAAGAAGATACTGCGTGACGGTCTGAAAGTGCCGGACGACGTGGTGCATTACATAGCGGAGAAGGCAAACGGCTCGGTACGCGACCTTGAAGGGGTTATAAACTCGCTCATGGCATACAGCGTCGTCTATAACTGTAACATAGATATGCGGCTTGTGGAGCGTGTGGTACAACGTGCGGTAAAGACGGAAGACAACACGCCGCTGACCGTTGACGAGATACTCGACAGGGTATGCCGCCACTACGAGGTCACCCCTAACTCCGTAAAGGGGCGTTCACGCAAGAGAGAGTTTCTGCTGCCACGCCAGCTGACAATGTTTCTTGCAAAGAAATACACCAACATTCCTGCTTCACGTATAGGCAGAATGATAGGCGGAAGGGACCACAGCACCGTGCTGCACAGCATTGACCTGATAGAAAAGAGACTCAAAACTGACAAGGAATTTGCCGCTGAGGTGGCGAAAATAGAGGATGCCCTGAAAGTAAAGAAAGAGCAATAACCGACGATTTTAGTTGACAGGCAGACGGAAAACAACGCTTTTCTGAATGTCATGTCAACCTGACAAGGCTGAAAAACACATCATATTTCCGGGGTGGCGATAACCGGTTGTGCGATAATACGACGAGAAAATGGTACGCACAACAAAAAAAGCATGAAAAATTAGCCTATATAATTAATTTTTATTACCTTTGCAAGATGGAAGTGCCCTTTGGCTTTTCCACTATTTTTTCGTAATAAACAAACAAAAATATATGCTAAAACAACTATTTGAGATTATCAAACGATATTTCAAGCCTTACAAGATGTACATAGTATGGGCCGTTGTACTTAATTTCGTGTCACAGTGGCTTAATGTATTCTCGTTCGTCGTACTCATACCGATACTGAATATTCTCTTCAAAATAGACCAGACGGTATATACCTACAAAGAATGGACATGGGACACACTCAACAAGGATACCATCACTAATAACGGCTATGCATGGGTGCAGGAGATGATTAACTATCACGGTGCATTCCTCACACTCTGCCTTATGGGAGGCATACTGGTGTTCATGACCTGCATCAAATGTATCGGATACTGGGGGGCACAGAACATCATGATGCCGCTTAGCACAGGCGTGGTGCGTGACATACGTATGGCCATGTACAGCAAAATAATGCGACTGCCGCTCAGATTCTTCTCGGCAGAGCGTAAGGGTGACATCATTGTGCGTATGAGTACTGACATACAAGTGGTGGAAAATTCTGTCACATCGGCTATCAGCACACTGATACAGCAGCCTATCGCCATTATAATTTGTTTCACTACATTGTTCATTACCAGTTGGCAACTGACGCTGTTCGTGCTGATAGTAGCGCCACCTGCCGCATGGATAATGGGCAGCGTGACAAAGAAACTCAAAAGCCAGTCGGCCAACGTGCAGGCAGGACTGTCGGAGATAATGGCGCAGATAGAGGAAACACTCGGCGGACTGAGGATAATAAAGGCTTTCATTGCTGAGGAGAAGATGGCGAAACGCTTTAACTTCATCAACAACGAGTTCCGCAAGGGTATGATAAGCATGATGATGCGCATAAACGCCGCACACCCGGTATCTGAATCCATGGGTACACTCATCATCGTGATAGTACTGCTCTTCGGCGGATGGCTGATACTGGAGGGCGAGGGATTCATTGACGCCTCAACATTCATCTTCTATATGGTGATACTTTACAGTGTCATCAACCCAATCAAAGACCTTACACGTCAGGCGTATATGATTCCAATGGGACTGGCTTCCATGGACCGTATAGACTATATTCTCAAAGCAGAAAACCCAATCAAGGAACTTCCCGCACCGGAACCACTGGAGAGTTTCGAGAGAAGTGTGGAGTTGAAAAATGTATCGTTCTTCTACAACGAGGGGCGTGACGTGCTGAAACATATAAACCTTACCATACCCAAAGGCAAGACAGTAGCCCTTGTAGGGCAGTCGGGGTCAGGAAAGTCTACACTTGTAGATCTCATACCGCGTTACCACGATGTGTGCGACGGACAGATTCTTATCGATGGCAAGGACATACGTAACGTAAAGATACACTCGTTGCGCTCCCTCATCGGTAACGTGAATCAGGAGGCGATACTCTTCAATGACACGTTCTACAACAATATCACCTTCGGTGTGGAGAACGCAACAAAGGAACAGGTAATAGAGGCGGCTAAGATAGCTAACGCCCATGACTTCATCATGGAGACAGAGAATGGCTACGACACCATGATAGGCGACCGTGGAGGACGACTGTCAGGCGGACAGCGCCAGCGTGTAAGCATAGCCCGCGCAATATTGAAAAATCCGCCGATACTGATACTTGACGAAGCTACATCTGCTCTTGACACAGAGTCTGAACACTTGGTACAGGAAGCTCTCGACCGACTGATGAAGAGCCGCACCACGGTGGCGATAGCTCACCGTCTGTCAACCATCAAGAACGCCGACATAATACATGTACTCTACGAAGGCGAGATAGTGGAGAGCGGGCAGCATGATGAGCTGATAGCCAAAGACGGTTACTACAAGAAACTGTACGATATGCAGCAGTTGTAAAACACAATATATATATCAAAAATAGGTTCATTTATCCACAAAAGAAATGCGACTATCAATCATAACTATTAATTACAACAATATAGACGGGTTAATCCGAACAAGAGATAGCATTATAAGTCAAACGTTCAAAGACTATGAATGGATTGTCATTGACGGAGGAAGTACTGACGGTGCAAAAGATTTCTTACAGGAGCACAATGAAGAAATATCCTATTGGTGCTGCGAGAAAGACAATGGTGTTTACAATGCACAGAACAAAGGTGTCACAAAAGCCAACGGAGAGTACATGATTTTCATGAATTCAGGGGATACTTTTCACGACAAAGACGTACTAAATACAGTTTTTGGACAGCAACAACACGCAGACGTTCTTTACGGTGACTGGATACAGGTTTTTGAAGATGGACATAAGATTAAACAGGATGCGCCGAAAGAGGTTTCCCTGTATTTCTTTTATTATGGCAACATTTGCCATCAGGCAATGCTCATAAAAAGTTATATTCTAAAGAAAAGTCCTTACAACGAGAACTACAAGATTTATGCTGACTGGGCAAAATGGATAGAACTAGTTCTTGCTAAGTGCTCATTCCAATACGTTCCCATCGTTATCTGCAATTTTATGATGAATGGCATTAGCCAAATAAACATTCCTTTATGTATATCAGAAAGAGAATTACTTCATACCAATGAATTTCCTCTCGGGTTTCAACAATTATGTAAGAACTTGCAGGTTTTACAAGAAGAAACAATAAGACTGCAAAATGAGATAGAAATAATACACGAAGAGAACGTGAGATTCCAAGAAGAATTAAGAAAGTCTGACAAAAGGAATCAAAATCTACAAAAGGAACTGAATATAACAAAGCAAATGTACACTGTACAAACAGAGGAACTTATACAGTTGCAACAAAAAACAAATCATAGAAGCATTAGAATGGCATGGAAAATAGAAGACAACATTGACAAACTAAACAAGAAGTTCAGTTTGGGCAAATACAGAAGAAAATAAAACAATCATAAAAGATGATGAAACAACGCTTCATCATTCACTTTTCATCTAAGCCACATAATAAAGTCTGCAAACCATTACACTGAAATAGTCATAAAAACAACAATCCATCCGAAGCAATCAATCATGAAAATAATCGAATATATAAAACATATAATATCCCCAAAAGTCCAGATACCTGACTCTTTCTCGGAAGAAAGGTATGCGACAGCTTATCCTGACTGTAATGGTAAAGCAAAACAGCATTACAGACAAAGAGGTATGCAGGAAGGGCGTATCTGTTATATATCTGACGATATGGGCAAGAAAAAGGCAAACAAGACTGATAGGCATCCTTTAATATCAATAATTGTAACTAGCTACAATTACGAAAGGTACATTGTGCAAACTTTGGACTCCCTTGTCAACCAAACATACGATAATGTCGAGATTATTATTGTAGATGATAATTCCCAAGACTCTTCAGTCGAAATAATCAAGAAATATACAGAGGACTATCCAAACATCCGCCTACTGACACATTCTGACGGGCAAAACCATGGCTTGCCAGAATCCATGCTGTTAGGAATAAAGAATGCAAAAGGAGAATATGTAGCTTTCTGCGAAAGTGATGATTATCTGCATTCTGAATATATCCAGCAAAAGATACACATAATCAACACTTATGAAGACGTTGTCATTATTTCTAATGCAATCAAGATGTTTGGCGACCCTGAAGACATCAAAGCAAGAGAATGGGTATGTTCACATATCAGAAAATTGCTAAAACAAGGAGGAACACCGATAGATTTAAGATACAACCAAGAGTTTAATTTTATACCAACTCTTTCATCTATCATGATTCGCACTGATGTGATTAAAAGTCTGAATTACGACACGCCCGTATCTGCATGGATAGACTTCTGGATATATAGACAGATACTTATAAAATACCCTCTTTATTTTGTGGATAAGGAACTAACATTCTGGAGGCAACATAACTCTTACAATGGGCTATCAGAATCATCCAAAAGAGTGAACCAACTTGAGGATTTCCTCAAAAAAAGTAATATCCTGATAGGCATATAATAACAAGCTTACAATAATGAATTCTTACAAGTCCATTGAAGCCTTATTGCCATCAAGCATGACAAATTAACGGCTTATCTAAAATATAACTTTTTCTCTAAGAACATTTATAAAACACAAAACAATGAAAGTTTTATGGTTTGAAGTGACACCTCCTGCCAAATATTTGGGGCAAGGATGGGTAATAGGAGGATGGCAGGACTCATTGGAACGTATTGTCAGGCAAATCCCAGAAATAGAACTATCAATAGCATTTGAGGTGACAGGCATTCAACCAGCCCCCCAGACCATTAACGATGTTAAATACTATCCTATAGCATTACAATACACAAAAAAAGAAAAAGAAATATCAGAAATATCATGGAATATCCATGCAGAAAAACTTCTTCCTGAATTGAAAAAAATTGTAGAAGAAGTCAAGCCAGACCTGATTCATGTATTTGGAACAGAATGGCCATTTGGCTTAATTGCCGAGACTATCACAATCCCTGTTGTTATACATATCCAAGGCGCTATTGCACCTTACAATAATGCTATGTTTCCACCAGGATACAACTTATGGGACATATTAGGCACAATCGGATGGACTCACCTCTCGCGAATCAAAAAAAGATACAAAGAATACAAACTGGACAAGTCGAGATTAGAAATCGAAATGCGGGCATGGAAAGCCGTTGCACACTATATGGGGCGAACCCATTGGGATGAGGCATTATCAGAGATTATGCACCCCAACAGGAAGTACTACCACGTCGAGGAAGCTCTGAGAACTGACTTCACGACAACAGGGGAAAAGTGGAATATCCCCTCTCGCGATTCAATTCTGTTAGTTTCAACAGGATGCTCTAATTTTTGGAAAGGTCCCGATATGCTTTTAAAAACAGCAAAGATATTAACAGAATTGGGTATAGATTTTGAATGGTATGTTGCAGGAATGATGCCAAAAGATGTAAAACAGACTGTAGAAAAAAAAGTCGGCGTACGCTTTGCACAGTGCAATGTGAAGTTTACCGGCTTTTTACAACCCCAAAAACTCTCGGAGTTATTAGTTAACTCAACAATGTATGTTCACACTGCCTATGTAGAAAACAGTCCTAACTCTATATGTGAAGCACAATGCTTGGGAGTCCCCATAGTCTCTACAAATGTAGGAGGTATAGCTTCTCTTGTGAAACATGGTGAGCAAGGACTTCTCGTTCCTGCAAATGATCCCTGGCAAATGGCTTACGCCATCATCAAACTCTCAAAGGATAAAGACTTAATGATACAATTTTCCAATAATTCAAGAGAGTGCGCAAGGAAAAGGCATGACGACCATAGCATAAAAGAACAAATACTCAAAACATACTACTCAATTGTAAAACAAACAAATGATACAGTTTATCGCTAATGCTCTCATTTCCTATATAAGACATATAGAAAAGAAGAAGAAAGAAAAAATTCTGGCACCTCTACACTGCAACCATGACGCAGTCTGTTTTCTCGGAAACATCTCCCCGGACAATATTCATTGTCCGGAATACATAACCATAGGTGACGGAACCGCTTTTGGCGAACAAACATTCCTTACAGCATGGGATTCCTTTTCATGTATACAAAATGGCAAAGAATATCTCCAGCATTTCAAGCCATCTATTGTAATAGGGAAAAACTGTCATTTTGGTTTCAACAACCATATAACATCCATCAACAACATCACGATAGGCAACAATCTACTAACAGGGAAATGGGTTACGATAACAGACAACTCACACGGAGAGACAACAAAAGAACAGATGCAACAAGACCCATTGAAAAGACCGGTTGTATCGAAAGGACCAGTACGAATAGGTGATAATGTCTGGATTGGTGACAAAGCTACAATCCTACCCAATGTCTCCATTGGTAACGGAGCGATAATTGCAGCAAATGCAGTTGTAACAAAAGATGTGCCTCCTTACTCCGTAGCAGCAGGTAATCCAGCAAAAATCATCAAAACATTTTATTAAACATACAAGGGAATGAGAAACAATAAACGTGTCATAGCAATTCATCTGCCACAATTTCATCCTTTCAAAGAAAATGACGAATGGTGGGGCAAAGGATTTACGGAATGGACTAATGTAACCAAGGCAAAACCTCGTTACGAAGGGCATTATCAGCCACACTTACCATCTGATACAGGTTTCTATGATCTACGTTTGCCGGAAGCACGACAGATGCAAGCAGACTTGGCAAAAGAATACGGTATATATGGCTTCTGCTATTATCATTATTGGTTCAACGGAAAGCAATTAATGGAGCGTCCCGTAAATGACATCCTAACATCCGGGGGACCTGACTTTCCTTTTATGCTCTGTTGGGCTAACGAAAATTGGGCTCGTAATTGGGATGGAGGTTTCACCAATGTATTGATAAAACAAGAGTATTCGTATGAAGATGACATTGAACATATGCGTTGGCTATGTAAAAATGTCTTCTCCGACAAGCGTTATATACGAATATCTGGTAAACCTGTATTTGCAGTGTATAGAGTAGCATTGTTTCCTGACTTCAAGAATACCATTAAAATATGGAGAAAGGTTGCAAAAGAGGAATTTAACATGGAACTGTATCTCGTAGAGACCATGTTCCCAGGCGACCCTACACACACCACCATCACAGAAGGCATTGATGCAGCAATGGACTTCCAGCCTATTGGAGTCATGATTAGTGGATTACCTCAAGTAAATGTGAAATCACTTGACCCACAAGAAACAGAAAAAGACAGACCTACGGTTTACAATTACTCAGACTATGTAGATTACTGTTGCTCCCAAGAACTACCTAAGAGATGTTATCCATGTGTCTCACCGGGGTTTGACAACTCATCAAGAAGAATAGGACGCACATTTCTCTCGTTTACAGAACAAACACCTGATAATTTCGGAAGATGGCTATTTGATGCGCTGTGTAGGAAAACCGGTTTCACAGACTCTGATGAAAATCTCGTATTCATCAACGCATGGAACGAATGGGCAGAAGGTAATCACATAGAGCCTGACCAAAAGTGGGGGCGTGCATATCTTAAAGCAACAAAAGAAGCAATAGAGAAATATAATAAGAATGGTTGCCCCAATAACTACGATGCCCAAAAGAAAGAAAAATACGAACGTATTGTAAGAATAATAAGTCCTGAAAAAGATAAGCTGCAGAAAAAAAGTATATACAACGGATGTAAGAATGCCATAAAGAACAAGAACATCACATCATCACAGGCGTATAACATTATAAAAGAGGCTAAAGAAAAACTGCCAAGGGACATGTACTGCAAACTAATATACAAGTTCCTGTTTTACAGGCTCTTCCGCCACTGACACATTATTAACCCTTCCCACATTATGGCACACAGCATTTCTCCTCTCGTTTCTGTTATCATCCCCGGTTATAACCATGCCCCTTTCTTAAAAAAGAGGATAGAGGGGGTATTGGCACAGACTTATCACAACATCGAGGTAATAATGCTCGATGACTGTTCTACCGATAACAGCACTGAGATAATGCGGTTATACAAAGAAGACGAGCGGATCAGTCATATTATAATAAATGACAGGAATACCGGCAATACTTTCAAACAATGGGAGAAGGGCATATCGCTTGCAAAGGGAGAATACATCTGGATAGCAGAAAGCGATGACGATGCAAGTCCCGACTTTCTCACTTTCTTGATGAAGAAACTATTGGAATACCCTGACGCCACATTGGCATTCTGCCGCAGCCAAATGATAGACACAGACGGGAAACCACTAAATTACAGTTGGGATGAGACTAAACGGTATAAAGGTCGAGGAGTGTATGAAGGCAAAGATTTCTGTCTGCACCGCATGGTTTACAAGAATCTCCTTTATAACGCCTCAATGATTGTATTCCGCAAACAATTCTACCATAACATAAATAATGCATATCAGAACTACCGCCATTCTGGTGACTGGTTATTCTGGTTTGAGATGTGTATGCAGGGAAAGGTCTGCGAGGTGCCGGAAGAGTTAAACCGTTTCCGGCAACATCCTGCAAAAGTAAGCAATGAAGCCCTTGAATGTAAGGATCTCGAAGAAATCGTAGAGATACAAGAGATTATATCATCCAGACTGCAACTTTCCCATTATCAACGCAGTTGCCTCAGGGGTCGTCAATCCAAGCGATTAAACAAGTCACGCTATAAGGACAAAGCCTACCTGCGCATGAAATACCCGGATATTTACAGGGCCACGTTCTTTGACTATATGGCATACAATTTTGACAAGATATTTAATTTCTCCGGACTACAAAAATAATAAGACAAACGATGCCAAGACTAATATGTCTTGGCACCGTTTGTCTTATCGTAACCATACCTATTCTACAAATGACAGGAAATAGGTGTGAACCCTCGTGTCATCATTCAGTTCCGGATGGAAGGCGGTGACGAGTTGGTTGCCCTGTCGGGCAGCGATGACACGCCCGTCAACCGTAGCAAGGACATCTACCCCTGTTCCAGTCTCACTGATATAAGGGGCACGGATGAAAGTCATTGGTATCGGCGAGTCAATGCCCTTAAAGTCCGCCTCGGTATAGAAACTACCGAGTTGACGGCCGTAGGCATTACGCAATGCCGTGATGTCCATTGTGTCAAGGTGCTCCCTGTCAAGCAATATCAACCCGGCACACGTTCCGAACACAGGCAGTCCGCCACGTATGGCAGTCTGCAATGGCAGGAACAATTCCTCATCACGCATGATACGCATCATGGCCGTGCTCTCACCGCCCGGTATCACCAATCCCTTCCCGCTGTAATCACCAGTTTTCAGGCTATTGCCAAGAAAGGCGTTCCAGTCGGCAAGGTTACGTATCTGCATCGTCTCCACCCCTAACAGTTGGAGCATCTGCTCGTGTTCGGCAAATGCTCCCTGTAAAGCCAATATAGCGATATGCTTCATTTACTTTCCTCTTTCTGCCATCAACAGCTCTATCTCGCTCTCGTTGATGCCAACCATAGCCTCGCCGAGGTCTTCTGACAGTTCTGCGATTATCTTCGGGTCATTATAGTTCGTCACAGCCTTCACAATAGCCTGCGCACGCTTCTCCGGGTCACCGCTCTTGAATATGCCGCTGCCCACGAATACGCCTTCCGCACCGAGCTGCATCATAAGAGCAGCATCGGCAGGAGTTGCCACGCCACCGGCCGCGAAGTTCACTACCGGCAGTTTACCGTTGTCATGCACATACTGCACAAGGTCAAACGGTACACGCAGTTGCTTGGCTGCCTCATACAACTCGTCCTTGGCCATAGAGGTAAGACGACGCATCTCGCTCTGCATCATGCGCATGTGGCGAACAGCCTGAATAACATCGCCTGTTCCCGGCTCACCTTTTGTACGTATCATTGTCGCGCCTTCGTTAATACGGCGCAATGCCTCGCCGAGGTCTTTCGCACCGCAAACGAACGGCACCTTGAAGTCACGCTTGTTGATGTGATATACATCATCAGCCGGAGAAAGCACTTCACTTTCGTCAATGTAGTCTATTTCGATTGCTTCAAGAATCTGGGCCTCAACAAAGTGTCCTATACGGCACTTTGCCATAACCGGAATGCTCACAGCCTCCTGAATGCCCTTTATCATCTTCGGGTCACTCATGCGGCTCACACCGCCGGCAGCGCGAATATCAGCCGGTATGCGTTCCAATGCCATCACCGCGCAGGCTCCGGCAGCTTCTGCTATGCGTGCCTGCTCAGGCGTTGTAACATCCATAATCACTCCGCCCTTAAGCATCTGTGCAAGGTTGCGGTTGAGGATAGTCCTGTCTTCCATTGTCTTTTTGTTTTATGGTTTATTTGTTATTCTTTCTTTTTTCAAAGTGCAAAGTTACTAACAAAAATGGGAACAGACAAATATCTGCTCCCATTTTCCAAAACATTTCTCTCAAAAACTAATGTGTATCAACCCCTCGCCTTACTATATGGCGAGGTCTTTTTTAACTGTATCTGAGCAGTTGTCCCGGACGAACCTTTATATCCCTCGTGAGATGATTCATCCTGCACAGTTCGTCAACCGTAACTTTCCTGCGCTTCGCAATGCTGTAAAGGGTTTCTCCGACAGCAACCTTGTGGTATCTTATCTCCGCATTCTTGCTCTCCTCATTCTTATTTTTGGCTTCAGCATTACGTTTGCCCGGTATTGTCTCGCCCCTTACGTCAGAAGCCACATAACCTCCGTTGCCGATTTTCCCGCGCAATTGATTGGCCACTACCGACTCCTGCTCATACTTGTTCTTACGGAACATATAATAATCGTCCACCACATCCTGGTTGCGGAAGTCGAACATCAGCGCCGGGTTAAGCGCAACGCCACACAGACGGGTCTCAAAATGCAGGTGCGAACCTGTGCTTCGTCCTGTATTGCCACCCAGTCCTATCGGCTGTCCGGCCTTCACCACCTCGTTTTCTTTAACGAGCCAGTCGCTCATGTGGCCGTATATCGTTTCCAAACCGTTCTGATGGCGTATCACGACATACTTGCCATAACCCGCGGCCTCATATTTCACCATGCGTACCTTTCCTGAGAACGCCGCACGTATAGTGTCGCCAATATATACCTTTATGTCTATTCCCTTATGTGCCCTACCCCATCGTGCACCAAAATTACTTGTCACGACACGGCTTTCAGTCGGCATACAAAAATGTTTAAGGTTAATGCGGAAAGAGTCGGGCAACTCCGTCGCACGGTGTGCGTATGTATTGTTCCAGTCATCGTACAGAGCATTGGCGGTAAGGCGTGCCTCCTCGTTCTCCATAGCCGGGCGCAGAGCCAGAGTGTCCACCATCTTCATACGCCTGTCAACAGGCGCCTGCTTGGCCAGCAAGTCCTGCGCACAGGCAGGGACAGAAATTATTGTCAACAATGCTACTATACATACAAAACTGATTTTATTCAGACTCATTGGTTAGTATCTCCTTAATTTAGATCATTTTTCGCCCCCAACACAAGCCACGTCGGACGAAAAGTATTGTTAAAAAATAAAATTCCGTTGCAAAGGTACTAAAAAAAATCTAAACAGCCAACCTTTATTTTGCATTTTGCCATCTGCGGTTAACAAATCGGGGTACTTTTATTGTTTTTTAAGATTTAAGAAGATTGTCCTACATTCTCTGCTTCCATGAGCCACACACAACGGTTGGGGGTGCGGCAAAAGAGTTTCTTTTCTGCCACACCCCCTTAAATTTCAGACAAATATCCGTTGTCTTCCGCTCTGGTATTATTTGGTTTCTTTTACGGCAGCGCCCTTGGATTCGGCCGCAACCTTAATTGCTGTGGCAAGAGCAACCTTTGCGTTATTGACATTGGCGGCACTTGCAATTTCCGGGTGCAACATCTCCATGACGGTAAAAATCAGGTCTATTGCTTCCTGCAATTCGCTGTTTACGCTCTCCTGTGCATTGTTAAGGTTCTTTTGCTCATTGTTGACCGCATTCTGCGCATCCACAAAAGCAGCGACATTGTTGAACTTCTGGTCAGCGGCTCCGGCCACGGCGTATATCTGATTACCCAACACCGTTGTCACATTTGCAAGGCTGTCGATGGTGTTTACCATGTTCCCGGATATGGCGACAGCCCCGTCGTTGAAGGTTATTTCCTTAATATCATTGTGCCCAAGCGTTACGGTCGTGCCGTTGTTGAGGGTTATCACCATGTTATACTCTTTCTGTGCCAATGCGTTAACGGCAGTCATCAGCATCATGACAATAGCGAGCAATATATTCTTTTTCATAGTTTTTCTGAATGTTTTTTAGTTGTTTGTTACTTTTTAATTTTGAAAGAGCCCTTCTCTGTCTTTATGATATAGACACCATCGGGCAGTTGGCCGAAGTTGATTTCCACTTTTCCGTCGCTTCCGGCGTACACGGTCTGAACGGTGTTTGCGTCAAGGGACAGCACTGCCACCCGCGAACCGGCTTTCAATCCGGACATCATCGAGCCGAAACGTCCGTCAGACTTTACCGCGCCAACACCCGTCTCGTCTGACGAACAGAACCTAAATTCCTTCACATCCGCCGCTTCCAGTGACACAGAGCCATCCTTGTCGCTCACGATTACCAGCAGGTTGTCCTGATAGGTGATACGCGGCTTGGCAGAAATGTAGAACTCGAATGACGAGCCGGCAAATGTACTGACCACCACTTTCGGCTCCGCATAAGCGTGAGCGATGAGCGGTGACATCATGAACCCGCAAGCAAACAAAAGTCTAAGCATTCTTTTCTTGTTAAACTCCATTATAAAAAATATTTGCCTTTGCCCATAGACTCTCCGAAACAAGCAATTAATAATAAGATTTTGTGTAATGTCTATAAACAAAAAAAGCGTGGAACTTAAACCAACGAAATTTATTACTGAGTTTTGACTATCAAATAAAAACAAAAGCATAACAACTGCAAATAAAACGGTTGATTTACAAGTGTTTTGGCTTATTTTGTCATGGGAACAATATCTTAAATTTTTTTAATCGTCTGCAAGTTTCTTCGGGATTATTGGGAACATTTACGGGAAATATATTAACTTTGCACCCAGAAAACATAAAACCGACAGGAACATGAAGGCAAGCGTATATCTCAAAGAGGCAAAGGGGAACGGGAAACAAGGTGTTTCCTGCATCTGTTTCCGTGTGCGCGACAAGGAAATCGACATCAAGGTCGCCTCCGGGTTGCAAGTGGTCGATAAGTATTGGGACGGCAATGCGCTAAGGTATCGCAGGAACACCATTGTGGACAAGAATGAACAGAAGCGCATTCCCGAACAGATTGCCGCCATCATTGAACAGATAGAAACATCCTTTGACAGGAACAAGGCAGACGGGGAC
>JAGAON010000001.1 GCA_017623655.1 Prevotella sp.
AATTTATAATTTATAATTTATAATGTACAATGTATAATTAGAAGGTGTGATTACGTGGTGCGGTTTTTCCACTCCGTGTAACTCATAACTGATAACTAATAACTCACAACTAATCTGCCATGGAAAAAGAAAGTAAGAACAGGCAGCGCGTCATTGATGACATGATGGCGCTGATGAAGAGAAGCGAGGCCGAGGGTCTTGTGTGGTGTTCGTCGAAGACGGATCTGATGGAGATGACGCACATACTGTATGACGCTGAGCTGGTAAGGGACGCCCAAGGGTTGCCGGTGACGTTTCAGGAGCTGGTGCGCCGTGTCTGTGCCATAGTTCATGTGGCTGTTCCCGGCAACCCCAACCATCTTGTCTCACGCGCCCGGCAGAGGAAGGGACGCCGTATGCTGCCGCTGCTGGCGAGGTATGAGGGTATGTTTATATAAAATAAATGCCGGAATAATTTTGTGATGAGAGAATAAATAAGTATATTTGCAGGGAATATATAAATGATGGAGTTAGCGGGAGTTATGCGGCTTGTGCCGCATGAAGTTAACGGACAACAGTAGAGAAGATGTATTACATCGTCTCACCAATATCAGCCGGACATTTGTCCGCTGACTCCCTGTAACTACTAAGCGGAGCGATAACTCCCGTTAATTCCCATATATAAATGTGAGGCGTATGTATCAGCATGTATGTAAATGCTCTCCGGAAGGGTATCTTTATGTTTCAAGGGAGGATGCCGTGGAATGCCTTGTGGCGGAAGAGATGTATGACCTTGACTTTGACGACCGCAGCATGGAGATGTTACGGTCATTCGTCACGGCGGGTGACCGTTGTCTGTCCCTGAACGCTTATTATGACGCCCTGAGACTATTCAGGCACGTGTTCGATGTGTTGCCTTGGGACAGTAAGGGAGAAGCCGGGAAATTGTTTCAGCAGGCCGTCAGCGGAATGTGCTCCGCTACCGGCAGTCGGGATGAATGCGCGTGGGAATGCGGAAGTGACGCAATGGCGGGCTATTGGCAATGGCGTGAGGACAACGAAAGGGAGACCTTCGGGAATACGCTTCTCAAGCTGCACAATGGCGAACCGGTTGGGGATGAAGACATGGAGGATGTGCGGGAGACGCTGTTGGCAAGACGTTTCAAAGTGTGTTTCCTGCTTTCTCCGGAAGATGACACCCGCCGGCCTTACGTGTTGGAGGATGACGAGATACGCATTACTCCCGTAGTTGTAAGCGATGATGTGCTGAAGAGGATATTTTGCGGCTTCACGTATGATGTGTTCGTGCTAAGCCCTGACGTAAACGCTGAAGACATTTTGCGGGAACTTTCAAGGCACGGCCAATACAGCTGCGCACCGGTTGTCGTCATGGGCGATGCACCTGCGGAAAGTAATGACAACATACATGTATGCCGTAGCATGAAAGAGGTGAAGTCCCGGTTATGGGATTATTGTGTCGCGTCACTGATAAACGGCTATATGCCCCGCCCCTTGCGGCAGGAGGAATGTCTGGACGTTTACAGCCGGTTGTTTCCGAATCCGTTAAACAGTCAAAAACATTAGATAATGAATGACTTTGAAGAATACATAAGACAAGGCGAGCCTCAGAAAAGAGGTGGATTCAGAATGTGTAATACAATAGAAACAATCAGGTGATGCAAACCAAATATTCTTAAATACACTATGTATTATTTCAAGATAATCATACGTTAATTTGATAACTTTATAACATAATAAGCTAAGATATGGATAATCAATATAAAAACATAAATTTCAAAGAGTTCTGTAAAGAATTAGGAACTGAATTCATTCAAGAAATGAATGAAGCTCAAATAAAAGAAGATGAACATGATTTTAATGGTATTAGAGACGGTCTGAAAAAAGGGAAATGTTATATTTGTGGAAAACCATTGGATTATGTGGACGAAAAAAATCCTTGTTTTCATTGGCTAATCAATCCTGTTATAAAGAAAAAACTGTTAAAAAAGCTGCTTTATAGTGGTAAAGGTCTTTTGGAATTGTATGGTTATTTAACATGGGTTGCAAATTCCGATAAGCCATTTGCTAATATTGATGATACAAGTGAAGGAAATGACCGTAATAAAATTTTTGAATCTACAATTAGATATAAAGAGTTCGAATGGACATTTTCTCTTGCGAAAACTGATTTTGAAGGACACCCAGGTACAAATACCGACTATTCACATTTCCACATTCAGATGAAGAAAAACGGGAATGTGATAATTAAATTTAGTGACTATCATATTCCTTTTTCTGGTAATGATAAATTGATGATTGAAATGATGAATCAAGGTGTTATGACACATATTCCGAATTATGAAGCAGGTATGAATCTTTTCTCAGAATTGGACTATGATGAATTCCTGCAATTGATGCATCGTGCTGATTCGGAAAAATCTGCAACTTTTCGGATACAAACATTAATTGGAATTCCCAAACACTGCAAAAAGGAAGTATCAATTAAATTTCAAGAATTGCGACAAAATACCAATTGGACTGTCCCTGTGATAATCAAATACTTAAATAAGGAATATGGTTATGGTATTAAATATAAGATACAAATAATTCCAATTAATCCCATAACCAAATCACATCGAAAGTAGATGCAATAGGTTATGAGACAATATATATATCAACATAAACGCCTAATGGGCTACATTGGTTTTATCATTGATTCTATGAAGGATATTTCATCTTCTGATAGGCCGTATTTTGTATAGAGTTGTTGGTCAATTTCTGGAATACTCTTACTCCAATCAATATCGGAGTTTGATGTAAAGTCTTGCATCGGAACAAATTTATAAACTTTGCTCATTGCGTGTTGAGAGACTTTTGATGCACTGACTAAAATACGAAGAAACTTTGTACGAAGATATTTTGCGAAATTCTCTGTTTCCTTTTTTGTTTCAAATGCAGCATATAAATACGACTGAGAACATACAGATTTAGCTGGAGCAATTTCAGGGATTCCTATAATCTTATGTGGAAAAGATTCACTTGCTCCATATGCTTCGGGAACAAATACCTTTGGTTTGTCTATATCAGAAACATTTTTTTTAATATCATCTCGTGAAACATATTCAACAGATCTGCCACTCCGTTTAATCATATACAAAGCGATATCATTCTCTTTATGTTTTTGCGCATATACTTTAATAGATGACTTTGAACTACCAAGTGGGTTAGTTGGAATGCCAAATGGAGTATCAGATGATATGATTTTTTCAACAAAAGATGTACTTTTTATTAGAATTTTTTCAACGATGAAAGCTAAAATAGTTTCCCTTATAAAAATATCAAATTGTCCTAAGTCTCTACTTTCTATAAATTTATTTTTATCGCGATTCAGTTCATATTCGCATTTTCCATAATATGATGTGGTATATAAGAAATAGCAACATCCTCCTTTTATTTCTGCATTTGGGAACAAATCTTTTGCATTCGTATAAGCAACCATTTTCATTACATGTTTGGATGTTAGCATAGTTTTACGAAAATCTCCAACAAGATTCTCTCTACCTCCAGTAAACCAACGAGAAGGTATAACCATAGAAGTGTAAGTCGAATTTAAGAAAAATGCTACATGGCAGAAATCCTGATATATGGAGGCATCGTTAGAACCGCCACTACCACCTTTATCTTGATATGGGGGATTACCAATTATTACATCAAAATTCATATTTTTTAATTTCTTTATTATCTTTTCGTTTTTATTGCCGATTAAATCATACGATGTGAAATCGGAGAATATGTTTTCAACTGGCATACCGAGCAAGGTGTAAATCTTGCGGGTAAACTCGTATGCCAATGTTGAGGTTGGGATTGCATATAATCTTGCTTTTACTTTCTCGCTAAACCTTTTGTATAATGCTATGGAGAATTCGCCTTGCTTAGATGCAATATCAAGAAATTTTGCATCTTCCTTATTATCCAATTCTTCGAATGGCAGCATTGCAACCATCTCATCTGCAACCTTTGCAGGGGTAACTATCTCCGAATCAGACAAACGCCCGAACTTGCGCATGGCTACCTCAACACGTTCAAGAGGAGTAAGAGCCGTATCACATATTAGGTCATTGACATTCTCAATCTTGAAATCCAATTTTTGAAGAATAAACGGATTGCTCTTTTGCTGAATTACTCTCAATACATTGATATTCAGACCAAGATTTTTAGTGATACGCTGATTGTCTTTCGTTAACGGAATGGCACTAATTATCTCTTCTAACGACTTTACTCTTGATTCCGTCAGAAAAGCAAAGAAGAGAACACGAGCATAATAAGCGGCCAATTGTTTTCTCAATTTATTGTTGTCCTCAACTTCTTGCGGCTGTTCGGGTTGCTGATTATTGTTGTTTTCTGGTTCAGCATCATCTTTTTGTTGTTCAGTTGGTTTATCAGGATTATCATAATCTTCTCCCTCACCCTCCGTTGGTTTAATCTGCAAACCGTTTTTAGCGTCAATCGGTGCTATACCTTGAATTATTTTAAGAATTTCATAATCCTCCAAGAGGATATTGTCTGCCGGTATCTCAGTTGCGTCATCTATAATACTGCGGTTACGGGAATATTCGCGTACGGCATCTGTAATATTAGCCGGAGTCACTTCCTGCAATTTGTTCTTATTTAGCACAATGATTGGCGAAATTGACAGTTCTTTTGCTATACGTTCTTTTAATTGCATATTGCCTTGAACCTCCGTATTGACATTATAGAGCTGTGACTTCATTTCCTGCAAACGAAACATGCGGTTGGGGTCGAAGTCCACTAACAGCGTCTGTGGCTTCATGTTATATTTAATGATATTTCCGTTTTCGTCTTTGAAGGTCGTAACATACTGATTTTGTAAACGGAATATCGCCTGATCATATTCTTGTGGCGAAGCTGTTCCTTTAAGATAAATCATTGTATCCCATTGTGGAACCGTTGTACCTGTCAACATACGGTTAACGGTCAGTGTCAATGTTTTGCGCCCCTTTTCTTCATAATCTTTGATAGCCCGCTTTATATCATCTGTGCTTTTATATTTCTTTATATTGTTAAAGCCTGCGATATTGATTATTTTATATTCGCCAAGATTTTTAAATTGCTTTTGTTTTCTATGAATCAATGCAGCCATGGCATCACAAGAAGAGCGGAAGGGTAATACTACAACAATATGGCGACACATTTTACCCTCTTTGATTTTGTCGTAATCAAGAAATCCGAATAAATTCTCATCTTCTTTTGTGCCGTCAATTACTTCCAGCAAATCCAATATCTCTGCTTCATGTATAAATTGCTGATGACTTCCGTCTTCTTTTGCTATCATTGAATGAGGACGAAATAACTCGGAAAATGCGTAAGTAATCCCCCTTTTTCGCAATTCTTCCATCTTTTTTATAGATGATTTATTTGGGGTGAATGCAAAGCGAATCATCTGAGGAAAACCATAATAAGGATTATCCCATTCATTGTATTCGTCATCATCCAAATGTTCATCATCCCACTGTTTTTGTGCATCGATAATATCCGTAAACTGAACAAAGGCAATTATATCCTCTTTCTGAAATTCATCACCCATCAGAATTCGGTATGGTGTACCAGAAAGATGTATTCTGATTTTTGTATATAATGCTTTTACCGCATCTTCAACTTGGTCCAAAGTCTCAAAACCATCGACACTCTTCAGCTCTTTTGCTATTTCAGACTTCTTGAAGCGTTGCTCCTGCAATACTTTCCCATAGGAAGTAGCCCTGGCACCGAAATGTGTCTCGTCAATAATTAGTAAATCAATCTGATGCTCAAAAACTTCTTTATGTTTAGCTTTTATTTTCTCACCTTGCAAATCCTGCAGTGTCAAGAATAATGCAACTTTATCACCAACTGCCAACGTATCGGCAATGATGTTTTCATTACTATTCAACACATCGCCATCCAAGAACTTGTATCCGGCAAAATCCACATGGCTTTCAATCGTCTTTTTCCATTCCTCTTTTACATCAGCTTTTGCGGAAACGACAACAACAAGATTTGCATCCATTTCTTTGGCGCAACACATGGCTGTGAAAGATTTACCAAACCGCATGACCGCATACAGCAATAGATTTGTTCGCCCAGCGGCTACTGCTGTCTTGAAGTTGTCGATAACCTGTTGCTGGTTTGCTCTCGGTCTGAATTTTTTCTTTCGCTTATAGGTAAATGTTTGTGGCAGTCTATCGGGTGAATAGAACTGATATTTTCCATCTTTTGCAATTGCACTTTGATTAATATCCAATATTGCCTCATTCAAATCTGCCGTCGTAGCCTCTTTGAAAAACTCATTTGAATAGTAAGGTAAATCTCTGAAAGTATTTGGCTGTAGCCGTTCTTTGCCTTTCTCCTTTTCCAGAAAAGTATGAACAGAATAATCACGGAAGATAGTCTCCTCGTCAATCTGTGCAGAATGTTCGTATTGCTTTATGAGATTAGGGAATATCCTTCTCCACTCATTCAAACGTACACGCACACCCCTTGCTGTGTCTCCAACCTTCAGGTAGTTAGGGATAGTTTCAGTTGAAAACGCATAGATGTGTGGTTCAACTCTTCCTGTGATTATACCATCAAGAAATGTCGTGTCTTTTCTTGTGTTTATGTCAGCCATTCTTATTTCCTTTCTTTCAATAATGATACAAAGGTTAGCGCTTCTTTCTTCTGCCAGTCCATAATTTTGCAATAAATGCCGTTGTGCTTGTGCATATTGCCGGTCTTGCATCCCTCACATGGAATCATTTCCGGCTCATCGAACAATGACTGCTGCGCCGAAGGTTTCATGCCGCAACTGTCGGGAACAACGCATTTCAGTCCGTCCATCTGCCAGACGTTCCACGAAATGATATATGCAATATAATTGATGGATCTCAACAATGGTCGCTTGCCGAACTTTTGTTGATAGTATTCAATAAAGGAGACAAGCATGGATTCACGGGCTATCAGCAAATTGTCGCCCTGCCACTCGTAGGCGTAAATGCTCTTATACGCTTCCTGCGCCCATTCCAGCCATTCACCGGAAGTTTCCGTGTTTTCGCCAACTACACGCAACTTGCGGTCAAGCAAACCGATACGCTGTTCTAAGGGAATAGCCTCCCCTGTTGTGGTGTCATATCGGCTTATGATATAAGGAGCTTCCCCGCAGGTTATCTCCAGCCGGGTGTCACGTACATAATCTTTCCAAGTCTTGCTTTCCGGGAATTGAATTTTCTCTGAGGTGGGTTTCCACCGATGGCATCCTTGTTCGTCGGTGTATTCCGTATTGAACACATCTTTTCTTCCAAACCATGCCTCGTCAATCAGGTTGTTCTGCGCATTGCATATCCATGATGGAGTGAACACCTCTGCCATTTCTCGCGAACGTGCGGTTTGGGTGTCACGGCTTTTAAGGATACGTGGCATGATGACATACCCGTTATCTCCGGTAATAAGACTGGGAAGAATTGGCGAATCATATTGATACCCTTCGCCCAGATATTCATAATCGGAAGTCGCCCAAAAGATATTGCGCTGAATGTCCTCCTTACTCGTTGTATGGTCTTTGAGCAGGATATTCAACAGTTCGGGCGAAAGCCGAAAGATACTATCTTCCAATATATCAATTTCAACAGGCATTTTATATCGGGTTTATTGATTAATCTTACCGATGCTTTGCAGCAAAGGCATCTTTGAAAACGTGTTTCAATACGCTTACCCACATTTTGGGCATAAAGTTACACAAAAAATCTTAGAATCGTGTATTTTTATCAGCCAATATACTTATTGTATGCCATTTTTACATTGTTTTTCCGCTAAATGTTGCCAGTATGATTATTTTCGGGCGGATATACATATCTATATACACATAAGTATTGCAAACGGCTGCCGGATGTTGTACCTTTGCAAATGGAAACAGGATAACAGAGTAACATTGGCCGGAGGTTCTTGGATGACCGCAACCATAGAAGGCCTTTCGCCTGCAAGCGGAAGAAACCGCAGGACTTCCGGCCTCCGGACCTAATACCTTAATAATATAATATAAAGAGAAAACCATGAAACACGAAAGTATCGACACGAACGATATTCAGCTCAGCAGGCATTTCCGCTTGTCGGAATTTACTCGCAGCGCTACGGCCATACGGTATGGCATTGACAATGAACCTGACGTGGATAGTGTGGAGGCGCTGCAGAACCTCTGCATACACGTTCTGGAACCTTTGAGGCAGCGTTTTGGCGTGATAAGGGTGACGAGCGGTTACCGCTGTCCTGAGCTTAACAACAAGATCGGCGGGTCTCCTACTTCACAACATCTCAGGGGTGAGGCGGCGGACATTCACGTGGGTTCGCTTGCCACAGCGCGCAAATTCTTTTATTTCATCCGTGAGAACGTTGTTTTTGACCAGATGCTGCTGGAGATGAAGACGGGCAAAGTGCACTGCCTGCACGTCAGCTACACGGCGGAAAGGGAGAACAGGGGGATGTGCAGGAGCGAATACGCCGTGTGAAAAGGGGGATTTCGTTACCCCGAAACTAACAAAACAAATTAATAATCTAACAAAAAACACAAAAAGACTATGGCAATTCAGTATTTGACCAAACAAGACACTCGTTCTAACGGAAACAGCAAATGGTATGGCCGCGCCGTGCATCCGTCAACCGTCGGCCTTGACGTTATAGCGGAGCGCATACAGCACACCTGCTCCATGACCAAGGGTGACGTGCTGGCTGTGCTCACGGAGATGGTGAGCGTGATGAAGGATGAGCTTCAGAACTCCAACAAGGTGCGTCTTGACGGCCTCGGAACGTTCTCCATCGGTCTGCGCACTGTCGGTGCCAAGACGGAGGAGGAGTTTACCGCCAACGACAATATCAAGGCGTTCGTGGTGAACTTCCTTGCCGAGGGCAGAAAGCAGAACGGCAAGCTGGTGCGTACCTTCACTGACGGCATAAGGGCTGTCAAGGCGGTGTAATGTTCGGTTGTCAGTTATGAGTTGTCGGTTGTGAGTGTATGGTTCAGGTATCCGGCGCAACTTATGACTTATAACTGACAACTCACAATTCATAAATAAAATCTTCTACCATGATAAACAATAAGTGGAGCGTTATAATAAACGCCATACTGACGGCTGTGACGAGTATCATAAGCGCGCTGACGGTAAGCTCGTGCGCCTTGTGATGAGAATATGAAAGAAGGTGGGGAAAGATACGCGCACGGCGGCTTTCCCCACTTTTTTTTATTTGTTGATTCTTTATTTTGTGCTTTGTTATTTTGCGGTTTGGTAAGAAAATGTTAACTTTGCAAATATTATTTGTTTCAATGCCAACGCACGAAATTACTTATTTGTGTGTCAGAATGTAATTTAACAATGAATCTAATATCATTCAATACCGTCAAGGACAAAATAATACGTTTGCATGAAAAGGATGTTATCCTTGACTTTGCCGTAGCAGAACTCTATGGCGTGCAGACAAAAGAGATAAATCAGGCTGTAAAGAATAATCCTAAGAAATTTCCTGACGGCTATGTCTTTGAGCTTAATAAAGAGGAACTTACGGATTTGCGGTCAAAAAATTTGACCACAATAAGCTCTATGTCCCGCACTATGCCAAAGGCTTTTACAGAAAAAGGTCTGTATATGCTTGCCACCATCCTTAAAGGAGACCGTGCGACAGATACGGCCATAGCGATTATCGATGCCTTTGCCAAATTACGCGAGCTTTCACGCACTATTGGGGAATTGTCAGCCAATCCCGACAAATTTACCCAGCGCTCACTTATGCAGAAGAGTGGGGAGATTATGGCAGACCTTTTCGGTGAGGATATGGAAACCAATGAAACGGAGACTGAAATAGAGCTTAATTTTGCTGTTCTTAAATTGAAGCATACTATTAAGCGTAAAGGAAATAAATAAACAGTGTTTCAGGCTTTTGTATGATTTTTCCCCGCCATGCTGACGATGCTTGCCTCATAGAGAAGGCACATGGGCAGCGAGACAAGCAGCAGTGTGAAGACGTCGGAGGTGGGGGTGATGACGGCGGCTACGATGAGTATGAGAACCACGGCATGGCGGCGGTAGCGGCGCATGAAAGGGGCGGTGAGCAGTCCCATGCGCGAGAAGAGCCACGCCAGTACGGGCATCTCGAAGACTATGCCTATGGTGAGACACATCATGATGAGTGTGCTCATGTATGACTTCAGCGTTATCATGTTTTCCACCTCTCCGCTTACCTGATATGTTCCGAGGAAACGGAAGGTGAGGGGGAAGATAAGGTAGTAGCTCAGCAGTACGCCGAGAAGGAACATTGTGTATCCGCTGCCCACAAGGCGCAGGGCGTGACGGCGTTCGCCGGTGTAGAGGGCCGGCGAGACAAAGCGGAAGATTTCATAGAGAATGTATGGCGAGGCGCACAGCACGCCTGCCGCGAGGGCTGTCTGCATGTGTATGACGAACTGCTCCGCAAGGCCGGTGTTGACGAGGCTTACGGAGAAGTGCTCCATGGCGCTTAGGCGTTCCATGAGGCGGTAGGTTATGAAGTCCGCGTCTTTTGGCGCGAGAACGATGTCGAAGAGCTGTTCCTTGAAGAGGAAAGCCGCGATGGCTGCCGTGACGGTGACGAGGATAATCCTCAGCAGTGTGTGGCGCAGCTCGTCGAGGTGTTCCCAGAAGGTCTGTGCGTCGGTCTGCTGTGGCATTGTTACTCTTGCCGGTTCTTGTCGTCCGGCTTCTCGTCTTTTTCTATCTCTTTCATGCCGTCCTTGAACGAGCGTACACCCTTGCCGAGTCCGTTCATCAGTTCGGGTATCTTCTTTCCTCCGAAAAACAGCAGTACAACGAGGGCTATTAGCAGGATTTCCTGCATTCCGATGCCTCCTATCAGTAGTGGGGTAGTCATGGGGATTTATAATTTATAATTAACAATTAACAATTAATAATTAATAATTTGTGAGTTGTAAAAACCGCATAATAATTATACATTATACATTGTACATTTTACATTATACATTGCTTTTCAGCTTTTCCACATATTCGTCGATGCGGTGCAGTTCTGCCGGTATGTCGATGCGCTGCGGGCAGTGTGAGGAACACTGGTTGCAGCCTATGCAGTGGTCAGCCTGCCGCAGTTTCGGCACGCTGCGGTCATAGCCTATGAGGTATGCGCGGCGTGCCTCGCGGTAGTTCTCGTCCTGCGTGCCGCTTACGACGTAACCCTCGTTTATGCACTTGTTGTAGTGCAGCAGTATGGCCGGTATGTCTATGCCGTAGGGGCATGGCATACAGTACTTGCAGTCGTTGCACGGTATGGTCTTGAACTCCGTCATCATTGTCGCCGTCTGTTGCAGAAACTCCAGTTCATCGTTGTTCAGCGGTTTCAGCGGAGAGTATGAGCGCAGGTTGTCCTGCAAGTGCTCCATCAGCGTCATGCCGCTCAGCACGGTCAGCACGCCGGGTTTGGTGCCTGCGAAGCGGAACGCCCATGATGCCACGCTGCGCTCCGGTTCACGCTGTTTCAGCCCGGCGACAATCTTGTCAGGCAGTTTTGACAGCCTTCCGCCCAGCAGCGGTTCCATGATAACGGCGGGAATGTTGCGCTTTGCGAGTTCGTTGTAGAGGTACTTCGCGTTGGTGTTGCGCGGGTTTATGCGTTCGGCATATTTCCAGTCAAGATAGTTGAGCTGTATCTGCACGAAGTCCCATTTGTATTTGCCGTGCAGCGAAAGCAGGTGGTCGAACACCTTTATGTCGCCGTGGTATGAGAAGCCGAGGTTGCGTATGCGCCCCGCCTCACGCTCGGCAAGGAGAAAGTCCAGCATGCCGTTATCTACATACCGTTTCCTGTAAGTCTCCATGCCGTCGTGGTCTCCCGCGCTCATGCCGATGCCGTGCAGCAGCATGTAGTCTATGTAATCCACCTGCAACTCCTTCATGGAATTGCGGTACATGGCCACGGACGCTTCGCGGCTCCACGTCTCCGGCGCGAAGTTTGAGAGTTTTGTTGCGACGAAGTATTTTTCGCGCGGATGGCGGCTCAGCGCTATTCCCGTTGAGCGTTCGGAAAGGCCTTTGCAGTATGCGGGCGATGTGTCGAAATAGTTTACGCCGTGGTCCATGGCGTAATCCACAAGCCTGTTTACCATGTCCTGGTCAATCTCCTCGTCCTCTCCCTCTCTGGCGCTCCTTCCGCTTACCGACGGCAGGCGCATCATGCCGAAGCCCAACAGCGACACCTTGTCGCCGGTGGAGGGATTGGTGCGGTAGGTCATCTTGTCCTTCGGTATGTCCGCCCCTGACGCTTCCGTGCCTTCATCGCCGGCCTGTCCCCGTGAGGTGCAGGAGGCTATGCCGGACGCGGCCATGCCCGTTGCACCGAGGATTTTGAGGAAGGCACGGCGGGAGACGCCGGCCCCCTCCCAACCTCCCCGAGGGGAGGAGTTGATGGCTTTTGCGGCATCGGGACGGGGGTTGGTGTTAGTTGTAGTATTGTTGTCGTGTTCCATTGTCAGTTTCCTTGCGAAAATATATTAACGATAGGTAGTATTAACTCCTCCCCTCGGGGAGGCCGGGAAGGGGCGTTTCCCATCGGGTGGTTGGAGGCCGGGAGGGGGCTACATTTCGCTGTGCCTCTCGTTTCCCTCCACGTATATCGCGCTGAACGGCCGCGCCGGGCAAAGGTTCTCACACGCACCGCATCCTATGCACCGCTCGGTGTTGACGGCGGGAATCTTTACGGACATATCATCGTCAGGGTCTGACGGAACCATCTGTATCGCTCCCGACGGGCAGTGGCGGGCGCAGTTGCCGCATTCCACGCCATCCGTCAGCGGCACACAGTTCTTTCTTATCCACACGGCGTGGCCTATGCGCGTGGAGCTTTTCTCCGCCCTTGTCAGCGGCAGTATGGCGCCGGTGGGGCACACCTTCGAACAGCGGGTGCATTCAGGGCGGCAGTAACCGCGCTCGTATGACATCTCCGGCTGCATCAGCCTCATAATGTCTGTTGACGGCCGCAGCACACCGTTGGGGCACGCCGACACACACAGCTGGCAGGCGGTGCAGTGTTGGGCGAAGTGGCGTGCATCGGCTGCTCCGGGCGGCACTATCGGGGTGCGGCGCACGGGCGGCTGCTTGTCCTCTATCACCGCCAGTCCGCCATCCACCTTCTTCTCTTGCGCCTTTACCGCGGCGGAGGTTGCGGCCATCGCCATGCTTGAGAGGAACAGGCGGCGGGAAGGGTTGGCCGGATGTTCCGTGCTTTCCTGAGACCCCGGAAAGGGTCTTAGTCGCAGTCGCAGCGCGCCATGCTTGCAGTTGTCGATACAGTCCATGCACGCCACGCAGCGGCTGTAATCTATGCCGTGGTTCTTTATGTCTATGCACGACGCCTTGCAACGCCTTGCGCACAGGTTGCAGTCCTTGCATTTGCCGGTGTCTATGACGGGGCGGAACAGCGAGAACCGCGACAGGAGCCCCAGCACCGTGCCTACGGGGCAGACGGTGTTGCAGTAGGTTCGTCCCCCGCGCCATGCCAGCACTGATATTATGATGAACGTGGCCACGGCTATGATGAACGTCGGCAGGCTCTTGATCCACACCTCCGTTTCATAGAAGGCGTAGCTGTCCATGCGTTCGGCAAAGTAAGCCAGCACATTGTTTCCCCATCTGTAAACGGGCGCGAAGAGGTTGGCCGCCATCCGGCCGTATGAGCTGTAAGGAGCCAGCAGCGCGGCGACGGAGCCGACGCCTCCCGCCAGGCAGATGATGAACACGCCCAGCATGCCGTAGCGCAGCCATGCCGTTTCCTTGGAATAGTAGAAGCGGTTGCGGCCTTTCCTGCCCCGTGAGTGCAGCCACGACACAATGTCTTGGAACACGCCCAGCGGGCATATCACCGAACAGTATATTCTGCCGAACAGCAGCGTCAGCACTGCCAGCAACGCCACCACACCGGCGTTCAGTGCCAGCACGGCGGGCAGGAACTGTATCTTGGCCGTCCAGCCCAGCCACAGGTGAAAGGTTCCCGTGAAGTCGAGAAACAGCATGGTGACGGCTATGAAGAACAGCACGGCGAGTATGATTTTTGTTTTTCTCAGCATTGGTTGTTTTTGTTTGGTACGTATGCGCTGCAAAATTACGTACAATGTTTGGTTTTCCCGCTACCCGCATTCCCTTTACTGTTACCATTATTGCGGGAAGAGCTTTTTGCCGGTCGGCTTTTCCTGCGTGATGACTGTCGCGGCAATGAGAAAAGGCAATGCCATGTCGAGATACGTTATGTCATAGTCGGATTGGAAAATCATGTCCCAATTATTGTATATGGCCATGTTGTGGACCATGGTTCCGGCGGATATGGCTGTCAGCGCGACGGCTTGGCCGAACATCAGCCGGCGCGTGTCATGGCGGTGCCACAGTGCGAGGAGTGTGCACAGAATGACGATAAGCACCACGTCGCCCGGATGTCCCTGCCTTGTCTGAAGCAGGAACGGAGGATATTCGGAGAACAGCAGCGCGTCGGCATCCCACAGCAGCAGCGGCAGGAAGGTGAGCATGAAGGTGAGCAGCGCCACGGCCGGTATCATTATGCGTTTGCCCCACGTCAGGCGCAGCCATGACGGGAAGAGGACAATGAAGAGCGGCAGTGCGCAGGTGAGGCGTGTGGAGAGCCACAGCCCGCAGATTACGGCCAGGGACCATGGGTGCGTGGCAAGGGAAATGCCTTTCCGGTGTATGTAGATGACGAAGGCCGCGAGAAGCATGAAATTAGTTATGAGGTCGCTTCTTACGGATGCCTCATACCAGAGGTTGAGGGAGAACAGCAGCATCAGCGTGGCCTGTATGGCGGCTCTTGTGCCGTGACAGCGCTGCAATGTAACGGTGAAGACCGCCGTGGCGGCGATGATGGACAGTCCCACGTTGCCAAGGAAGAAGAAAGGTATGTGAGCCACCATCCATACGGGGAACGGCGAGGCGTAACCGCCGAGGTGCGTCTGCGCGAGATAGGGGAATTCGCCGTCCAGCAGTGCGGCGATGACGTTGTGTATGGCTGACCATCTGTCAACTTTTATGGTGTAGGGGTCGAAATGATACTGGGCAGCGGCAAGCCCGGCGCAGAGAGCCGCCAGCAGCAGCGGCGTTAGGCGGTGCTGCTGGCGGGGCGGACATGCGCGCGCCGCAAGCTGTATCATAGGGTACAGTAAGGCAAGGTAGCCTACAGCAATGTAGGCGAAGTGCGGCGTCAGGCGCATGGTGTATTTCAGTGCCATGACATAGCATACGGCGGCGTATAGCAGTATCGACATCAGGCGGACGGACTCTCCTCCGCGTGACTTCAGCCATGAGCTGTTGTAGCGGTGGAACACTGTCGCAATGATGACGGATGCCGTGTAGAAGATTATTACGTCCGTGACGCTGGCGATGCAGTAAACGAATGCCGAGTGTATCATGTATAACTCCAGCGACATCATGCCGGCCGTAGCCATTATTTTACCGCGGCGTAGTGCGGGCATCAGTAGCGGAATGGCGATGAAGGCGGGCGTGAAGAGCAGCAGGTCAGCCGAGACGAGCAGGTTGAACGGCAGCGTGCCTTTGTACTCCTGTATGGCGGGCAGTGCCTTCAACGCGTACAACACTGTTGCGGCGACTGTTGCGGCCATGACGTAGCGTTTCAACGTTCCGGCCTTGTGCATATCCTCTATGCGCGAGGAATGTTTTGACGCGAGGCATCCCGCAAGGAAACTCAGCGACTTGGTGGCCGACAGCGGCGGGAAGAACAGTGATACTACGGAGAACAGGGCGAGCACGGCGGTGTCGTGACGCGGGAAAAAGCGGTGCGCCAGCCAGAAGGCGGCGTAGCAGTGTATCAGATAGACAATGAAGTAGAGATAGTTGTTCCCGGAAGGGAGGAAGAAGATGTTTCCCGCCAGTTCCGCTGCGTTGAACTCGCGGAACGGGATGGTGAATACCAGCCATATCCAGTAGGGGAACACTATCCTGCCGAACTTGCGGCGGATGAACCCGTCCAGCCCTTTCTGCCTGTAACTCTCGCTCAGCCCGTAACCTGACAGAAAAAGGAAAACGGCGACGCCCAGCGAACTCACGAGGTTTCCGCACCACGGGAAACTGCTGAACGGCTCCCACGCGTGAACCGCCATTATCAGTATTATCGCCATACCGCGCAGCACGTTGGTGTAGTCTCTTTGGAATATGGTTGAAGTCAGCGGCTTGTTGTCCATCGTGCGGTTGTTTTTGTTATTTCACCATCGCCACCTTTGCCACGCATCCCTCCGAGCCGTCTTCCGTGGCGAGGAGCACGTTATATACGCCTGAGGCGCAGCGGTTGCCGGAGAGGTCGCATCCGTCCCATTGGTAGAGGGCGGAGGTGGAGCGCCCGGTGTGGACGATGGCTCCCGTGGCGGTTGTTATCTTTATGTCCGCCCCCACGGTCAGTCCCTCGAAGGTTATCATGCCCGTGTAGTCGGGGCGCACGGGGTTGGGATATACGCGTATGTTGTTCTTGTCAAGCGATGCCGGAACGGTGATGCCGTCGGTGCGCACGGCGCACAGCCCGCGGTCGGTGGAGCAGTAGAGCATTCCGGTTTTTTCATCAAGGGCGAGACGATACACGTTGTCGCTTATGATGTTGCAGTTTGACGTGTTGTAGTTCTGCACCTCGGTATTGTTGTCGGCGGATATTACGTATATGCCGCTGCCCTGCGTTCCCACGTATTTGCGTCCCGCGCTGTCGAAGATGATGCATGAGGCATCTACGGTTGACAGCAGATAGTCGGCCAGTCCCGTCCCGTCGTTGCGCGGCACCTTGTATTGTGTCATGACATCGGTGCCCGTACCTGTCTCCCTTGCCGGCAGGTAGCATATTCCGTTGGTGCCGCAGAGCCACACGTTACCCTCCGCGTCGATGTTGATGTCGCGCAGGAAACTGTCGTTCTGGTTGTAAAGTCCCGCACCGTCCTGATTATAGTACGGGTGGTATTCCGTGAGAATGTTGCCGGCAGGATCGTATGAAAAGAAGTTGGTGTTGCCCCAGTCAAGGTTGATGAACCACAGACGTCCCCTGCCGTCGAAAACAGGGTTGGATATTATGGGGGTTGACTGCAACTGCGAGTGTGTGAATGTCTCCCATCGGCTTTCGCTCTCGGCACTTCCGCCTGTGCGAGGCTGTGTCAGTTTCAGCAGTCCGTCGCTGACCATGGCGTTGAGCGCCCATAGCGTTCCGCTTGCGTCGTATATCGTTCCGAGAACCAGCTGGTATGTTTCGGAAGTACCGCTGCCGAATGATTTTATAGGGCTGTTGGCCTTGCTCCACCGCCTTACGAACCGGCCTGCGTAGAACTCGTACAGTCCGCTTTTCGCGCCCACCATGACGTGTGAAGTGTCCCGCGGGTCGATGGCTATGTCGCTGGTGGCGATGAAATCTATGCCGATGTCTTCCTTGGCGGGTGTCTGGAAAACGCTCCATCCGGCATCGGGATTATAGACCTGTATCACGCCCGGCTCGTAGCTGTCGATGTTGGTGCGCCATCCACGGCTCAGGGTGTAAAGCCGGTTGTTCTCCCATTTTATGGTGTAGAAGTCGTTGCTTGCCGGTCCGTCGGGCTTCACTCCTTTCTGCCACTGTGGGGTGTATGCGTTGTCGTCCGTCATGGCGTATTTCATCAGCCCTCCGTCCTTGTCCGCCCCCCAGTGGCAGTTGCGGTAAGTGTCGGCAATGAGGTTGTCCTTGCTGCCCTCCGTGACGGTGCGGGCTTGCCTGTACTTTGCTATGCTGGCCTTGACCTGTACGGCACGCCCGGCATCCACCCCGTGCCACTTTGACTTGTCAAGCAGGTTGTCGGTCAGCTTGCCCCTTATGACGGTGCTGCCGTATGTGTCGAGCACCCTGTCGGCCTCGAGGAAGAGCGAGTCGTTCTCCACCCACGCCCCGGTGAATGAGGCGCTGCCGGTGGTGAAGCGGTAGGTGTCGCCGAACTCCTGTCTTGCGGTGTTGAGCGTTATCACGCCGTATTGCATCACGATGTACGCGTGGCTGCCGTGGCAGAGAATGTCCTTTATGGTCTTGCTCCGTGTCGTTATCTCGTCCGCTATCGCCGAAAAGTTCCTCACGCTGTTGTCGCGTGTGTCGAGCAGGTCGATGTTACCGTTGGCGTATGCTATGACGAGGTGCTGCGTCTGCCCGTTCCAGCAGATGTCGGTGATGTCCTCGCCGTCGTTCAGCAGGTTGGTGATGTTGTACTCCGTCAGGCTTTCGTCGCCGGCGTTGTATGAGAACAGCGCGCCGGCCGACAGTGCATACACGGCCTTGCTTGCCGGCACTATGCGGGTAAGGTCGTTGTAGGCGTGGAAGAGTGTCCATTCGCCCAGTCCCGCTGCGTGCACAGGCAGACAGAGGGTGAGGAGTATGAGATATGTTATAAGGTGTCTCTTCATAGTCGCGTTATTGGTTATATGTCTTTCAGGAATCCGGCGAGCTTTGCCGTGGCACGCCCCCGGTGCGAGATGGCGTTCTTCTCCCCGGCGGTCATTTCCGCGAATGTGGCGCTGTGGCCTTCGGGGCGGAATATCGGGTCATACCCGAAGCCGTCACTGCCGTGCCGCTCCGTGGTTATCACGCCCTCCACTATGCCCTCGAACAGGTGCTCTTCACCTTGTAATATCAGGGCGATTACGGTGCGGAACCGTGCCGTCCGGTCTGTCTTCCCTTCAAGGTTGCGCAGCAGGCAGCGCATATTCGCCTCGCTGTCGTGTGATGCCGCGGCGGCATTGTCAAGCGATGCGTACCGTGCGCTGTACACCCCCGGCGCACCGCCCAGCGCGTTGACTTCAAGACCCGTGTCATCGGCGAAGCAGTCGTAGCCGTAACGCTCTTTCACGTACCGCGCCTTCTGCATGGCGTTGCCCTCGAGCGTGTCGGCATCTTCGGGAATATCCTCGTGGCAGCCTATATCGTTGAGTGACAGCACTTCCATGCCGGTGTCCCGCAGTATGGCGCGCACCTCGTCGAGCTTGTGGCTGTTGTTGGTTGCAAAGACTATCTTCATACTGTTTTTCCTGTTTTTGTTGTTTAGTAAATAAACGCACAACCTGCCTTTTTATTTTATTCCTCCAACTGTAAGCTAATTACATACAACAACCACAACAAAAAACTTGTGAAAAATTTGGAAGATATATAAATAATTACTATCTTTGCAGCAGATTCCTGATAGTCATGGGGTTTGCAGCGTGTCCGGAAGAGACCGTGAACAATGTGCGCCGCACGTTCCATGGCGTCCACGCCGAAACCATTATGCCCGCTTTGTGCGGTGCAGGCGGAAAAATGGGAGGATGCAGGAATCGCTATTTTATAGGAAAGCGTTTATCACACGCTTTGTTTCTGACAATTTGAAATCTCGCAAATTTCCTAAATCCAGTCAGGGCAGGGTAACGGTAGATGCTCATCAAGGTGTTTTTATAGAATACCGGTATATGCCCATCTCTTCTGGCATTGTTCCGTCGGAAGATTATGTGGGGTATATATGTTCGTAGTCTTCATATAAACGCATCGGCGTGGGTTTCTTGCGTTGCTCGTTCAACTGGATTGGGCAATGCGAGAGCCTCAAATTGTGGAACGGGTAACATGATAAGACTCCTGCGCTTTTTCTGTATGATAGAACAACAAATCCGTTTCCTTTTTATTTTCAACGCCGAAAGTCAGGAGTCGATAGGCACATTAAACAATGAAGAAAATAATTTTATCCATGTTACTCGCCATAGTAGCAATGGGGGCGAGCGCACAGATTCTCAGAGTTGACGAACTGGAAAAATACGCAAAGGAAAAATATGGTGAGAAATGGGTTGATGCTGCAACCAATCTTAGTTCTCAGCTCACTCTTGATAAGAACAACGCCATAACCTATGTAATGGTAATTCCAGCTGACAGCAAGACGAAAGAGCAACTTTATGTGCTGCTGAACTATTGGTTTGCAGCAACATTCAATGATGCCAACTCTGTAATAAAGTTGAACGACAAGGATTGTGGCACAATCATTGCACAGGGTTATGTTGCAGGCATTGCTAAACATACAGGTGGATCGAATACTTATAACGTTAGTATAAGACCTGTTATTAAGTGCGACATCAAGGATGGTAAAGTCAGAGTAACATACACTGTACCATTCTATGATGTGGAACGATTAATTGGTAAAGGTTGGATGGGTGGTACGCGCCCAAGACGGTCTGATGAAAATTGGACATTAGACTCCTGCTTTCCCTTTGCAAAGAAAGATTCTCACAAGAAAACTTCATGCAAAGCTCTCGTGATGGCTCATGCATATTCAAATGTTGTCATGGACAAGATTGAGGAATGCGTAAAGAATGGCCTTTCGGGGAATGAGGGAGAAGATTGGTAATCTTTATTGCCGTCTGTGGAAATACCCGTGCAAAACACGTTGAAAAACCACCGGAAAACTGACGGTTATCAACACGCGGAAAGAGGAGGAAAAGCGGTGCATGGAAAACAACAGGGTTAAGAAACGGATTTCAACGTTGGTTTCAACGGACATGAACGGCCGTCGTTTACGGCACAAACGGCGGCTTATCACGTTGTGAAAGAGACCGTTTCGTCATATAATATGCGGCAGATTTTCCGTGTTGTCCACGTTTCCACATCGCTTTATTGTTTTTCTTTATATGTTTTATTCTATTATAATATAGAAATATTAAAAAGAAAGTGTCGGCTTGATTGTGTTCCATACCGTCACGATAAAACTGCGTAAATACGCAAGAAAATCGTGAGTTAGTGGTTTTTCTGTGACAGAAAAAGGGCTGAAAGGGCATTAAGCGCATAGCACTGGTCTATGCTCTTAATGCTCTTTCAGCCAGTTCTATATGGTTCGTTACGGAGACGATGTGATACATCGTCTCTACACGCGGGCAATAACGCTGCTATGATGGCTTGCCACCGTCCTACCCTCCCCCTCAGGGGCTATACCACGATATTGATTATCCTTCCCGGCACCACGATGATTTTCTTCACCTGCTTGCCTTCGGTGTATTTGGCGGTGCGTTCGTCGGCCAGCGCCGCCTTTTCGGCGTCCTCGCGGCTGATGCCGGCCGGCAGCTGGATGGTGAAGCGTGTCTTGCCGCAGAACTGTACGGGCATGGTTATCTCTGAGTCCTTCATCTTCTCCTCGTCCCATGCGGGCCATTGGGCGTCGCATACGCTGCCTTGCTCTCCGAGCTGGTGCCACAGTTCTTCGGCTATGAACGGGGCGAAGGGTGCCATGAGGATTACCAGTTCCTTGAGCACGGCCTTGCTGCGGCATTTCTGCAACTCGCTCACGGCTATCATGAAGGCGGAGATGGAGGTGTTGTACGAGAACTGCTCTATGTCCTGCGTCACCTTCTTTATCAGCTTGTGCAGTGATTTCTCCTGCTCTGCCGTGGGTGCGTCGCCGGTGGGCATGAAGTTGCCTTCACGGTCGTAGAACAGTCCCCAGAACTTCTTGAGGAAGCGGTGACAGCCGTCGATGCCGTTGGTGTCCCATGGCTTTGACTGCTCCACGGGGCCGAGGAACATCTCGTACAGGCGCAGTGTGTCGGCACCGTATTTCTCCACTATCATGTCGGGGTTGACGACGTTGTACATCGACTTCGACATCTTCTCCACCGCCCAGCCGCAGAGGTATTTGCCGTCGTCGTTCAGGATGAACTCCGCGTCGTTGTATTCCGGCCGCCATGCCTTGAACGCCTCCACGTCGAGTATGTCGCCGGAGACGATGTTCACATCCACGTGTATCGGTGTCACGTCATATCCTTCTTTCTTGTCGAGCGAGACGAAGGTGTTGGTGTCCTTTATGCGATAGACGAAGTTTGAGCGTCCCTGTATCATGCCTTGGTTGATGAGTTTTTGGAACGGCTCGTCCTTGCAGCTCACGCCGAGGTCGTAGAGGAACTTGCACCAGAAGCGTGAGTAGATGAGGTGGCCCGTGGCGTGTTCCGAGCCTCCCACGTAGAGATCCACGTTCTGCCAGTACTCGTCCGCCTCCTTGCTTACGAGAGCCTCGCCGTTGTGCGGGTCCATGTAGCGCAGGTAGTAGGCTGACGAGCCCGCGAAGCCCGGCATGGTATATAGCTCTATCGGGAAGACGGTCTTGTTGTCTATGAGCGTGTTGCTCACGATGCGGCGGTTCTCCTCGTCCCACGCCCATTCGGCGGCGTTGCCCAGCGGCGGCTCGCCCGTCTCCGTTGGCAGGAACTTCTCCACCTGCGGCAGCTGTATGGGCAGGCATTCCTCGGGTATCATGGCCGGCATGCCGTTCTTGTAATATACGGGGAACGGCTCGCCCCAGTAACGCTGGCGCGAGAAGATGGCGTCGCGCAGGCGGTAGTTCACCTTCACGCGTCCCAGTCCCTGCTCCCTGACAAACTTCTTCGTGGCCGCTATGGCCTCCTTTATGGTCAGTCCGTTGAGCGAGAAGCCCTTGTAGGCCGTCTTGCCCTCCATGGGCGAGTTCATCACGATGCCCTCCTTGGCGTCGTAGCTCTCCTCGCTCACGTCGGCACCCTCTATCAGCGGGATGATGGGCAGGCCGAAGTGCTTGGCGAAGGCGTAGTCGCGTGAGTCGTGGGCGGGCACCGCCATGATGGCGCCCGTGCCGTAACCGGCGAGGACGTATTCGGAGATGTATATCGGGCACTTGTCGCCGGTGATGGGGTTCACGCCGTATGCGCCCGAGAAGACGCCCGTGACGGTGTGGTCTATCATGCGCTCGCGCTCGGTACGCCCCTTGACGTACTTCACGTACTCATCCACGGCCGCGCGCTGCTCCGCCGTGGTCACCATATCGACCAGCTCCGACTCCGGCGCAAGCACGAAGAACGTCACGCCGAACATGGTGTCGGCCCTTGTGGTGAAGATGGTGAAATCCACGTCGCTCTCCGCCACCTGTATCCTTACCTCCGTGCCCTCCGAGCGGCCTATCCAGTTCTTCTGCGTCTCGGTGATGGAGTCGCTCCAGTCTATCGTGCCCAGTCCGTCCAGCAGACGCTGCGCGTATGCGCTGACACGCAGGCACCACTGGCGCATCTTCTTCTGCTCAACGGGGAATCCGCCGCGCACGCTCACGCCATCGACCACCTCGTCGTTGGCCAGCACGGTGCCCAGTCCGGCGCACCAGTTGACCATCGTCTCGCCCATGAAGGCTATGCGGTAGTTCATCAGCGTGTCGCACTGCTTCTTCCCGTCCCATGAGTTCCACTCGTCAGCCGTGAACGACAGTTCCTCGGAGCAGGCCGCCGTCACGCCCTCCGTGCCCTGCTTTTGGAAGTGCTCCACGAGTTCCTCTATGGGCCTTGCCTTCTGGCATGAGGTGCAGAAGTATGAGGCGTACATCTTCTGGAACGCCCACTGCGTCCACTTGTAGTAGCCCGGGTCGCAGGTGCGCACCTCCCTGTCCCAGTCGAAGCAGAAGCCGATCTTGTCCAGCTGCTCGCGGTAGCGGTCTATGTTGGCGTTGGTGGTCACCTCCGGGTGCTGTCCCGTCTGTATGGCATACTGCTCCGCCGGCAGTCCGTACGCGTCATATCCCATGGGGTTGAGCACGTTGAAGCCCTGCAGGCGCTTGTAGCGGGCGTAGATGTCGCTGGCGATGTAGCCCAGCGGGTGTCCCACGTGCAGTCCCGCCCCGGAGGGGTAAGGGAACATATTGAGCACATAGAATTTCTTTTTGTCCTTATTCTCCGTGACGTGATACGTCCGCTGCTGTTTCCAGTAGTCAAACCATTTCCTTTCGATGTCTCTGAAGTTGTATTCCATTTGTATGTAGTTGTTTTTGTATATCCGTTCTGTCTGCAAAATTACGAAGAATTTTACGAATGGAAGAAACTTTTTATGATAATGTGTTTTCTTCTTGTCTTATTTCCGCCAGTGTCCTTTCTGCCACTTCCTGTTGTTACATTTTGTGAACACCTATATGTTATGTATTCATGGTACAAAAGCAAATATCTTTGGCATATTAAATTCGTCAACAAACTGTTGACGAATTGTGTCGGTATATTCTTCGTTTCTGTAATTCTTTTTTATATGGAGTTTTGCAACCGTTTGCCTTTCAACGTGCCGAAGAAGTGCCGATTGTCTCGTGAAATGGTCGTGTTTACCGCATGAACAGGCTCTGATTGCGTGGTGAACAGGTGTATTTTGCCGTGGCCTGAAATTTACGGCTTGGCTTTATTGCCGCGAATATATGTCATCAGCGGAGCTGCCGTTGCCTTTTTTCTTTTTCTCCCTTTTCACCTTTCCTGTCTGTAAGTACTTTTTGAAAGCCTTTCCCAAACACTCGCCGAGTTGTTTCATTGGGTCGCGCATGGTGATGTGGTCATCAAAATCACCGTCGGAAGAGCGGAAAAGGAATGTTGCCATGATCTCGCCGGAGGGAATGTCCACCAGCAGGATGTTGGCAGTTATCCGTCCGCCGTTGTCAACGTTTGTTATTTGCACCACCGCCTTGTATCGCACCTTGTCGTTGGCGGTGCGTGCGGTGACGGTTGCTATCTCGTCATTGAACCATTCGTAGAAGTATTCCATAGACCGCCGTTCCCAGTCATCCACGCGTCTTGCGCGTGCCACATACTCTTCCCAGTCGCGGTTATTGTTCCATGTGGCCTTTGAGCAGTCAAACTCTGCTGTCAGCAGCTTCATGTCTTTCAGCCAGTAAAGGTTGCCGCTGGATAGTCTTAGGTCTGCCGCCCGGGCGGATAGGCTGGCCATCAGTGCCATTATGATAAACAGTTTCTTCATGGGTGTCAATCTTTTTTATTGCTTGGATATGCTGCCCTTTCAGGGCTACAACTCATAACTCACAACCAAACTCCCCCTACCCTCTGACAATCTTCTTTATCTCGTTGAGCTTGTTCAGGGCTTCGAGCGGCGTGAGGTTGTTGATGTCGAGGCCTATTATCTCGTCGCGCACCTGTTCCAGCACGGGGTCGTCGAGCTGGAAGAATGACAGTTGTCCGCCGTCCTGCGCGGCGGTCATTGCGCTCAGCGTGCCGCGCGCGTCCTTCTTCCCCGCCTCGCCCACTTGTGCGGACTCCTTTTCGAGTGCCGCGAGGATGGTCTCGGCGCGTTTCACTATCGACGGCGGCATGCCGGCCAGCTGCGCCACGTGTATGCCGAAGGAGTGCTCGCTGCCGCCTTCCACCAGCTTGCGCAGGAAGATTACCTTGCCGCCCACTTCCTTGACGGAGACGTTGTAGTTGCGTATGCGGCGGTAGTTCTTCATCATCTCGTTGAGTTCGTGGTAGTGTGTGGCGAACAGTGTGCGGGCTTCCGAGCCCTGGTGTTCGTGCAGGTACTCCACTATGGCCCATGCTATGGATATGCCGTCGTAGGTGGACGTGCCCCGTCCCAGTTCGTCGAAGAGCACGAGGGAGCGGTCGGTGACGTTGTTCAGTATGTTCGCCGCCTCGGTCATCTCCACCATGAACGTCGATTCGCCCGTGGAGAGGCTGTCGCTGGCTCCCACGCGGGTGAATATCTTATCGACGAGGCCTATGCGCGCGCTTTCCGCCGGCACGTAGCAGCCTATCTGCGCGAGCAGCACGATGAGGGCTGTCTGCCGCAGCAGGGCTGACTTGCCGGCCATGTTGGGGCCGGTGATGATTATTATCTGCTGCGACTTTGAGTCGAGCGTCACGTCGTTCGGTATGTATTCCTCGCCTATGGGCAGGTTTGTCTCTATCACGGGGTGCCGTCCCCGGCGTATGTCTATGACGGTGCTGTCGTCAACCACGGGGCGCACGTAGCGGTGCTCCACGGCTGTCTTGGCGAAGGACAGCAGGCAGTCCAGCTCGGCCACCTGCACGGCGTCCTGCTGGAGGGGGCGGATGAACTGCTGCACGTGCTGCACCATTTCGGCGAACAGACGTGTCTCGAGGCCGAGTATCTTCTCCTCCGCGCCGAGTATCTTCTCCTCATACTCTTTCAGTTCCTGCGTGATGTAGCGTTCGGCCTGCGCCAGTGTCTGCTTGCGCACCCAGTCTTGCGGCACGTTGTCCTTGAAGGCGTTGCGCACTTCGAGGTAATAGCCGAAGACGTTGTTGTAGCCTATTTTCAGGGACGATATTCCCGTCCGCTCCATCTCGCGCTGCTGCATCTGCATGAGGTAGTCCTTTCCCGAGTAGGCTATCTTCCTCAGCTCGTCGAGTTCCGCGTCAACGCCGCTGCGTATCACCCCTCCTTTTGCCACCGCCTGCGGCGGGTCGGGCTCTATGCAGTGTTCTATGCGCTCCCTCAGTTCGTCGAGCGTGTCGAGCTTCTCCCCTACCCTTTCCAGCACCTCCACCTGTGACTGTGCGCAGATTACCTTTATCGGCTTTATGGCTTGCAGGGCGAGCTTCAGCTGTACCACCTCCCTTGGCGACACCCTGCCGCAGGCCACGCGCGAGACGATGCGCTCCATGTCGCCTATGCGGTGCAGCTCGTCCTCTATCACGTCGCGTGAGTCGGGCTGGCGGAAGAAGTAATCGACCACGTCCAGCCGCTCGTTGATGCGCTTCTCCTCCCTCAGCGGGAACACCATCCACCGCCGCAGCAGGCGTGCGCCCATCGGCGACACCGTGTTGTCTATCACATCTACGAGCGACGTGCCGCCCTCGTGCAGCGGGGCGTTGAGCTCAAGGTTGCGCACGGTGAAGCTGTCGAGCCTCACGTAGCGTTCAGCCTCGATGCGGCTGAGGCGCGTGATGTGCGAGATGTGCGTGTGCTGCGTTATCTCGAGGTATTGCAGTATGGCTCCGGCGGCCACCAGTCCCTCTTTCAGCTTGTCAACGCCAAAGCCTTTCATGCTGCGCACCTTGAAGTGGTGGTGCAGTTTCTGCGTGGCGGTCTGCTCGGTGAACACCCAGTCGTCGAGCTCGAACAGGCACAGCCTTGCGCCGAACATCTGTTCCACCTGCGCCTTCCGTCCCCGCTCTATGAGTATCTCCTTGGGCTGGAAGTTGGCTATCATCTTGTCGATGTACTCGTGGTTGCCCTGATCCACGAGGTACTCGCCGGTGGAGATGTCGAGCAGCGAGAGGCCGAAGCAGCCTTTGCCGAAGTGCAGTGCGCAGAGAAAGTTGTTCTCCTTGTAGTTGAGCACGTTGTCCTGCATGGCCACTCCCGGCGTGACCAGCTCCGTTATGCCTCGCTTCACCAGCTTCTTCGTCAGCTTGGGGTCTTCCAGCTGGTCGCATACCGCCACCCGTCTGCCGGCCCTTATCAGTTTCGGCAGGTAGGTGTCGAGGGCGTGGTGGGGAAAGCCGGCCATGGCGTCGCCCTGCGTCGCCCCGTTGTTGCGCCGCGTGAGGGTGATGCCCAGTATGCGCGAGGCGTCTATGGCGTCGTCGCAGTAGGTCTCGTAGAAGTCGCCGCAACGAAACAGCAGCAAAGCCTCCGGGTGCTTCGCCTTAAAGTCGAAAAACTGTTTCATCATCGGCGTGAGTTCGCCGTCTTTCTTGGCCATGTTGGTTGTCTGAATTAAAGCCCCCCTCCCCTTCCCTCCCCGGGGGGAGGGGGTGATGTGCGGGAGCAGGTATGGGGCGTTTGGTTAGTCGTTATTGTCCGCTGTCTTCTTTCATTACCTTGGCATGGTAACTACTCCCTCCCCCCGGGGAGGGTTGGGGCGGGGGCTTTCCAGCCCTTCCATGTGAAGTACGCCCCGGCTATGATGAACGGTATGGAGAGCAGCTGCCCCATGTCCAGCGGCAGCGACGCCTCGAAGGCTTCCTGCACCTCCTTGGTGTATTCTATGAAGAAGCGGGCGGTGAATATCAGCAGTATGTCCAGACCGAAGAAGAAGCCTGTGCCGAGCAGCTGCGGGCGTCTTTTCCACAGATGCCACATCACGAAGAAGAAGCAGAAGTAGGCTATCGCCTCATACAGCTGTCCGGGATGGCGCGGCTGCATATCTACTCTCTCGAAGATGAACGCCCACGGCACGTCCGTCGGCTTGCCTATTATCTCCGAGTTCATGAGGTTTCCGAGCCTTATGAAGGTGGCCGCGAAGGGCACGGAGAGGCTTATGGCGTCGAGCACCGTCCATGGCTTCATCCGCATATTGCGGCAATAGAGCAGTATGGCGAGCAGCAGTCCCAGCGTGCCGCCGTGCGAGGCCAGTCCCTCGTAGCCGGTGAAGTGCCAGCCGCCCCACGGGTCCTGCCTGATGGGGAGCAGCATCTCTATGACGTGTGTGCCGCTGCTGAGGAAGTAGCCCGGCTCGTAGAACAGGCAGTGGCCGAGTCTCGCGCCTATGAGGATGCCCACGAAACAGTAGAAGAACAGCGGCTCGAACTTCTCGTCGGCTATCTTCATCTTGCGGTACAGGTACTTTACCGTTAGGTATGACAGCAGCAGGCCTATGAGCCAGCAGGTGCTGTACCATCTTACGGCGAACGACCCTATGTGGAATATGGTCAGGTCAGGGTTCCAGTGGATGTAGAGCATAATGATGCCCCCTCCCATTCCCTCCCCGGGGGGAGGGCGTTGAATGGTGTTGAGGGATTGTTTAATATAGCCCCCTCCCCTTCCCTCCCTGGGGGGAGGGGTAGAATGGTTTTGAGGGGTTGTTGGTTAATATTTAATCTTCTGAGGTATTTACTCCCTCCCCCCGGGGAGGGCCGGGGTGGGGGCTACACGTTAAACCGGAAGTGCATGATGTCTCCGTCCTGCACCACGTATTCCTTGCCCTCTATGCCAAGCTTTCCGGCTTCGCGTATGGCGGCCTCGGAACCGTACTTGATGTAGTCCTCGTACTTTATCACTTCCGCGCGGATAAAGCCCTTCTCGAAGTCGGTGTGTATCACGCCGGCACACTGCGGGGCTTTCCATCCCTTGTGGTACGTCCACGCCTTCACCTCCATCTCGCCGGCGGTGATGAACGTCTCAAGGTTGAGCAGCGAGTAGGCTTTCTTTATGAGGCGGTTCACGCCGCTCTCCTCCAGCCCCAGTTCTTCGAGGAAGAGCTGTTTGTCCTCGTATGACTCGAAGCCGGCAATGTCCTCTTCCGTCTTCGCGGCCACCACCATTGCCTCGGCGTTCTCCTCCTTGGCCAGCGCCTCCACCTTGCGGGTCCATTCGTTTCCGTCCTTTGCCGCGGCTTCATCTACGTTGCATACGTACAGCACCGGTTTGCTTGTGAGCAGGAAGAGGTTGCGCGCGGCCTCCTGTTCCTCCTTCGAGTCAAACTCCACGGTGCGGGCGTTGCGCCCCGCGTCCAGTGCCTCCTTGTACGCCGTCAGCACGGCCAGCTCCACCTTTGCCTCCTTGTTGCCCGTCGAGGCGATCTTGGCTGTCTTGGCCAGACGTCCCTCGATGGTCTCAAGGTCTTTCAGCTGCAGCTCGGTGTCTATTATCTCCTTGTCGCGTATGGGGTCGATGGTGCCGTCAACGTGTGTGATGTTCTCGTCCTCGAAGCAGCGCAGCACGTGTATGATGGCGTCCGTCTCGCGTATGTTTCCGAGGAACTTGTTTCCCAGTCCCTCGCCCTTGCTCGCGCCCTTCACCAGTCCGGCAATATCTACTATCTCGCACGTTGCCGGCACTATCCTGCCCGGGTGCACTATCTCCGCGAGCTTTGTCAGCCGTTCGTCGGGCACGGTTATCACGCCCACGTTAGGTTCTATCGTGCAGAAAGGGAAATTGGCTGCCTGTGCCTTTGCGCTTGACAGGCAGTTGAATAATGTTGATTTGCCTACGTTGGGCAAACCTACTATGCCACATTTTAATGCCATTGTAAAAAAGAGTAGTCCTCAGTCCCCGCGGCCCCCTCCCCGTCCCTCCCCGGGGGGAGGGGGTGGAATGGTGTTGGCGGGTTGTTTTTTATTGGTTAATGATTCTTATTGTTAGTCTTGTTTACACCCCTCAGAACTATCTTGCGCCCTCCCCTCGGGGAGGGACGGGGAGGGGGCCGCGGGGGTCAGTGCTTTCACTATGCTCTCCACCTGCTCCGTCTTCGTCATGGTGTAAAAGTGCAGCACGGGGAATCCGGCTTTCAGCAGTGCCTCGCCCTGCCTTATCGCCCACTCCACGCCGACCTTCTTCACGTCGTTGTTGTCGCGGCACGCCATCACCTTATCCACCAGTTCCTGCGGCAGATCCACGGCGAACGTCTGCGGCAGCACCGTCAGCTGCGTCTTGGTGGCGAAAGGTTTGAGGCCGGGCAGCACGGGAGCGTCTATGCCTATCTCCGCACAGCGGTCGCGGAAGCGTATTATGGTGTCCGCGTCGTAGCATATCTGCGTGGCTATGTACTCCGCCCCCGCGTCCATCTTCTGTTTCAGGTAGCCGAGGTCCGTCAGCGAGTTCGGCGACTCCACGTGCTTCTCCGGATACCCCGCCACGCCGATGCAGAAGTCCGTGCGGTGGTTCGTGTTGGGCTCGCCGTCTATGAACTGTCCGTTGTTCATGGCCGTTATCTGCCTCACCAGCTGGTCGGCGTGCGCGTGCCCTTCGGCGTGGGGCGTGAAACGGTGGGCGCCGGGCATGGCGTCGCCGCGCAGTGCCAGCACGTTCTGTATGCCGAGGAAGTCCATGTCGATCAGCGTGTCCTCTATGTCATACCGTGACTGTCCGCCGCAGATGAGGTGCGGCACCACCTCCACGCCGTATTTCCGCCTTATGGCAGCCGACACCCCCAGCGTTCCCGGCCGGCGGCGCATCACGTGTTTCTCTATCAGCCCGTCGGGCCGCTCGGTGTATTTCATCTCCTCCCGGTGGCACGTCACGTTGATGAATGCGGGCCCGAAGGGCATCAGGCGGTCTATCGCGCCGAATATCCTGTCGAGGCCGTCACCTTTCAGCGGCGGCAGCAGCTCGAAGGAGAAGCGTGGCTTGCCGGTCTCCTTCGCCCGGTTTATGATGTCTATGACTTTCATTGTGATAATGGGATTTATACCAAATTGCAAAATTACAGAAAAATTTTGTAATTTCAAAATTCTGTTGCAAGTAAGCTATATATTACATTCTTTTTTTCAATATTGCAGCAATGTTCTCTATGACTCCGGTCACAAGGGCATTTCCCATCAGGAACGCGCGGCGCGTGTCGCTTGCCCCTGCTGTGTGGTTGTCGGGAAACATGTTCAGACGTTCCAATTCTATTGGCACCAACCGTCTGTAACGTCCGCTTTCGGTTTTTACAACGTGCTTGAATCTTGACGGTGCCGCTCCTCCCTCGCCAGTTATTATAGTGCGTGAGGCTCGGTTCAGGTAGTCAGGGAAGGCCATTGCTCCCTCGCTGTAATTATATTCAAACCCCGTTGTTTTGTTGACGCGCTTCAATGACTTTTGTCCCTTTTGGTATTCCCATTTGGGTATCTCGTCTGTTGGAATAAAGAAGTCATTGGGCACTTCTGCCTCGTTTATCAGCATATCGTTCAGCGTGAGGAAGCGCCCGCTGTAATTGGCTTCGGTTTCCATGGTATATACGTTTCTTTCGTACATTACTCCTGAGTTCTTGAATGGACTTGTGGTCTTGTTCTTGTTGAATGCCTCTGACACCTCCGTTATTTCTCCCTCTATTTTGAAGCAGGTTTTGAGATTGTTCTTTGCTGTGCATGGGAAAGCCTGTGCCATCACTCCGTTTTGCAGTAACCATGAATGTTTGTTCACAGCAGACATCAACTGTTTGGCCAGAACAGTATTCGTATGATATGCCACAATGTATGTCCGCTTGCGGCGTTGTGGCATACCGTATTCCGCAGCATTTATTATGCGCCACTCTACAGCGTAGCCCAAGTCAGAGAGTGACGCGAGGATGATGGCGAAGTCCCGGCCGCGTTGTTTGGCGGGAGAATTGACAAGCCGGTCAACGTTCTCCAGCATGAGGAAGTTTGGCCGCTTTTTGCCTTTCTCCAGAAGTATGCGGTATATTTGCCACCACAGTACGCCTTTTTTGCCTTTTATGCCTTCTGAACGTTTCAGTGTCGTTGCCACTGAATAGTCCTGGCAGGGGAAGCCGCCACACAGTATGTCACAATCCGGTATGGCGTCAGTCGGCACTGTTGCGATGTCCTCGTTGGAGTGTCCTTCCACCCCAAACCTGTTGCAGTATATGATGCTTGCATCCTGCCGCTTGGTGGTAGGTTCCCACTGGTTGCTCCAGATTGTCTTGAAATGTTTTGACGCGCGTTCCAGACCTATCCTGAACCCCCCTACTCCGGCGAACAGCTCCACCACCCTTACATCATCGTCCGCGCTGCAGGGCATTGCGTGGCTAAACAGGTCTGGCTGGATGATTCTCTGCTGTATGTTGCTTGAATATTCTGCTAAGGGCTCACACAGGTTACCGTCGTGCGTAGTGTTGTCATTCAGGCTGTAATTCATTGGCTACAATCTTCTTTATATATTTGTTGTTGAACCAGTAACAGTATTTCCTTGTTTCTCCTCCGTTTGGGTTGGCTGTCATGTCGTTGGCCACTTGCGCCTTGGGCCTTACGTGAAAGTTCCTATTGTCTTTGATACTCCAGAAATATTCTGGAGATATATGGTTTGTCAGCACGCATTGCCTTATGTTCTCCCAATATTCCTCGGCTATGCAGAGGTCTGTCTGAGGCATTGTCCAGAAGAACACTTTATGCAGGGCATATTCTGGTTCTTGTCTTTTGCCCGATTCAGATAGTGTCAGGACACTGTCGGTTTCCTTATATACAACAAGCATGAACCGGCTTGTGAATATCTCGTACAGACGTGACTCAGTCCATTCGTTGCAGTCTGCTATCTCCTGATAATCAATGTTCTCAAATGACATGCTTTCCTTGATGTTCCCGTTTTTGTTCAGGCGTATAGTCTTGACGATGATGCCGGCTTTGGTAAACTCTTCTGACCTGTTGATATTGCCTGTCTTGTTGTGTCCGGCTATGGCGTTTGTGATTACAAAGTACTTGGACTTTGCCGCCGTGCGGTTTAGAGCGAGCAGGTCGCATATTTCGGAATAGGTCTTCCCTATATATGGTGCGAAGCGCGCGGTTATGATGTCCTCAATGGAACTGTGCCTTAGTTCCTCTATGGAGAACAAGTCCTTTTTCGTGTGGGCAAATGGTTCGTAGTTACAGTATGCGCCGTCTTTATTGTACTGCTTTACTTCTTCCAGCACTGTGCGCATATAGGCGGTTTTCAGACTCCATGCCCGTCTTGGCGCTCCTATCGTGCTGTTGTGCTGTTCCATCAGCGAATCCCCTTTGCTGCCTTTCCGGCAGGCTCCAAGGTACATCGTATCGCCTTCTGACAGGGTATGCGCCATGCCGTTACGTATTTTGTTGATTATCACGTCATAGTCTTGGCGTATTATTAGCAGGTCTTTTTCGGGAATCCTCCATAACACGATAAACAGAAATTTCAGGTCAAGTTTTGAAATCCCTTTCTCGTGTAGATAGAATAGAATCAGCATGGTGAGACACTTTTGGTAGAAGTGCGACTTGTCAAACGGCTTGTCCCAATCCTTTGTATAGTTTATCATGCTGCAAACCAGACGTTCCTTTATGTGCAGTTCGTTGGTTTTGCCGGTGGTTTTCAGTGGTGTGCATTTGAGTTCTGTACCAATATATGAGAAGTCTGCCTCCTGTCTGTTGTTAAGGTCGTATTTGAATAACACCTTCTCGACCAGTTGTCCCAAGCCTCCCTTTCCCTTGTATTCATGTGTAGTGTCAGTAAAATCGCGCAGGCACTTGTTTACCAAGCGCCTGCTGTAATTGAATATAGAGGAAATGTCTTTCTCGTCGTAGGGTAATTCCATTTTGCAAAATTACAGAAAATTTTTGGAACAAACGAATAAAAGGAGGAGAAAAGTGGGGAATTGGCGAAAAGTCACATTGGTCATTATAGTTTTACTAATCATACAATTTTTTCCGATTTTTCTAAAAAAGACCCCTCGCCGGCCTTACGGCCTATTCCCGGGGGGAGGGCGTGATATGGTGTGGCGGGTTATATGTCGCTTACCTGCGTGTCATTGGGCGGTGTTTTTTATATATGTTGTTTTTTTATCTGTTTGTATATTAATGCGTTGCAAAAGGATGCCGTTCGCCGTGCAATCAGCCCCTGTTCGCCGTGTGAACACATTGTGTTTGCACGGTAAAAGCGTGCCTTTGTTTTTCCGGACGCACCAAGGTGCGTCCCTACATCGCCAGTTGGATGCGTTCCCTGCGGTGTTATTGGCGCGTGTTGTGTCGCGTTTGTAGGGACGCACCTTCTTGCCTGTGGCAAGCGGCAAAGCCGAGCGGGTGCGTCCGCTTTCCGCTTCCCCCGCAAAGGCATATCTACGCCCTCCCCCTGTGGGGAGGGACGGGGAGTGGGCTACACGTTAAAATACCTCTCCGGCGTGTTGGCGAATATCAGTCCGCAGATGCTTTCGCCGGGGTTTATCATGCAGGTGTCGGTCAGGGTGAGACCTGTCTCCTCCCCTACCCCCAGCAGGCGGAACACCTGCCGTTTCAGTGTGTGGTCGGGACAGGCGCCGTAGCCGAACGCCATGCGTATGTTTCTTGTCCCCCAATGCAGGGTGTCGCGCAGGTCGGCGGACAGTTTCTCGGCCATGGCCTCCGCCAGACGGTCGGCAAGCAGCTTCGCCATTATGGCGTGGTACTCGTCGCCCTCGGCGCGGTAGCGTTCCTGCATCTCGGCCAGTCCCACGCCGGCGCTGACCACGAAGGGGCATACATAGTCCTCGGGAGGCTCCGCCCCACCCTGCTTCGGCAGCAGGTAGTCCGCCAGACAGCGTGTCTCCTCCTCGTCTTTCAGGGAACGTTGCATGGGCAGGCGGCAGACGGTGCCGTCGGGGGCGGTTATCACTATGTCGTCGCCGTCGGCGTATGCGGGCATTATCTGCGCCCTCATTTGCAGGCGGAGCAGGCGGAGGCGTATTATCTTGTCCAGCAGCAGCCGTGCGTCATGGTACAGCTTGCGTGCCTCACTGCCCTTTTCCTTGTCGTCGAGCAGTTCGGGGAAATGTCCTTTCATGCCCCATGCGGTGAAGAAGAACTGCCAGTTGACGAGCGGCACGAGCGGGTCGCAGCACAGGCAAGTGCCTTTCGGGTGCAGCAGCGAGTGGTTGTCGGTGCGCAGCGGCCTCATGGCCTCCTCTGCCGGTGTGGCCACTTCGCCGGCGAGCTTGGTGTGCCGCCGTGCGCGTGCCTCGTCTATTGTCAGCAGGGGCTTCTTCCCTGCCTCGCCCTTTATGTAGTTCTCGCGTATGACGCGCTGCTGCGCTTTCAGCTCGGCGATGTACTCCTCACGGTCTTCCGCCAGCAGGCGGCGTATTATGGAGGGGTTGTCCGCCGCCGCATGAGCGTGTATCACCACGCCGTCGGGGTATTCCGTCGCCATTTTCACGGCCGTGTGCAGAGCCGACGTCGTCGCTCCGCCCACTATGACGGGTGTTGTCATGCCGCGGCGCTGCAGCTCCCTCACCGTGCGTATCATCTCGTCCAGCGACGGCGTTATCAGTCCGCTGAGGCCTATGACGGCGGCGTTGTGCTCCATGGCGGCGTTGACTATGGTCTCCGTATCGACCATCACGCCGAGGTCTATGACGTTGTAGCCGTTGCACTGCGTCACCACGCCCACGATGTTCTTGCCTATGTCGTGCACGTCTCCCTTCACCGTGGCCATGAGGATGGTAGGGCCCGCGGCCCCCTCCCCGTCCCTCCCCGGGGGGAGGGGGGTATGTGTGGTGTTGGTATCGGGTGTTGCCTGTGTTTCAGGGCTATCCGGAGATGCCTGAAAATCCGTATGTCCCGGGTCTCCGACCTTCATGTAGGGCTCCAGCACGGCTACGGCCTTCTTCATCACACGGGCGGATTTCACCACCTGCGGAAGGAACATCTTGCCCTCTCCGAACAGTCTGCCCACCTGTTCCATGGCCGGCATCAGGTAGCCGTCTATCACCGCCAGTGGCGTTCCTGCCTCGCGGTACGCCTCTTCGGTGTCGGCCTCTATGTGGTCCGTCACGCCCTTGAGCATGGCGTGGGCTATGCGTTGGTGGAGTGGGGCGCTGCGCCAGTCGTCAGCCCTCTTTCCGTCCCTTTCCTTTCCGTCCGTTCCCCCTTCCGCCTTGCGTGCCTCCTCGGCCTCCTTGGTGCGCTGCGCGAAGTCCGCCAGCCGCTCGCCGGCACCGGGGTCGCGGTTCAGTATCACGTCCTCCACGGCACGCAGCATATCCTGCGGAATGTCGGAATAGATGGTTGTCATGGCCGGATTGACGATGCTCATGTCCAGTCCCGCCTGCATGGCGTGGTAGAGGAAGACCGAGTGCATTGCCCGGCGTATGGTGTTGTTGCCGCGGAAGGAGAAGCTGAGGTTGCTTATGCCGCCCGAGAGGTGCACCTCCGGCATCTCGCGGCGTATGGTGCGGCAGGCTTCGATAAACGCCCTGCCGTAGTCGTCGTGCTCAGCCATGCCGGTTGCCACGGCCAGCACGTTGGGGTCGAAGATGATGTCCTCGCCCGGAAAGCCGCAGGAGCGGAGCAGGGAGTATGCCCGCCGCGCCACGCTGACCTTGCGCTCGTAGGTGTCTGCCTGCCCGTTCTCGTCGAACAGCATCACCACCGCCGCCGCTCCCATGGAGTGTATGTGGCGTGCCTTGTCGAGGAACGCCGCCTCGCCTTCCTTCAAGGATATGGAGTTGACGATGCCCTTGCCCTGCACGCATTGCAGTCCGGCCTTGAGAATGTCCCACTTTGAGGAGTCTATCATCACCGGAACGCGCGCTATGCCCGGCTCGGATGCGATGAGGTTGAGGAACGTCGTCATGGCCTGCACGCCGTCGATGAGCCCGTCGTCCATACAGACGTCTATCACCTGCGCGCCGTTCTCCACCTGATTGCGGGCTATGTCGAGCGCCTCCTCGTATTTCTTTTCCTGTATGAGCCGCTTGAACTTGGCCGAGCCTGCCACGTTGGTGCGCTCGCCGACGTTCACGAAGCCTTCGCTTACCCTTAATGGTTCCAGACCGCTGAGGTATGTAGTATGGCCGGGTTGGGGTAGGGGGCGCGGTTTGTACTTTCTTGTTACGTTAGAGAGTGCCCTTATATGCTCCGGCGTTGTGCCGCAACAGCCGCCGTAGATGTTCACCGGTCCGCCCTCATTTCCGGCTGACGAGAGGAACTCCATGGCCGCCTTGGCGAACGTCTCGGGCGTCTCGTCGTAGCCGCCCATGACGTTGGGCAGTCCCGCATTGGGGTGCACGGAGACGGGGCAGGGGGCTATGTCGTTCATGCGGCGCAGCCACGGCAGCAGCTGTCGTGCGCCGAAACCGCAGTTAAGGCCTATCGAAAGCAGGTTGGCGTGGGCCAGTGACGCTATGAACGCCTCCACCGTCTGGCCGGACAGGGTGCGCCCGGAAGCGTCGGAGAGCGTCCCCGACGCCATGATGGGGATGTCCGTGCCGCGTTCTTCGGCAAGGTCCGTTATGGCCTTCACGGCCGCCTTGGCGTTGAGCGTGTCGAAGATGGTCTCTATCAGGAGCACGTCCGCACCGCCATCCACCAGTCCCCGTGCCTGCTCGCGGTACGTGTCGTACAGCTGCTGGAACGTCACGTCACGCCGTGCGGGGTCGTTCACGTCGGCCGACATGGACGCCGTGCGGTTCGTGGGACCCATGGAACCCGCCACGATGGCGTGCTCTCCGGCACGCCGCGCACACTCGGCGGCAGCCTTGCTGATGTCATACACAAGGTCTTCCAGCCCGTAGTCGGCAAGGGAGAAACGGTTGCTGTTGAAGGAGTTGGTCTCTATGATGTCCGCCCCGGCGTCAAGATAGTCGCGGTGCATACGCTCTATGATGTGCGGCTGAGTGAGACACAGCACGTCGTTGCATCCCTTCAGCGGCACGGGATGGTTCTTGAACCTTTCTCCCCGGAAGTCCTCCTCGGTAAGGGCGAGCCGTTGCAGGTAAGTGCCCGTGGCTCCGTCGAGGATGAGGATGCGCTCCCTCATTATGTCCAGTATCTCGTTTCTCGTCATTGGTTTGTGTATATTGAATGTGCAAAGTTACAACAAAAAGTTTGAATTGGCAAATTTGAACGTTTTTTTTGCAAAGCAGTGTGGAAGATAAGGCGTTATTGGTTCGTGAGTGTAGCCCCGTAAGGGCGGCATGATACGTGGTTGCATCGTGTTTTTTTGTTGCCAACGAACCCCGTAGGGGTGACATAATACAGGATAGGGTGTAAGCCCTATCCTATACTATGCCGCCCTTTCAGGGCTACGCTGTGAATTATAGATAGCCCCTCCCGTGTATAAACAAGGCGGCGCACTGCCTGTCACAGGTAGTGCGCCGCGGTTGAAAAGATTAATACAGTTGTTTTATATGGCGGGGCTGTTCCCCGCCTTATGCCCGGTTACCATCCGGCGAGGTCGTCGTCATCGTCATCAAAGAAATAGCTGTCCTTGTATGACTGCGCATCGCCGAGGTTGTTGGCGTCACTGCCTAAGCCGATGGATGCCGCCATTATCTGTGCCCCGTTGATGTCGTAAACCTGTATGGATGGTGTTGTATATGCCTTTTTCATTTTTTCTGTTATTGTTTTTTTGTTAAGTTAATATTGTCTGATGGAGTGGGGGATTAGAAGCAGTACTTCTTTCCGCCGATGATGTAGATACCCTTTGTTGCGCTCTTCACACGCATACCCTGCATGTTGTATATCTCGCCGGCCGTTGCTTTGGCCTGAGCCTCCACCTCTGTTGCGCCGGTGATGTTGCCGAAGCCTAATGACAGTGTTGCGGCAGCCTTGACGTTAGCCGGTACGGCGAGGTAAGCCTTGCCCGCAGCCAGTTCTCCCTCTGAGCTTTCCGTCACGCGGCAGAACAGCTGGTCAACGAGTATGTAGGCGTTCTCCGCCACCAGTTCCGCAGCCTGCATGGCCGTCTTCACGCCTTTGAGCTGGTTGCCGCTCAGTTCGTCGGCAGATGTTATGATGTTCACGTTGGCGGTTGTAGCCTCACCCTTTCTCTTCAGTATCACGCCCGCACCTTCCGGCACCTGATAAACCTGCGTGAGGGTAACGGCCGTTCCCTCGCCGTTCATCTCGGCGGTGTAAGCCTCCACGTCCTCGTTACCGGTGAAGTCAAGGGCTGACTGTGTGCAGTAGGTGTTGTACTCGTATGGGAGGGAGACTGTCTCGGCTGTCTTCTTGATATAGATGTAGTCAATGCCGGCAGACTGGTTGTAAGTAGTACCTGAGGTATAGCCGGATATGCCGATAGTAGTTGGAACTGTGAGGGTCATCGCTACGGAATATTCGCCTGACGTTGAATTTTTGTCAACAGGAATGATTGCTTTCGTATTGGTAGCAGCGTCTGCATTTTCTGTGTCTCGTAGAATGATGCTGCGGTTGCCGTTATTTGTCAGGTAAGCGGTTACCACGTATTTGCCGGCAGGGAATGTTCCAAGTGTTGCCATTTTACCGCCTGCGACCGCTGCTTTCTTACCATTGGAATAGTTGTCTCCTGTTGCTATGTCTTTGTTTGCATATCCTAAATCCTCCGCCTCATAGAAGTAGTCTATATCCGCCTCAGTATATATTATCTCATTTTTGATACTTGTTATAGTTATGCTGTAAGGAGATTCTGTCATATACCACTTGCCTTTGAAATTCGAGTATTTATTGTAATACTTGACTGTTGAACCATCAAAGAAACCTCCTGAGTAGGTTATTATGTCTAATATTTCATTATCTGTTTTATAGTATACTGAGTACAATTGGCGGTCGTATTTGTCAAACACGAGGGTTATGATATTCTCTTCGGCCGCTTCCACAGCTGTCTTCTCTTCGTTACCAGAGTTGTAGATGTACTTTTCAGTCTCGTTTCCGTTGAGGAAAGTTTGCAGTGTAGAGTTTGGTGCTGTGTATATTTCACCTACGTATGTCTCATGTGTTGTAGCGTCTTTAATCTCCTTGCCGAATTGGTCAGTATATTTCACGGTATAGGTTGTTAGTGTGGCTGTCTTGACGGTAGAGGAAAGGCACAGGTCGGTAATGCCTGTTGCTTGTAATTCCTCTATATTACTTGTGAATGAAATCTTGCTTATGTCCACAGTAACGTTTTCATCCAATGAACCGGTGAATGTCTTGTCTATGCTGTTTTTGACATTCTTGAAGTTAACGCTTACATTTCCCGTTTTCTTTATTGTCACCGTTACTACGGTGTTGTTGTCTTGTTTAGTTGAATATGCCTGTGAATTATGGGTGAAGGCATTTGCACCTTTGCCGCCGTCAGCTTTTGACTGTCCGGTAAACGCCGCATCCAAAACCTCCGTTCCGCCTATTTTAACAGAGAAAACACTGCAAGAATTATCGGGCTTATAGGCATAGCTGAAAATCTCTTTGCTCTCAGAATTTGTTATTGCTATCGTAGAGTTGCGGTCTTTTCCTATCCAACCTTGATAAGCGATGAATGAGATTGTGACCTCTTCACCATCTGTCAGCGCATACGGTGTATCAAAAGCAGCGACACCTGCATCTGTACTACTGTTTACTGTAAATGCTGTCACGTTTGTTCCTTTTTTCACAGTGCCGCCTGTGAACGGGTTGTCGGAAAAGGAAGACACACCGTCTGCTGTTGAGGCATTGGCAGGAAGCAGGTATGTTGAGGTTCCATTTTGTGTGAGGCTTAGTCCTTCAGCCTGCGCATTAATACTCCCCACCGCCATCAGGAGTGTGGCGATGAACGTTTTTAAGTAATTTTTCTTCATTGTCAGTTAGTATTTTTTGTTTTTTTTATTTGGTTTGCCTGTTGTCAGTAGAATAACGGATTCAAAGGTAATAATTGTGAATAAACAAAAAAAAAAAACAACGAAGGTTAACAAAAAGAACGTGGTTTTAACGTTCTTTTGCAGTAGTATGAGTGGAAGTGCGCTTGGTTTAGTGTTTTTCGGGGTACGTTTTCAGCGTTGTCCGGCGTTTGTTTTGCGTTATTGTTCCGTGTTTTGTTATGAGCCCCTTACAGGGGCGATGCCGGGTGTGGCCTTATAGATAGGGGCGAGCCCCTATCCTTTGTTTTTTCCCCCTTACAGGGGGTGGTGCGGACAACGGTTATTGCGTGGTTTGTTTTTTCGGACACACCCGCTCGGCTTTGCCGCTTGCCACAGGCAAGAAGGTGTGTCCCTACAAGGGCGGTGTTGTGCGTGCGTGATGCGGACGGGTGCTGATTGTGGTGTGATCGGGTGCTGATTATACGGTAACAGGCACCTGATTGCGCGGTAATCAGGTGCCTGTTGCTATGTGCTTTGTTTATAGGTTGTTGGCGTGGACGTGCCGTGTTTGTTTCGCGGCGATGGTTATGTTGGCGGGAGATGCCCCTGTAAGGGGCGTATAATTCCGTCCTGCGTAGAAATGCAAATGTGGCTGTCGGCGAATCCCGAAGGGGTGCCAATACTATTTACGGTGTCCATCGTTACACAGGGTTTACACCCTGTGCTGTAATATGTCACCCCTTCGGGGTTCGCCGCTGTTTTTACATACCTTCGTTGTCCGTCGTTTGTTTTTTGTGCCGGCAGTGCATTGGGTGTCGGGGCGAGTGGTGCGGACACACCGAGGTGTGTCCCTACATTTGTCCGTTAACTTCATACGGCGCAAGCCGTATAACTCCAATAACTTCCGCTAACTCCCGACAGAATGCCTCCCGCATGTTTTACCGCAGCCTCACGAGTGTGCTGCCCATGTTGCCTACCTGCACGGCGATGATGCCTTTGCGTCCTTCGGCGGCGATGCTGTATGTGGTGGAGTGCGGCGGTATGGTGACGGTTTTCAGCAGTGTTCCTGCGGCGGTGTAGAGGCGGCAGGTGAGGGGTGCGGCGTTGTCTCCGCCGAGGGTGACGATGATGGCGCTTCCGTCAGCGGCGGGCCGTGCCGTTGCGTTGTGCAGGTGTGTGGTGGAGAGGCCTTCCACGTTGGTGATGTTGAGTATCTTCATCAGGCCTTTGTAGGCATCTATCTCGCCGTGGCCGTAGTGGTTGTTGGGGTAGGGTAGTGATGGGTCGTGGCGGCGTGATGTCCCGGCTATGATGTCCATTATGTCCTCTTTGGTTAGTGTGGGGCACGCTTGCAGCCACAGTGCTATGGTTCCGGTCACGACGGGTGTTGCCATGGATGTGCCTGACATGACGATGTAGTTGTATTCGCGGCCGTTGTAGGTTGTGGTGGCGGTGCGTGTCGTCTCGCGGTATGAGGTGTCTTGCTCGTAGAAGCTGTTGTCTGCTGCGGAGACGAGTGTGCCGGGTGCCATGACGTCGGGTTTTGTGAGGCCGTGCATTGTTGGTCCCACGCTTGAGAATGTTGCCCTCTCCCCGTCTTTTCCTGTGCTGACGGAGAGTGTCTGTCCCGCCGTGTTGGTGAATGATGTTGTCCATGCCGTGGCTCCCACGCAGATGGTGGAGGCCAGCGATGCGGGTGTGTTGATTGTCCCTCCCGTCTGTGCTCCGGCGAGGGTGATGCCGTTTTCGTCTGTGGGCAGCAGTTCCGCCCTTTGCACGTATATCTCTGCCTCGGTGTCCTTGCCTTCTATCTCTATGGTGTATTCCTTGGTTTCAAGGGCTTTCGTGCCTTCCTCTATCATTATTTCGTATGCGAAGTAGCTGTCGTCGCCGTCGTAGAGGCCGGAATATACGGTCACCTTCATTCCGTTGAGCACCGTGCTTTTGCTGAATACGGTTTCGTTGTCCCATTTCAGTTTTCCGCTCCCGCTTGTCGGGTTGCCGGTGTCAGTGAAGTCGAGCGGTATCTCGAGTTTCTGGTTGGCGTTGTCGGGCATGGTGCGGTTGCGTATGCGCAGCGTCAGTGTTCCCTTTGTCTTTATGCTGACGGATGCTGTCTGGTTGTGTGTTGACAGCATTCCGCCCACTGTCGTGTCACCGGTTCCCTTTGGCAGGTAGCCGTGGTTGTCGGCGCCTTCGTTGCCTGCCGCCGCCACCATTATCTTTCCCGGGCCGGTGATGCTGTTGAGGTATTCGTCAAGCAGGGTGTTGTCTTTTGTTATTCCTTCGTTGAATCCTATGCTGTAGTTTATCACGCACGGCTTGTTCTGCTCTTCGGCGTATCTCATTATGTTTTCCGCCTGCAAGGCCATGAATGCCGTTCCGGTATATCTGCTGTATCCTGCCGGCAGCATATTGGCGTTGTTTCCCACTATGCCGGTGGCCATATAGATGTCTGACTCGGGTGCTATTCCCCTGTACGGGCTTCCCCATCCCGAGCCTGATGCTATGCTTGCGGTGTGTGTGCCGTGGTTGTTGGTGTTGTAGTCGGCGCTGTGCATCTTGGCGTTGATGGCGGCTGTGTCGGTGTATAGCGTTCCTATGGGGAACTTCGAGCTGTCGTCGGGCTTCTGTCCGGCCGGTATGTCGAGCGGGTCATATACCATCACTATCCTCTGCCTGCCGTCTTTTGTCGAGCGGAAGGTTGGGTGCGCGTAGTCGTGTCCGGTGTCTATGTTGCCTATTATGACGCCTGTGCCGTCAAAGGCCTGCGGCAGTCCTGCTATGCTCCATATCTTTCCCGCGCCTATTGTCTCCACGGTCTTGTCGAGGCTGGCCTCCGGCAGGGTGTAGTTGGCCTCCATCCGCTGTATGCGGCTGTCCTCTGAGAGTGCGGCGAGGCGGCTGACGGGTACGTTTACTATGTGTATGTCCCCTCGGTGGCTTATGCAGCAGTCCTCCACGGCGGCCTCTTCTCCCTTGACGAAGATGAGTGTCCGCTCATTGTTTCCCGTGAAACTTTTTACGCTTCCGCCGGTGTTGTTCCCGCTTGTCTGCCTTGCGAGCCGCGCCAGTTGGCGTGACATCTTTGAGTAGTCCTGCGCTCCGGCGGTCAGTGCCATTGCGAGGGCGGTCAGGGTAAGTATTTTCTTCATATATGTATTGTTTTTTGTTTTGCTGTCGGGGGTAGGGGAGTGTGTGTCTACTGCGGCAATCAGCGTTCTTTTATTGTATTCAGTCGTTTAATCGGCGTATGTAGAGACGATGTATTACATCGTCTCACTATCTTTTTCGTCCGCTGTTGTTTGCTGAGACGATGTGGTACATCGTCTCTACAATCGGGCAATTATACGTGACCCGGATGGCATTTGTAATGTTTTTGGATGCCGATGTTTTGTAGGGACGCACCTTGGTGCGTCCGAATTATCGCATTCACCCGTATCGGCGGACGCACCAAGGTGCGTCCCTACAATGTTGCCTGCTGTGTGGCGTGCCTAATGCGCCTCCAGCCAGTTTGCGCCCCATCCGCAGTCGGCCACGAGGGGTACGGCGAGGTTTGCCGCGCCCTGCATCTCCTCTATCACTATGCGCTGCACCTGCTCTTTCTCCTCCACGGGCACGGAGAAGTTCAGTTCGTCATGCACTTGCAGTATCATCTTGGCGTGCATCCCCTCCTGTTTCAGGCGGTTGTGGATGCGTATCATGGCCACCTTCATTATGTCCGCCGCCGTGCCCTGTATTGGTGCGTTGACGGCGTTGCGCTCCGCGAAGGAGCGGACGGTGGAGTTGCGCGACGTGATGTCGGGCAGATAGCGGCGGCGTCCCATCAGCGTCTCGGCGTAACCGCGTTCCGCCGCCGTGCGCTTGGCGTTGTCAATGAAGTCCATCACCTTGGGGAAGGTGCGGAAATATCCGTCTATCAGCTCCTTGGCCTCACGCCGGTCGATGTCCAGCCCCTGCGACAGTCCGAAGACGGAGATGCCGTATATGATGCCGAAGTTGGCGCTTTTGGCCTTGCGCCGCTCGTCTTTCGTCACCTCGTCTATGGGCTTGTGGTATATCCTTGCCGACGTTGCGGCGTGTATGTCCTGCCCGCTGACGAAGGCCTCTATCATGTTCTCGTCGCCGGAGAGGCTCGCCATGATGCGCAGCTCCACCTGGCTGTAGTCGGCGGAGAAGAATAGCTCGCCGGGTTCGGGTATGAAGCAGCGGCGTATCTCCTTGCCGTCCTCGGTGCGTATGGGTATGTTCTGGAGGTTGGGGTCTGAGGATGACAGCCGTCCCGTGGCCGTGACGCACTGGTTGAAGGACGTGTGTATGTGTCCGGTGCGCGGGTTTATCAGCTTCGGCAGTGCCTCTACGTATGTGCCGAGCAGCTTTTTCAGGCCGCGGTGGTCCAGTATCTTGCCCACTATCGGGTTGTGGCCGCGCAACTGTTGCAGCACCTCCTCGCTGGTTACGTACTGCCCCGTCTTGGTCTTCTTAGGCTTCTCCACTATCTGCATCTTGCCGAAGAGTATGTCGCCCACCTGTCTCGGCGAGGCGATGTTGAACTCTTCACCAGCCAGTTCGTATATCTCCCGCTCCGTCTTCCGCGCCCTTTCCGTCAGCAGGCGGCTCACCTCGGCCAGCGCACGGGTGTCGAGCGTCATGCCGCTCATCTCCATCTCGGCCAGTACGGGCACGAGCGGCATCTCCACTTCCTTGAAGAGGCGCGTCGCCCCCTTCTCTTCCAGCATGGGTTCCAGCGCGTGTTTCAGCCGCAGCGTTATGTCGGCGTCCTCGGCGGCGTAGTCTTTCACGAGGTGAACCGCCACTTCCCGCATCGACTTCTGCCCCCGTCCCCTCGGGCCTATCAGTTCCTCGATGTGGATGGTGCGGTAGTTGAGCAGCGTCTCGGCCATGTAGTCCATGTTGTGCCGCAGCTCGGGGTTGATGAGGTAGTGCGCCACCATGGTGTCCCACAGCTCGCCTTTCACCTCGATGCCGTAGCGCCGGAGCACCGTTATGTCGTACTTCGCGTTTTGCGCAACCTTCACCGGGTGTGCACTTTCATACGCCTCGCGGAACAGCTCCACCACCTTCTCCGCCTCAGGTCGGGTGGGGGGCACGGGAACGTAGTACGCTTCCTTTTCCGTTATGGCGAAGCTCAGGCCGACGAGTTCGGCGTCTATCGCGGCGGTTGAAGTGGTCTCGGTGTCAAAAGCGAACTCTTCCGCATTGGCCAATCGACCGCAAAGATTGCGCATATCTTCCTCATTGTCAACCAAAACATAGTTCACTTTATCGGAATTAAAGCTTGATTTATCCTCGTTTTTCACGCTTTCTTCCCCTCCGGACGTAAATTCTGCAAACAAATCAAGTTCCTTGTTTGCTTTTTTTTGCACTTGTTTCGGTTTGTTCAGTATTCTGTCGGCGAAGGCCTTGAACTCCAGTTCCTCGAAGATTTCGGCGAGTTTGTCCTCGTCTGGCGCCTGCATGGCCATCTCGGCGATGGTGACGGTCATCGGCACGTCGGTGCGTATGGTTGCGAGGAAGCGTGACATCCTTATGTCGTCCGCCGCCTTCTCCACCTTCTCCCTGAGCTTGCCCCTCACTTCGGAGGTGTTGGCCAGCAGGGTGTCTATGTCCCCGAACTGGTTTATCAGCTTCGCCGCCGTCTTCTCTCCCACGCCGGGGCATCCGGGAAAGTTGTCGGACGCGTCGCCCATCAGTCCCAGAAGGTCTATGACCTGCGCCGTGTTTGCGATGCCGTACTTGGCGCACACCTCCGCGGGGCCCATCACTTCGTACCCTCCTCCGTGGCGGGGGCGGTACATCCTGATGTGCTCCGTCACCAGTTGCGCATAGTCCTTGTCGGGTGTCAGCATATACACCTCCATGCCCTTGCGCTCTCCCTCGCCGGCCACGGTGCCTATTATGTCGTCTGCCTCGAAGCCATCCACTTGCAGTATGGGTATGCGGTACGCCTCGAGTATCCTCTTTATGTACGGTATGGCGATGCGTATGTCCTCGGGCGTCTCCTCACGTTGCGCCTTGTATGGCGGGAAAGCCTCGTGGCGGAACGTGCGGCCGTGGTCGAAAGCCACCGCCATGTGCGTCGGTTTCTCCTTCTGCAAGACCTCGTTGAGTGTGTTGCAGAAGCCCATGACGGCGCTGGTGTTGAGGCCTTTCGAGTTGATACGGGGCGCACGTATGAGCGCATAGTAGCTGCGGTAGATCAGTGCGTAGGCGTCTATGAGGAAAAGTTTGTCTGTCATAGTGCGGTAGGTTGCGGTGATATATATGTGCTGTCTGTTTGTTACAAAAAGTCTATTTGGTTGTAAAATTACTAATATTTTTTCAATTATGGCACCTTGTTTGATTAAAAACCAAAGATTTTTTGTAATTTTGCAGATTATTAGAAGCGATGAAAGATTATCTGTCCATAATACGTCAGCCGATAGAGCGGCAGCTCGAAGTGTTCAACGGTATGTTCGCCGAGTCCCTCAGCCATGCCGACGGGCAGCTGTCGATGGCGCTGGACTACATACGCCGGCGCAACGGCAAGCGTATGCGCCCCATGCTTATACTGCTGATGGCGCGTAACTTCGGGCAGGTCACGGAGACAACCTACCGTGCCGCCTTGGGGCTGGAGCTGCTGCACACGGCGTCGCTGGTGCATGACGACATAGTGGACGAGGCGGAGAAACGCCGCGGACAGGCCAGCGTAAACGCCGTTTATGACAACAAGGTGGCCGTCTTGGTGGGCGACTATATCCTCTCCACGGCCCTGCTCAACGTGTCGATGACGGGTAACACGGCCATCGTTGACTACCTCGCGCGGTTGGGGCAGGTGCTGTCCAACGGCGAGATATTGCAGCTTACCAGCAACGGCTCGGCGGAGATAAGCGAGGAAGCGTATTATGACGTGATAAAGATGAAGACCGCCGCCCTGTTTGAGGCGTGCTGCGCCATGGGCGCGATGTCTGCGGAAGCGTCGGAAAACGACATAGAGGAGGCGCGTATGTTCGGCCAGAGGCTGGGCATCATCTTCCAGATACGCGACGACATTTTCGACTATTACGACAGTGCGGAGATAGGCAAGCCGACCGGTAACGACATGATGGAAGGCAAGCTGACGCTGCCGGTCATGCACGTCCTGATGAAGACGCGTGACGAGGCGATGCTCGCCATAGCGCAGAGGGTGAAGAGCCGCTCCGCGACACAGGAGGAGATTGCCCGTCTGGTGGCGTTCACAAAGGACAACGGAGGCATAGAATATGCTGGGAAAGTGATGGAAGACCTGCACCGTCAGGCTCTCGGTTTCATCGGGAGCAGGGTGGGGGACAGAGAGATAAGGGATGCCTTGGCGGCATATCTGGACTTCGTGATAGAGAGGGAGAAGTAATGCCCCCTTCATAATCCGTAACGCTCCCTCAACGTTCCCCAAAGAGCCCCCTCCCCGTCCCTCCCCGAGGGGAGGGCGAAAGTTACGTTTTTCGGTGATGTAAGACGGCCAGCAAGGCCAGCAAGCGTATAGTATAGGGCACCCAAAGGCGGCCTGAAAGGCCAATAAGCGTATAGCCCAGGGCAAGCGAAGCGGCACCCTGGGTTTCATGTATCGGCATTCGTTAACGCCCTGAAAGGGCAAAAGCGTGTGATTACAACTAACAAGATGTTTGATGTTCAACGCTTTTGCCCTTTCAGGGCGCAATGTATTTATGCTGTTTGTTTTCCCAGGGGTCGCTTCGCTTGCCCTGGGCTATACGCTTATTGGCCTTTCAGGCCGCCTTTGGATGCTATGAAAACCATAAAAAATAGTAGGTATTGGCCTGTCCCATCCTTTATAAACGGGAAACACTAACCTACGCCCTCCCCTCGGGGAGGGACGGGGAGGGGGCTCTCGGGGGCATAGGGAGGGGGCTCTCGGGGACTGTTATAGGACCTCACTTATCAGCACATCCGCCAGCCGTGACGTGCCGAGGCGGAACAATTTGTTGTTGAGCCATTCCTCGCCAAGCACCTCTTTCACGATGCTGTAATATATCACCGCGTCCATACTCGTGTTGATGCCTCCGGCAGGCTTGAACCCTACCTTACGCCCCGTCTGCCGGTAATATTCCTTTATGCACTGGCACATCACGTAGGCGGCTTCGGGAGTGGCCGAAATGGCCTCCTTGCCGGTGCTCGTCTTGATATAGTCGGCACCCGCATTCATGGCGAGAAACGCCGCCTCGCGGATGTTCTCGGGCGTTTTCAGACACCCGGTCTCGAGGATAACTTTCAGTGATACGCCGTCTCCGCAGACCGCTTTCATCTCGCGTATCTCGTCCGTCACGCCGTCCCTGTCACCGGCAAGGAATTTGCCCACGGGCATCACCATGTCTATCTCCGTCGCGCCATCCTTTATGGCGAGCGCCGTCTCGGCTATCTTCACCTCAAGGAACGTCTGCGAGGAGGGGAAAGAGCCGCTGACGCACGCTATCTCCACACCATCTACGGCAAGGCATTCGTTGACGATGGAGGCGAAACAGGGATAGACGCAGATGGTGGCGGGGTGGGGAAGGTCGGGGCGTTCGTCGTCCCAACGGTTCACACGGTCCACGAAAGCCATCACGGACTGTTCGCTGTCGGTGCATTTCAGGGTTGTGAACTCGATGCAGCTGAAAATAAATCTCTTAACTTCCGGTGTGTCATTTTCCGCCGCTTTCTCGGCGATGATTCTTCTTACTTCTTCCATTTTTCGCTTTTTTATATTGTGATTCGTATCGTTTTCTTCCGTAATCAGCTTCGTTTTACTTTGTTTTTGCGCCGCTTTTGTAGGGACGCACCTTCTTGCCTGTGGCAAGCGGCAAAGCCGAGCGGGTGCGTCCGCTGCTGCGTTCCCTTGCCCTGTTGCGCCGTCCCTACATACGCGTGTATCTTTTATCCTTTGTAAACGGCACCGTTTCATGCTGTGAACAGCACCATATTACGTGATGATTTGCACCTTTTTATGTCCCAATCAGTACCTTTTTGCGGCTGCGTGGAAAAGCTCTGAAAGAGCGACATATCATAGCGCAGGGTGTAAGCCCTGCGTTTGATTTGCCTGTGGGAAAACCTGTATTGGAACCCCGAAGCCGGAAGGCGAGGAACACGTAGTGTGACGAGGGGTTGATATAGTCCGCAGAAGCCCCGTAATCCTCCGCAAGATGCGATATTTTCCTGTTACCCCTCGTCGGCCGAATGGCCTCCTCGCCTTCCGGCTTCGGGGTTCCAATACTTTTTACGGTGCTCATCGTTACACAGGGCTTACACCCTGTGCTGTAATATATCACCCCTACGGGGTTCGCGGGCAATCAACAACCGCCAGCCAATATTCTACAACCCACAACCATTGACCGTCAACCGTGCCTATCTATCGCCCCTCAAACCTCTAACCCTCAACCTCCAACCCACAACCTAAAACCATCAACCGTGCCTGTCTATCGCCCCTCAAACCTCCAACCAACAACCTCCAACCTAAAACCATTGACCATCAACCGTTCTCCTCCGTCCCTCCTTCGGTGAAATAATCGATGATTATCCGTCCCTTAGCATTGCCGAGAGCCTCCGTAATCTCATGCCGGCGGTCAGGCGACAGGGCTGCCTCCCTTATCCTTTTCACGCTCTTAAAGGCTTTCAGAAGGGTCTCCGCAGCCTTGGGGCCGATGCCTTTTATGTCGTTCAACTCGCTGTGCAGGGCGTGTTTTGAACGCTTCTCACGGTGGAAGGTGATGGCGTAGCGGTGTACCTCGTCCTGCATCTGCGTCAGCAGGCGGAACAGTTCGCTTTCGGCTTTCAGCTGCACCGTCTGCGGAGGGAAGCCGAAGAGCAGTTCGTTGGTGCGGTGACGGTCATCTTTCGCCAGTCCGGCGATGGGGATTTGCAGCCCCAGCTCGTCTTCCACCACCTCGCGCACGATGTTCATCTGGCCTATGCCGCCGTCGGTTATGATGAGATCCGGCAAAGCCTGTTCGCCGTCCTTTCCATCGCCCTCATAGCCTGCCGCAAAGCGTCTGTAACGCCTTCCCACCACTTCCTTCATGCTGGCGTAGTCGTCGGGGCCGGTGACGGTCTTTATATTGTACCTGCGGTAGTCCTTTTTCGACGGTTTCATGCCTTTATAGACCACGCAGCCAGCCACGGCATCGGTGCCGGAGATGTTGGAGTTGTCAAACAGTTCTATCGTGTAGGGCAGTTTGTTGAGTTTCAGCTTCTCCTGCAACTCCTTCATCAGACGCGTGTGTTTCTGCTCAGGATTGAGCTTGTCGGCCTGTTTCAGACGGTCAAAGCGGTACTGCCGGCAGTTCATCTGCGATAGCTCCAGCAGGTGGTATTTGTCGCCGCGCTGCGGCACGAAGAACGTTGTGTCGGCCATCTCCCAGTCTATCTCGAAGGGTACGATGGTCTCCTTGGCCTTGCTCTTGAACCTGCCGCGTATCTCTATGATGGCGGAGAGGAGCAGTTCGGCGTCCGTCTCGTCCAGTTTCCGCTTGTATTCGTAGGTGAACGACTGGTTTATCGTGCCGTTCGTGACGTGCATATAGTTAATGAAAGCGTTGCTCTTGGCGTCGTCATCGTCTATGCAGAACACGTCAACATCGTTTATCGTGTGGCTCACCACCTCGCTCTTGGCGCAGAATTGCTCTATCAGCAGATATTGCCTTTTCAGTTTTTCCGCCTCTTCGAAGCGCAGGTTATCGGCCGCTTCCATCATTTTGTCATACACCGTGCGGCTCAGAAGACGCGTGTTTCCCTTGAGAATCTCCCTCGCCATGGCGATGTTCTGCTGGTAATCCTCCCACGACTGACATCCTGTGCAGGGGGCATCGCAGTTCTTTATGTGGTATTCCAAACAGGGTTTGTACCGTCCCTCCCTGATGTTTTCGGCAGTCAGCGGCAGCCGGCAGGTGCGGGGCTTGTATAGCTTCCTTATGAGGTCGAGCACGGCGTACATCGCCCCGAGATTGGAGTAGGGACCATAGTACTGCCCGTACTTCTTGTTTATGTTCCTTGTCTTGAATATACGGGGGAAATATTCCCCGGTAATACATATCGAAGGATAGGTCTTTCCGTCTTTGAGCAGCACGTTATATCGCGGATTATATTTCTTTATCAGCGCATTTTCAAGCAGCAGGGCATCCTCCTCCGTGTTGACAACTGTGTATGTTATGTCGCAGATTTTGGACACTAACACCTTCGTCTTGAACCTATCGACCTCCCGATGGAAATAAGACGATACACGCCTTTTCAGGTTCTTCGCCTTGCCTACGTATATAATTGTACCGTCGGCATCATAGTATTGGTAAGAACCCGGCTTTTCCGGCATACTGAGCACTATGCTTTTGAGTCTCTCCAAGCGTTGTTCGTTGTCTTGTTTTGTCATATATCCTTTTGTGAAACGTTAATGTTCCACGTGAAACTTTTATCCCCTAAATCATCAAATAACAGCGAATTATACGATGCTCTCAAGTTTTACTTTAACCGATTTGTTTCACGTGGAACTCTGTGCGGCGGCACGCTGTGTAGGGAGGTTTAGGGTCTCGTGTTGTTGGCTGTATGGTGAGGAAATGTAATACCCGCCATTACTATTGCATCCCTCCCCTCGGGGAGGGTCGGGGAGGGGCGTTTATCGTCCCAAAAGAATTAGCAGCACGTTGATGTCTGACGGTGATACACCCGGAATGCGTGATGCTTGGGCAAGCGTTTCGGGTTCTATCGTTTTCAACTTTTGCCGTGCTTCCGTGGAAATGGCGGCGATATTCTCGTAGTCGAAGTGCCCTTTTATGCGGATATTCTCAAGGCGGTGCATCTTTTCCGCCGTCACTTTCTCGCGTTCTATGTACCCCCTGTACTTTATCTCCACCTCGGCGGCTTCGGCAATTTCATCGTGACGGTTTGCGGGAGTGTGCAACTTTTCCCGTAAACGCGGCATGATTTCGCCGAGCCATTTGATGGATATGCCCGGACGCGCCACCAGTTCGCTGAGCTTGCAGCCCACGCTGAGCGGAGTGGTGCCGATGGATTCGAGGGCGGAGTTGACCTGACGGGGCTTTACGTTGGTGTCGTTGCAGAAGTTGATGATGCTCTCCACGTGCGCTGCCTTTTCCCTGTACCATTCAAGACGCTCCGTGGTTGCGAGACCGAATTTATGCGATTTCTCCGTGAGACGTGCGTCGGCATTGTCCTGACGGAGCAGTATCCGGTATTCAGCACGTGACGTGAACATCCGGTACGGCTCGTCAACGCCTTTTGTGACGAGGTCATCGATGAGCACGCCGATGTATGCCTCGTCTCTGTGCAGCGTGAAGAAGGAGGGCAGGGACGAACCGTTGTCGCCGCCGAGGTGCCCTGCAAAGAGTGCGGCGTTGACGCCCGCCACGAGTCCCTGACCCGCAGCCTCCTCGTAACCGGTCGTCCCGTTCACCTGTCCGGCGAAGAAAAGACCGTCGCATTTCTTTGACATCAGCGAGTGGGACAGTTGCGTCGGGTCGAAGAAGTCGTACTCTATGGCGTACCCCGGACGGTAGATGCGGACGTCGCGCAGTGCCGGTATCATCCTCAAAGCCTTCAGCTGCACGTCCATCGGCAGCGATGACGAGAAGCCGTTGAGGTACATCTCGTTCGTGTCCGCCCCCTCCGGCTCGAGGAAAAGCGGGTGATGGTCTTTGCCGGCAAACGTTACCAGCTTGGTTTCTATCGACGGACAGTACCGCGGCCCGATGGATTGTATCTGTCCGTTGAACAGGGGCGAGTCATCCAGTCCGCTGCGTAACATATCGTGACAGGCCGGTGTCGTGTCGAAAGTCCAGCACGGCAGCAGCACCTTCCCGCCGTCTTCCGCCGGCCGTGTGGTGTTCATGAAGCTGAACATGGACGTGACGCTCTCGCCGTTCTGCACCTCCGCGTCCTCGAAATGCACCGACCTCTTGTCGATGCGCACCGGTGTTCCCGTCTTCATCCGGTCTGAGCGTATGCCCAGTGCGTTGATGCTCTCCGTCAGATGCAGCGCCGCCGGCTCGGCGCACCGTCCGCCCGGCACCATCTTCCTGCCGACGTGCATCAGCCCGTTGAGAAACGTTCCCGCCGTGATGACCACTGCCGGGGCGAGCAGTTCCACGCCCCATACGGTGCGGATGCCGGTGATGCGGGGGCGGGTTTGAGGTTGAAGGTTGTGGGTTGTGGGTTTAAGGTCAGAGGCATTGCCGGCACCTTGTGACCTGCAACCTGTAACCTCAGACATGCAACCTGCTCCTTCCTTCTCCCAAATCAGTTCCTCCGCCTGATCCTGCCAGATGTCAAGGTTCGGCGTTTTGTCGAGAACCGCGCGCCATTGCCAGATGAATCTCTCCCTGTCGCACTGCGCTCTTGGCGACCACATGGCCGGCCCTTTCGACTTGTTGAGCATCCGGAACTGTATCGCCGTGGCGTCAGTGACCAGTCCCATGCCTCCTCCGAGCGCGTCAACCTCGCGCACTATCTGTCCTTTCGCAATCCCGCCGACTGCGGGGTTGCATGACATCTGCGCGATTTTGTTCATGTCCATTGTCACGAGGCACGTCCTTGCGCCGGTCATTGCGGCCGCATGAGCGGCCTCACATCCCGCGTGGCCGCCTCCGACCACAATGACATCGTATTTCATTTTCATAGCCGTAAAAGTGCAATGTGCAGTTGCTAAAACCGCACTGTGGTTAAAATTATTTTGCAAAAGTAAGTAATTTTTCTCAAAATATTCATCTTTTACTTTGTGATTTCGCTTTTTTATATTAATTTTGCCGACACAAAGATTCTTTTGATGTACGTGCCTGTGTATGTCGGCGCGTAAGTGTTCATTGCGGGAAAAACTTCAAAAAACTATATTTTATCTTAACAACAAACTTAAAAACTTATGTGGTTATTTAATTCATCAATCGGAAAGAAGGTGCTCATGTCCGTCACGGGCATCTGCCTTATCCTGTTCTTAACATTCCACATGGCAATGAACGTCGTGGCACTTTTCTCCGGCGAGGCTTACAATGTCATCTGCGAACTTCTCGGAGCCAACTGGTATGCGGTTGTCGCAACGTTGGGTCTCGCAGCCTTGGCGGTAGTCCACATTGTCTATGCGTTCATCCTCACGATGCAGAACAAGGCTGCACGCGGCAGTGAGCGCTATGCTGTTACGGTGAAGCCGGGCAAAGTAGAGTGGGCGAGCCAGAACATGCTTGTCCTCGGACTCATTGTCATTGTCGGCCTGTTGGTCCACCTTTACAACTTCTGGGCCAAGATGATGCTCGTTGAGCTGTTGCAGAGTGACGGCCTTGACCGTGCCGCCGACGGTGCCTACTGGATTCAGCAGACCTTCAGCTGCGGCGGTTACGTGTTCCTTTACCTCGTCTGGATAGCCGCCCTGTGGTTCCATCTGACCCACGGTTTTTGGAGCGCGTTGCAGACACTGGGCCTTAACGGCAAGACATGGTTCTGCCGCTGGAAGGTAATCGGCATCGCTTACGTCACGCTTCTCTGCCTCGGTTTCGCCGCGGTGGTGGTGCGTTTCTACCTCGGCAGCGTATTCGGCTGCTGCTAAACATTCATCAATAACATAAGAAAGAAAAATGGCTAAGACATTAAATTCACGCATACCAGAGGGACCTGTGGCCGAGAAATGGGCCAACTACAAGGCACACCAGCGTCTTGTCAACCCTAAGAACAAACTGAAGCTCGACGTCATCGTTGTAGGAACTGGTCTCGCCGGCGCCAGTGCGGCAGCCTCATTGGGCGAGATGGGCTTCAACGTACTCGACTTCTGCATACAGGACTCTCCGCGCCGTGCGCACTCCATCGCCGCGCAGGGCGGTATCAACGCCGCAAAGAACTACCAGAACGACGGCGACTCAGTATATCGTCTCTTCTACGACACGGTGAAAGGCGGCGACTATCGTGCCCGTGAGGCAAACGTATATCGCCTTGCCGAGGTGTCAAACAACATCATAGACCAGTGCGTTGCACAGGGCGTTCCCTTCGCACGCGAGTACGGCGGCATGCTCGCCAACCGCTCTTTCGGCGGCGCACAGGTGTCACGTACCTTCTATGCCAAGGGCCAGACCGGCCAGCAGCTGCTGCTCGGAGCGTACAGCTCGCTCTCACGCATGGTGGAGGCAGGCAAGGTGAAGCTCTACACCCGCTACGAGATGGAGGACGTGGTAATCGTTGACGGCCGCGCACGCGGCATCATCGCCAAGAACCTCGTCACCGGAAAGCTGGAGCGTTTCACCGCCAACGCAGTGGTACTCGCCACCGGCGGCTACGGAAACACATACTTCCTCTCCACCAACGCCATGGGATGCAACTGCACGGCAGCCGTACAGGCATACCGTAAGGGCGCCATGTTCGCCAACCCTTCATACGTACAGATACACCCGACGTGTATTCCCGTCCACGGCGACAACCAGTCCAAGCTCACCCTCATGTCAGAGTCCCTGCGTAACGACGGCCGCATCTGGGTGCCGAAGAAGCTGGAAGACGCCAAGGCATTGCAGGCAGGCACGAAGCAGGGCTATGAGATACCGGAAGAAGACCGCGACTATTACCTTGAGCGCCGCTATCCGGCGTTCGGCAACCTCGTGCCGCGTGACGTGGCAAGTCGCGCCGCCAAGGAGCGTTGTGACAAGGGCTTCGGCGTGAACAACACCGGCCTGGCCGTGTTCCTCGACTTCTCCGAGTCAATACAGCGTCTCGGCGTTGACGAGATACGCCAGCGTTACGGCAACCTCTTCGACATGTATGAGGAGATAACCGACGTCAACCCCGGCGAGCTCGCCAAGACCGTTGACGGCGTTCAGTACTACCACCCGATGATGATCTTCCCCGCCATCCACTACACCATGGGCGGCCTGTGGGTCGATTACGAGTTGCAGACCACCGTTCCCGGCCTCTTCGCCATCGGCGAGTGCAACTTCTCCGACCACGGAGCCAACCGTCTCGGCGCGTCAGCCCTCATGCAGGGTCTTGCCGACGGCTACTTCGTGCTGCCCTACACCATACAGAACTACCTCGCCGACCAGGCCATCTGGCCGCGTCTCTCCACCGACCTGCCCGAGTTTGAGGAGGCAGAGAAGGCCGTGGAGAAAGAGGTTGACCGCCTGATGGGCATACAGGGCAAGCGCAGCGTCGATTCACTGCACAAGGAACTGGGCCACATCATGTGGGAGCACGTGGGCATGGGCCGCACCAAGGAAGGCCTTGAGGAAGGCCTGAAGATGCTGAAGAAGCTGCGTAAGGAGTTCAACGAGAACCTCTTTGTGCCCGGCACCAAGGAAGGTCTCAACGTAGAGCTTGACAAGGCCATCCACCTCCGCGACTTCATCGTCATGGGTGAGCTGATAGCATACGACGCCCTCCACCGTGAGGAGTCATGCGGCGGCCACTTCCGCGAGGAGCACCAGACCGAGGAAGGCGAGGCAAAGCGTGACGACCAAAACTTCTTCTACGTAGGATGCTGGGAATACCAGACCAACGACGAGACCGCTCCCGAGCTCTCCAAGGAACCTCTGGAATACGAGATAATAAAGGTTCAGACACGTAATTATAAGAATTAACATTACGGTTGGAGGTTATAGGTTTTAGGTTATAGGTCGGAGCGTATGTTAGGCCCTTATAAAAATCTTTTGGTTTGGCAGCAGGCTATCCTGTTTACAACAGAGATTTATAAACTGACACGCACCTTTCCAAGAGAAGAAATCTACGGACTGGTAAGCCAGATAAGAAGAGCCGCAGTGTCTATACCATCGAATATAGCCGAGGGATATGGACGTTCCACCAATACCGACCTTGTGCATTTTCTCTATATGGCGTTGGGTTCATCCAACGAAGTAGATACGCAACTGGTGATAGCCATGAATATAGGCTACATAACAAGAGAGCAATATAAAGCTATGGACACCATAAATGCGGAAATAAATGCCATGTTACGAGCCTTGATAAAAACACGGACAGGCTACGGACAGACCTGAAACCCATAACCCACAACCTCAAAACCTTAAAGAAAAATGGCTAAAAATATAACAGTAACAGTAAAGTTCTGGAAGCAGAATGGCCCGAAGGACAAGGGACATTTTGACGAGCAGTTAATGAAGAACGTGCCCGACGACACCTCATTCCTTGAGATGCTCGACATGATGAACGAACAGCTCATCAACCAGGGCAAGGAACCATTCGTGTTCGACCACGACTGCCGCGAGGGCATCTGCGGCATGTGCTCACTCTACATCAACGGCACGCCGCACGGAAAGACCGAGCGCGGAGCCACCACGTGCCAGCTCTATATGCGTAAGTTCAACGACGGCGACGTGATAACCGTAGAGCCTTGGCGCTCAGCAGGTTTCCCCGTCATCAAGGACTGCATGGTCGATCGCTCCGCCTTCGACAAGATTATACAGGCAGGCGGCTACACCTCCATCCGCACCGGACAGGCACAGGACGCCAATGCCATCCTCATCCCCAAGGAGAACGCCGACGAGGCCATGGACTGCGCCACCTGCATAGGCTGCGGCGCGTGCGTGGCAGCCTGCAAGAACGGCTCCGCCATGCTCTTCGTCAGCTCCAAGGTATCGCAGCTCGCGCTCCTGCCGCAGGGCCGTCCCGAGGCTGCCAAGCGCGCGAAAGCAATGATAGCGCGCATGGACGAGCTGGGATTCGGCAACTGCACCAACACACGCGCCTGCGAGGCCGTATGTCCTAAGAACGAGTCCATCGCCAACATCGCACGCCTGAACCGCGAGTTCATCAAGGCGAAGCTGGCTGACTGATAACACTGCCCCGTTCTCCTGTTGCGCCGTATCATGGCGCAACAGGAGTTTGCGGGTTGTAGGTTTAAGGCCTAAGGCCTTTGGCTGACAGGCCGGGCGGATGCCGCCCCGCTGCAATCAGCGCCTTGTCACCATACGAACGGCACCATATTACGGTGCAATCGGCACCTGTTCACGCTGTAATCGGCACCCTTTTGCGGGAGCATCCGTAACCCCTTGTGGACGAGATACTTGCGAAAAAGGTTGCGTAACGTTCTGTTATCCGCCTCGTAGGGATGATGTACCACATCGTCTCATTGGCTGCCCCGCATTTCCGGTTATCGAGACGATGTGGTACATCGTCTCTACAAGGCGGTCGCATACCGCCAGTTCTGACAATAACACACACGATACTGTAAAGGACACACTTGATATTCCATTAGGAATACACTATTATATATTTAGAAAACACTATGAAGCGCAAACTATACATATTCCTGTTCCTTTTCTGCCAGATTCATCTGGCGGCTTGGGCGTCCGGCAGTCTCTATGCCGGTACGGGCGCTTCCGTCGCCGGTGCGCGGATGCTGTCCGTCACGCCGAAAACGGAAGGGCACGGCAGGCATTATGACGTTGCGCATCCGTTGATATATGTAGATTCGTGGGCGAAGTGGCCTTACGCCTTCCTCAGTGAGGACGGCGTGCCCAAGGGCTTCAATGTCGATTTGGTGGCCGAGATGATGCGCCGCCTGCGAATCCCCTATCAGGTGCGCCTGTGCAATCAGGAGAGCGCCCATGAAGAACTGAAAAACGACAGCGCCGACCTGTCATTCGGCGCGGCGGCGGACTATAACGCACCCTTCGGGCGTTTCGGCCGCGTCACCGTCTGCCACTACACCTATGGAATGCTCGTGCCGCGCGCCGACTCTACGGGAACCATCAGCATCAGCCAGCTGCGCGGAAGAAAGAGCATCATCATAAGCAACAACAGCCGTCCGCACCACTATCTGCGCAAGGTGGGCTTCCCTGACAGCGTGCTCACGGTGGTTACGGACATGGAGACGGAGATACTTCGCGAGGCCACGGAAGGCACCGGCGGCGCATTGTGGAACAGCATGATGCTGAAATGGGTAATAAACAAGTACCGGCTCGGCGACCGTTTTGTGATTGTCCCCGTTGACATACCATACGGCGAGTACCGGTTCATGTCGGGCGACACCGTATTGCTGGCGCGCCTTGACAGCCTTTGCGCCGTCATGCAGCAAGAGGGTGAGATAGACCGGCTTATGACAAAGTGGATGTATCCGGAGAAGCAACCGGAGAACAACACATACCTCACCATCGTCGCCATACTCCTCTGCTGCGCCCTCGTGGCCTTCGCCGCTTACAGGCTGATACGCTATTACCGCCGCTACTATTCCCGCAACAGCCTTGGCGACGTCCGCTCGCAGATGGAGCTGATTCTCCATGCCAACAAGATGAAGGTCTGGGTATATTTCCCGCAGACCCGGCGCTATGCGTGGATGACCTCCGACGGTCTGGTGAAGGAGGACTTCAGCTCCTTCGAGTTCTCACGGTTCTATTATGAAGACGACTTCAACGTCATCCACTCCCACGTTACGGACTTCCTGACCAAGGACAAGAAGCCTGTGACGGAGACGGTGCGCTGCTACTCACTGACCGAGCCGAAGAAGCTGATAAGGGTGGAGGTGAGCATACGCGAGCTGCGCGACGAATACGGAAAGATATACCTTGTCTGCGGAGTGCAGCACGACATAACCGACAGCAAGGCCCGGCTGGACCGCATGAAGCTGTTGCAGGAACGCTACCGCACCGCCCTTCGCATATCGCAGGGCACCCTGATGCGCTTCGACGGCTCCGGACGGCTTACCAAACTCAATGAGATAGCATGCCTGAGGCTGGGTATCGACAACATGGAGGAGTTCATAGCCGAGAGCTACACGCTGCATGACATAGACCTTCTTGACGGCATAGACATCGAGACCTGCCCCAACGTGCTGCGTTTCACCGCCATGTTAGAGAACAGGCCCATGTCCGCCCTCGGCTTCACGAGAAGCAAGTACTTCCGCCCGCAGAGGTATGCCATGGCCGGACATTATAACGACGACGGCAATTCCTGCGACTGGCATCCGACGCACAACGAGGGATATTACTACGTACTCTTCCAGAAAAACACCGACAGCGACGGCAACGTCATCAGCTATATGCTCTCCGTCTATGACCGTACCGCCGAAGTGCAGATGATGCGCCGGCAGAAATTCCTGCGCCGGCACACGGAAGTCCAGAGCAGGGAGAAAGCCGAGCTCCACACGCTGCGCAGCCTCACGCTGTCCGTTACGGACATCTGGATGCTGACCTATTGCCCGGACAAGAAGGAACTGGTCATATATTCCCGCGACGGACAGCCGTTGTCACGCCTCTCCCAGCTCAACCTCATCGAACTGGCGGACAGCGACGAGATAAAAAAGATGTTCAAGGTGTTCCGCAAACTCGACAGCCTGCACCGCGGCGAGGTTACGGTTGACGTCAAGACCCGCCTGCGCAACAGCAGCGGCGAGCGCCGGCACTTCAGCTTCCACCTGCATCCCACCTACGGAGACGGAGGCAAGGTACTTGACTATTTCGGCACCTGCCGCGACGTCACCGCCCAGCTCTACGCCCTGTTCAACCTTGAAAAAGCCACGGACAAGGTGCGCGAGGCGGACATACTGCAATACGAGTTCCTCAAGAACACGTCCTTCTCCATGCGCCAGCCGCTCATCAGCATCAGCCAGCACATACAGAACCTCTACAAAGGCAACGACAGCAAGGGCGAGGAACTCATCGTAAGGTCAATCTCGTCAGACATCATGCGCCTCATAATGCTGTCCGACGACACCATGCTCCTGTCACGCATCGAGGCCGGACTGTTCACCGTCAAGAACGAGCCGGTGGACTTCGTGCAGCTCTTCGGCGACACGGTCAGCAAGGTATTGAGCCGCTACCGCACCGCGTCGGTCACCTACAACGTGCAGGACACATACGGGAAGCTGGTGGTCAACGGCGACGCCACCGTCCTGTCGCGGATACTTCATGAGGCGGTCGCGCTCTCGGCACGCTACACCAAGGTGGGGACGCTCTCCGTGCGCTATATGTACCGCAAGGGAATGCTGACCCTTCTGGTGGAGGACACCGGGCAGGGCATACCCCCGAGCATATTCCAGCGCATCTACGAGGCGCACATAGGCGACGCCTATACCATGACGGAATCCATGCAATACGTGTCGGGTCTTGAGATGCCGATATGCAAGGCGCTGGTGGAAGTGATGGGAGGAGTGATAGAAATAGAGTCAGATCCCGGCAGGGGAACCAACATATACATACAGCTCCCGGTGGAGCAGATGGAGAATGAGGGCACTGCCGACGAGGAGACACCTAAACGAAAAAACATCGTCTGACGGCCAAACGCCCGCCAGACGGCAGGCAAATACCCGTCCTACATAACCGACAATGAGACATTTCACCACTATACGCACACTGCGGACGCTGTTTCTCGCCACCATAATGATGTTGGCGGGCGGCCTGTGTCATGCCCAATACAGGGCCATGCTGGTCAGCAAGGACACCGATCCCGGCGTGAAAGTGATGGAATATACGCGGATACAGAAGGACAGCATCTTCCGCCATGCCTCCCCCCACGGCATAAGATACACAAGAAACCACCCGCTCATCGTCGTCGCCGACTGGGCGTTCCCCCCGTTCTCGTACTACAATGACAGGGGAGAGCCCGACGGAATGCTCATAGATATACTTGAACAGGTATTCTCACATTTCCACATCGCCTACGAGATACGCATGATGGACCGTGCGGAAGCCCACCGGCAGCTCGCCTCAGGGCAGGCGAACCTGATGATAGACGTTGACAACCTGCCCGCCATGAAAGGCGTTACCAAGGGCCGTTCGGTGGTGGCGGGCTACGAAGTGTCGGTGCTCAGGCTGAAAGACACGGACATGATGCGCAGTATCATGCTGCTGAAAAAGAAAGACACCGTGTATGTTGACAAAGGCAGCTATTCCTACTACTACCTCCGCGACTCGTTCAACGACAGCATAAAGTTCACTCTTCTCAGCGTGGACAAGCGCAAGGCCGTGGACGAACTGATGAAGGGTAACATACGATACTTTATCTGGGAGGACGCAGCGCTGCGCAAGATGGTCTCCAAATACGGCATAAGGGACAAGGTGGAGATAGAGCGCATCGACGTGCCCGAGGGTCGTTTCCGCTTCTTCTGCACCGACTCCATCATAGTGCACGAGCTTGACCGCACCCTGCAACACATGCAGGCCACGGGGCGGTGCGCCCCAATCCTTGCCAAATGGCTGGGCGACAATCCCGCGAACCCCGACAAAGGCGGCTTGCAGGTCACCGTCTTCGCCATACTCACCGTGCTCTTCACCATAGCCGTCATAGCCCTGCTGCGCACCACCATGTCCGGAAAACTCAAGTCAGAGTTCCGCACCATCTCGCGTATGGGCATCGAGATGTCGGACAGTCAGATGCTCGCCATAAACGTAAGGCGCCGCTGGGTGCACAACCTCGCGGGCAATTTCCTGCCGGAGGGCGGAGTGTCCATGGGCGAATATGTCAGCATGGTGCACCCGGACGACACATGGATAATGCGCGACGTCATAGCCAAGGTGGATGCGGGAGAGACTGATATGCCCGTGATACACTTCCGTATGCGCCGCCACGGCGACGAGGAGGGGCTGTGGCGGAACATGGCTGTCCATGCAAGGATAAAGAGCAAGAAAGGCAGGCCGATGTATGTCTATCTCACGTTGATAGACGAAAGCGAGCACATACACCAGCGCAAGCTCCTCGACAGCGTGCTGCAAGAGAACTCCAACTTCACCAAAATCTCCGACTTCGGCATAGCCTTCTACGACCACAACGGCAGAATCGTCAACTACAACGAAGGCTTCGCCAAGGTCTTCGGCAAGGGAAGGGACATGAATGTGCCGGAGTTCCTGAGGACGACCAAGCTCAACGAACTCTGCATCTACCTCAACGGCTTCGTCCTTGAGGAAGACGTTGACGCATGGTTCTGCGCCCCTCTCGACGTGCCTGAGCTCAACATGAAGGAGATTGTGGAGCTGAGGCTGCGCACGGTAAGGGACGACAAGCGCAACCATCAGGGCTACGCTCTCACCATCTACGACCTTGAAGACGCATGGACCCTGCGCCGGAACATGCAGGACATAGACAGGGAGGTGGCCGAGACGAAACGGAAACTGGAAGAATACCAGAAGGAGCTGCGCTTCATCATGAAGCACAACCGCATGGAAACGTTCAAGTGGTATGTGGGCAACGACTACTTCGACCTCTCCTCCGACGGCATGCTGTTCAGCAGAAGGAAACCGGTCAAGGAATACGCCGGCAGCCTTGCCGACGAAGACCGCGACAGCCTGCTCCGTGAAATGAATGCCCCCGCGGAGCACTACGCCCGTCCGCGGCGCTACACAAGGCACATAAAGGCCGTGAGAGGGGTGACGGAAGAGCGGTACATGGAAATCAGCAGAATGCCGATCTATGACGACGACGGCAACGTGGCGGGCATCTTCGGCATACTGTACGACGTCACCGACCTTGTGACCACAAGGGAAAAACTCGACAGGCAGACGGCGAAGGCCAACGACTCAGGCCGCCAGAAGGCGCAGTTCCTCGCCAACATGACGCACGAGCTGCGCACGCCGCTCAACGCCATCAACGGCTTTGCGGAGATAATGTCCTTCCTCACCACCAGCGAAGAGAAGAAACAATACGTCGATATAATGGCCTTCAACTGCACGATGCTGATAAACCTCATCGACAACATCCTGCAACTGACCAAGATAGACACCGAGGGCATCACCATAAGGAGAATGGAGACAGACTTCGCCAAGGCCTTCCGCAAGAAGGCGGAGGACCTGAGGAAATACGTCAACAACCCCGAGGTGCAGTACAGGATAGACTCGCCGCGGAGCTCGCTTACCGTCAAGGTCGATGCCGAACGCATACTGCAAATCTTCGAAGCCTTCGTGAACAACGCCTCAAAGTTCACCAAAAAGGGCTTCATACACGTGGGTTACCGCTACACCAACGACCAGCTGACCGTCTATTGCCGCGACACCGGCTGCGGAATACCGCTGGAAAAGCAGTCCGCCGTCTTCGAACGCTTCTCCAAACTCGACGAGTTCGTGCAGGGCACAGGTCTCGGCCTCGCCCTGTGCAAGGCCATAGCGGACCGCATGGGAGCCACCATAGACCTCTATTCAAATGAGAATGAAGGCACGGTAATATCCCTGAACGTTGACATCAGCAACTATTCCGACCTGCCGGACGTACAATATTTCCCCCCCCCTCGCTCGCCGCACGCGCCAATGACAGGCCGTTGACGGCGGCTTCAGGCGGTGCGCCGGGCCATATAAGGACAGCAACTTTTGAAAAATAATATAAAATCATGCTTACAATCACATCTTATGAAGACTTCGCCCGCTACGAGGGCAAGGAGCTTGGCACGTCAGACTACATACAGCTGACGCAGGAGCGCATCAACCTTTTCGCCGACGCCACGCTCGATCACCAGTGGATTCACGTAGATACGGAGAAGGCCAAGACCGAGAGCCAGTTCGGCACGACCATCGCCCACGGCTACCTCACCCTCTCCGTGCTGCCCTATCTGTGGAACCAGATAGTGGAAGTGAAGAACGTCAAGATGCTCGTCAACTACGGCATCGAAAAGATGAAGTTCGGCCAGCCCGTCCTTTCAGGGCAGAGCCTCTCCCTCACCACCTCGCTCCACAGCATCGCCAACCTCCGTGGCGCGGTAAAGACAGAGGTGAAGTTCACAATGAACGTCAAGGAGACAGGCAAGAAAGCCGTAGAAGGCATCGCCGTCTTCATCTACTATTTCAACTCATAGCCCCCTCACTTTCCCTCCCCCCGGGGAGGGAAGAGAGTGTGCTTGCCCGCCTTGGCATACCGCATCCGCTGCCCGTTTGCCGAGATGAAGGTTGCCAATCCGCCGTTGTAGGGACGCACCTTGGTGCGTCCGCTGATACGGAAACGGTGGCAATCCGGACGCACCAACACACGAAAACGGACGCACCAAGGTGCGTCCCTACAAGTTACAGCAGTTAAAAAACGTTGCCAATGTCACCGTGACATCGCCTTGGCAGCAGCGGAGCCAAAACAAAACGGTGCCGGTTACACAGCAATCAGGTGCAAGTCACACGGTAAACAGGTGCTGATTGCATGACAAACTGCACCTGATTACAACGGCGTTCAATTTAGTCTGATTATCAATGAGTTGAAGCAAAACCTGCGAAAGCCATACATGACAAGAACTAAACACAGCCTCCTTGTTCCCGCATACCTCCTCCCCCCGGGGAGGGCAGGGAAGGGGCGTTAACTTACTGACTATGCTCAAAACCCTATTCACCACCCTTTTCCTTGCCCTCACGCTCACGGCGGGAGCGGAAGGCCAGCCCGTCCTGCCCGGTTTCCACGCCGATCCGGAAGTGCTCTACTCACACAAGACGGGGCTGTATTACATCTATTCCACCACCGACGGCGTGCCGGGGTGGGGCGGACACTACTTCACCGTCTTCTCGTCACCCAACCTCCGCGACTGGAAAGACGAGGGGGTGATGCTCGACGTGCGCTCCGAACAGGTGCCGTGGGCTACGGGCAACGCGTGGGCACCCTGCATCATAGAGCGCAAGCAGGCCGACGGCACATACAAGTACTACTTCTATTTCTCCGCCCACAACCCCGTTTCAAAACGCAAGGAGATAGGCGTGGCCGTCAGCACAGACCCCACGGGGCCGTTCGTTGAGGCCGGAGCACCCATCGTGACCGACGCCGACAGGCCCAAGTCACGCAAGGGCGGACAGGCGATAGACGTCGATGTGTTCCAAGACCCGCAGTCAGGCAAGTGCTACCTCTACTGGGGCAACGGCTTCGCGGCCGGCGCGGAACTCAACGACGATATGCTCTCCATAAAGAAAGAGACCACCGTTGACCTCACCCCCAAGGGCGGAACGCTCGACACATGGGCCTACCGCGAGGCCACATACGTCTTCTACCGCAAGGGCAGGTACTATATGCACTGGTCCGTTGACGACACCGGCTCGCCCAACTACCACGTCTGCTACGCCACCGCCACGTCACCACTCGGCCCCTACACCATAGACCCCGACCACTACAACGTGATAAGGCAGCTGCCGGAGAAGGAGATTTACGGCACGGCCCACAACAGTGTCCTCCAGATACCCGGCAAGGACAAGTGGTACATCGTCTATCACCGCATCAACAAAGACTACCTCCACGACCGCGAAAAGGGCGGTCCCGGCGTACACAGGGAGGTCTGCATCGACCGGATGGAGTTCGACAAGCGGGGCAACATAATCCCCGTCACGCCGACAACCGCCGGCGTAAAGCCCGTGAAGGCTACCAAGAAATAAGTATTTTCACCCGTTTTACAGTGCGGGAAGCCAAATTCCCGCGTGCTGATACAGCGTATATAAAAGATTTTTCTTAACTTTGCATCCGCAGCCCCCGCCATGTTACGGCAGGCTGCGGATGCTTTTTTGTAAACAGACAGCACAACCATGACACTCGACGAACTACACATACAGCAATCGGCACGCATCGGCAGCGTGGGCGGCGAAGGCTCCCTGCGCCAGCATTTCCTCGACATGGGCGTCATTCCCGGCGCCGTCATCACCCTGCGCAAGTTCGCCCCCATGGGCGATCCCATGCAGCTGGAGGTACACGGCTACGCACTTACGCTGCGCAAGGCCGACGCGGCACGCATCACCGTCACCCCCCTGACAGCCGAAGAGGCGGCAGCCTTGCAGGCGGAAGAGACGGCGGAAGTGGGGCATACGCCCTCCGACCACCCCGGACTGGGCGAGGGCGGGCGCTATCATGACACCACACACGAGCGTCCGCTGCCCGACACGACGAAGCTGACATTCGCCCTTGCCGGCAACCAGAACTGCGGAAAGACCACGCTGTTCAACCAGCTCACCGGCGCAAACCAGCACGTCGGCAACTTCCCCGGCGTCACCGTCGATCGCAAGAGCGGCACGATACGCGGCATAAGGAACACCGAGGTCACCGACCTGCCGGGCATATACAGCCTCTCCCCCTATACCAGCGAGGAGATAGTGAGCCGTGAGTTCATCCTCAACGAGCGTCCGTGCGGCATCATCAACATTGTGGATGCCACCAACATCGAGCGTAACCTCTACCTCACCATGCAGCTCATGGAGCTTGACATACCCATGGTGCTCGCCCTTAACATGATGGACGAGATGGAGGGCAACGGCGGACACATCCGCATCAACGACATGGAGCGCCTTCTCGGACTGCCCGTCGTGCCCATCTCCGCCGTGAAGAACCAAGGCGTTGACGAGCTTGTGCGCCACTGCCTGCACGTGGCCAAGTATCAGGAGACACCCGCCCGCCAGGACTTCTGCTCCCCCGACGAGCACGGAGGGGCCGTACACCGCTGCCTGCACGCCATCATGCACCTTGTGGAAGACCACGCCCAACGCTCCCGCATACCCCTCCGTTTCGCCGCGGCCAAGCTCGTCGAGGGCGACGGGAAGGTCATGTCCGCCCTGCAACTCACGCAGAACGAGCTGGAGACAGTGGAGCATATCATACGCCAGATGGAGGAAGAAAGAGGCCTTGACCGCTCCGCCGCCATGGCGGAGATGCGCTACTCCTTCATCGGCAGGCTCTGCGCCGCCACCGTGAAACGCCCCCGCGAGAGCAGGGAACAGCGCCGTTCCCGCCGCATCGACAGGGTGCTCACGGGTCACTGGAGCGCGATACCGGCCTTTCTCGCCATCATGGCGCTTGTCTTCTGGCTCACCTTCGACGTCATAGGCGGCACCATGCAGGAGTGGCTTGAGGGCGTTATAGAGAGCCTCACGGCCGGTGTGGACGGCATCATGCTGTCATGGCAGGTCGATGCCGCCGTGCGTTCGCTCGTCGTTGACGGCATTTTCGCCGGTGTAGGGTCGGTGGTCAGCTTCATACCCGTCATCGTCGTGCTCTTCTTCTTCCTCTCCATGCTTGAAGACTCCGGCTACATGGCGCGCATAGCCTTCGTCATGGACAAGCTGTTGCGCAAGCTCGGCCTCTCCGGACGCTCCATAGTGCCCCTGCTCATAGGCTTCGGCTGCTCCGTGCCCAGCGTCATGGCCAGCCGCACCCTGCCCTCCGACCGTGACCGGCGGCTCACCGTCATGCTCACGCCCTTCATGTCCTGCACGGCCAAGCTGCCCATCTACGCCTTCTTCTGCGCCGCCTTCTTCCCCGACACGGCCGCATGGGTCATGTGCGGCCTGTACCTGCTTGGCATCGTCATGGGCGTCCTCACCGCCCTCGTGTTGAAGAACACCTCGTTCAGGGGCGAGGCAGTGCCGTTCGTCATGGAGCTGCCCAACTACCGCCTTCCCGGTTTCCGCACCACCATGCTGCTGCTATGGGACAAGGCCGGCGACTTTCTCCGGCGCGCCTTCACCGTCATCTTCATGGCCACGATAGTGATATGGTTTCTGCAATCCTTCTCCTTCCACCTCCGTCTGGTGGAGAATCAGGCAGACTCCATCCTCGGTCAGGCAGCCTCCGTCATCGCCCCCGTCTTCGCCCCCATCGGCCTTGGCGACTGGCGCATAGCCACCTCCCTCGTCGGCGGTTTCCTCGCCAAGGAGAGCGTGGTATCGACCTTCTCCGTGCTCTACGGCGAAGGCGCCGCATTGCGCCAAACCCTTACCGTGGCTTCCGCCCTCTCGCTTCTGGTGTTCAGCCTGCTCTACACCCCCTGTGTGGCCGCCATAGCCGCCATACGCCGCGAGTTGGGCAACAGGGATGCCCTCGCCGTGGTGGTGGGACAGTGCCTCATAGCATACGCCGCGTCCTTCGTGGTATATGCGATATTCAGCTGAAGCCCCGTAATAACGTTATTCTTCAAACACCGTCAGCCTATGAACACAGCGTCAGTGATAATACTCGCCATAGTGCTTGCGGCCGCCATAGCCGCCATACGCTATCATGTCCGCACGGGAAGGAAAAAGGGTTGCGGCGGAAGTTGCGGCGGCTGCCAACTTGACTGCAAGCTGAGGAAACGGTAAAATACGGGAGTTATCGGGAGTTATACGGCTGCGCCGTAGGGAGTTATCGGGAGTTAACGGACGGATGTGGGGACGCACTGTAAACAAATGTATCGCCCGTTACCTCCCTACGGCGCAGCCGTATGACTCCCGCTAACTCCCCTTAACTCCCGTATATGGAAATGGCATCACTGCACTACTTTTGTTACCATAAGGCAAACGGGTGCTGATTGCGCGGTAAACAGGTGTCTTTTACCGTGTAATCAGCACCCGTTTGCGGTGCAATCAGCGTGTGTTTGCGGGAGAGCCTGCTATTCGTCTCCGCCGTTTATCTTTTTATACACCATGTCGATGGCGGTGTATTTGCGTTCCTCGGGGTTGTTCCAGTGCTCCATTATGCCGAGCGGTTCGGTGACGGGCAGTCCGTCGCGCTTATATACCGTGCCGCTTGGAGGGTAGGGGATGGAGGCCGCCTCGTTCAGATACTCGTCGCAGTAGTTCAGGCTGCGGAACTCCGGCCATTCCCCTATCAGCAGGTCCATGGCCACGGCATCGGCCGCCAGAGCGTCCTGCGAGGCTATGAGCGAGCACGCCCAGTCGCCGTTGAACGGCGGTTTCCGCCATTTCGGCCGCGGCGCCCCGTTGACGTCGCGGGAGCCGTATGTGCCGTCTATCAGGAACAGCAGGCACTTCTGCCCCATGTCGGGGTGGGCTATGTAATCCACGAAGGTCTTGTATGCCGGCTTGCCGTTGCGCTTGTCCGGGCTCACGTGGTTGTGGGCGTTCCTGCGCCATTGCAGGGCTATGTCCGTAGCGCCGTACCAGTTCTTTCCCGTCAGCGTGACACCGGGGCCGGAGTGCGTCTTCAGCAGCGCGCTGTTGATGATGTAGTCCGCATCGGCAATGCACTTGGCCAGTCCGCGGGCCATCTTACCGTTCTCGGCGGAGTATGTAATCCGCTCCGGGTAATACTCGCATTTCAGCCTGCCCTCGCCGCCGATGTTGTCTATGAACGTCACCTCCGGGAACTCACGGTGTATCTTGTCGTGTATGCTGTCGGTGATGGCCCGGCTCGGTTCGCATACCGTTATGTCGGCCGGCAGCACCCGCCCGTCGTTGACCAGTGAGCGTATCAGGGCGAGCGTGACGAATGGCGACGAGTTCAGCTCTATCGTGTCGCGGTGCGTTATGGCGTTGTTCATGTTCAGCTTGATGGCTATCTTCTCCCCCTTGCTGTACCCCTTCCGCCCTTTTCCGTGGCGGCTGTTGAAGTAAGAGAACAGCGTCCGCCATCCCTTCCGTGCGTTGCGCTCCCCCGCCACGGTGGCCACCATCTCGCTAATCATGCGGTCTGCCGTCGCCTGCCGGTTCCATCGGTCCTCCACCCACAGCCCCGTTGTGCCGTCCCATTGCGCCACTCCCGGCGCGTGAATCCATGCCACACGTCCCGGAACGGCTCCCTGCGCCTTGCCCACAGGGCGGTTAGGCTCTACGAACAGTTTCGGGCCGCGGGGGCGTGACGGCTGAGCCGAGGCCGCGGATGACAGCAGGCAGAAGGCCATGGCGGCGATGATGTAGTGTAATGCGTTCTTGGTCATTTTGTTTGCAGTTTAAGTCAGTTGTGTAGTGATATGCTTGTTTCTTCGGCAAAGTTATACATTTTCTTTGGAACGGCAAAGCGGAACGGCGCTGAAAATGCCGTAACGAATGGCGGGACGGACGTTTCCGGGGACGGTGTCATGCGCTCATCCTCCGCACCGTGCGGCGGAAGAACAGCAGGTACAGCACTCCGGAGGCGGTCAGCCCGAAGGGGAATGCCATCCATATCCCCACGAGTCCCATCCCCTCCACTATGCCGAAGAAGTAGCTGAGCGGCAGCGACACCATGAAGTATGACGTGAAGGCCACGGGGACGAGCGGCCTGACGTTTGACAGTCCGCGCAGTCCGTTGGAGAAGATAATCTGCATTCCGTCGCCGGCCTGATAGAGCATGAACGGTATCATGGTCACGGCCACCATGCCGCAGACCTCTGCGTTGGATGTGAACAGCAGGCCGATGTCATGCCGTACAAGGAACAGCGGCACGCATACCGCCACCGCCAGCAGCAGTACCATGTGCATGGCGGCGTATGCGCAGGCTGCCGCCCGGCGCACGTCACGCTGTCCTACCAGCAGGCTGACGCGCACCGCCGCCGCCGCTCCGATGCCATAATAGACCATGAAGCCCAGCTGGCAGATGGTAAGCATCACCTGATGGGCGGCCAATGCCGTGGTGCCTATCCATCCCACCATGACGCTCGACAGGCTGAAGGCGGCCGTCTCCATCCCCATTTGCAGTGCCAGAGGCCATCCAAGGGCGTTGAGCCGGCGGAAGTCGGCGCGGTTTACCCTTCCTTTTCTGAATCCCTCTGCATACGGCCGGTAACGCTTTGTGAGGAAAAACACCGCCGCCATCGCCGCCATCATGAGCACCCTTGACAGCAGGGTGCTGACGCCTGCGCCGAGCAGGCCAAGCTCCGGCAGGCCGAAACGGCCGTAGATGAGCGTCCAGTTGCCGAAGATGTTGAGCACGTTGCCGGCTATTATCACCCACATCGCCAGCGAGGTGTCCGTTATCCCGTCGGCGAACTGCTTGAAGGCGTTGAACCAACACACGAAGGGCAGCGACGCGAGGAGCACGAGGAAGTACGGCTTTATGAGGGGCATCAGCTCCGCCGGCTGTCCCAACCGCTCCACGTTGAGCCACAATGCGGCCATGCCGGCCATGAGCAGCAGGGCGAGCATCGTGCCGCAGGCAAGGGCGTTCTTCACCACCTCGCCCACACGCTCCTTGCGGCCGGCACCGTACAGCGTGCCGACGGTGGGCGTTACGGCGTATGAGAAGCCGAGGGCGAAGATGATGACGAGGTTGAACATATTGTTGACAAAGGCCGCCGCCGCCAGTTCCGGCGTGGAGTGGCGGCCTATCATCAGCGTGTCGGCGAAGGAAAGGACGATAGTTCCCAGCTGTCCCGCGACTATGGGCGCGCCGAGACGGGTCAGCACGCCGTAGTGGGGAAGGTATGCAGAGAATGAGTATTTCATGTGTATCGGTTTTGTTCAGAATGCAAAGTTACGAAAAAAATGTCATCTCCGCAAGCCGCCTTCTAACTGTCTGGTAGCCAACGATAACGGAAGACGGATGCAATCAGCGGCAGATTATCCCGCAATCAGCACCCTTTTATTGTGCAATCAGCACCTGATTGCACGGTGATCAGCGCCCTTTTGCCGGAGAGGTTGACGTTACCCTAACCGTTAAAAAAGCCTAACATATTTCCTTGATACGGAAAAACTACTTAACTTTGCAAGTTACAAGAACCATCAGAAGAAAGAAATGGGCATTACATCGATAGCGAAACTGGCCTTCCGCAAGCGCCAGAAAGAACTCGAAAGACATTTTACGCAGCCGCTGGACTTGCAGAATGATGTGCTGAAAAGGCTTGTCGGCACTGCCACGGACACCAAGTACGGCCGTGAGCATATCTTCTCGGCGACGAGAAACTATGAGGATTTCCGTTTTAACGTACCTGTAAACACATACGAGGAGCTGAAGGACAGCATCGACATCATGCGTCACGGCAGCAGGGACGTGCTATGGCCGGGCACGGTGAAGTGGTATGCCAAGTCCTCGGGAACCACCAACGACAAGTCGAAGTTCATCCCCGTGTCGCACGAGGGGCTGGAACGCATACACTATGCGGGCGGCACCGACGTGGTGGCGTTCTACTTGCAGAACAATCCCAAGAGCCGTCTGTTTGACGGCAAGGCGCTGATTCTCGGCGGTTCGCACATACCCAACTATAACGTGGAGGGCTCGCTGGTGGGCGATTTGTCCGCCATACTGATAGAGAACATCAACCCTCTGGTCAACCTTGTGCGTGTGCCGGACAAGAAGACGGCGCTCATAAGCGACTTTGAGGTGAAGCGCGACCTTATAGCAAGGCAGTGCCTGAAGAAGAATGTCACCAACCTGTCGGGCGTACCGTCGTGGATGATGTCCGTCCTTGTGCGTGTCATGGAGCTGTCAGGCAAGCAACATCTGGAAGAGGTGTGGCCGAATCTGGAAGTGTTCTTCCACGGCGGCATAGCCTTTACGCCCTACCGTGCGCAGTATGAGCGGCTCATCACCAAGCCCGGCATGAACTATATGGAGACGTATAATGCCTCCGAAGGCTTCTTCGGCATACAGAATGACCCGTCGGACGCGTCGATGCTGCTGATGCTTGACTATGACGTGTTCTACGAGTTTGCGCCGATGGAGGCGATAGACGATGCCGGCAACCTGACGGACGACAGCCTCGTGGTGCCGCTGGAGGGCGTGGAGACAGGCCGGAACTACGCCATGATTATCTCCACCTCATGCGGATTGTGGCGCTACATGATAGGCGACACCGTGAGGTTCACCTCGGTCAAGCCGTACAAGTTCGTCATAACGGGCCGCACGAAGAGCTTTATCAACGCCTTCGGGGAGGAACTTATAGTGGATAACGCGGAGCAGGGACTGCTCTATGCCTGCCGCAAGACGGGGGCGGAGGTGCGTGAATACACCGCCGCGCCGGTCTTTATGGACAGCGATGCGCGCTGCCGCCACCAGTGGCTGGTGGAGTTTTCCAAGGAGCCGGAGGACTTGGCGGAGTTCGCAAGACTGCTGGACGGGCGTCTGCAACAGCTCAACAGCGACTATGAGGCAAAGCGTTTCAAGAACATAACGCTCCAGCCGCTGGAACTGGTGAAGGCAAGGCCGGAGCTGTTCAACGACTGGCTGCGCTCCAAGGGCAAGCTGGGCGGGCAGCACAAGGTGCCGAGGCTGTCCAATTCAAGGAAGCACATAGAGGAGCTGTTGGAGATGAACTGACACCCCCGCGCGGCGTTTGACGTTTTCCCGTACCCTTTAATAACCGACAGATGAGACATTACAGTTCCATGATACTATCCCTGTTGCTTATGGCGGCCATGGCGGTTGCCGTGGTGTCATGCGCCCGTATGGGTTCGCCCGACGGCGGATGGTATGACGAGACGCCGCCATACGTGGTGGGCACGACGCCTGCCGACAGGGGGACGGGGGTGAAGGACCGCAAGGTGCGCATATACTTCAATGAGTTCGTGAAACTGGAAAACGCCGCGGAGAAGGTGGTGGTGTCGCCTCCGCAGATGGAGATGCCGGAGATAAAGACGCGCGGAAAGTTCATCACCGTGGCGCTTCTCGACTCGCTGAAGGAGAATACCACATACACGATAGACTTCTCTGACGCCATATCCGACAACAACGAGGGCAACCCCATGGGCAACTATACGTACAGTTTCTCCACCGGCGAGACCATCGACACGCTGGAAGTGTCGGGCACTGTGCTCAATGCCGAGGACCTTGAGCCGGTGAAAGGCATACTCGTGGGGCTGTATGCGCTGCCTGACAGCGCCGGGATGGCGGCGAGGGAAGCGGCTGAGGCTGCTGACACCATGCCCAAGACATCCCGCGACACCATTGCCGCGCCGACCTTCGTACGTGTCTCCCGCACCGATTCCCGCGGCCGTTTCGTGATAAGGGGCATCGCTCCCGGCACATACACCATAGGCGCATTGCAGGACATGGACGGCAACTACCGGTTCAACGCGCTGTCGGAGATGATGGCGTTTTCGGAAGAAAGGCTCACGCCGAGGGTCTTTGTCGATACAAGGCAGGACACCGTCTGGGCGGACGCGCTGCACATCAAGGACATACACAGGGTGAAGTACAACCACTATGTGCCGGACAACGTGGTGCTGCGGGCATTCAACCACGTGGTGAACGACAGGTATTACATAAAGGCCGAGCGCAACGAGCCCGACCGTTTTACGCTGTTCTTCACGGCGCCGGTGCCTGACGACAGCGTGGCTTTCGCCCGTCTGGGGCTGGATTATGCCTCAGAGAGGCTGCCGAGGCTTAAAGGCGTGAACTTCGACGAGCGCGGGGCGTTTGTCACAGAGCCGTCGCTGAAGGGCGACACGGTGACATACTGGCTGCGCGACACGGCGCTGGTGAACCGTGACACCTTGCAGATAGAGATGCGCACGCTGGTGACCGACACGCTCGGCATGCTGGTAACATACACCGACACGCTGGAGATAATGCCGAAAATACCATACGAGAGGCGGATGAAGATGAAGGCCGAGGAACTGAAAGACTGGCAGAAGAACCTTGAGAAACGCCGCAAGAAACTGAAAGAGGGCGAGGAACTGACCGACACACTGATGCCGGAGCCGAGGCTGAAGCCTAAATACAGCTTCTCAAGCTCCATCTCTCCCGACGCCACACTCGGCATAGCGTTCCCCAGTCCGATGAAAAAGGTAGATAGGGAGGCGGTGCATCTGTATGTGATGCAGGACTCACTGTGGTACCGGGCACCCTTCCTCTTCCGGCCGGTAAGGCGTGAGGGCGAGATAGTGACAGACTCGCTGACCCGCAACTGGGAGGTAATATCTGACTGGATACCGGGCGCGGAATACTCGTTCGAGGTCGATACGCTGGCCTTTGAGGACATATACGGCCGCACGTCCGTGCCATACAAGACCGGCCTGGAGGTGCGGAGACTGGAAGAGTTCGGCTCGCTGTTCGTCAATGTGAGGTATGATGACAACACCGCCGCGGCCACACGGAAGCGCAGAGTGAAGCCCGTGGTGCTGGTGCAGCTGCTGGACAGCGGCGACAAGCCGGTGCGCACGCAGCCGGCGGAGAACGGGACGGCGGAGTTCTACTATCTCTCCGGCGGAACGTACTACATGAGAGCCGTCATAGACCGCAACGCCAACGGGGTGTGGGACACGGGAGACTACCTCACGGGAACGCAGCCCGAGGAGGTCTATTACTACAACGGAACGGTGGAGATAAAGCCCAAGTGGGACATGACAAGGGACTGGAACCTAACCGCCACGCCGCTGGACAGGCAGAAGCCGGAAGCCATAACGAAGCAGAAGGCGGACAGAGAGCAGAAGGTGCAGAACAGAAACGCGCAGCGGGCGGCCGACAAGGGCATACCGGCTCCGCAGCAGTGACGCGCCGGACAATGACAACAACAAAGGAGAAATCGCCTTATGGAACGTTTTATCATCATCATATTCACCGCCGTAATGCTCTTGCCCGTATGCGGCAAAGGGGCGGGAGAGGCGGCGCACGCACAGTGTACGTACGAGAACAAGGCGTTCAAGGGCAGCGAGACGATACACTACAACCTCTACTTCAACTGGAAATTCATCTGGCTCAAGGCCGGCACGGCAAGCATGAAGACCTTTCCCGCGCCATATAAAGGCAGTCAGGCGTACCGCACCAGCCTCGTGACGCAGACATCAAAGACCATCGACCGCTACTTCCGCATGAGGGACACGATAATGGTTTACTTCACTCCCGAGCTGACACCGCTGTATTACAGGAAAGGCGCAAGGGAGGGAAAGCGCTATTATGTGGACGAGATGTGGTACACATACCCCGACGGCAAGTGCCTGACAACGCTGCGGCACCTTACCGCAGGGGGCGAGAGACGCAATGGAAAGCACCTGTACGACCGTTGCGTGTCGGATATGCTGAACAGCTTTCAGCGTGTGCGCAACTACGAGACACGCGGCTGGAAAGAGGGACATACGATACCCTTGGACATAGCCGGCAGCGAGGAACTGGTGAAAGCGAAGCTGATATACCGCGGAAAGAAGACCGTCAAGGCCGACAACGGGCAGAAATATCCCTGTCTGGTGCTGTCATACATGGAGAGGGAAGGCAAGAAAGACAAGGAGGTGGTGCGCTTCTTCGTTACGGACGACCAACGTCACATACCCGTCCGCCTTGACCTGTTCCTGAACTTCGGGTCGGCAAAGGCGTTCCTGTCAAGCATGAAGTGACGCGGAGCGCCGCCTTGTGCGGCCGCATACCATCCGCCGGCCATACGGCAATTGCCGCCCCTTCTGTCGATGCGATGATTACAAACAATGTTGTAGGGACGCACCTTGGTGCGTCCGCCGATGCAGGTGAATGCGGTAATCCGGACGCACCTTGGTGCGTCCCTACAAGGGACTGCCATTCAGTAAGTTACCGAGGTGTCCGCAAACAGGTACTGATTACGCTGCAATCAGCACCTGTTTACCGTCTGATCAGCGGCCTTTTGCGATGCAATCGGCACCGGATTACAGACATGGAGAATCGTGTGTGTTTTGTTTCTCGATACGATGATGTTTATCGCCTATATTTGTATTTTGTTATTTATGTTTTTGAAAATTCCTGCATAAACATTTGGACGTAAGTTAAAATATTTGTACTTTTGCAAGCAACTCAGGGCATCATGCCTGACTAAGGCGGGTAAACAAGACGTGTCGGCATAAGTGTCATGAGAGTAAAAAACAGACAATTAAAGGCAAGAGTTATGGATATAGAAAAGAGAGACGAATTTGTAAGGATAGTCCGCAACGCCAAGCAACGTAAGCGCGAATGGGAAATCAAGGTTGCAGACAAACTGAAAACGTTGCAGAACGAACTTGACAACAGGCAGACAAGGATAAACACCGCGTGCCATGAATAGTCTTGATCTTAGTAGAGTAAATGTAGTTTCTGATTCCATATTGGAATATTTTGAAAATGAAATAGGAATGTTCAGGGAGAATAAACCGTAAACAAAAAACTTGTTTTGCGTCGCCCTCCTCCCGCTGCAATGCCGGCAGACGATGCGGTAGGGACGCACCTTGGTGCGTCCGCCGATGCAGGTGAATGCAGTAACCCGGACGTGCCGATGCGGTGATTCGGACGCACCAAGGTGCGTCCCTACAAGGTTGGAGATATTTGCTGCACGCAGGATGCCGTGCCTACTGTGGGACATTCAAGTCTGACCGTATGATACACGGACAGCCCCGCATTCCATTTCGAAATGCGGGGCTGTTTCTTTTTATGCCAGCGACAGTCTGATACCCCTGTGGTAGAGACGATGTACCACATCGTCTCCAATGGCATTAAGGGGATAGAACCGGTGCGCCGTTTATGCTTACTTCATCTGTGCGCCGGCTACGGAGTACTCTGCATCACCCTTGACGATGACGATGCTGCCGTTCTTTGCAACCTTGACTGCCTTGGCGGCTGCTGCGTTGTCTTTTGCCACAGACGCAACACCCGTCGGAGAATAGTCAGCCTCTATCACGAAGCAAGCCTGCTCGCCGGTGTTGGTGAATGTAATCTCGGATAGTCCTTCGGCGAACACGTATTTGTTAACGTCAGGGTTTGCTCCGTCCTTATAGCTCTCCATTTCGGTAGCCGTGCCGTCCTCAAGACTGTAAGTTGTGCCGCCAACTTCCTTCCAGAAGCATGGACGGGCTGTCTTTGCGTCCTTGTTCACATAGCTGTAAATAGTGAGCACATATACCTTCTTGCCCTCCGGAGCATAGAATGTGTTTTGTGCGCCGTTGGAAACCTTTGTGCTGGTGTATTTGGAATTGCCGATGGTGATGGAGGAAGCACTGCTGTAAGTCTTTGTCGCATTACCCGTGAGGGCTATCTTTGCGCCGTCACCATAGACCATTGTGCTGAAACCGTCAACGGTTGAGGCTGCGGCGTTGGCGTAGTATTTTGCTGTCGGAGCAACGTATGTGCCCTCGCCGAAGCCCAAGGCATGGAGCTGTATGGTGCCGCCCTTGGCGTAGATGGTGTAGGTATGGCCTTCCTGGAACTTGTAAACACCCTTGCAGAAGAGGTAGTCATCGTCGGGGTTGCTGGCTTCCTGAACGATGCTCACAGCTTCCTTGGCTGCCTGGTCGTAGCAGTCTATTGACTTTGTTGCGCCCACCTTGTAGTAGAGCGTCATGTCGGTGTTCTTCTTGGCGTTGACAACGATGGCCACGTTTGTCTCGTGCGCCGTGCCTGTCGGGTTGGCTGCTGACGGTGCGTCTGTGACGCGCACGCCGAGGTAGTGGGTGAAGGTCTTGTCGAAGTAAGTGACGGGAGCCGAGTTGCCGCCTTCGTCCTCAATCAGTGTGCCCGATGTGGTGTTGTTGGCTGTTGTGACTGTTGCGTAGTCGTTGTCAACAAGTGTTGTACCGTCGGCGAGGTAAATGTTGCCGCAGGTCCAGTCTTGTGCGTTGGCGGAAACGGCAAGCACGGCTGCCGCGATAAGTGTAAAGATTTTTTTCATGAATGTTGTTTGATTTGTTGGTTTGTTATAAGTAATTTATTTCCTTTTTTTATCTAACACCGCCCATCGTGTTAGGAATGGGCGGTGTTAGCTTTGTTGTGTCCATAGAGGGTGTGATGCCTCCGTGGATGTTGCTTACCTTTGCTGACGCCACTTGCTTGCGCCTACGTTGTTGAGGTAGATGGCGTTGCTGAAGTCCTTGAAGTGGAGGTCAACCATGCCCACGCCAACGTTGTTGGTGGCGGTGACAGTGCCGTCGATACCGTCGCAGCGGTGGTCGTTGTGATGAGGTACGCCGGCTGTCTGCACGAATGGCGGGTTGGGCTGTACCATCAGCTGTGTGGCCTTTATGTCGGCGGCCTTTACTACAAGTCCCTCGCGGCCGAACTCGCCCCATTCTACCTCCTTGTCATCCCCTACATCGATAAGCTTGCCGAAGGCGTTCTTAGTACCGCTGAAGCCGGAAGCCGGGTCGTTCCAAATCTGATCGTCAGGACATCCCTCAGCAGCCTCATTGGTTGACCAGTTGTTGCCGATATCGACTTTCACCTTATTGTCACTACCGCCACGCATTGTTCTCATATCGCAACCTACGAAGAAGATAGGACGAGCGGTGTCCTCTGCCTTACGGGTGCTGATGAAGAGGTTGTTCTTGATGGTGAATGTAGAACCACCAGGGAACTGTCTCATGTAGAAGAAGTGGCAACCGTTGCTTCTACCGAAGTTGACGATGGTGTTGTTCTCAACGGTGATGTTGTATTGGAAGTCTGCCGGCCAGTCCTCCTTAGGATCATTGTTGTGAGAGAAGAAACGGCCGAGTGAGTTGTCGAAGACGGTGCATTCGCGGAACACGAAGTTCTTGAAGATGTTTTGGCGCACGCTCTTGTCCGGGTGAGTGTGGAAATAGTTGTAGCGGCGTCCGGAGGTGGAGTAATATCCGCCGTTGTAGAAGTCGCAGTTTTCCACGGTGAAGTTTTCTATCTCGTAGCCGTAAGAGCCTTGCACACGGAAGAATCCGCCGATGCAGTCCTGGAACGAGCAGTTGGTGAAGCGCATCTCCTGCATGCTCACACCCATGCTGTTGCCGTAGGTGTTCATGAAGTATGAGTTTGTGGCTGCCGGGTCACCGACGTTCTTTGCCAATGGTGCGCCGAAGTCGATGTCTTCCACTATGAATGTCTCCATGTCAAGGGCGATGAGCGGGTTCTCTGAACCTTGTGCGGTACGTCCGAGCATGAATGAGGCGTATGAGTTGCCGCCTGCGCCGGTGAAGTCGAAGCCGTGGTAGGTATATACCTTCGCACGGCCCTTGCCCGCCGCGAGATCCTCTGGGTTGGTAGCCAGACGGAAGCCTTTATAGACATTCATACCGCCGCGCAGGAAGTAGGTCTGTCCGCCTTCAAGGTAGAAGGTCTGGCCCTCGGCAAGTGTGAGGTCTGTCATGAATGACACCAGGGTCTCCTGTATGGAGGTGGCAGGTACGGGCAGTTGCTCCGCATACTGCGTTCCGCTGATTTCGAAGTGTATGGTGTCCTGGGGGTTGGCCGCAAGGAGTATGGGCTCGCCCGGATCACCCTTCATGCGCTGCATGATACCGTTGAACTTGGCGTCAACGATGGGCTTGTCTGCGAGAAGGTTCTCGTCGAGAGCCTCACAGACATATACGGCGTTCTGGTCAAGGCCTTCGATGTGTACTGTGGCCGTGCCGTCTTCCTGCCATACGTCATCGGGTATCTTGTACATCTTGAGCTCCTCGGGAACGTTTGCCGTCGGGTTGGATGATGACGCATATACCATGATGTGTGTGACGCGCCATACCTGATTGCCGAAGGCGTCGGTCTCGGTGGCGAAGTGCTGGCTGAACTCTTCTATAAGCTCCGGGGTGTACTTGTTGTTGTAAACGCCTGCCACCACGTTGTTGTTGTCATGGTTGAAGCCAAGATATGAGCGGTCAAGGAAGATGTCAAAGCCAGTTTTTGTGGCGTTACCCTTCTGGTAGATGATGTTCGGCACGTTGTAGCGGTCGTTTGTGCGTATGCTCATGTAGTCCGCCCAATGGCCGGTGTCGCCATAGCCGTACCATAGGGAATGGTGTGCCTCGCCCCTTGCCGAGAGTGCGCGGATGGCAAAGTAATAATCCGTGGAATAGGCAAGGTCCTTAAGGAGCAGGTTGTCAGTGTCCGCACCTTCTATCCTGTGGGTCTCGACCTTTGTCTCGTCAGCCCAGTCCTCGGCGGTGTTGAGCTTCTGTGTCGCCACCTTTATCTCATAGCCGATGCAGTCTTCGCCGACACGTGACCAGTAGAGCTGGATGGTGTTCAGTCCTTGGACGCCACAGATGTACGGATCATTGGAGCCCGCGTTCACCGTATAGCGGTTACGGAACTGTGGCTGCATAAGGCGGTCGGAGTCCGGGCCGGCTGTGCCATTGTCTGTCTGGTCGCTACATGCCGCCATTGCAATCAGTGCGAGCAGAGTCAGTAAGTATGATTGTAACTTTTTCATTTGAATGTTGTTTTGGTTTTAATATCCGTAGTAATTCCTGTATGCGCCGGATGAACGTGTTATGGCCTCGCGTGGTATCGGCAGCAGGTAACGCACTACCGGCAGGTCGGCAACGTTTACGGAAGCGAGATCCACTCTTTCCTCTACACCGTCACGCACAACGTATATGGTGTTCTTGGCGGTCTCTCCGCTTTCTCCGGCATGGATGAAGCCATAGAGTGAGTAGAGCACGCCGTCCTTAGGACATGAGGCGTCACTGTCATACCATTCCAAGGTGCGGTATTCCCATGGGTTCTTGGTGCTGCTGGCGTTGTTAGGCTCAGGAATGGGCTTGTATGTTGACTCAACCGCATTCGGGAAGTTGTTTTTCAGGAACTTGAAGAACTTCTCGGGAGAGCCGATTTCCGCCTTTGGCTGTGCCACGTATGCCTCAGGGTTATAGACATAGATGGTAGGCAGCTCGCTGTTGGCAAAGAACTTGTTGTCCTTAGGATTGTCTATGTAGCAGTAATAGATGGTCTGGGTCAGCAGAGGTGACTTTGGCTGGCCTACCGCCTTGTTGTAGGCGTCGTCGCCGGGAATGGCCGCGTCGATTTCCTCTTGCGTGTATGTGCCGTTGCTTGAGAAGTAGTCCACGCCGTCGTATGCCTGTACGAGGTCTTCCTCCGCACCTTCCGACACGCCGCCCATGTTGAGGGCCACGGCGTGATTGCGCATGAACGTGTAGTAGAGAACCTCTGAGAGCTTATTGTTACGCACGAGATCCTTCCAGCGGCTGTTCTCTCCGGCGAACTCCCACTTGCGTTCGTCAAGGATTTCTTTCAGGAAAGCCTCAGGACTTGCGCCTGCCACGGCAGGAGCGGCCTTGCCGGAACCGATGTAGGCACGGTTACGTACCTTCTGCACGCATTCCTTTGCCTCGTCGCTGACATTGTTGGTGAGTTTTACGTCAGCCTCCGCCCACATCAGGAGCACGTCCGCATAACGGAGGTAGGGATAGTTGATGCCGGTGTTGCTGGCAGTGGTGTTGTTGAACGCCTTGGTCTTGTTCCAGAGCTTGGACCACTTGTTGTTATACATGGAGAGGTTAGAGGCTCCTATAATCTTAGGTGTGCCGTCGTATGTATATTCCCACCAGCCGATTGTGGCGTCCTTGCGTGTGTCTCCGGGTTTGTATGAGAAGCGGTGCAGTACGCTTACCTGCTGGTTGCCGCCGGTCTCGCCCCACTCGTAGTTTGTCACGCCGCCGTTAGAAGCGAACTTTGGTCCCTGACGGTAGCCTATGCTGCCTGACGACTCCTGTGCGAACGGTATCTCGAAGATAGGATCGTCACCGCGCAGAAGCTCGAAGTTACACTCTGCAAGGAACACGTCCTGATAACTCTTGACAAGGTCGTGCTTGTTGCTTTGTATCACCTTGCCGGCGTATTCGCGGGCTTTCGTGAGGAACCATGTCTCTGTCTCTGCGGCAGGCTTGCCCATATAGCCGTAGCTGCTTGCGTCATCCTCCGCGTGGCGCAGTGAGTATCCTGCCGCTTGCAGGGCGATACGCGCTATGATGCCGTAGCAGGCCTCCTGGCTGATACGCTCGATGGTTGTCTCGTCTGATGACTGCATATCCTTTGCGGCGTCTTCAAGGTCGAGTATAAGCCGCTTGGCTATGGTGTCACGTGGCGTGATTACCGGATAATAGTTGCCGGTAACGGATGTCGGTTCTGTCGGGAACGGCACGTCACCCCAGTAGCACAGAAGCTCGTTGTAGAGCATTGCGCGGATAGCCTTTGCCTCACCCATATACTGTGCGAGTGTGCGCCAGTCGTCGCTTGACTTTGTGTAGATTGGGCTTTTCCCGAGATTGTAGATGAAGTTGTTGGCACTCTCTATCGCATTGTACGTGGTGTTCCACACACTGTTGGCGGTAGAGCTGCTTGCGTCCACGTCGTAACGCTTTGGGGTGTTGGTCTGCCTTGTTGACGAAGAGTTGCTGTTGAAGTCAACGTCACTGTTGAGTATCAGCGAATATGTGAAGGCCTGCCCGAAGGTGTTTCCCTCCAGCAGTCCCCTGTAAACGCCGTTGAGTGCCGTGCCCGTCTCTTTTGTAGAACCGTAGATCTTCTCTATGTCATGCTTTGACGGCGCGTCAACATCAAGGTAATCGTTACATGCCGTCAGCGACATGATGCCGAGTCCGCTTATTAATATATTTCTTAATTTCATGTTGTTTCAGTTTCTTTTGGTAATCTGTAATTAGAAGTTCACGTTGAGACCGAATGAGAATGCACGGTTACGCGGGTAGCGGTTGTAGTCCATTGAAGGAGTAAGGCCTGACTGTACGTCCACTTCCGGGTCGTATCCGGAGTAACCGGTGAGAATGAACAGGTTGCTTGCGGAAACGTATGCGCGCACCTTGCTGATGCCTATCTTCTTCAGAAGTTTCTTTGGCAGTGTGTAGCCGATGGTGAGGTCGTTGCAGCGGAGGAACGAGCCATCCTCAACGAAGTATGAGTTGATGGTGCGTGACGTAACGTCAGCAGGGTTCCAGAGGCTCTTGCCGCCGTTCATCTCCGTGAAGATCTCAATAATCTTGTTCGTGCTTATGTTGCCGTTCTGCATTACGTCGTCGTGGCTGCCGGTGTCGTAAGTGTAGCACCAGCGGTTGTCGCGGCCGAACTCTGCCAGCACGTTGGTATAGCTTGAAGAATTCTCGGAAGCTGATGACAGAGCGTATGCCGTACCGTTGTAAACGTCAAAGTTAAGCATATATGTGAAGTTTACGGCAAAGTCCCAGTCCTTCCATGTGCCGTTGAGGCCGAAGCCGCCCTGCCAGCGCGGGTTGGTGTTGCCTATCACGGTGCGGTCCTTGGTCGTGATCTTCCCGTCGCCGTCCAAGTCCTTGAACTTGATCTTGCCTGCCATGGTGGGATCACCTGATATGGACGCCTTCATCACGTCGGTGGTCATCTCCGGCACACCGTCCTTCAACACCCACTTGCGCTTGTTCACAACGCTCTCCGGCTGGAAGTCGTCGATGCTGTACACGCCGTCGTAGATGTAACCGTAGAGCAGGCCAACCTCGTTGCCTACCTCAAGCAGGTAGTCGTCCTGCCCGACAGAGCTGAAGCGTGAGGAGTAGTTGAACAGGCGTGAGTCGGTAGCGTTAAGCTCCTTGACGGTCATCTTGTTGTGTCCGGCCGTCAGGGTGCCTGAGAGCACGAAGTCCTTGCCGCGCATGATGTCTCCGCTGACGGTAAGCTCAAAGCCCTTGTTCTGCACCTTGCCGATGTTCTGCATCTGCTTGGTGTAACCGGAAACGGCAGGTATGGTCGAGTTGTAAAGAAGGTCACGCGTGGTGTTCCAGTACAACTCGGGCGTAACGTTCAGGCGGCCGCCGAAGAGCGAGATGTCAAACGCCACGTTGCGTGTGATGGTCGTCTCCCACTTCACGTCAGTGTTGGGGAATGTTGACGGGATGTCATAGTACATTTCGCCATACTGGCGGTTCTCGCCGAATCCCGGGCCTCCCTCTATCTGCATGGTGTAGAGGTAGCGCCACATATCGTCGTTGATATTGTTGTTACCTGCAAGACCGAAGGCAAGGCGCAGCTTCAGCTGGTCAATCCATTTCACGTCCTTGAGGAACTTCTCCTTGTTTATCACCCACGCTCCGGAGATTGACGGGAACCAGCCCCACTGGTTGCCCGGCGCGAACTTGGTTGAGCCGTCACCGCGGATGGTGCCGGACAGATAGTACTTGGAGTCGTAGTTGTATGACACCTGTCCGAAGAAGGACGCCGTGCGGTTTGAGGTTGACAGATAAGTGTTGCTGATGTACGGAGTGCCGAGACCCATGTTGTTGAACGCCTCCTCCGCGCCCACGGCACGGTCGAAGTAGCGGTTCTTCTGCTCGCTCTCCTTGTACTGCGTGTTGTAAATCTCCTGTCCGAGGAGGTACGAGAGGTTATGCACGTCATTCAGCGTGTGGCTGTATGTGGCTGTATTTGTCCATGTGTACGACTGCGTAGTGCGCTGCACAAGTGATGCCACAGGCTGCGAGTTATACTTCTTGCCCTCGCCGGTGAGCGCGCCCCAATAACGCTGCGTGTCACGGAAGGTGATGGAGTAGTTGCCCTCCGTGCGCAGGATAAGGTTCTGTATCGGTTCCCATTGCAGTGAGAAACGGTTGTTCACATTATATGAATGCCTCTTCTGCACGTTGGTGGCAATGTTAGCGACAGGGTTGTTCTCGTCGAAGTCCTTGTCAATGTCAGCGTCCACGAAGTTAGGGTTGTGCGAGCCGAACTGGCGGTAACCCTTTGTGGGACGGTACTGAAGCACGTCTATGATACCGCCTACACCCACTCCTTCGCCGCCTGCGCCCTCGTCGCGACGGTAAGTCATCGTCGGGCTGTAAGTCAGCTTGAGGTTCTTGCTGATGTTGGTGGCGAGCTTGAGGTTGATGTTGGTACGGCGAACGCCGGAACCCATGATGATACCCTTGTCCTCGGACTGCGTCAGGGACAGGTTGAACTTCGTCTTCTCGCTGCCGCCGCCCACTGTTACGTTGGCTGAATAGCTGAGCGGAGTCTCGTTCATCACCTCGTCCTGCCATGACGTGTTAGGCAGCGTGCGGTAGATGTCGATGTCGGAAGGGTTGCCGTAGTTCTCGCGGAAATAACGTGTCGAGCCGTTGCTGTAGCTCACGTTACCCTGTGCGCGGTCCCACTGGTACTCCACGAAATCTCCCGTGTTCATCAAGTCGAGCTTCTTTGAGATGTGCGAGAGGGTCATGCGTCCGTTGAACGACACCTGCACCTTGCCCTCCTTGGCCGACTTGGTGGTCACCACGATAACGCCGTTACCGCCCTTCGCGCCGTAGATGGCGGTGAGGGAGGCGTCCTTCAACACGTCGATGGACGCGATGTCGCTCGGCGGGATGTCGTTGATGTTTGACTGCTGGAAGCCGTCAACGATGTAGAGCGGCTCGTTGGACTGCGTGACTGACGTTGCGCCGCGCACGCGGATGTTGATGTCCGCACCCGGCTGGCCATCGACAGAGGTGACCTGCACGCCGGCGATCTTGCCTTGGAGAGCCTCTGCGGCAGAAGCCACAGGCACGGCGGCCAGCTTGGCGCCGGAGATGGAGCCTACGGAACCCGTGAGGTCCTTGCGGGCCTTGGAGCCGTAACCGATGGCCACCACCTCGTTAAGCACGGTGGCGTCATCTTCCAATGTGACAGCCACTTCCGACTTTCCGCCGGGTTTGACGCTGGCCGTCTTCATGCCAACGTATGAAATCAGCAGTTCGTGGGACGCGGACTGCATCTTGATGGTGAAGTTACCGTCGAAGTCGGTGATGACGCCGTTGCTGGTGCCCTTCTCCATGACGGTTGCGCCGATGACCGGCTCACCCATGCTGTCCTTAACGTTACCCTTCACTGTCTGCGCCTGTACTGCCGCACAGAACATGAGCAGCAGCGCAACGAGCGCAAAGCGTACGTTTTTGATTTTTTCAGACATAGAATAATGTTTTAGATTAATATGAAATTGTTTGTAGTTTGTTGTATAGTTAGTCTCTGCGATTCAGGCTTCCGCCGCCGTGTTCAGGTTACCGGCGCTAACCCAAACGGGGGGATGAAACCGGTGGTGAACCCTGAAAGGGTGACAGAACCAAGCCCGGGGTGCAAACCCCGGGTACGATAATGATGCCGACAATGAATAGTATTGGCACCCCGAAGCCGGCAGGCGAGATGCCCGCAGGGCAGCGAGGGGTGAAAACAAAAACGGATAACGGAAAACGTGTGGCAAACGGCAAAAGTCATTGCGAACGGAACGCGGATGTATCACCCCGGGTTAAGCTCTGTCACCCCTGCGGGGTTAACCGGAAAACAAACAGCACCTGTTTACAGTGTAATCAGCACCATTTCATCGTGCAATCAGCACCTGTTTGCCACGCAATCAGCACCAGATTACGAACGCCCCATAAAAGATTGGAAAAATCAGGATTACGGGGCGATGACGCAGCCGGGAAAAGTAGGCACGGCATCTTGCCGCGCAACAGACGAAGACGACCAAGAGAAGGCGTATTTTTATACATCCTCAAAAAAACAAGCCTGTGGCAATGCAGGGAGACGATGAGGTTCATCGTCTCTACCCGCGGACATGACAAACGAGCAGCCTGTCACGTTTTTTGATGATAAAAAATGTAAAAGAAAGGAATGTTTATAAAACAAAAAGTGCCGGTTTGCGCTTTTTGTATGGGGGAAAAATGTGTCACAGATGCCTATAATAACAGTAAAATCGTATCAGTTGAACGCTTTTATAACTTTTTAACATCCTTTTCTTTCTCTTATCTTGAAATATTTTTACTTTTGTAACGACAAATTATCATTTGCATAGGGAAAAGCATAGAGAAAACATTTGTCATCCATAAGGATTATCCTTAACCTTGAAGAAACGATATTATGAATTTACAGTTGTCCGGAACAGCCTTGGCAAAGGTTAGCGCCGGTAACCCGAACACGACGGCGGAAGCCTGAATCGCAGAGACTAACTACACAAAAAACAATATAAAAGCATACTAATCATATCGGAATGTTTTATGAGGATAAGGGAAAAACCGTGTGCCGGGCATCGCGGTAGTCACCCCGCGGAGGCCTGTCGGCAGGGTGGGGAAGGAGTGCCTTATCTGTTGCAGGTAAATACAAACAAATAAAATACAAACAAAAACTATTCAACATGTCAAACATTCTAAAGAATTTATTGAGCTGTGCGCCCAAAGTGGGCAGGCTTGGCATGGGCTCACTCTGCCTGGCCTTGGGGTTGGCTTCGTGTTCGGACATGGATGAGTACTTCGAGACCCCGTCGTGGCTTCGAGGTTCTGTCTATGAGACGCTGAACGATGACGGCAACTATTCCCTCTTCCTCGCAGGTGCCGAGAAGGCGGGGTACCGTCCGCTCATGGAGGGCAAGTCCATCGTCACCGTCATGGCGCCTACTGACGAGAAGCTGGCCGCCTACATGAACGAGCATTACGGCACCGCAGACGTCAACTCCATTCCCGTTGAGGAGTTGCAGAAGCTGATAGGCTTCCATATTCTCTACTATTCTTTCGACAAGAACAACCTCATCAACTTCCGCCCTGCGGAGGGTGACGGGGCTACGGAGGATGAACTGCTGGCGAATGCGGGACTGTACTATAAGTTCCGCACAAAGAGCCAGGACCCGATCACGGTGGAGCAGGCGGAGATTACGACCACCGACGCCGCTACGGGAACTTCCACCACGGAGGTGAAGAATGTTGACGTGTATCACCTTGAGCGTTACGTGCCGGTGTTCTCATACCAGATGTTCCGCACAAAGACCATCAGCGCTGCCGAGAACTACAACTACTTCTTCCCCGGACAGTGGCGCGGCGACAACGGCTTCAACGTGAGCAACGCCGGTGTTGACGAATATAGCGTGGCCACAAGCAACGGTTACATCTACCGCGTGGATAACGTGCTGACACCGTTGCAGACCATATATACCGAGCTGAAGAACCGCCCGCAGTTCAGCCGCTTCCTGTCCATGTATGACAAATACAGCAACTATGTCATGGACGAGAACCTTACCACAAACTACGGCAACGGCAAGGAACTGTACCAGCATTACCACAACAAGGACTACCAGCTTGCGCCGATAGCCTGCGAATGGCCGGTCACCGACTACACGGCGGTGGTCGATCTTGCAAGCCGTTCATACTCCGTTTTCGCCTTCTCCAACGATGCCTTCGAGTCTTTCTTCAATGACTTCTGGGGACAGGGAGGGTATGAGAGCATGGACGACCCCGACCTTGCGGAGCCTGTGAGGGACCTGTTGCTGAACTCATACAGCACCGAGAGCGTCGCGTTCCCGGAGGAGATAGAGAAGGGACTGGTGCTCAACTACAACATAGACGCAAGGAATCCTACGCCGATACGCTTTGACCCGTATGCCGATGTGGCGCAGGAGAACCGCGTGATGTGCTCCAACGGCGTGCTCTACGGATGCAGCAAGCTCACACCGCCGGCCAAGTACAACTCCGTGACAGGCCCGGCATACCAGTACAAGAAGTTCTCCTTCTTCCTCAATATGCTGAACGCCTCGGGCATGACCAACACGCTGTCACTGGAGTCGGAGAAGTACATCATGCTCTATCCGTCCAACCAGCAGATGACGGACAGGGAGGGTTACGCCTTTGACGAGACCGGAAGGCTCGTGACAGTGGTCGGCACTACCAGCACGCCGGTCAGCTCGGCGACGAAGTCCGCCACCATCAACGCACACGTGGCGTCACCCGATGACGGCAACACCGTGCTGCCGCTGACGGGAAAGAAGGTGATACAGGCCTTCACGCCGGACTTCAAGCTGTACTGGTACGTGAAGGATGGCAAGCTGACAAACTCTATAAAGCATAACGACCGGCTGAAATATGCCGAGAACACCGTCACCGACGAGGATATATGGGCTTCCTTCGAGCCGCTCGGATACCGCGGGGACGATAACGGATGGACCAACGGCCATGCCTACCAGTACGACAATCTCGTGTTCCACGGCAACTACGCTGACTTGCGTTTCAATAACTTCATGACCATGATGTGGAACCTGCACACGGACGAGACGACGGACTTCTACGGATGGATAAACCTGCTTAACAGGTCGGGACTTGTGACAAACCAGGGGCAGATGCCTCTCATGACGGAGTCCTCACTCATGTTCGTGCCCGCTACGCAGGCACTGGAGCAGGCCATACTCGACGGAAAGCTGCCGGGAATAACGGCTGACGAGGGTGCGGCGGCAGGCAACGCCGACTTCTTCACCCGCTGCACTGTCACGGACCAGGCCGCCTTGCAGACGTACCTGCTGTCTTATTTCGTGCCGCTCTCTTCCGCAGTGATGTCCAACTACCCCTATCCCGGATGGGGTGAGGACACAAGGCAGTACGGAGGCCTGATAACCTTCGACCAGGATGCGGAGCAGTCTGACATAGCCACACGGCTTAACATATATGATGACGGCACACGCCTCAGCGTGACAAGGACGCCGATAAACACCACGACGGAATCGGCAAGAGTGACGGTCAGTGACGCTTACGACACTTTCCCGTTCGTGTTCGAGGATGGTTGCGTGCATTTCCTCGAAGACGTGCTGCCACTTGTCAACGGAAAATAATCTTTTAGCCGTTTGGCGTTTTGGCTGACAGCCGGACAATCCACAGGACCGGACAACCAATCCGCCGGACTGCTAAATCATAAAATAATATACAACAATGAAGAAATACATATATATATTATTGCTGTCTCTCTTCGCTGCCTTGCCCTCGGTGGCTCAGGATGTCCTTACAGGCACGGTGACAGAGACGATAGGAGGTGCGGACGAGCCGTGTATCGGCGTCAACGTCACGTTTGTAAACGCCCAGAACCGTATAGTCGTGGGTACCGTGACCGACCTCTCCGGAATGTACTCGCTCAAAGTTCCGGCCGATGCCGGCAAGCTGACGTTGCAGTTCTCATACATAGGAATGAAGACCCAGAAGATAAAATACACGGGGCAGAAGCAGCTGGACGTGAAACTTGAAGCCGACAACTCGCAGACACAGTTGCAGGAAGTGCACGTGACGGGCTCCCGCGGAAGCAGGAACGAGATGGGTGTCGGCGTGCGCGAGCAGGCTTTCGCCACACAGAAGATAAACCTCGGACAGATACTTGAGGCCGCTCCCGTCACCTCTGTGGAGGAAGCCTTGCAGGGACAGCTGGGCGGTGTCGATATCATTGCCGGCGGAGACCCGGGCGCAAAGAGCAGCATCCGCATCCGCGGTACGGCCACTCTGAACTCAAACTCCGACCCGCTGATAGTCATTGACGGCGTGCCGTACTCCACGGACATCGACGATTCATTCGACTTCAACACCGCAAGTCAGGAAGATTTCGCGCAGATGCTGTCCCTGAACCCTAACGACATCGAGAGCATCGAGGTGCTGAAAGACGCCGCTTCAACCGCCATCTACGGCACAAAAGGCGCCAACGGCGTGCTGCTCATAACCAAGAAGAAGGGCGCACGCTCAAAGACACGCTTCACCTTCTCCACAAAGAACTCGGTGAAGATAGAGCCGGAATCAATGCCAATGCTCTCCGGAAACGACTATGTGGCATACATACAGGACGCCATCTGGAACTCGGCAAACGCCCAGGGACTCAACAACTCCGGCAATCTGCTGGAATATCTCTTCAATACTCCGGAGATAGGTTACAACCAGAACTGGCGCTATTTCGATGAGTACAACCAGAACACCGACTGGTTGTCATACGTAAAGCAGAACGCCTTTACCACCGACAACACCTTCTCCATGTCGGGAGGCGGCGAGAAAGCCAACTACCGTTTCTCCTTAGGATACATGAATGAGGGCGGTACCACCAAGGGAACATCCCTAGGCCGTCTGTCAACCTCGCTCAACGTGGGCTACAACTTCTCCGAGAAACTGCACGTGGAGGCCGAATATTCTTACACCGACACCGACAAGGACTCCCCATATACCGATGACGTGCGCGCCGCGGCACTGGTCAAAGCGCCGAACAAGTCACCTTATTATATAAAGGACGGGCAGATGACCGGCACGTACTTTACCCGGCAGAACAAAGACGAGTTCCAAGGAGCGTACCGTGGTTCCAGCCGTATCAGCAACAGCGCATACAACTATCATCCCGTCATCATGGCCGAGGACTCCTACAAGGAACTGTCCATCAAGGAGCAGAAGATGACAGTCCGCGCCCGGTGGTACGTGCTTCCGGAGCTTACCTACAACGGTTACGTGTCGATGAAGTTCAACACCCAGAAGACGGAAACATGGCTTCCGCAGTCTGCCACAGGCCTCGACTACGGACTGTTGGAGACACACGGGAGCAACTACAACTACATAGACCAGGCCGGCGAGTCCTATTCCAACAACTTCTCCTTGCAGACCGAGAACAAGCTCATGTTCCGCAAGAACTGGAACGACATCCACAACCTTGTCGTTACGGGACTGTGGTACACCTCACAGAGCCGCGCCTCCACATGGTCGGCATACCGTTGCGGCGTGGGTTCATACTCCCTTTCCGACGTTTCTGGCGGCAACGGCTATCTGTATCAGGAAGTTTCCGGCAAGTCAGAGGTCACATCTCTCTCCGCCCGCGGCTCCGTGGCCTACACCTTCCTCAACCGCTATACCGTCAACGGCACCTTCAACTATGAGGGCAAGTCATCCCTCGGCAAGGACAACCGCTGGGGATTCTTCCCGTCAGTGGGCGTGTCATGGCAGGTGCAGGACGAGCCTTTCATGAAGGCTTGGAAGGAAGACTTCCTCACACAGTGGAAGATACGCGCGTCATGGGGTATGTCCGGCAATGCGCCGAGCGGCACGTCACCATACGTGGGAACGTATGCCTCACAGGGAAACTACATCGACGGTCCGGCAATATCCGCCAACACCATGCAGCTTAACAAGCTGAAATGGGAGACGTCACGCGAGATAGACCTCGGTACCGACATCAATATATGGGACGGCAAGCTGACGTTCACCTTCGACTACTACCGCAAGGACACGAAAGACCTGTTGCAGAAGGACATCAAGATACCGCTTACCACCGGCTATCCCGATGCCAAGATGAAGTTCTACAACTCCGGCAAGCTGTGCAACGAGGGCTGGGAGGCGCGTGTTGACTGGAAGGCATTTCACAACAAGAAGTGGGACCTGTCCGTCAACTTCAACATCTCCAACAACAAGAACACCATCGTCGAGCTGCCCGAGAACATAGCCGAGGAGCAGTTCTCCATGAGGAACGGTTCCGGCAACTACGCCCAGAAGCTCATCGCCGGCACCTCCGTAGGCTCTTTCTTCGGATTCAAGTACAAGGGAGTGTATCAGAATACGGAGGCCACCTACGCCCGCGATGCTGAGGGCAACGTGATGTATGACCTCCAAGGTCAGCCCATCGTGATGCAGAACAATAATATCCGCTGCTATCCCGGCGATGCCAGTTATGAGGACATCAACCATGACGGCGTCATAGACAAGAACGACCTTGTTTATCTCGGCAACTCCAACCCTACGCTTTCCGGTGGCGGCGGCTTCACGCTTAAATACGACCGCTTCGCCCTTACCGTCTTCATGCACTACCGCCTTGGTCAGAAAATCATCAATGCGGCGCGCATGGACGCGGAGGGAATGTATAACGCCAACAACCAGTCAACGGCCGTACTCGGCCGCTGGCGCAACGAAGGCGACCAGACGGAGATACCGCGCGCGCTGTGGAACTACGGTTACAACCAGCTCGGTTCCGACAGATACGTGGAGGACTGCTCGTTCCTGCGCTTCAAGACCATCTCGCTCAGTTACAACCTTCCAAAGAAGTTCTGCGAGAATATCGGCCTCACGTCGGCCAATGTGTTCCTGACGGGCTATGACCTCTTCACCATAACCGACTATACCGGCATGGATCCGGAAGTCACGCTGCCGTCAAGTGTCACCGCCATCGCCAAGGATCAGGCGCAGACACCGCGCAGCAAACGCTTCTCAATGGGCGTCACCGTAAACTTCTAAGCTCTTGCAGTATTATGGATTTAAGACAAGTAACAATGAAAAAGATAAAGTCAACAATACTCTCCGTGGCTGTTGCAGCCCTGTGTCCCGCCGTGCTGACGGGTTGCGGCGATTACCTTGAGATAATCCCGGAGAACAACCTCGCGGTAGATAACTTCTGGGCGTCGAAGTCCGACGTTGCCTCCGCGCTCAATTCCGGCTACTACTATCTGCGCGCCTCCGTTGAGGAAAAGCTCATCCCGTGGGGAGAGCAGCGCGCGGGCGTGATATACGGAAGGAGCATGGGCGCCAATGTGTTGCAGAACTTCCAGATAAAGTCCACCAGCGGCATCTGCTCATGGGCCGACATGTACAAGATAATCAACCAGGCCAACCTCGTGTTGCAGAATGCGGGCAAGGCTCAGGGCAACGACCCCACATACACTACCGAGGAGGTAAACTCGCACTATTGCGAGGCATACTTCCTGCGTGCGCTGGCATACTTCTACATAGTGCGTAACTGGCGTGACGCCCCGCTGGTGACAGTGCCTTACGAGACCGACGAGACACCGTTGCAGATAGAGAAGTCGCAGGAAAGTGTGCTCATACAGCAGATACAGTCTGACCTCACCGCCGCCATACAGCTTGGTGCTGCCAAGGACCTGTGGGACACCACATGGGAGACCAAGGGCAAGGCGACCAAGTGGTCAATATACGCCCTGATGGCTGACGTGTGCCTGTGGAACAGCCAGTTCGACGAGGCCATAAAGTACTGTGACATGATACTGGAAGACAAGTCGGGCAACGCTCCGGCGCTCATCACGTCTCCGCGCACACACACCGGATGGTTCGCCATGTTCAACCCCGGCAACAGTAAGGAGTCAATCTTCGAGGTACAGTGGAATCAGGAGAAGGCAGACGGTTCCGGCACGCAGCAGAACACGCTCTATGACAGGTTCGCGGGTCTGGAGAGCGGCTCCTACTATATCTCCCAGCAGGCCATGACCGAGTTCAGGGAAGACTACGAGTACCAGAAGACGGCGTTCCGCGTGTTCGCCGAGCCGGAGAACGCCTGCCGCACACTGCACGGCTCTTACAGCGGCGACGACGGTCGTGTATGGAAATACATCGGCGGTTCCTCACTGCTGGAGGAGCGCACCGCGGCCGCCCATGACGTCAATTTCATCATCTACCGCGTGGCCGACATCATGCTCATGAAGGCCGAGGCTCTCGTGATGCGCGGCAAGGGACTTGTCGCCGCCGACAATGCTGAGGCCATATCCCTGATAAACGCCATCCGCGAGCGCAGCAACTGCGAGGCTGTCACGGCAGACGGGACAGAGCCTGTCACCACCCTGATGGACTACATCGTCCGCGAGCGGGTGATGGAACTCCTTGCCGAGGGCAGAATATGGTACGACCTGCTGCGCATCTCGCGCTATACGGGCATAGACGGTTTCGACGCGAAGTCATACGCCACGAACAAGATAGTGTATTACAGCGCCACCAACCAGAACGCCAGCGAGTCATGGATAAAGAACGTGCTGCTGAACGAGAACGCATGGTTCCTGCCTGTCTATGAGTCGGAAATGAAGAACAACGGCAAACTTGTGCAGAACCCTTATTATCAGTAAACCGAACGACAAACAGACAGCCGGAAGCCGGGCAGGAACAGGGGACAAGGTGAAAGAGGCCTGTTTACACTGTAATCAGCACCTTTTCACACCATAATCAGCACCTGATTGCACAGTAAAAGCATGCTGATTGCAACGCCCTGGGAAACAACCGTTTCCGCCCGGTGTTCCACAAATACATAATCAAGAATCCAAAATTATGAAAAAGATTATAAATATGCTAATGCTGTCAGCGGCAGTCCTCATAACGGGCTGTTCTGACCCCAATGACGGCGAGCTGTTCGTCACACCCACCGAGAACAGGGCTGAGATGTCCATCGTTGACGTCATGGAGACCGATGCCTATAACGGCCAGTTCTCAGAGTGGATAAAGCTGCTGCGCGCCACCAACTATTACAACGCCCTGAAGAGCGCGTCGGCCACCGCCACGGTGTTCTCGCCGACCAATGAGGCCATGGCCAAGTTCCTTGCCGGCAGGGGACTGGCGAGCGTGGAGGAACTGGTGGCTGAGGATGCCGCATACGCCAAGGCGGTGGTGCAGGAGCACATCGTCTCCGGCGTGAAGTGCTTTGACAACCAGCTGGACGTGTATGCCAAGGAAAAGTCATACATACCCGAGCGCAACCTGTTCGGGGAATACCTCAACTTCAGCTACGGTTATCTGAACACCGACATGGACGACGCGCTGCGTCCCACCGAATATCAGGTGACAGACTCCATCTTCATCAACAGCCAGGCGCGTCTCGGGCGCTTCGAGGCCGACAGCTGCCTCAACGGCGTGCTCTATGTCATGGCCGACGTGATAAAGCCCCTTGCGGAGACCATAGGCCAGACGCTGGGCGCGGACAAGGACTACTCCATCTTCGCGCAGGCTCTTGAGGAGAGCGAATATGACAGCATAGCCAACAAATATCAGGACACCACATGGGTGCAGGGCGGAAAGTATGTTGTCAACACCTACCGCTACACCTGCTTCGCGGTGCCTGACGAGGTGTATCATGCCAACGGCATAACGAGCGTCGAAGGTCTGAAGGACTACATCATGGCCAACTGCGCCGACGGGGAGACGGACCCGCACACGGCCCTGAACAACTATATGCAGTACCACTTCCTCACCCGTGACTACACGACGGCGGAACTGTTCAACTTCCTTGGCGACGAGGAAATGCTCGTCTATCCGGTGAAGATGAAGGGACAGTCCGTCATTGCCAACAGAAGCACGGCGGGCAAGATAATCAACAACGACGTGCCCATCCTGCGCTCGGACATCAAGGCCTGCAACGGATACATACACAAGGTGGGCGGCGTAATGCCCGTTTACCATCCGGCCCCGATGCGGATGAAGTGGGACTTCCTCAACAGTGCCGACCTCATATCCATCGTCAACGACTACGGTGCGTACAGGGGCATGGGCAATCTGTTCAGCACGCCCATAACGGCCACCAACGAGAAGTACGACTTCACGGGCAACGTGAAATACGGCCAGACCTTCGCCGAGCCTACGTCGTTCACCTATACCGCAAACGAGACAAGGGCAAGCCGCTCCACATACCATGTGGTGGGCTTCTACAAGGACTTCATCAGCGGCACGAAACCCGCATACAACGCCTACATGGACAACTACCTCTGCCTCAACCTCGGCTTCGGCGGATGGGTGGAGTTCACCACGCCGAGCTTCATCGCCGGCAAGTACAAGATAGTACTGCACTATCTCACCGACGTGGCAAACCAGAGGGACCTTTACAGCAGCGGCTCAAGCACACGCTTCCAGCTGGATGACGACATAGTGACACGCCTGATGTATAAGGGCATCACATTCTCCCGTGCGGACAGATACCTTGCGGTGGAAATCACGCTGTGGGACAACAAGGAGTTCACGGAGACCACCTCTCACACCTTCCGCATCACGATGCGCGACGTGCTGGCGAAGACAAGCGGCAGCTATCACCAGTACCTCGACTACATAGAGCTTATACCAATAGACTAAAAAATATCACGATATGAACATAAGAATAGCAAACAAACTGGGCAAGACAGCGGGCGTTGTGTGCTCGCTGCTGCTCCTGGCGTCATGTTCTGACTGGAGCGACCACTATGACGACGGCGGCCTCTCCAATGCGGATGTGGAGATATACGGCGGAGACATTGCCTCTTACATCAACACCAGCGAGTCACTGACCGAGATGGCGAGCCTGTACGCCCGGAACGGGATATTCGAATCTACCACGCCTGACGGCAACTATACCTTCATAGTGGCGGAGAACTCTGTGCTTGAGGCGCAGAAGGACCAGATTACCGACGAGGCGCGATGGGCAAGGCACACGGTGGCCGACGCAAGCATCGCACCCTCGCTGCTGACCGACGGATACGGCATACAGACACGCTCGGGCAAGTCCGTATGGGTGTATGGCAGCGGACAGCAGGCCAAACTCGATGACTATAACATAGTGAAGACGGTGAAGACCACCAACGGATACGTGTATGTTATAGACGGGCTGCTGCCGGTGCGACAGTCAATATACGAGTATTTCACCGCACTGCCCGATGAGGAGTACTCCGAATTCAAGGCCATGGTGAAGTCATACGAGGAAAAATGGTTTGACAGGGAGGCCTCACGCGTCATTGGCGTCAACGAACAGGGCATGACAGTCTATGACTCCGTGTTCGTGAACCGCAACACGCTCATGGACCGTTACACCGAGGACGGCGTGGAGAAATGGAATATGCGTGACGAGAACTACCGTACAACGATGTTCATACCGGACAACGCCCAGGTGAAGGAAGCCATGAAGGCCGCCCTCGACTCCATACCGAAGTGGCTTAACCGCCAGCCGACCGTGGAGGACACGGTAAAGTTCAAGGCGTGGATCGTGAAGGCGTGCTTCGTTGACCGCTCCGTACCCGTCGAGGCGCTGACCACCCGCGGCGAGGAACAGTTTGAGTGTGTGGGCGGCTGCCAGATGGTGGAGGACAAGCTGAACGACATCGTTTCCTACAAGGAAGTGGCTCCGGCACACTGGCGTCCGTCGGTAAACACCGTCAACACCGCCTCAAAAGTGGCGCTCAGCAACGGCACGGCATACCTCACAACCAAGCTGCACATCCCCAACCACATTGTCATCTACCGCGTGAAGTCACGCTTCTACGAACTGTGGAATGTCATGACCGCGGCGGAAAGGAATGCACACTTCCTCTGGACCAACTGGCAGAACCCGATGATATTTAACGAGGCGCAAAATCCTTTCACGCTGTCGGAGAACCTGCCCACCATTTATTATAATGTGCTGACAGCAGAACCCACACAAGAGGCACATGACGGCGGACTGCCTTGCACTGTGGTCTATGACGGACTGACATACGACGAGGACAACAACGCCGTCTATGAAGTGAACCTGCCCGCGGGAGAGTACTATCTGCGAATGGGCTTCAAGCACTCACTGACATACAGCCTCAGCATCTACTTCAAGGGAGCGGACGAGGACGACTCGCAGTATGTGGAGCTGAAGAAGGACATGGTGATGTACGCCACCGGTGCCAACTTCCACTTCGACCGTGGCGCGGCGTCTGAGGTCCCGCACTACGGCGAGGACGGCATAGCCTATCCCGAGAACTTCGACGTGGATTATTGGCAGACCATTGACGAGAAGGCCATAGCGTATGACACCGACGGTTACACCGTGGGCATAGTGAAGTTGAAGAAGAACGGCAACTTCAAGATAAAGGTAAGCAGTTCTGACCTTGCGGCGAACTATTCCTACAAGATAGGCGACCAGTCCGCACGCAACAATAAGAAAAACTTGCAGCAGTTGATGATGTATCACTGGTGCCTGCGTCCAACATACAACAACTATTAAAAAACTCCCTTACCTGATATATGAGAAAGATAAATATTACACTTGCGGCACTGGTAATGACAGCCGCAACGGCTACGGCACAGGGAGTGTCCGTTAAGTCATACATAAAAGGAACAGACAACCAGCCGGTGGAGGGTGCCATCATTACCGTCAGGGGCGGCGCCTCCGTCGTCACGGACAAGAACGGAGCGTTCGAGATAAAGGCCGCGGACGATAAGTCAGTAGTGCTCATCAAGGCGCCGGGATACTATGAAATGGAACTGCCGGTGAGCTTCTTCGTAAGGCAGGCGGCCAAGGGTGACTTCGTGATCACCGTCATCCCGACCACCGAGATGAAGTACAACGGCTATGTCAACACCCCCATGGCCACGCAAACCGTTTACGACAAGAGCGTGACCACGCAGGGACTGGAAGCCAAGGACTTCTCCGGCAAACTCTCGGTGGGTGCGGCCATAGGCAACAACGTGGCCGGCCTGCAAGTAATCGAGAAGAGCGGGATGCCCGGTGAAGGCACGTTCATGAACATACGGGGCATACATTCCCTTGCAGGCGAGAACAGTCCGCTGCTCGTTATCAACGGAGTGCCGTATTTCAGCAACGTCGATGTCTCGGCGGTCATAAACGGTTACAGCCGCGACGTGCTTGCAGGCTATTCCCCGAAGGACATCCGTTCCGTCACGGTATTGAAGGGAGCGGAGGCCGCACAGTGGGGAGTGCTCGGCAGTAACGGCGTGATCATGATAGAAACGCAACAGGCTAACAGCGACAACCTCGACACACGGATTACCTTCAGCGGGCAGTACGGCTTCAATGTGAAGCAGTCTGCCATCCCTGTTCTCGACGCATCGCAGTACAGGGCATACATGAAGGACCTTGGACTGACGCTCTATCCCTCCATGTCGGCACTCACAAACGACTATCCTTTCCTGCAAAACGCCGCAAGCTATACCGGTGACTACCTCTTCAACGAGAACAACAACTGGATGGACGAGATACAGCGCACGGGCTTTGTGACCGACAACCAGCTGCGGGTTGAGGGCGGCGACGAGATTGCCAAGTACAACATCTCCTTCGGATATACCAAGAACGACGGAGTGCTGAGGAACACTTCCTCCGACCGTTACCACACTCTCATCTCCGCCGACGTGCTGGCAAGCCGGCAGATAGACATCTTCGCGAACATCAGTCTGTCGTACATCAACTCCGACTTGCTCAACACCGGTACGGCGTCAGCCTACAATCCCATCATCTCCGCATACCGCAATATGCCTCTTGTCTCCGCTTTCAAGAAGCAGACAGACGGCCAGACGCTTCTGGACTATGCCAGATACAACGAGTGGAACACCTCTTCCACACCGATGTACGCATACAACAACGTCAGCAATCCGCTGGCATTGGTCAACAATGTGGAGGGAGACGACAAGATATATGACGCCAACGCGTCGCTCGGCATCAACTACCGCATCACCGATCACCTGACACTCACGGGGCTTGTGAACCTCTATTACAACTACACCGAGGAGAATATGTTTGTCCCGGGCGTCACGGACCAGGCCATAATACCGCAGTATTACGGCTACGGCGACAACTACCGCGCCGGCAGTGTGATACGCCAGATGACGAACGCGTATTCCGTTTCCGCCGACTACAAGCGCACCTTCAACAACATTCACGACCTGAACGTCAAGGCAACCGCACGTTTCATGCAGCACAGCATAGAGACTGACATCGCCGACGGCTACAACACCGCCAACGACTACTTCAAGTCCCTCAACTACCTTGTTGACGAACTGCGCACCTACGGCGGCAACAACGAGTGGAACTACATGAGTTACGCCCTGCACGGAACGTACACTTGGAACAAGATGCTGCGCGCCAGCGCCGGCTTTAACCTCGACGCCACCAGCGCCAGCGGTGCCGACGCCTCGCGCCTCGGCTTCTTCCCGTCAGCCGGCCTCACCTTCATGGCGGCCAACACAGGTGCCCTGCCTTCGGAAATCAACCTGCTCAACATCACCCTCGAAGGCTCATACTCAGGCAACGCACGCTTCTCTTCCAACTACGGCAAGGACTACTACACCGCCGCCAACCTCTTCTCCCTCGGCGGCATAGCACGCGCCAATATGCCTAACACCAAGCTGTCATGGGAGACGACAAGGCAGATTGACTTCGGATTTGAGGCCGCAGCCTTTGGCAACCGCATCAGTCTCGGCTTCAACTACTACTTCGCCAACTCCTACGACCTGCTGTTCAACAGCAACATATCCAGCGTCTATGGCTCAGGCATATACTATGACAACGTGGGCGAGATAAACAACAGCGGTATAGAACTGTCACTTCGTGTCAACCCCATACACAACCGCGACTGGGACTTCGTTGCAGGAGTAACGCTGGCCACCAACAAGAGCACCCTGAAAGACCTCGGCGGAGCGGAGAAATCCGTCATCTCCTTCACCGGTTACGGCAATGACGACGCACAGGTAGTGATGCAGGTAGGCAGCAACCCCTACGAGTTCTACGGTTACAAGACCGCCGGTGTCTATGCCACAACGGAGCAGGCGCAGGCCGCAGGGCTCACCAATGCCGCCGGAATCAGCTATCAGGCCGGCGACGTCATCTTCGTTGACCAGAACAATGACGGCGTAATCAACGACGCGGACAAGACCGCCATCGGCTGCGCCTCGCCCGATGTCTTCGGCGCCTTCAACCTCGCGCTGCGTTACAGGCAGTTCACCCTTGACGCCAACTTCGGCTATTCCATCGGCAACGACGCCTATAACTACACCCGCCGTCTGCTGGAATCACAGTCAGCCTTCTACAACCAGTCCACCTCCGTGCTCAACCGCTGGCAGGTAGAGGGGCAGGTTACGGATATGCCGCGCGCCAACTACGGTGACAACATCGGCAACAACAGCTTCTCCGACCGCTGGATAGAAGACGCAAGCTACTTCAAGCTCCGCAGCCTTAAGTTCTCCTACAACTTCGGAAAGATATTCGGTTTCGTCAACTCCGGCAACGTATGGGTAGCGGCCGAGAACCTCTTCACCCTGACCAAGTACCTCGGTTCCGATCCGGAGTTTGCCTACGGATACACGGCGTCCATGCGCGGATTCGACTATTCCAAGGTCTCCCTGCCGAGAACCTTCAAGGTTGGCTTCGACTTAAACTTCTAAATATCATAAACAACGAAAACATACTATTATGAATATTCTCCCAAAATACATGAGAAGCATATCCATGCTGGCCGCCGGGCTGACGCTCACGCTGGCCACAAGCTGCTCCGACTACTTCGACCCCACGCCGAAGAACGTTATGGACACGGGCGAGTACATAGGCGAGGAATCGCAGATGTATAAGGGAATGCTCGGCATAATGAACAAGATGCAGCAGGCGGGCGACCAGGCCATATTCCTCACCGACACGCGGATGAACGTGCTGGAGACAACAACAAAGGCGCCCGTGGCATTGCAGAACATCTACAACTACGAGAACACCGACCGCAACGAGTACGCCGATCCGGGCGTGTATTACTCCGTCATCATAGCCTGCAACGACTATATCCGCAAGATGGAGGACTACTACAACGCCACCGGCGGAATGTCGGAGGTGGCCGAGGAATCGTTCCCCAAGCTCCTCTCAAGCACCATACGCATAAAGGTGTGGGCATACTGGATGCTGGGCCGCATCTACGGCGAGGCTTACTGGTTCGACGACCCGCTCAACGAGAAGAAGCCGCTTACCGACACCTCCGTCTTCACCCACTGCGATATGCAGCAGCTGACGGACAAGTGTCTCGCGCTGTTGGAAGACGGAATCACCGTAGCGGGAATGCACATCAGCTCCAGCCTCACCATGGACTGGTACAAATGGCTGGACACCGAGAACGGGAACGTCGATAACTTCCGGAAGTGGCAGTACCTCACCCCGCCGTACCTGCTTATGAAGGCCGAGCTGCTCTCATGGCGCTGCAACTACGAAAGCGAGGACGCCGCGCAGGCGGACTGGCTCTGGATACGCGACAACCTGCTGGAATACATGTATAAGATACACACGGCGGAAGACCCCGCCGCGTTGGCCAACATACAGATCGACGGCCGCACGCTCTCCATTCCGGGCTTCGAAAGCGCCGTGGAGAACATGGGCTTAACCTACCAGACCAACATACCCTTGCAGAGTGACGCCACAAACGCCTACTACAACATCTTCTACACGGAGGATGTAGGCACCAAGTGGCAGGTCGTAAGCAGCATCATGTATGACTACCGCAACAACCAGCGCAACCGCCTTGTGCAGTATTTCTGCCCGACCTTCCCCGGCGACGGCTTCTATCTCAAGCCATCGGACTATGCGGTGAACACACTCTATCCGCAGACCGACATACGCTCCATAACCCAAAAGATGGTGATGAACAACCTTGGCGGCGAGAACGCGCTGACAAAATACTACTACGCATACAACACCGACAGCCGTTCCTACAAGTACCTGCTTGACAACATCTTCGAGATACAGCCCTCCATCGTGCTGTTCAGAGGCCATGACTTCCACTATCTGCTGGCCGAAGCCGAGAACCACCTCGGCAACTGGGACCAGGCCAACGCACTGCTCAACGGCGGCCTCACCAACCGTTTCTCTGAGCGTTACGACGAAACGACATGGCCCGCCAGCGACAACGTGACGCAAAAGGGATGGTCGCCCTACTACGGCTCATGGTTTGGCTACGCAGGCGGCTACGGAGACAGCGGACTGGCAGGCACGGCGTGCGGCACGCTGTACCAGATGCCGGAATATGTCAGCGACGGAGTCTTCGCGCTCAACGGGCAGACCATGACCGAGATGGAGCGCAGGGAATACTTCGACTGGTGTCTCGCACAGGAGTACAGCAAGGAGTACGTGGCGGAAGGAAAGGCCTACTCCTACCTCTGCAAGATGGCAGACAGGTGGAGCAGCATGGGACGCGGCGACAAGACTGCCGCCGCCGACAGGATGGCGGCAATCATAACGCCGAAGTATGACGCCGCAAAGGCCGCCAAGGTAAAGGCAAGCCTTGAAGACAAGTACTTCATCAACTGGAACCTGCAAGACCTCTGAACGGTGCTCACCCTACGGGGGTGGAGATGATATTCATACGCTTTTGCCCTTTCAGGGCGTTTGCGAATATCGGAATCTGCCACCCGGGATGCCGCTCCGCTTTACCCCGGGCTATGCGCTTGCCGGGCTTTCAGCCCGCTTAACAAAACATACCTGACGGCAATCAGGTGCAAATCACGGTGTAATCAGCACCTGATTACACTGCAATCTGCCGCTGATTACACCGCAATCGGCACCTGATTACGACTGCATCTCCTTTGCTCTTGTCCGTCAGCAGGTTACACCGCAAAAATTATTTTATTCTATATTATTCATTAACAATTAAACTCACAAAACGATGAAAAGATTTACTCTTCTCGCACTGGGCGTCATCGCTATGGCTTCCTCGGCCATGGCGGCGGATATGACGACCTATGTGACCAACAAGACTGAGTTCGAAAATGCCCTCAAAGCCTGCGCAGGCATGACGGCCGACGACTCTCACACCATCATCATCTCAAAGAAACTGACCGACGACAAGACGGCCGAGGCAGAGGTGGCTGACAACTCTGTGGTAATCAATGGTAACTTTACGTTCTCACACAACACCGGCAAGCTGGTCATCAAGTCCAACCAGACGGACATTAACAACCTGCCGCAGTTGCAGGCAGGACTGAACGGCAAGAACCACACCGCCGACTCAAAGTTCTCTCTCTTCATAGAGAACGTGTCATTGCAGTACCGTTCCGGCAATACGGCAACTTCCGGCCAGGTGCTTTACTGGCAGAAGATGCCGGCTGCGGATATGCAGATTGACACGATGGCATTCCGTAACTGCGAAATCACCAACATTCCGCGTACCATCTTCCGTACAGCTCCTAACGACGGCAGTACCGCCACCACGCCTTCAAAGCTGAAGTATCTGGAGATGACAGGCTGTAAGGTGCATGACATGAACATCACCAACGGCAACAACTGGGCGCTCTTCGTGCTCGGCTCAATGCCGGTGGAGGTTAATTTCCATGACAATATGTTCTACGACCTGCCTTACACCAAGGGTATCATACAGATGGCGTATGTGGCAAATGACGGCACTGCACCGCGCATACTGTTCTACAACAACACGGTGATGATGGCAAAGGCAACATACGATGTACTGAATACCACTACCAATGAGTATGAAGCTAAGGACAACCAGTGTACTCTTTTCGCCATGGGCAACTACCTTGACGCCTCTACCGAGTACTACATCTACAACAACCTCTTCCTCACCCCGAAGGCAGGCAAGCGTGCTCCGGCTACGCTGACCGACTCACAGAACTTCACATACGTTGAGGGCGGTACGGACATTCTTTCCGCAAGAAACATAGTAGATGAAGTTACTACACAGCTCGGCTACCTCACCGCACACTACAACCTTACCGATGAGAGCTTCACTTCCATGGAGCGTGGTTCCGATATGGATGAGGTTGGCACGGAACTGGCAGCAGAATCATTTGACTGGAGCGCATTCTACAAGGCTGACGTGTCAAACTTCCTCGTGGAGAAGACCAACAAGTTCTACACGATGGGTGCCACAGTCATCAACAACCTCGAAGGCACTCCTATCGTGGAGATACCTTCTTGCGTCGGCGCAAACAGCGTGATGTATGTTGACGAGTTCCCGAAAGAGGCTAAGGTCAACGTTGCCGTAGCAGGCTCCAAGTCTGTAAGCGTAAGCATACTGCCTGAGAAGGAAACCTACATGGTAGGCGACGAGATCACGATAACACTGAACGACCACAACTCTTACTACCGCACGTTCAACACCTTCAAGGGCTGGAGCGACGGAAGCATGGAGACTGTGCGCAAGATAACACTGGAGTCAACGGACGGTATCAACCTCACCGCCACCTATGAGGAGGCTGACGGCGTTGTGGCTGCATTTGACTTCTCAAAGGTTCTTAAGAACGGTAAAGAGACAGAATACCTTGCCGACCTCGGCGCTCAGGCCGGTGTCGCAAAGGTATCTGTAATGGTTGCCGACACAGCCGGTATGGCCGGCGCGATAGCAACAGCCGCCGTTCCTTACGTGGCAGGCACCTTCGAGACACGTCCGGCCAAGTTCGGCGAGGATCCGGTGGAGATACAGATGCCTATAATGAGCCGCCGCACTGCAAAGAATGTGCGTGACTTCAACCGTAACTATGCAGTGGTTGAATTCTCTACAAAGAGCGTCAGCGACGTGACTGTCGATTATTTCGTCGGCACGGACAACAACGCTTCCAAGATACAAAAGGCCTTCTACTCACTCGACGGTGAGAACTACACAGACCTTAACGCAGACTCTACCCTCGTAAACGGCAAGTGGTGCAACGTCAAGTTCCAGCTTCCGGCAGAGGCGGCAGGCCAGGAAAAGGTATATGTGAAGATACAGGGACAGGTGAACAACGGTGACAACATGGAGAACGTCACCTACACCGACGTGGCAAGCGCATTCGACCCAAGCAACCTCTACGGCTATGACGTGTTCGAGTACATCGGCAACATCCTCATCAAGGGTAACATCGTGAACACCGCAAACCTTGAGGCTGCGATAAAGGTTGCCAACGACACGCTCGCATACGTTACCGAGAAGGAAGCCAACGCTTACCTCGTGAAGGCCATCGCAACCGCTAACGAAGAACTGAACAGCGCTGCCAAGACACAGGCAACGGTAGATGCTGCCACGACAGCACTTAACAAGGCCGTTACCGAGACATTCGTGATGCAGAGAATCAACAGCCTCACCGCACTCGTAGTGACAGCTGCCAAGCCTGTATATTACATGACACCTGACGACGCTGCCGGCTACATCGCCAACAAGTGGTTTACTGTCGAGAACGGCGGCACGCCTGCTTCCATAACGAAGAAGGGTACCATTGACCCGGAGACCGACGCTACCATCTCCGCAAAGAACTTTGCCGGTATCACAATCAAGAACAACAACGGCAAGATTCACTACATGAAGGTTACAAGCGCAACCGCCGCCAAGTTCTATGTATGTACCGACAAGGACAAGCAGCGTGAGGCAACGTTCTCCATCTACGGCACGACACAGAGCAAGGGCACAGGTCTCGTAGCCAAAAACAGCAGTGGTGTCGTAGAGTTCACAGGCCTTAACCCTGCACAGACATACGTCTTCAAGGCAGAGGCTACCGGTGACATGGTCTTCTATGCGGCCAAGTTCACCTACGGTGATCCGACAGGTGTTGCAGAGGTTGAGAACGCTGACGCCGCCAATGCGTCCAAGGTGTTCAAGACATTTAAGAACGGCAGTGTGATAATCGTCAAGGGTGACGCTGAATATTCAGCTACCGGCGCACAGATGAAGTAAGCATAAGCGGCGCATAACCCCATCCTTACGGACGGGCAGATGCCGATAATGACAACAGGCCCCGCATTCCATTCCGGAATGTGGGGCTTTCGTTTGTGCGGCAATTTCCGCGCAGATAGACAAGAATCCGGTGCAGGAAGTCCTGTGAGGGTGGCATTAATGCGTTTTGACCACGATGATAAAGTCCTGTAAGGACGACATATTACAGCACAGGGTGTTAACCCTGTGTTATGATCGGGCAATGCGCAAGACCTATTGGAACCCCGTAATCGGCTTGCCGCTTGCCAAAGCAAGGTATCTTGCGGGCAAGAAGCCGGAGGCGAGGAGCACAACGTGCGACGAGGGGTTATTGCCTTTATCGTTTTTATTTACGGTGAGTGTCGTTTTTATTTGTGGCGAATGGCGTTTTAATTTACGGCGAGTTGTGTTTTTACCCCTCGTCGCACCTTGTGCTCCTCGCCTCCGGCTGCGGGGTTCCAATACCTTTTTCTCCGTACGCAATCAATTCACAGGGTTGACACCCTGTGCTGTAATATGCCGTCCTTACAGGACTTCATTGTCGTGACCAAAACGCATTAATGTCGTCCTTACAGGACTTCATTTCTGCACTTAACAACTCACCCCTCCGTAATCAGGTGCTGATTATGCGGTAAACAGGTGCTGATTACCATGTAATCGGCGGCCTTTTGCAGGGTAATCGGCACCTGATTGCGACGGCGGCCGATACGCCCGTTTTTCAGAATCTGCAATCCCCTGCCATCGCCGGACGGGGCTTTTTTGTTTCATACAAGTGGTAAATTCGGAGAAATAAGAGGCGGAAAGTTGCAAATGTCAGATAGTTTCGTTAACTTTGCACAATGACTAACTGTAACTAACACATTAATATTATATGACGCGAATCAAACACTTTGTCGCCGCTCTCGCCCTTTTCTCAGGCACGGCGGCGCAGGCGCAACAGCCTATTCCCTATCAAGTATCAAAGGCGGAGATGCTGCCTTACCAGAATCCCGCGCTCTCTTCACGCCAGAGGGCGGAAGACCTTTGCCGGCGGCTGACGCTGGAAGAGAAGGCGCGCATAATGATGAACGGCAGCGGAGCCGTCGAGCGCCTCCACGTTCCGATGTATGAATGGTGGAGCGAGGGGCTGCACGGCGTGGGACGCAACGGTTACAGCACCGTCTTCCCCATCACGATGATGATGGCGGCGACATGGAATGACGCTCTTGTGCATGACGTGTTCGACAAGGTTTCGGACGAGATGCGCGTCAAGAACACGCAGGCCCGCCACGCCGGCGTGGTGAAACGCTATCAGGGTACCAGCGTGTGGACACCCAACATCAACATCTTCCGTGACCCGCGTTGGGGCAGGGGACAGGAGACTTACGGCGAGGACCCGTACCTCACGGAGCGCATGGGACTTGCCGTAGTGAGCGGATTGCAGGGCACTGACCTTGCCACCGGCCGCCTCGTGGGACACAAATACTACAAGCTCCTTGCCTGCGCCAAGCACTTTGCGGTGCACAGCGGCCCAGAATGGAACCGTCATACCTTCGACATACAGCAGCTTCCGGAGCGTGACCTGTGGGAGACGTATCTCCCGGCGTTCAAGTCTCTTGTGCAGAAAGGCAACGTGCGCGAGGTGATGTGCGCCTACCAGCGCATCGACGGCGACCCGTGCTGCGGCTCGAACCGCTATTTGCAGCAGATACTCCGTGACGAATGGAAGTTCGACGGCCTTGTGGTCTCGGACTGCGGCGCCATCGGCGACTTCTGGAAGAAGGGTCACCATGAGGTCAGCCCCGACCCCAAGGCGGCGTCGGCAAAGGCCGTTCTCAGCGGTACCGACGTGGAGTGCGGCGGAGAATACAAGAGTCTGCCGGAGGCCGTGAAGGCGGGACAGATAACGGAGGAGCAGATAAACACCAGCGTGATACGCCTGCTGGAGGCGCGTTTTGACGTTGGCGACTTCGACAGTGACGACCTTGTTGACTGGACAGGCATCCCCGCGTCGTGCGTAGCGTCCAAGGAACACAAGGCTCTCGCCCTTGAAGCGGCGCGCCAGGGCGTGGTGCTGCTTCAGAACCGCAACAATATCCTGCCGCTGCAAAAGTCTGCCCGCATCGCCGTTGTAGGCCCTAACGCCACCGATTCGCTGATGCTGTGGGGCAACTATACGGGCTATGCCACCAAGACCGTCAGCATACTGGAGGGCATAAAGAGCCTTGCCGCCGACGTGAAGTATGTGGAGGGCTGCGGATTCACGCGCAACGAACAGCTCGTAAGCCGCTTCGGCAACTTCCGCACGAGTGACGGCAAGCCCGGAATGACGGCCACATACTGGAACAATACAGAGATGAAGGGCGAGCCGTGTGCCACCGCCCTCTGCACCGCCCCGCTCAATTTCTCCAACGGAGGAGCCACGGTCTTCGCGCCGGGCGTTAACCTTTACGACTTCACCGCACGCTATGAGGGCGTGTATAAGGCCGACAGGACGGAGAAACTGCTCTTCACCATCGCCGCGGACGACCGTATGCGCATCATAATCGGCACCGACACCCTCGTCGATGTGTGGAAAAGCCGTGCGCGGGTGCAGACGTCCGCCAAGGAATATAAGGTGGAGGCAGGCAGGGAGTACCCCGTCATCGTGGAGTATATGCAGGGCGATGCCGCCGCGGCATTGAAGTTTGACGTGGGCGTAATGGCCACCGTCACGCCGGAAAACCTTGTCAACAACCTTGCGGACCGTGACGTGGTGGTCTTCGTCGGAGGCATTTCCCCGGCCTTGGAAGGCGAGGAGATGAAGGTCAGCGACCCCGGGTTCAAGGGCGGAGACCGCACCAGCATAGAGTTGCCGCAGTCGCAGCGTGACATAGTAAAGGCTCTTGCCGAGGCTGGAAAGAAGATAGTCTTCATCAATTGTTCGGGCGGTGCCATGGCACTTGCGCCCGAGGCGCGGCGTTGCGACGGCATCATGCAGGCGTGGTATGCCGGCGAACAGGGCGGAACGGCCATCGCCGAGGTGCTCTTCGGCGACGTGAACCCGTCGGGAAAACTGCCCGTCACCTTCTACAAGGACGACTCGCAGCTGCCCGATTTCCTCGACTACACCATGAAGAACCGCACCTACCGCTACTTCAAGGGCGAGCCGCAATGGCCTTTTGGCTACGGTTTGTCATACACGACGTTCGCCAAGTCAAAGGCGAAGGTGAAGAAGTCGAAGGACGCCTGCACCGTGTCGCTCACCGTAAGCAATACCGGCAGCCGTGACGGCGACGAGGTGGTGCAGGTCTATCTGCGTAACCCCAAGGACACGGAAGGCCCAGTAAAGACCCTCCGCGCCTACCAACGCGTGTCGCTGAAGGCCGGGGAAACCAAGCCCGTGACCATCACCCTGACCGGCGACCAGCTGCTGTGGTGGGATAAGGCCAGCAACACCATGCGCCAAATGCAGCCGAAAGACTATGAGGTGACGGTGGAATAAAAGAAAGAAATAAGATGGGGAAGACACATATTATATTATTATCGGCGCTTATGTCCCTTGCGATGACTTGCCGGTTGCACGCCGCCGACACCGCAAACAGGCAGCGTGTGCTGATAAGCACGGACATAGGCGGCACGGACCCTGACGACAACCAGTCGATGATTCACGCCCTGATGTACTCCGACTGCTTTGACTTGGAGGGGCTGGTGTCCTCCCCCTCTTACGGAAAAGGGAGCAAGGAGGAGATACTGCGCATGATTTCCCTGTACGAAAAGGAACTGCCGCGGCTGCGGAAGCATATCAAGGGCCTCATGAGTCCCAAGCGGTTGCGTGCCGTTACGAAGCAGGGGCGCAAGGGAGCGGCTCCCTATTGCGGTTATGACACCCTCACGGAAGGCTCGCAGTGGATAGTGAAGTGCGCGCGGCGCAAGAGCGACCGCCCGCTGTGGGTGTCGGTATGGGGCGGCTTGGAGGACGTGGCTCAGGCGCTGCATGACGCTCCTGACATAGCGGACAAGATACGTGTCTATTGGATAGGAGGCCCGAACAAGAAGTGGAGCACCAACAGTTACGCCTACATAGTGGAGAACTTCCCCGGCCTATGGATGATAGAGGCCAACGCTTCGTACCGTGGTTTCATCACGGACAATAAGGTTAAGGACAAGTATAACTACGGTTATTACGACGCATACATGAAAGGTGCGGGGCTGATCGGCGCCGATTTCATCAACTATTACAAGGGAGTGCCCAAGATGGGGGACACGCCGGCGCTGCTGTATGTAATGAACGGAGACCCCGACAACCCGCAGGGAGAGTCGTGGGGCGGCAGCTTTGAGCCTGCCGGACGCAGCTCGCGCCCCGTGTTCTACCGTCCCACGACGGAAAAGGACACCGTGCCCGTGTATTCAATCATGGAGTTTCACGTCAAGGGACCGGTGAAAAACGACATCGCCCCGGACTCCGTGTGCTTCAAGTTTGAGATACGCAACCAAGTGTGGGACGGCTTCTACCTCGGCAACGGAGACTATGTTGTCCGCCATTCCACCTACAACACCGGGACACTGCCCTATAAGGTGACCTCTCACATATCCGGCTTCCCCTGTTATGAGGGTGCCATCACCGTTGAGAACCTGTGGCCGGGACGCGAGAGTTCCACCGACTACAAGGTCGGCCCGCATTGGTTTACGGACAAGAGTGACCCCTCCCTGTTCTGGCATAACCTGCAAGGAGCGCAGACAGTGTATAAATGGCGGCAGGAGGTAATGGAAGACTGGGGCAAACGGTTGGGGTATCTTAAATAGTGCGCAGCCGGCCTTTGACGCTCGTGGAAGAAGTCCCTGCCCCGTGATTGTGCCGGATATTATAACTTGTTATTATACAGTTCAATCCAGACGAGGATGCTGTGTGATTGTAAAAGAGTGCTGATTATACGGTATAATCGGCACCCGTTTGCGGAGCGTCCTCACCGCGTCAGGTGACGGATGTTCGTTACACGGCAGGATACCGTTCTCGCTTTTGGAGGCAAAGACAATGCTTCCATGACTTGCAAAAAGTGAGAAAACAGGCGGATTTACCGGAATAAAAAGTGAGAAAACGTACATAAATCCGGAAATAAATTTTGAGATTTCGATATAAATGGTTATCTTTGCACTCAATATCAATATGTTATAATGGAACTGTATGGACAGAATCTTTCAACGGAAAATATATGACCGGTTACTTGATTGGAAAAAAAGTCAGGATGGTAACACTGCGCTGTTGATAAAAGGTGCCAGGCGTGTAGGCAAATCTACTATTGCGGAGGAGTTTGCGAAGAATGAATATACCAGCTATATAGTAGTGGATTTTGCGGACGCTCCTGTCGCTGTGTGGGATGCGGTAGGCAACATATCCGACCGTGACAGCTTTTTCATGCAGCTGCAATTTATATATGGTGTCAGATTGTATGAGCGGAAGTCTGTCATTATATTTGACGAGATACAGAAATGTCCGACTGTACGGCAGGCTATCAAATATCTTGTCAAGGACCATCGCTACGACTACATAGAGACAGGTTCACTTCTCTCCATCAAGAAAAATACGAAAGATATTGTTATACCGAGTGAGGAGACACGTATAACCATGTATCCTATGGACTATGAGGAGTTCCGGTGGGCTTTGGGCGATACTGCCACCATACCGCTCTTAAAGGCTTGCTTTGAGGAAAATCGCCCGTTGGGCGATGCTGTCGTCAGGAAACTTCTGAGAGATTTTAGGCTATACATGCTGGTGGGGGGGATGCCCCAAGCCATAGAAACATACCTCATGACGAACAATCTGACCGATGTAGATAACAGGAAGCGTGAGATTATAGAGCTGTATCTTGATGATTTCCAGAAAATAGACCCTACGGGCAAGGCTTCAAGGATGTTTAAGGCAATACCCTCACAGTTGACGGGAAACGCGTCACGCTATAAGACTGCCAGCGTACTTGGCAGAAGTGGGGACAAGGATGCAATGGCCATATTGCTTAAAGAGATGGAGGACAGCATGACGGTGAACATCTCGCATCATGCCAATGACCCGAATGTAGGGTTGGCAATGCATGCAGATTATGACGAGTATAAGATGTATCTTGGCGATACCGGACTGTTCATTACATTAGCATTTTGGGACAAGAGCGTTACCGACAATATTATATATCAGAAATTATTGGCAGACAAACTTTCGGCGGACATGGGTTATGTTTACGAGAATGTGGTGGCGCAGATGTTGACAGCGGCTGGTGACAACCTGTTTTATTATACATGGCCTACCGAAAATGGCAAGCATAATTATGAGATAGATTTTATATTGTCAAGAGGAAACAAAATCTGCCCGGTGGAGGTGAAGTCTTCGGGCTATAATACTCATGCCTCACTTGATGCATTCAAGCGGAAATTCTCCGGCAGGATTTTGGATAAGTATCTTGTTTATACAAAGGATTTGAGGAAAGACGGGGATATACGGCTCGTTCCTGTATTCATGACAGCGTTTCTCTGACAAGGTGAATAACCTTGGGCAGTGAATATAACGTATTACAGCGCAGAGTGTTTTTTTATGAAACATCTCTGCGCTGTAATACGTTATTTCTGCATTGGTGCAGATTTTCTCTGTTATGTCCGGTTTGTTATATTATCTTTTCCAGTTCATGTATATTCTTTGTCACCTCTTCATCGGTTACCTCGTAGTCCTGCAATGAGCCTGAGAGGTACTGGTCGTAGGCTGCCATGTCGATGAGTCCGTGGCCTGAGAGGTTGAACAGTATCACCTTTTCCTCGCCGGTCTCCTTGCATTTGAGAGCCTCGCGTATGGCTACCGCTATGGCGTGGTTTGACTCCGGGGCGGGGATTATGCCCTCGCACTTTGAGAACAGTAAGCCGGCCTTGAATGTCTCTGTCTGCTTCACGTCCGCGGCTTCCATGTAGCCGTCCTTCAATAGCTGTGATATAATCATGCCCGCACCGTGGTAACGCAGTCCTCCGGCGTGTATGTTTGCCGGCATGAAGTTGTGTCCCAATGTGTACATCGGCAGCAGCGGGGTCAGTCCTGACAGGTCTCCGAAGTCGTACTGGAATACTCCGTGTGTCAGCTTCGGGCATGATGCCGGCTCTGCGGCGATGAAGCGGGTCTTCTTTCCGTCCTTGATGTTGTGGCGCATGAAGGGGAAGCTGATGCCGCCGAAGTTGGAACCGCCGCCGAAGCAGCCTATCACGATGTCGGGATATTCGCCGGCTTTCTCCATCTGTTTCTCCGCTTCCAGGCCTATTATGGTCTGGTGCAGTGCCACATGATTGAGTACCGAGCCGAGGACGTACTTGCAGTTAGGTGTCGTCATGGCCAGTTCCACGGCCTCTGATATGGCTGTTCCCAGTGAGCCTTGGTTGTTGGGGTCTTTTGTCAGCACGTCTTTTCCCGCGCGTGTTGACATTGATGGCGAGGCTGTCACCTGCGCACCGTATGACTGCATGATGGAACGGCGGTAAGGCTTTTGCTCGTATGATATTTTCACCTGATATACGGCGGCTTCCAGTCCGAATACCTTTGCGGCGTATGACAGTGCGCATCCCCACTGTCCGGCACCCGTTTCGGTGGTCACGTTGGTCACTCCCTCCTTCTTGCAGTAGTATGCCTGCGGCAGTGCGGAGTTGAGCTTGTGCGACCCTACGGGGCTTACCGATTCGTTCTTGAAATATATGTGTGCCGGAGTGCCGAGCGCTTTCTCCAGTCCGTAGGCACGGACGAGAGGTGTGGAGCGGTAGTATTTATACATGTCCCTTACCTCTTCCGGGATGTCTATCCATGAGTCCGTGGTGTTCAGCTCTTGGTGGCACAGTTCTTTCGCGAATATGGGATACAGGTCCTCGGCCGCCATCGGCTGCTTGGTCTTTGGGTTCAGTGGCGGCAAGGGCTTGTTTGGCATGTCAGCCTGTATGTTGTACCACTGTGTAGGGATTTCTTCTTCCGTGAGGAAAAAGCGCTTTTGCTTGTTGCTCATAGTGTTGTGATATGTTTTTTTGTTGTTTTTGTTTTCTCCTTGCGGTATGTTTAGTGCGGGTAATAGCTCTGCAATGCCTTTGCGGCAAATACCCGTGATGTTTGTCTTGCCTGCGGAAGGCCGCGTCCTGACAGAACCCTGAAAGGGTGAAAGAGTTTAGCCCGGGGTGCAAACCCCGGGAAATCGTTGTGTGCCTCGGCAGAAGGTATTGGAACCCCGTAATCGGCTTGCCGCTTGCCAAAGCAAGGTATCTTGCGGGCAAGAAGCCGGAAGGCGAGGTGGCCGGAGGACACCGAGGGGTTATCACCATCGTGTCCGTCTGTAATATTGCCCGGTTTCCGTCAAAAGGCATTGCCTGTTATTGGAAGACCCCTCGTCGTGCTTAGCACTCCTCGCCTGCCGGCTTTGGGGTTCCAATACGTTTTGTCCGCCTGCTTCTGAACCCCGGGGTTTGCACCCCGGGCTAAGTTCTGTCACCCTTTCAGGGTTCTTGCGGCACGACACGGCGGTTACTCCTGCAAAGTTAGCAAAAGTTTCCGGTGTGACAAAACCGTGATGCCGTTTCCTTATTATATTTATGTTATTTTTTATTTAATTCCATTGCTTTGTAAGTTTTTCTTTGTACCTTTGTACTTTGAAAGAGTGTCCTCCCTGCGCTATGGCTTGGCGGACGCCGGAAAAATGACTGTAATGATAGAGATACGCACCATTTCGACGCCTAAGGAGATAGGACGCTTTATTGATTTCCGTACCGAGTTGTATAAGGATGACCCTTATGCCGTGCCATATCTGTTTTCGGACGAGAAGAATACGCTGCTGCCCGGCAGCAATCCCGCCTTTGATTTCTGCGAGGCGGAGTATTACATGGCTTTCCGCGACGGCTGTCCCGTGGGCAGGGTTGCGGCTATCATCAACCGCCACGCCAACGAGAAATGGGGCAGGAAGAACGTGCGTTTCGGCTATTTTGACTTTGTTGACGACATGGAAGTGTCCGCCGCGCTCATAGAGAAGGTCAGGGAATACGGCCGCAGGCGCGGCATGGACACCATAATAGGCCCCATGGGCTTTACCGACCTCGACCGGGAGGGTATGCTGGTGGAGGGCTTTGACGTGATGGCCACCATGCACGCCAACCATAACTACGCCTATTACCAGAGGCACATCGAGGCGCTAGGATTCACGAAGGACAACGACTGGGTGCAGCAGCTGGTGAAAGTTCCGGAGCAAGTGCCTGAGAAGTTCGCGAAGATAACGTCGCTGATAGCCAAGAGATACCGCATAGTGCCGCGTAAACTCACAAAGCGCGACTTGCTGAAAGGCGGATACGGCAGGCGGTTCTTCCACATATTGAACGAGTGTTACAAGAATCTCTATGAGTTTTCGGAACTCTCCGAGGCGCAGATAGACAAGCTGATAAAGGAGTATCTGGGCATGGCCGACCTGAACCTCGTAACGTTTATCTTTGACGAGAGCGTCGTCTCATCCGACCCTACGGAGCAGATGGTGGGCTTCGGCGTAAGTTTCCCCTCGTTCTCCAAGGCTTTGCGCCGCACGGGTAATGGCAAGATGCTGCCTTTCGGGTGGCTGCACATGCTGCGGACGCTGCTGTTCCATGACACGGACACGGTGGATCTGCTGCTTATCGGCGTGCTGCCGGAGTACAGGGCGAAGGGTGCCAACGCCCTTGCGTTTGACGATTTGATAAGATGGTACCACAAGTACAAGTTCCGGTATGCCCTGACGCTCGCCATGATGGAGACAAACGACGGTGTGCTCTCGGCCTGGCAGCACTTTGACGCGCGTACCGTCAAGCGGCTGAGAAGCTATAAGGCCGCCCTGTAAGGAATGACGGCTTGAGGTTGCCGGTTTAAGGTGGAAGGCCACCTTGCTTGTAACCGGACTCCAAAACGAAAGACCCATAACCCCGAACCAACAACCTTCAACCTTGAAAAAACAATGGCAGAGGAAACAACAGACAACATACAGCAGGTGGAATACACCGATGACAACATACGGAAGCTGTCGGACGTGGAGCATATACGTACCCGCCCCGGTATGTATATAGGCCGTCTGGGCGACGGCTCGCACGCCGAAGACGGCATATATGTGCTGCTGAAGGAGGCGATAGACAACTCCATAGACGAGTTCCGCATGAATGCCGGCAAGCGGATAGAGATAGAACTGACGGAGAACAGGGCCGTATCGCTGCGTGACTACGGCCGCGGCATACCGCAGGGAAAGATGATAGAGGCGGTGAGCCAGCTCAATACGGGTGGCAAGTACGACTCAAAGGCGTTCAAGAAGTCCGTGGGCATGAACGGCGTCGGCATCAAGGCGGTCAACTTCCTGTCGCGGAGATTCGAGGTAAGGTCATACCGTGACGGCATGGTGAGGACGGCAGTGTTCGAGTGCGGCAACCTCATTGCCGACACGACAGAGCCTACCGGCGACGAGACGGGCACATACATTTTCTTTGAACCGGACCCCACGCTGTTCAGGAACTACGCCTTTCAGGCCGACATAGTGGAGACGATGCTCCGCAACTACACTTACCTCAACACGGGACTGGCCATCATGTTCAACGGCCGCCGCATCATTTCCCGCAACGGTTTGCAGGACTTGTTGAAAGACCAGATGACTTCCGAACCGCTATACCCTATCGTTCACATGGCGGGTGAGGACATAGAGATAGCCTTTACGCACACCAACCAGAACGGAGAGGAATACGATTCCTTCGTCAACGGCCAGCATACGACGCAGGGAGGTACGCACCAGTCGGCGTTCAAGGAACACATCGCCAAGACAATCAAGGAGTACTTCGGCAAATATGAGTACGGAGACATACGCAACGGGCTTGTGGCGGCGATAGCGGTGAATGTGGAGGAACCGATATTCGAGTCCCAGACGAAAATCAAACTCGGCTCGCTCACCATGTCACCGGAAGGCGTTTCCGTAAACAAATACGTGGGTGACTTCGTGAAAACGGAGGTAGATAACTTCCTGCACCGTAACCTTGACGTGGCAAACGTGATAGAAGAGAAGGTGAAAACGTCCGAACGGGAGCGCAAAGCCATGGCGGGCGTGGCGAAACTGGCACGTGAACGCGCCAAGAAGGCAAACCTGCACAACCGCAAGCTGCGCGACTGCCGTGTGCATTATTCCGACCCCAAGGGCGACAGAAGGGAGGAGTCGTGCATCTTTATCACCGAGGGCGACTCGGCAAGCGGCAGCATCACGAAGAGCCGCGACGTCAATACGCAGGCCGTTTTCTCGCTGCGCGGCAAGCCGTTGAACTGCTACGGCCTGACGAAGAAGGTAGTCTATGAGAACGAAGAGTTCAACCTCTTGCAGGCAGCGCTTGACATTGAGGACGGACTTGACAACCTCCGGTACAACAAAGTCATTGTGGCTACGGACGCGGATGTCGATGGAATGCACATCCGTCTGCTTACCATCACCTTCTTCCTGCAATTCTTTCCCGAACTGATAAAGAAGGGACACGTCTTCGTTTTGCAGACACCACTGTTCCGGGTGCGTAACAAACGCACCAAGGTAAAGAACAAGAAGGTAGTCGCCGAGGAGGACATAAAGCTGAAAGAGCGTGGCGAGAAGCCCAAGGACTTCATCACACGCTACTGCTATTCCGATGAGGAAAGACAGGCGGCGATAGCGGAATTGGGTCCCGACCCGGAGATAACGCGCTTCAAAGGGCTTGGGGAAATATCGCCGGATGAGTTCGCCGGCTTCATAGGGCCGGACATACGGCTGGAACAAGTGAAGCTGCACAAGAGCGACGAGGTGGAGAAACTGCTGGCATATTACATGGGTAAGAACAGCATGGAGCGCCAGAACTTCATCATCGACAACCTTGTCATAGAGGAAGACATACCTGAGGAGGACGTGTATGAGTAAAGGTTTTAGGTTTATGGTTATGGGTTGTGGGTTTTAGGCCATGCCGCCAACAGCACAATCTGAAAGACCTTAAACCGTCAACCGATAACCTTCAACCTGTAAGAACAATGACAATCGGCAACATAGACTTAGGAGACAGGCCGCTGTTCCTTGCTCCCATGGAGGATGTCACGGACATAGGCTTCCGCAAACTTTGCAAACGCTTTGGCGCGGCGATGGTATATACCGAGTTCGTGGCGGCCGAGGCGTTGGTGCGTTCGGTAAAGGCTACGGTGCGGAAACTGGCCATCAGCGATGAGGAACGCCCCGTGGGAATACAAATTTACGGCCGTACCACGGCGGACGTGGTGGAGGCCGCCCGCATTGTTGAGGCCGAGGCGCATCCCGATGTCATAGACCTTAACTTCGGATGTCCGGTAAAGAAAGTCGCCGGAAAGGGCGCGGGAGCGGGGATGTTGCAGAACATACCGCTCATGCTTGACATGACCGCGGAGGTGGTCAAGGCCGTAAACACGCCTGTCACGGTAAAGACCAGGCTGGGATGGAACAGTGACAGCCTTGTCATCACCACCCTTGCGGAGCAGCTTCAGGACTGCGGCATACAGGCGTTGACCATACATGGCCGCACAAGGGCGCAGATGTACACCGGTGAGGCGGACTGGACGCTTATCGGGGAAGTGAAGAACAATCCGCGGATTACCATCCCCGTCATCGGCAACGGCGACATAACATCCCTTGAACAGGCCGACATGGCTTTCGACAAGTACGGCGTTGACGCTGTGATGATAGGCCGCGCCACATTCGGGCAGCCGTGGATATTCTCCCGTTCCGCCACCTGCGGCGAGGGAGGTGAGGCTCTTACGCCGCAGCAGAAGATCGACATCCTGCTGGAACTGCTGCAAATCAACCGCCAGTATATAGGCGATGACTACCGCGCCATACTCCACACGCGGCGTCATCTCGCCTCCACTCCCGTGTTCAAAGGCATCCCCGACTTTCGCCAGACACGCATAAAGATGCTCCGTGCCGACACGGTTGAGGAACTGGAAGGCATATTGGAGGGACTGAAAAACGGCCCGTTACTGGGAAGATAATAATCTCCGGGTTATCCGGAAATTCCGGATAACCCGGAGAAACGTTATTAATATGAAAGAAACACTTACCATAGTAAAAGTCGGCGGTGCCGTGGTTGAAGACCCGGAGCAGCTCGCCGCACTCCTTGAAAACTTCTCCGCCATCAGCGGAAAGAAACTGCTTGTGCACGGCGGAGGACGCCGCGCCACCAAGATAGCCGCCAGTCTCGGCATTGAAAGCCACATGATTGGCGGGCGACGCATAACCGACGTCGATATGCTCTCTGTCGTAACGATGGTCTATGGAGGCCTTGTCAACAAGAACATAGTGGCCAAACTGCAAGCAATCGGCGTCAACGCCCTCGGACTTACAGGCGCGGACATGAATGTAATACGCTCACACAAGCGGCCGTTGAAGAAAGTACGCATGGACGACGGCACAGAGCAGATGGTCGATTTCGGCTTCGTGGGCGACGTGGACAGTGCCGACGGCGACCGTCTCGCCCTGCTCATAGACAGCGGGATAGTGCCTGTCGTGGCTCCTCTGACACATGACGGCGAGGGGAACATACTCAACACCAACGCCGACACCATGGCCTCCACGGTGGCGAAGGCATTGGCCGGCAAGTACGACGTGACCCTTATCTTCTCCTTCGAGAAACAGGGCGTGCTGTCAAATCCCGACGATGACAACAGCGTAATACCCGCCATCACGCGCGAGTCATATATAAAGTATGTGGAAGACGGCGTGATTTCCGGCGGAATGATGCCCAAGATAGAAAACTCCCTCGAAGCAGTCGAGGCGGGAGTGAAACGTGTCATCATCACCCTCGCCACCAAGATAGACGGCAAACACGGGACGGTTATAAATTAAGGAATTAAAAATTAAGAGTTGAAAATTAAAAATTGTGATTACCATACAAGCCATAAACAAGAAGCGGGCGCAAGGTATAAGCACTCCGTCATGTAATCACAATTTTTAATTTTCAACTCTTAATTGTTAAGTATAAGTGGAATGCTCGACGTGAAGCGTGACATATTGCCCCTCAAGAACGCCATGTACCGCATGGCGCTACGCATCACGTCCGGCAGTCATGAGGCGGAAGACGTCGTGCAGGACGTGATAATCAAGCTGTGGAATATGCGTGACCGCCTTGACGATGTCGATAACCTCGAAGCCTTTGCCATGCGCATGACACGCAACCTTGCCATCGACCGCCGGCGTATGCAGGCCAACCGTACCGAGTCGCTCGACGCGGCGATGGAGCAACCGCAGGCCGACAACGGAGACAGTGAGGCGCGGGAGCAGGTGGAAAGCATAAGGAAGATAATGCAGCTGTTGCCGGAGAAGCAACGCTCCGCCATGCATTTGCGTGACTTTGAGGGGTACAGCTACAAGGAGATAGCCGACATCCTCACCATGACGGAAGACCAGGTGAAGGTAAACATCTTCCGGGCAAGACAATTCATAAAATCAAAGTTAACACCTTTTAACTGATAATGCTGTAACTTTTTGCCCCTCCCATCCGTCTCTGAATATAGAAGCAGGCGCAAAAGGTCGTTTGCAAAGCAACAGAGAAAGAACCGCAAAAACAATGACAATGGACTATACATACATAGAACAACTGCTTGAAAAGTACTTCGAGTGCGAGACGTCACTCGGTGAAGAGCAGGTGCTCCGTGCGTTTTTCGCGCAGGAGGACGTTCCGGTACGCCTGTTGCCATACCGCCGGCTCTTTGTGGAGGCGGCGCAAAATGTTGCAGGGGAGACGCTCGGCAGTGCGTTTGACGAGAAAATCCTCAGCCTTATCAGCGAGCAGGAGGCAATGCAGCCCCTTCGCGTAAAAGCCCGTGTGGTGACCATGCAGCGCCGTTTGAGACCGCTTTACAAGGCTGCGGCCTGCGTAGCCGTGGTGCTTGCGCTCGGTCAGGCGGCGCAGATGCCTTACAGCGGGGGTGCGGCTGAGCAGGAGAACATAGCCGGCGTCATTAAGAATCCTGACATAAAGCAGGGACAGAATGCCGTGGCCAAGACAGATTCCGCTGCCACAGCCGACAAGGTCACGCCGCTCCCGGTGGCTAACTGACGCGCCGGCAACGGGGAAAGGAAAACCCGGTTGCGGCGTCAACAGATGAAGACAATATTTTTCTATGCTTAATACCTATACAAAAAACAAATCTTAAAAGCAATTATTAAAACACTTTCTGCCGTAAACCCGTGACGGGTGAGTGGGCAGTTGCAATCTTTTTATGACGATATTGGAAGGCTTTTGGTAGGAATACCGATGCCTTCCTTTATTTTTTTGCCCGTTTCCCCGGGCGTTTTTCTCTTTCTTTCTTACCGCCAAAAATACCCGGCAGTTTTTTCGCCGTGCCCCCGCGGTGTGGTGAAAGAGGCCTTTTTACAGTGTGAACAGGTGCTGATTACACTGTAAAAGGGCCTCTTTTGCAAGGTAATCAGCACCCTTTTGCAAGATGTTGGCAATGACGGCGTTATGTGGCGTCGTGCGGCTCGCTCCTGCGGCGTGTCCGTATGCGCCGGTGAACGGCGGAAACTCAAAAAACGCCCGAAGTGCATAAATAATGTTAAAAACGTTGCGCAATCCGCTGAAATTCCGTATCTTTGTACGGATAAACAAGATTTTTATGCCGGCGTGGCGTTGCCGCGCCAACAGATGTAAGTTAAAACAATAAAGATTTTCAAAACGATTCGATGAATGTAATTACGAAGACCGTCTCCCTGCCTGATGGACGCACCATCACCATCGAGACCGGAAAGCTGGCCAAGCAGGCTGACGGCTCATGCACGTTGCGCATGGGCAACACCATGCTCCTTGCCACCGTATGTGCCGCAAAAGACGCAGTGCCGGGCACAGACTTTATGCCACTGCAGGTAGAGTACCGCGAGCAGTATGCCGCAGCAGGCCGTTTCCCCGGTGGCTTCACCAAGAGGGAGGGAAAGGCCAATGACGATGAGATTCTCACCTGCCGTCTTGTGGATCGCGCCTTGCGTCCGCTCTTCCCCGGTGACTATCATGCCGAGGTTTATGTTAACGTGATACTCTTCAGCGCCGACGGCGTTGACCAGCCCGATGCGCTTGCCGGTTTCGCCGCTTCTTGCGCCCTGGCTTGCTCTGACATACCTTTTGAATGCCCTATTTCCGAAGTCCGCGTGGCGAGAATAGGCGGCGAATACGTCATAAACCCGACCAAGGAGCAGATGGCTGAGGCCGATATGGACCTCATGGTGGGCGCGACCGCCGAGAATATCATGATGGTTGAGGGCGAGATGAAGGAGGTTCAGGAGGTTGACCTGCTCAATGCACTCAAGGCGGCGCATGAGGCTATCAAGCCGATGTGCCAGCTGCAGGTGGAGCTTATGAAGGAACTCGGCACCGACGTGAAGCGTGAATACTGCCACGAGGTGAACGACGACGAGCTGAAAGAGCAGGTGAAGGCCGAGTGCTACCAGAAGGCTTACGACGTGGTGAAGCAGGCTTTGGAGAAGCACGCACGCGCAGAGGCCTTCGAGGCGATAATAACCGAGTTCAAGGAGAAGTACGCCGCAGCCCACAGCGAGCTGACGGAAGACGAGCTGGAAGAGAAGAATGCCCTCGCCGACAAGTACTACCACGACGTGGAGCGTGACGCAATGCGCCGCTGCATACTTGACGAAGGCGTGCGCCTTGACGGCCGTAAGACAACGGACATACGCCCGATATGGTGCGAGGTGTCGCCGTTGCCGATGCCGCACGGAAGCTCTATCTTCACCCGCGGCGAGACACAGTCGCTCACAACGTGTACACTCGGAACGAAACTGGACGAGAAACTCGTTGACGATGTGCTGGAACGTTCATACCAGCGCTTCCTCCTTCACTATAACTTCCCGCCGTTCTGCACCGGCGAAGCCAAGGCACAGCGCGGCGTGGGACGCCGTGAGATAGGCCACGGACACCTCGCATGGCGCGGACTGAAAGGCCAGATACCCGCCGACTTCCCTTACACCGTGCGTCTGGTGAGCCAGATACTGGAGTCAAACGGCTCTTCCTCAATGGCTACCGTGTGCGCAGGCACACTGGCACTGATGGACGCCGGCGTTCCGATGAAGAAGCCTGTCAGCGGCATTGCGATGGGACTTATAAAGAACCCCGGCGAGGATAAGTACGCCGTCCTGTCGGACATCCTCGGCGATGAGGACCACTTGGGCGACATGGACTTCAAGACTACCGGCACGAAGGACGGCCTTACAGCCACCCAGATGGACATAAAGTGCGACGGACTGTCATACGAAATCCTTGAGAAGGCGTTGATGCAGGCCAAGGCCGGACGTGAGCACATCCTCGGATGTATCACCGATACCATAGCCGAGCCGCGTCCGGAGCTCAAGCCGCACGTACCGCGCATCGTGCAGATAGAGATACCTAAGGAGTTCATCGGCGCGATAATCGGCCCCGGAGGCAAGATTATACAGCAGATGCAGGAGGACACCGGCGCCACAATCACCATCGACGAGGAAGACGGTGTGGGCAAGGTACAGGTGTCAGGACCTGACAAGGCGTCCATCGACGCGGCTCTCGGAAAGATCAAGACCATTGTGGCCGTGCCGGAGATAGGCGAGGTTTATGACGGCGTGGTACGCTCGGTAATGCCTTACGGATGCTTCGTCGAGATACTGCCGGGCAAGGATGGCCTGCTGCACATATCCGAAATAGACTGGAAGAGGCTTGAAACCGTTGAGGAGGCAGGCATCAAGGAGGGTGACACTTTGCAGGTCAAGCTGCTTGACATCGACCAGAAGACGGGCAAATACAAGCTCTCCCGCAAGGTGCTCCTTGACAAGCCGGAGGGTTATGTGGAGCGCGAGAGACGCCCAAGACCCGAGCGCAGGCCCCGTCCTGACCGCGGTGACCGCGACCATAACCGTCACAACGGACAGGAATAAGGCGCGGAAAACATAATGATTAGCCCCACCCCCAGCCTCTACATCAACAAGAGAGGGCGGGGGAGGGGCTTTTTTAATGCGACAATCTTTACATTATGGCATCAATGAAATCACTGGCCAAGGACACGGCCATATACGGACTCAGCAGCATTGTGGGCAGGTTCCTGAACTATTTGCTCGTCCCTCTCTACACACATGTAATCTCCGCGGCCGGCGGAGGGTACGGGGTTGTGACCAATCTGTACGCGTATGTCGCGCTGATACTGGTCATATTGACCTTCGGAATGGAGACGACCTTCTTCCGCTTTGCCAACAAGGAGGGTGAGAACCCGCACTGTGTGTTCTCCACAAGCGTGGTGACGGTTGGCACACTGGCGGCAGTCTTCATGGCGGCGGTATGCCTTTTCATCCGTCCTGTGGCCATGACGCTGGGCTATGTAGGGCACGAGGACTACATACTCATGATGGCTTGCGTGGTGGCTTTGGACGCAATACAGGCCATACCGTTCTCTTATCTCAGGTACAAGAAGAAGGCTTTGAAGTTCGCTTCGCTCAAGATGCTGTTCATTACGCTCAACATCGGGCTGAACCTTGTCTATTTCCTGTGGCTGGGCAAGGACGACGTGTTCTACGTTTTCGCGCTGAATCTGGTTTGCACGGGGCTTATAACCTTCTTCTTCATACCCGAGTTTGCCCATGAACACGTGGCGGCGAGGGAGTACTGCAAGGCCAACGGCATTCCGTTCCGCATCGTTGACTTTGCGCTTCTGCGCCGTATGCTGGGGTATTCGTGGCCTGTTCTCGTGCTCGGCATAGCCGGAATCCTCAACCAGACGGCCGACAAGATACTCTTCCCGCTGGTCTATCCCGACGCGAAGGAGGCTCAGGTGCAGCTCGGCATCTACGGGGCCTGCGTGAAGATAGCCATGATTATGGCGATGATAACGCAGGCTTTCCGCTACGCCTACGAGCCGATAGTCTTCGCGAAGGCCAAGGACGGCGACAAGAAGGAGTACTATGCGCAGGCCATGAAGTACTTTGTCATCTTCACCCTGTTCGCCTTTCTCTGCGTGGTCGGCTATATGCCGCTCCTCCAACGCATACTCGGCGTAGAGTACAGGGCGGGTCTTCGCGTCGTGCCGATAGTCATGGCGGCGGAGATTATGATGGGCATCTACTTCAACCTGTCCTTCTGGTACAAGCTAATCGACAAGACAATATGGGGCGCGTGGTTCTCCGCCGCCGGCTGTGCGGCGCTTGTCGCGGTCAACGTGGCGTTCATTCCGCAGTACAGTTACATGGCCTGCGCATGGGGAGGAGTGGCCGGTTACGGCACGGCCATGCTGCTTTCATACTTTGTAGGGCAGCGCAAATACCCCATCCGCTATGACATCAGAGGCATGGCGGAGTACGTCGTGATAACGGCGGGAATGTATCTCGCCATGGACTACATAGCCTCCTCACCGTCACTGCACCGCATGAGCTGCGGCACCGCGCTGCAACTCGTTGCCAATACGTGCATGATAGTGGTCTATTTAGCGGTTGTCGTGCGCAGGGACGTGCCCCTGTCGTCGCTTCCGGTGATAGGAAAGAAATTCAGAAAGTAACACACCGACATGAAGAAAACACTTTTCCCGTTATACCTTCTCCTGACGTTCCTCACCCCGTCGGCCATGTATGCCGACGAGGGTATGTGGACATTGTATAACCTTCCCGACGCTGTCTATGGGCAGATGCGTGCCGAGGGCTTCGCCTTGCCCAAGTCATCGCTCTATGAGGACAGCCTTGCCCTGAAGAACAGCGTGGTCAGTTTCTGCGGATACTGCACCGGCGCCGTTGTATCTCCCATGGGACTGGTGCTCACCAACCACCATTGCGGCTTCGAGGCGATACGCAGTCACTCCACCGTCGAGCATGACTATATGCTCAACGGCTTCTGCGCCGACTCGCTCGGGGCTGAGCTTCCCAACGAAGGCACGTTCGTCTCGTTCATGCGTTCGCAGCGTGACGTGACGCCGCTGATGGGCTCTCTCGGCGTCGATACGCTCGACTCCTACGGCAGGGCGATGCTCGTGGATTCCATACAGACGCTGCTTACCGCCGAGGCGAGAGCCGGGGACAGTACCCTTTATGTGATAATCGACGCCTTTTATGAGGGCAACGCCTATTACGCCACCACCTACCAGCGTTACGAGGACGTGCGCCTTGTCTTCGCATTGCCCAAGAGCATGGGCAAGTTCGGCGGCGAGACGGACAACTGGATGTGGCCGAGACAGACGTGTGACGTGTCCGTTTTCCGCATATACGTTGACCCGAAGACCGGCGGTCCGGCCAAATACAGCCCCGACAACGTGCCGATGAGGCCGAAGACGTGGCTGCCCGTCAGCACGGAAGGCTACCGTGACGGCAGCTTTGCCATGGCGATGGGCTTTCCGGGGTCCACGAAACGCTACCTCAGCAGTTTCGGAATACAGGAGATACGCGACTGCGTGAACGACCCTATGCAGCAGGTGCGCGGCGTGAAGCAGGCGGTGATGAAACGCCACATGGACGCTTCGGAGGAGGTGAGGATAAAGTATGACTCGAAATATGCGCAGAGTTCCAACTACTGGAAGAACTCCATCGGCATGAACAAGTGCATCGACTCCGTGGGCATAGTGCGCATGAAGCAGGCTTACGAGAGCCGCATCAAGGCTTGGGCGGACACCGCCAAGGCGGCACCGGAAGGGCTTGACCTCGCGCTCCTGTCGCGTCTCTACGGCAAACGCAGGGAGGCCATGAGGGCGTTTACATTCTTTGCCGAGACGTTCACGCGCCGCAGCAACAACGAACTGGCCGTGAGGGCGTCGAAATACTATAACGGGATGCCCGTATATGGCCCTGCCGACAAGCCGGGGAGGCAGTATGTGCAGTTTGCGGACAACCGCAAGAACTGGGACAGGGAACTGGACATCGAGGCGATGGCCGTGCTGCTGCGCAACTACCGCGGGCAGACGCCGGAGAAGTACCATCCCTCTTTCTATAAAAAGATAGACGATGAGTGCGGCGGGGACTATGAGGCATACGTGCGCAGGGTGTGGGACGAGTCAGTGCTGATGCGTCCGGATGCGAAGATACCCGTGCGCATGACGCGGCGGATGAAGAAGGATTGGGGCATAGAGATGAGCCTCTCGCTGGTGGAGACGCTGTCGGACATAAAGCTGGTGCTTGACGAACTGGGCGACAGCATAGCCCGTCAGGAGCGTTACCTGTGCCTTGCCAAGCTGCGGATGGAGCAGGATATGCCGCTATACAGCGACGCCAACCTCACCATGCGCATGACATACGGACAGGTGGGGGGCTATAACCTCGGCGGATATGATTCGGGTTACTACACCACGGCGCAGTCCATGGTCGATAAGATAGCCCTTGCCGACAAGGTGGAGGACTACTTCGCCGAGCCGGAGATGTGCCGCCTGCTCTCTGCGGAAGACTTCGGCGTGTTCACGGACAGTGTGTCCCGTACGCTGAACCTGTGTTTCCTGACCAACAATGACATCACGGGCGGCAACAGCGGTTCGCCTGTAATCGACGCGAAAGGCCGCCTGCTCGGTCTCGCCTTCGACGGAAACTGGGACAGCCTGTCGGCCGACATCTTCTTCGACAGCACCCTCGCGCGCTGCATCAGCGTCGATATTCGCTACATACTTTACATGATGAGCCGCTGGGGCAACGCCTCACGTCTCGTGAAAGAGATGGGGGTGGGAGAGGGCAGGTAACCCCGTGGCCCGCCAGTGCAATGGTGTCGGGACGATAAGACAATAGCGGCAGGCGTTTGCCGCGCCGGTGACGCCGTTTGTAGGGATGCACCTTGGTGCGCCAGAAATCACGGACAGACATTAGGAAGAAGCCCTGAAAGGGCGGAATAACACAGCACAGGGCTTACACCCTGTGCTGTGTTATTCCGCCCTTTCAGGGCTTTTGTTTAGTATCTTGCGCAAGAACCACCGTATATCCGGAGGCTCAGACAAACGAAAACGGACGCACCAAGGTGCGTCCCTACAAAGCGTTGAAATCTAATGTGTTGTAAACAGCACGGTAAAAGGGTGCCGATTATATGGTAATCAGGCCTCTTTTGCATTGTAATCAGGTGCTGATTGTCTGGTAATCAGCACCTGATTACTTTGCGCTGTGATATAGACGCTATTTCACTTTATATGCAATAGAAAAAATATATGGATTATTTACGAAACTTGTCAGTTTGAAAATAATCCATATAAAGTAGTTAGAATAAATCTGCATGAGTGCCGGTTGCAAGCATAAGCAATGTTAGTTCACCTTCGTGTACATTCCATGTTATTAGCCAATCGCCTTTTATGTGCGCTTCCCATTCACCGGAATGATTGCCTACAAGTATGTGTGGACGATATTTTGCGGGAAGAGTTCCTGTCTCGGCCAGCTGCGCCAAAACCTCTCGTAGTAGGTGCATAGGATAACTTCTGCGCTTACAACGGGCAACATCTTTTTCGAACCGCTTTGTGGTTTTAATGTTATAAGGCATTATATCCCAAGCTTATCAAACAATTCCTCTACACTATTGTATTCTGTGACCCGGCCGTTTACCACGTCTTCACGAGCCAACTCTATTCCGCTTTTCCGCTTTTTCTTTTGCGGGATTATAGATACACCATCCAGTCTGCTAAGTATTTTCTTTAAGCTTGGTATTATAGTGGAATCTTTTATGTCTAATACTATTGTGCTCATAAAAAGAAAATGTTATTAATTGTGATGTTTGCAAATGTACGGAATATTTTTATCTTATGCAATTATTTCTTGGAAAAAATTGCGAAAAGTGAAGTATTGCCTGTTTTTTTGCCTTTCTTTCCATCCCTACTTTATGTCATCCACGAAGCGGAAGAGGCGTGACCAGCGTATCGCGTCGAAGCCCTTTCTGTCCGGATTGCTTGACCACCAGATGAAGATGGGCTTTCCCACGATGTGGTCTTCGGGCACAAAGCCCCAGTAACGGGAGTCGGCGCTGTTGTGGCGGTTGTCACCCTGCATCCAGTAGTAGTCCATCCTGAAGGTGTATTCCTTCGCCTCCTTGCCGTTGATGAGTATCTTCCCGCCGTCGGTGACGGTGAGGTCGTTGCCCTCATATACGCGGATGGGACGCTCATATATGGGCAGGTTCTCCGGCGTCAGCTTCACGCTCTTGCCCTTTTGGGGTATCCATACGGGGCCGTAGTTGTCACGTGTCCAGCCGTACCGGGCGTTGAGGGGATATACGTCGCCCACTACCTGCTCTTGGTTGATGGCGATGGACTTCACGAGGTCCTTGCGCGATTTCAGCACTTGGGCCGCGTGTGCGGTGAGAGGCATATAGCCGTAGGTGTTGTACTGCTGTATGTCCTCCTGCGATATGCCCAGTTCGTCGATGAGCTCCTGCGGCAATGGCTCGAGGAGCTTTATGTGATAGGTATATTGCACGTTGTCAGGCTCCTTGTCGGGCTTGCCGTCAAGATACACTATGCGGTTCTTTATCTGCAACGTCTGGCCGGGAAGTCCCACGCAACGCTTGACGTAATTTTCCCTGCGATCGACCGGTCTGCTGATCAGTCTGCCGAAGTCGTTGGGGTTCTGGAGTATGTATCGCCGTCCGGCGGCGTATGCCGTGGCGTAGTATTTGCGCAGCGTCATGGGCGGAAGGCTGTCCAGCTGCGGCGTGATGCCGTTCTGTTGCAGTATCTGCTGGCCGTAACCATAGACCATCTGGTAGTAGTCCGTGGCCTGATATGCCGGTTCCGCCACCACGGTGTCGCCCGCGGGGTAGTTGAACACCACTATGTCGTTGAGCTGTATCTTGCCCAGTCCCGGAGCACGGCGGTAGTCCCACTGCGGCCACTCGATGTATGACTTGGTGCCGATGACGGGCATCGTGTGCTGCGTCAGCGGCATGGTGAGCGGTGTCTGCGGTATGCGCGGGCCGTAGCTGGCCTTTGACACGAAGAGGTAATCGCCCGTAAGGAGCGACTTCTCCAGCGAACTTGACGGGATAACGTAGTTCTGGAAGAAGAAGAGGTTGATGAAATAGACGGCTACAAGTGCGAAGACAAGGGCGTCAACCCATGACATTATCATGCGCATGGGGTTCTCAAGGTCTTTCCACCAGTCCCACCTTATCTTGCGGGAGATGTAGGCATCGTATATGAACGGCAGCACAATGAGCCCCAACCAGCTCCTTAACCATAGCAGGAAGAGCAGGTAAAGCGCCGTGACCACAATGAACTTGGTCCATTGCACCTTCATGTTTGGCTGATTTTTTTTCTTCATCGGTTGCTTGGTGGTTCACTAAAACTTGAACATATCGTCGATGGTCAGCAGGCCGTTGTGCTGTGCCGTATATTCGGCGGCGAGCACTGCGCCCAGCGCGAAGCCCTGACGTGAGTGCGCATCGTGGGTTATCGTTATCCTGTCCGCCTCCGAATCCCACGTGATGGAGTGTATCCCCGGCACCTCGTCACGGCGTATCGAGTTGATGGTCACCTTGTCCTTGTCCTCGCTTTCGGCCGGTACCACGGTGCCGTCGGGCTGCGTCAGCGAGCCCGTCTGCCAGTCTTTCTTGCGGTCAAGGTTGGCGACTATCTGCTCGGCGAGCGTTATTCCCGTTCCTGACGGGTGGTCGAGCTTGTGTATGTGGTGCACCTCCGTCTCCTCGACGTCGTACTGCGCAAAGCCGTTCATTATCTTTGCGAGGTACTTGTTGACCGCCGCGAAGATGGCGACGCCTATCGAATAGTTTGAAGCCCAGAAGAGAGTCTTGCCCTCTTCGGTGCAGGCGCGGCGCACATCGTCACCGTGTTCTTTCAGCCATCCGGTCGAACCGCTCACCACTTTCACGCCTTTCTCCCATGCGCGGAGGTAGTTTCCGTAGGCAACGTGCGGTGCCGTGAACTCTATCGCTACCTCTGCGGAGGCGAAAGCGGGGCTGTCGAAGTCGTCCTGATTGTCTATGTCTATGATACTTACTATCTCATGGCCGCGTGACAGTGCTATCTGCTCTATCATCTTGCCCATCTTCCCGTATCCTATAAGTGCTATTTTCATTGCTTTGACTATGTTGTTTTATGCGTTTCTATATGCTTCCGCCTCGGCTTTGGCTATGATGTCCTCGGCGGAAACGTCCTTCGGCGATGTCTCTATGTCGTCCAGCGTCAGCTTATCTACCGCCTGTTCCGCCTCCGTCACGTAGCCTGCGCTGTCTGTTCCGGTGCCGTTCCCTGCGGTTTCCGCCTTCTGGCTTACGAAGAAGTCGTTGTCTTTCCGTTCCTCTATGACGGGAACGGACATGGTAGGCATCTCCTCCATCTGTGTCCTCTCGGCCTTTGCGGCGAACACTTTGTCGAGGAACTTGCTGTCGGAACGCAGCCTTTTGAGCGTGATCTCACACGCTTTCTGCTGGCTTTCCTTCTTGGTGAAGCCCTCGGCGGTACCGCCTTCAAGGCCTTCCAGCGTCAGTGTATAGACGAACTTGGGCGAACCGTGGTTGTCCGAGGACTGTTCCTCGAGGCGGAACTCCATGTTTACGCGGTTTTTCTGCGCCCATTCCAGCGTCTTTGACTTGAAGTTCATCTCCTTGTAGGCCATCTTCTCCACGTTGAGGTACCGCTTCATGACTTGTCTTGTCCAGAAGTCGTAGCAGGCTTTGTAGCCCCTGTCGAGATAAACGGCTCCCACGAGTGCCTCGAAAGCGTTGCCTCCGATGTAGCTGTTGTGCGTTGCCGTGCGGCTGCTTGACAGTATCAGCTTGCAGACTCCCATCTCCTTTGCCAGCCGTCCGAGCGTTTCCCGCTGCACAAGTTTGGATCTTGTGTTGGTGAGGAAGCCCTCAGGCTTGCCGGGGAAGTAGTTATATACCATGTCACCCACTACCGCGTCGAGTATGGCGTCACCCAGAAACTCAAGCCTTTCGTTGTTAAGCTGTCTGCCGAGCCTGCCTTTCCTGTTGCCGTTCCCGTTGTCCTCACGCTGTTTCCGGTATTTACCCTTGCGGCGGTTGAACTGTCCGTAGCGGCTTTCCTCGTCCTTTTTGCCGTCCTTTCCCTTCTTGCTTTTCTTGCCTTCCAGCACTTTCAGCTCTTCGGGAGTGGCCCGGTGCCCGATGCTTTTGTGCATCAGCGCGACCTTATAGTAAGTGATGTTGTGCGGATAGAAGCCGAGAATGTTGTATAAAGCAAAATAAAACTCCTTGTCCTTGCGGAAAGGGAGTTTTATTCTATCAATGAGATTACTCAGCATACTTCTTGAAAATGACGCACGCATTGTGGCCTCCGAAGCCGAAAGTGTTGCTCAGTGCCGCGCGCACCTCGCGCTTTTGCGCCTTGTTGAAGGTGAAGTTCATGTTGTAGTCTATCTCCGGATCGTCGTCTCCCTCCTCGTGATTGATTGTGGGTGGTATGATGTCGTTGTGCACAGAGAGGGCGCACGCCATGGCTTCCACTGCTCCCGCCGCTCCGAGCAGGTGTCCTGTCATTGACTTTGTGGATGAGATGTTGAGCTTGTATGCCCAGTCTCCGAAGAGTTCCTTTATGGCTTTGGCCTCTGATATGTCACCGACCGGCGTTGAAGTGCCGTGAACGTTGATGTAGTCGATGTCCTCCGGCTTCATGTTCGCGTCTTTCAGAGCCTCTTCCATCACTATCTTCGCGCCGAGACCCTCCGGGTGTGACGCCGTGATGTGGTATGCGTCGGCGGACATTCCCTCGCCCACCATCTCGCAGTATATCTTCGCTCCGCGTGCTTTGGCGTGCTCCAGTTCCTCCAGAATGAGGCAGGCTGCGCCTTCACCCATTACGAATCCGTCTCTTGAAGCGGAGAACGGGCGGCTTGCTTTCTGCGGTTCGTCATTGCGGGTAGATAGTGCGTGCATAGAGGTGAAGCCTCCCAGACCCGGGTCTGTGATGACAGCCTCTGCGCCGCCGCTTACTATTATGTTGGCTTTTCCGAGGCGGATGAGGTTGAATGCGTCCGCCAATGCGTTGGTGGAAGAGGCGCACGCGCTTGTGGTGGCGTAGTTGGGGCCGTGGAATCCGTAGCGTATAGAAATCTGTCCCGGTGCTATGTCACCTATCATCTTCGGTATGAAGAAGGGGTTGAACTTGGGAGTCTCCTGACGTGCGGCATAATCTACTATCTCGTCCTGCATGGTTCTGAGGCCGCCTATGCCCACGCCGTATATCACGCCGATGCGGTTTTTGTCAACGGTTTCGAGGTTAATGCCCGCGTCCTCGATGCCCATTGCCGCGCTGGCGATGGCGAACTGGCAGAACTTGTCCATCTTCCGCGCCTCTTTCCGGTCTATCCACTTTGATGCGTCAAAGCCTTTTACCTCGCAGGCGAAGTGTGTCTTGTATCTTGTAGCGTCAAACTGCTTTATGTCATCGGCGCCGCTGACGCCGTTAAGCATGTTTTCCCATGTCTCCTCTGCTGTGAGACCAAGTGGTGTAACGGCACCGATGCCTGTTACCACAACTCTTTTTAGTTCCATTGTTATATGTATTGGTTGTCGTTTCTTGGTTATGTCTTTCTCCGTATTCCCGTCTTCCGTCCGCCTTGGTGCGGGCAAACCGTAAGTTATAAGTTATAAGTCTGCGTAGCTTTCTGTCGTTGAATGGCTTATAACTTATAACTTCCCTGATGCCAATTCCGTGGTTTGCGCCGTTGTCACCGGCCGTCCGGCCGTCTTGACTAACATGAAAGGGTGATGACGGGGAGATTAGTATCACCCGGCCACCACCCATGTTATCGTACGGATTATAGCACGCAAGCAGTGTTTGTTTTACTTGCTGGCGTTCTCTATGTAAGCGACAGCGTCGCCGACAGTCTGTATTTTCTCTGCGTCAGAGTCAGGAATTGTAACGCCAAATTCCTTCTCAAGCTCCATGATGAGCTCTACGGTGTCCAGTGAATCAGCGCCAAGATCGTTAGTGAAGCTTGCTTCCGGCTTAACTTCGTCCTTATCTACACCCAGCTTGTCAACGATAATGTCCTTTACTTTTGATTCGATTTCGTTCATGATTTGATTTCTTTAATTAATATTTCGTTTGCTTTGTAATAATTTTCCTTGTTTGAATTTGGGTGCAAAATTACACATTTTCTTCTTGATAGCCAAATATTTTCACGAAAAAGTGCGTTTTATTGCACACTTATATATGGTTTGTGCAGTAAAAGTTTTAATTTTTTAATGAATATTTGATTTATAATATGTTATCCGTACAGGGTGAAGGCGTAAGGTTGGAGGCCGCGGGTTGCAATGTGGCAGGAAAGTCCTGTATTGGGCATGACCGCACGGTTATGCCGCATATTGTTATTGTCGTTATGTGCAGGAAAAACAGGCCGTTCCGCAATCAGCACCTGATTACCCTGTAAAAGGGTGCTGTTCACAATGTAATATGGTGCTGATTACACTGTAATCAGCACCATATTACAAAGACATCCGTTTTTCGTGTCTGCGGCATCGTTTGTAGGGACGCACCTTGGTGCGTCCGGATGGCGTGCAGGCCGGTTGCGGCGGACGCACCAAGGTGCGTCCCTACAAATGGCGTTCGTGCGTTGGCCTGCAATGCGGTACGGCGTCGCTCACCTTGCCGCGTCCAGCCGTTCGAGCGCGCACTTGATGAAGTCGTTGCTTTCGTTGGTCACCCGGAAGTACTCAGTCATGGTCCACAGGTCGCGCGCCACGAGTGCCTTCATCTGCATGGAGACCATCTTCACGGTCTGTTCCCGCTCCGCTTCGTCCTTCGGCTTCAAGCCTTGTTTGCCGGCTTCCTCCATTATTCCGTCCATCACCTCCTGCGGAATGGTGTAGTCCCGCATGAAGGCCGCAAAGCCCTTCTTGGCCTTGTTGTCCTCGCCGATGCAGTTCACGCCGTCGGGGTAGGGGTCTTTGCCGTAGCGTTTGAGCAGGTCTTTGCGCGCGCTCTCGGCGTATCTCAGGTTCGCGTTGAGTATGATGCTCTTGGCGGACAGTTCCCTGTGGAACTTGGTATATCGCGTAGTGTCGAGCGGCACGAAGTAGTCGGGCATCACGCCGCCGCCCCCATAGACGGTGCGGTGCAGCTTCAGCGTCTCGTATTTCAGCGAGTCAGCGAAGTGTATGCTGTCACTGCTGGTAAATTCCCCGTGCTTGTAACGCTCTTCCAGTTCGTGCTGGTAGTCCTTGCGGCCGCCTTTCACGTACGGCTTCTGTATGCACCGCCCCGAGGGAGTGAAGTAGTGCGCCACCGTGAGGCGTATCATCGAGCCGTCGGGCAGGTCTATCGGCCGCTGCACCAGTCCCTTTCCGTAGGTGCGTCTGCCCACCACCGTTCCGCGGTCCTGGTCCTGTATGGCGCCGGACACTATCTCGGCCGCCGAGGCGGAGAACTCGTTTACGAGCACCACCACGCGCCCTTTGCGGAAGAGGCCGTTGCCTTTGGCGCGGAACTCCTGCCTGCGCACGGTGCGTCCCTCTGTATATACCAGCAGGTCACCGGCTTCCAGCAACTCGTTGAGCACGTCGGCAGCGGCTTGCAGATAGCCGCCACCGTTGTCTTGCAGGTCTATGACGAGGTCTTTCATGCCCTGTTTGTCCAGTTGCCTGATGCAGTTGACAAACTCGTCATGGGTCGTCGCGCCGAAGGAAGAGAGGCGTATGTAGCCTATTCCGGGGCGAAGCATATAGGAAGCGTCAACGGTGTTGAGCGGTATCTTGTCCCTTGTGACGGTGAAGTGGATGACGTCGGCTATCCCGCCGCGCTTCACACCTATCCTTACCTTTGTGCCTTTCGGCCCCCGCAGGCGGCGCATTATGTCCTCTTTCGACATCTTCACGCCGGCGATGGCGGTGTCGTTGACAGACACGAAGCGGTCTCCGGCGAGTATTCCGACCTTTTCCGACGGGCCGCCGTTTACCGTCTGCACCACGAGCAGCGTGTCTTCAAGCATGTTGAACTGCACTCCCACACCCTCGAAGTTGCCTTTCAGCGGTTCGGTCAGCGCCTTCACCTCCTTCGGTGTGGAGTAGCTGGAGTGGGGGTCGAGGTTTTCCAGCATCCCGCGTATGGCGTCCTCGGCGAGTTTCTTGTCGTCAACGCTGTCAACGTAGAGGCTGTTTATGGCCATGGTAGCTATGGCAAGCTTGCGCAGGCTGTTCTCTTCCGCGCTGCCGCTGCGCTTCTGCGCGCCGGCGTTGAGCAGCGCCATACAGAGGAGAAGCGGTAGGATTATGTTATGTTTCATAGTCCGGTAGTTTATTGTTTAGTGTGAAAACCGGGTACAAAGGTAGTAAAAAATATCCATATACCAAGCGTATGCTATTGCGAGTTAGGGAAAAAGTCCGTAATTTTGCATACGGAAAACATTACAACATATAAAATACAATGTTATGGCAATAGCAAAATCACTGACCGAGCTTATAGGCAATGCGCCGTTGCTCGAACTTGACAGGTTTTCCGCCGTGAACGGACTGGACACTCCCATCATGGCGAAAGTGGAGTTTTTCAATCCCGGCGGCAGTGTGAAAGACCGCGTCGCGCTGGCGATGATAGAGGATGCGGAGGAGAAAGGCGTGCTGAAGCCGGGTGCAACGATAATAGAACCCACCTCCGGCAACACCGGTGTGGGGCTGGCTTTGGTAAGCGCGGTGAAGGGGTATCACCTCATCCTCACCATGCCGGAGACCATGTCGGTGGAGCGCCGCAATCTCGTGAAGGCGTATGGCGCCGAGGTTCGCCTGACGAGCGGCGCCGAGGGAATGGCCGGGGCGATAGCCATGGCTGAGCGGTTGCGTGACGAGATACCCGGCTCCGTGATACTTCAGCAGTTTGAGAACCCCGCTAATCCGGCGTGCCACTACGCCACTACCGGGCCGGAGATATGGCGGCAGACGGACGGCAAGGTTGACATATTCGTGGCCTGTGTGGGTACGGGCGGCACGGTGTCGGGCATAGCGAGATACCTTAAAGAGCGGAATGCGGACATAAAGGTGTATGGAGTGGAGCCTGCCACGTCGGCTGTGCTGAACGGCCGGCCTGCCGGCCCGCACAAGATACAGGGCATCGGCGCGGGATTTGTGCCCGCGACGTATGACGGCTCGGTGGTTGACGAGGTGCTTGCCGTGGCCGATGACGACGCCATACGCACCGGCCGGGAGCTTGCCGTGCGTGAAGGACTGCTGGTAGGCATAAGTTCCGGTGCGGCGGTGTGTGCCGCAACGCTTCTCGCCAAGCGTCCGGAGAACAGCGGCAAGCGCATCGTGACGCTGCTGCCTGACACCGGCGAGCGGTATCTCTCGACCGTTCTCTACGACTTTGACGGCTATCCGCTTTGACGGTTTGTTACAATTCGCCGTTGTAGGGACGCACCAAGGTGCGTCCCTACAACACGTTGCTTTTCAGAGTATTACAAAAACCGTTGCAAAAGGGTGCTGATTACCCGGTGATCAGCACCTGATTATACAGTGAAAGGGTGCTGATTGCAGTGTAATCAGCACCCTTTCACAATGGGGATAGTTATAAGTGCAATTTACAACGGATAAATTGTACATTATAAATTATCAATTATACATTACTTCAAGACCTTCTTTCCGTTTATGATGAATATGCCGTGCTGCGGGTTGGCGACGTAGCGTCCGCCGAGATCGTATGCCTTTCCGTCACCCCTTGCGGCCTCTTTGCCCACGCTGTTCACGTCGCTGGCGAGGGGGAAGCGCACCGCTACGTCATCGTATGCGAAGTACGCCGGCTGTGAGAAGCCGTAACCGTTGTCGGAAGAGCCTGTCAAGTTGAATGTGACCTTTGTCACCTCGCCAAGCACGGAGAGGTCGAACTTGGTCCAGTCCATGATGATTTCCTCCGGACCGTTGCACAGATATATTTCCGCCGTGCCGGTCTTCTCGTTGTTGTTGTATCCCGTCGCCACGATTTTCACCCAGTCGTCAGGGCCTATGTTGGCCGTCAGGGAGTTGCCGTTTACGTAACAGTTCAGGGCGTAAGTGGAGTTGTTGACGTACATGTGGTCGATGACGCGAGCCGTGTTGTCGGCGAAGCGCAGCGTAGGCAGCGCGTCTTCGCCCAGTCCCCAGCCTGAGTTGTCGGAGTATCCGTAGTGCATCGCGAAGTTGTTGGAACCGTTATGCCCGTTGCCTGTCTGTGAAACGTCGTCGCCGGCGGCCTTGTTGAACACCGTAAGCTGGCTTTCGAAGCCGCCGAAAGCCTCTATGTTGCTTGTGCCATAGTTGGAAATGGCGTGTCCTCCGGACCAATAGCACCATGTGCCGTAGCCCTCTGAGAGGATGTTTGACAGCCATGTGTTGTTGTCGTCGCTCCATTTGTAAGCCTCCTCCACGGACGATACGCCAATGCCTGACTCGCCATAGAGCAACGGACCGCCATACTGCGGGTCGCTGATGAGTGAAGACCAGTCGCTGCCTCCGGCGAAGTTGGCGCCGCCTTTGTAGTCCGCATCCTCGAAAGTGAGTACGCGCAGTTCGTAACCTTGTTGTGCGCCGGCGCACAAAGACGTTGCCGCCAGCATGATGGAAAGTAGAGATTTTCTCATAATTGTTATTGTTTTGTTATACATTTGTGTTCATATCTTCACTTGACGAATATCTTTTTCCCGTTACATATATATATGCCGTGCGTGGGATTGCTTACCTTTCGCCCCGTAAGGTCATAGCAGGCGTCCGGCTGTCTGCCGCCGCTGACGGCTGCATTTATGCCCGTCGGCTTGCGGGGTGTTATCACAATGGGGTTCTCGTCATAGCCTTCCACAAGGTGAAGGTCTTGGAATCCCGCCACTTCGGTCGATGTTTCGCCGAGCCATCCGCAGTATTGGAATATGCCGCACACCACCTTTATGAAGTTTATCTCCTCCAGATCGACGTGCCTTCCCTCGTCATCCACCGCCCAGTCAATGTCAAACGTGGAGTAGTCATCGGTGTTAAGAGACGCGTCAACGTAGCCGTAGGCATCGGGAGCGTAACGGTACAGCACCCAGTATGTGCCCTTTCCGGACTGCTCTATGGCGTTGTTCGGCAGCTTGCCTCCGCTGAATGTCAGCGTCTCCCCGTCCTCCCAAAGCGGCCAGTAGGTCTGCTTGTGAAAGGAATTCTTTATATGATAGCCCGCGGAATCGCGCCGTTCGCCGTGCTCTGTCCATGTAGCCTCCCAGCGGATGTAGTCGTCATAGACCGAGCTGAACTGCGAATGCTCTCCCGTTTCGGCCGTAGGCTTGTGGTAAGTGATGGTGAAGTCGTGGATTTCCGTGGTGTAATACTCCGAGCCTGCCAGCTCATACCACTGTGCGTCATCCACATTTTCCCCTACGCCTACATACACAATGCCCGGCTCGAAGGAGCCTCCTATGGTCTCGCTGCCATATACCGGGTCGGCGTTCGCATAGAAACCGTTGCCGAGAATGCGCAGGTCAGAGCCCCGGAGGTTCTTCACGGGGTGGTCAAACCGTACTGTTACATATCCGCCGTATGTGCCGAGGTGTATCAGTTCGCCGTTGCGCAGGCTCTCGGTAGCCTTCCGGCACATCTCATTGTGCGTGGATCCGGCCGTGGCCTCGGGCAGAGTGTTCACGAACTGGCCCGGTGCCGGGTGGAGTTGCAGCACCGTTACGTCCTGCGTCTGCGCCTGTGTGCCGAGTGACAGGCACGTCATGGCGGCAAGAATTGTGGTCTTTGTCTTATTCATTTGCTCTTCTATAATTAGGTATGGCCAGTATATGGGCCGGGTTTATGTATGTCTTCTGCGGGCGGAACAGTTCCTCTCCCGTGTCGGAATACCCGTAAAGGTATCCGGCTGTGGCGTAACTCTTCGCGTCGGTGAAGTATATGTTGCCCGTATATGGCGACACATACACCTCGTATGGCGACTGCAACTCTTTCAGTTTCTGGGTTACCGCGTCGCCATATATGCCGTATGTGGCCTGCATTGTGGCCGGGTCGATGGTGTAGATGTGATAGACATACTCGTAGGTGTTGTATGAAAACTCGCTCCCTACGGTGTAGAACAGCCTGCCGTCGGTGGTGTTGTACGTGCAAGGGAAGTCGAAGACGCGGAACTGTTCCGTGCGACAGTTCAGGATGACGGTTCTCGGCGGCACGTCGTAATAGTCCCCGCAAGAGTTGATGCAGAGGTATTCCCCGGCCTGCGAGACCTCCCCGTAGAGGTTGATGCACCCCGTGTCGATGGTGCGCAGCGTGCGCATTGTCGCGGCATCCACCACCTGTACGGTGGTCTCATAGCCGTGATTTTCCGAGAAGGAGTAGCCGCCGGTGTTGGCGATGTACAGCCGTCCGTCATATATGCGCACCCCCTCAGGCTCCCATCCCGTCTCGCACGTGGCCACCACTTCCTTTGTCCGCAGGTCGATTTTCGCCACATAACCCTTGGTGAAGGCCTGGCTGCCGCACTGGTGGGCGTATGACGTGACGTACAGATAATCCTTGTCGCAGCACATACGGCGGTTGTTCGGCACGTTCTCCGTGGCTCCGCAGGCGGTGCCGTCGGGGTGAATGTACTGTATTATGTTCGACCAGTTCACGGCAATGGCTATCAGCGTGTCGTTGACGTGCAGTATGTCGTTCGGCGTGTCGCCGAGTTTTGTGCCGTTAATCTTCCTGAACCACTGGTTGGTAAGCTCTCCCGTGGCGCCGTCATAGTACGACAGCTGGCCGTTGTCGGACTGCCAGTTGCCCTCGTTGCAGATGATAAGATTCTCGCTTTCCACCTCCGCGGCAGGCTTGTCGGGAGGCGTTTCCGCCGGTTTCTCCTCGGGAATGTCCGTCTTCTCGTCAGGAAACGGCGACGTGTTGTCGCAGCCCGTGGCGCATAACGCCACCACCGCCGACATGATGATAAACAGGTAATGCCTCATAGTCGTTATGTTTATGCAGTGCCACGGTGCCGTCCCGATGCAGGCCGGCGCCGCGCCACTTGGTGTCTGATGTGCAGGCATACGGGCAAAGACAGGACCTGCCGCACGGCATCCGTCTTCTGTTGCGTATATATACAAAGGTATTTCCGCGTCCATAATCCCGTGGGCGCATCTTACTTTCGGCAAATGGCAGGTCTTCTGACTTCATCCTTGACAGACGGCTCGGCCTTCCCGGACTATCAGCGCCGACGGATAACAAGCACCGTCGGCCATCCAGTGACCATTGTCGGCCGTCCTTGAAAAAAGGACTCACAGCATCGGGTAATGTCGCAGAGTCACACTGCGTTCCCATCTTAGTCCGGCCTCGATTGTGTATGGGCCAGAAACCAAATGCGGTGCAAAGTTACAAAATAATCGTTAACCGGCAAAATAAAACAGCGGAATTTTTGTTTTGCATCTCCATATCCGCCGCTTTTGCCGCAAATTCGGACGCACCTTGGTGCGTCCCTACAACGCATTGCTTTTCAAAGTATTACGAAAGTCATGGCAAAAGGGTGCTGATTACACTGTAATCAGCACCCTTTCGTATGGTAATCAGCACCCTTTCGTATGGTAATCAGCACCTGATTGCAAGGTAATCGGCACCCTTTTGTTTTTGTGTTGCCGTATGATGGATTTTCCGTGTGTTGCGTAATGTGCGGCGTAATGCACGGAATATGCCGCCCTGCGGTGTAGAGACGATGTATCACATCGTCTCATATTACATACATTACATCTTTTCGCCCAATGCCATATTGCGTTTCATCCGGTCTATTGCGCTCTGTTGCTCTTCGTATGTCATTGGCAATGCGAGCCAGTTCTGTATTCTTTTCAGACAGCGTTCCGTCTTTTGTTTGTGAAATTGATTCAAGTATCTCATATCTATTCATTGCCATATATGTGATTACTGTTATTCAAGATACGTGTAACCGTACAGCCCGGAGCGGTAGTTTGACAGGAACTCCTTGCCCTCCTCAAGGCTTATCTTTCCCTCTTTCACGCTCTTCGTCACCCATATCTCAAGCTGGCGCACCAGTTTCTTGGGGTTGTACTGCACGTAGTCGAGCACTTCCTCCACCGTCTCGCCGTCGAATACCTGGTCGATGTGGTACTTCCCGTCGCGCATTGAGATGTGGACGGCGTTGGTATCGCCGAACAGGTTGTGCATATCCCCGAGTATTTCCTGATACGCCCCGACGAGGAACACGCCGATATAGTAAGGCTCGTTCTTCCTGAGAGGGTGCACGGGCAGGGCGGACGAGAGGTGGTTTGAGGTCACGAAGTGGGCTATCTTGCCGTCGCTGTCGCAGGTGACGTCCTGTAATGTGGCCAGACGCGTGGGGCGTTCGTTGAGCCTCTGGATGGGAACGATGGGGAATACCTGGTCGATGGCCCATGAATCGGGCAGTGACTGGAACAGGGAGAAGTTGCAGAAGTATTTGTCCGCCAGCAGTTTCTCCATGCCCCTGAGCTCTTCCGGCACATGCTTCATCGTCTTGGTGAGCGTCAGCACCTCCCGGCATACGCTCCAGTACATGGACTCTATCTCCGCCCTTGTCTTCAGGTTTACCATTCCCATGGCGAAGAGGTTGAGCGCCTCCTCGCGTATCTGCTCCGCGTCGTGCCAGTATTCGAGCAGCGAGCGCGAGTCGATGTTGCACCAGATGTCGTACAAGTCCTTTACGAGCTGGTGGTCATTGTCCTTCGGTTCGAACTCTTCCCGCATCTCCGGAAGCGACGCTGTCTCCAAGACGTCGATGACAAGGACGCTGTGGTGCGCCGAGAGCGAGCGTCCCGACTCGGTTATGAGGTTAGGGTGCGGCAGGCCGTTCTTGTCCGATGCCTCCACGAAGGTGTATATACAGTCGTTCACATACTCCTGTATGCTGTAGTTGACGCTGCTCTCCGAGCTGCTGGAGCGTGTGCCGTCGTAATCCACTCCCAGCCCGCCGCCGCAGTCGATGTACTCCACCTTGTAGCCCAGTTGGTGCAGGTTGATGTAGAATTGCGCCGCCTCTCTCAGGGCGTTCTGTATTCTTCTTATCTTGGTTATCTGGCTTCCGATGTGGAAGTGTATCAGCTTCACGCAGTCGTGCATGCCGATTGAGTCGAGCTTTGCCAGTGCCGCAAGCAGTTCTGACGCCGTAAGGCCGAACTTTGAGGCGTCTCCCCCGCTCTCCTCCCATTTCCCCGAGCCAGAGGAAGCGAGCTTGATGCGTATTCCGAGGTTGGGCTTCACGTTGAGTTTCCTTGCCGCCTTGGCTATGATGTCTATCTCGTTGAGTTTCTCCACCACGATGAATATGCGCTTGCCCATCTTCTGTGCCAGCAGCGCCAGCTCTATATAGGCCTGGTCTTTGTAGCCGTTGCAGATGATGAGCGAGTCACTTTGGCACTGCACCGCTATCACCGCGTGCAGTTCCGGCTTTGACCCCGCCTCCAGTCCGAGGTTGAACTTGCGCCCGTGTGATATTATCTCCTCGACCACGGGCTGCATCTGGTTCACCTTTATGGGGTAAATCACGAAGCTCTCGCCCTTGTATCCGTACTCGTCCGCCGCCTTCTTGAAGCACGATGCGGTCTTTTCGATGCGGTTGTCGAGTATGTCCGGGAACCTGAGTAGCACCGGGGTGGATATGTCGCGCAGCTGAAGCTCGTCGATAATGTCGCGCAAGTCGGCCTCGCTCCCGTCCTTCAGCGGCGATACACAGGCGTTGCCTTTCTCGTTGATACTGAAATAGGACGTTCCCCATCCTTTCATGTTATACAGCTCCTTGGAGTCTTCAATGGTCCACTTCTTCATCGATAGTGCAGTTTGTTGTATTGTTTTATTGTTCGCGTTTTGCTATTTCTTTCACTTTGTTTACGGTTATCGCTATCTTGTCGGGGCTTTCCATCAGCGTCACGTCAACGATGTTGTCTGCTTTCATGTAGTACTTCTCCCGCCTTTCCAGCTGTTCTCTTATGAAGGCCATCAGCTCTTCGTCGTTCTTTCCCAGCAGCAGCGGCCTTACGCCCTTGCCCATTTTCAGATGGTGGAACAGCACCTCGGGCGAGCATTTGAGGTAGATTACGGTGCCTTGGCCGTTCATGTACTCCATGTTGTCGAAGAAACACGGTGTCCCTCCGCCGCAGCTGAGCACCACATTCTCAAATTCCGCCACCTCGTGCAGCATGTTCCGCTCTATCTTCCTGAACCCTTCCTCGCCCTGTTCGTCGAAGATTTCCTTCACTTTCTTGTGCATTCTCGTCTCTATATACCAGTCGAGGTCGTAGAAAGGCAGGTCGAGTTCCTTGGCGAGAGCCTTCCCGACGGTGGTCTTTCCGGCTCCCATATAGCCGATTAAGATTATTCTTGTCACTTTTTTAATTAATAATTAAGAGATAATAATTAATAATTATGATTACTTTTTACGGTTGATTATAAGGTGGTCAATGTCTGCTTCCCTTTTATTTTGTGTTTTTTCGCGTGCTTATAATCCGTTCCTCTTGGTCGTGTTTATTATCGCCACAAGGATCTTTATTATTTCTTCCGCATCATTATTCATGGAGTTGTATTCCGTATCGGTCAGACTTTTCGCCGTGTATAGCTTTCTTAACCAATAGTCTGTCTCGTTGGCTTCTTTCAAAGCGATACTAAGTTTATGCACAAAATCAGCCCTGCTTTGCGCATATTTGCTTTCGCATACGTTAGCTCCGATACTTGTTCTAGATCTGAATATTTGCTTTAAGATGTTATTGTCAGCCCCCTTGTGCCGCAAGTAGGCAGACATTCTTATTATTCTATCTGTGAATGCCTCAGACTTTTGTACTAATATGTTTTCTTTTCGTACAAGCATATAGAGGTAATCATAATTATTAATTCTTATTTTTTAATTTTTAATTCGAATAATCTCCATGCACTCGTCATACGTAAGCTCCGCCGCTTTGTCGTGAAGGGCTTTCGGCAGGCGGTAGTTCTTGCCGTCATACACGATGTACGGGCCGTATCTTCCGTTCATGACCTCCATCTTCGGGTCTTCGGCGAAGGCCTTTATGTGGCGCTTCTGCTCCGTCTTGCGGTTTTCGTTTATAAGCTCCACCGCCTCTTCCAGCGTGATGGTGAGCGGATCCTTGCCCTTGGGTATGGAGACATACTTCTTGTTGTGCAGCACATACGGGCCGAAACGGCCTGCTCCTATGATTACGTCCGTGCCCTCAAAGCTGCCCGCCGTGCGCGGCAGGCGGAACAGTTCCAGCGCCTCTTCCAGCGTTATCGTCTCGATGGAGTACTCCTTCGGCAGTTGCGCGAACCGCGGCTTGTCCTTGTCATCCGCCGTTCCTATCTGCACCACCGGGCCGTAGCGGCCTATCTTTACCGACACGGTCTTGCCGCTCTTCGGCTCCTCTCCCAGTATGCGTTCGCCCGCCTTGTGCTCGCTTCTCGACTTCAGCGTGCTCTCAACCGTCGGCTCGAAGTCCTTGTAGAAGTCGCGAAGCATCCGGTGCCAGTCCTCCGTTCCGTCCGCTATGGCGTCAAACTTCTTCTCCACGTTGGCCGTGAAGTTGTAGTCCATGATACCGGGGAAGAACTCCATGAGGAAGTCATTGACCACCATTCCGATGTCGGTAGGCAGCAGTTTGCCTTTCTCGTTGCCCGCCATCTCCTTCTTTGTCTTCGTGGATATGCCCTTGTCTGTCAGCGTGTCTATGGTGTATGTGCGCTCCTCACCCTTCTTGTCGCCCTTCATCACGTACTCTCGCTGCTGTATGGTGGATATGGTCGGGGCGTAGGTTGACGGTCTTCCTATGCCCAGTTCCTCCATTTTGTGCACCAATGAGGCCTCGGTGTATCTCAGAGGGCCTTGCGAATAGCGCTCGGTGGCGGTTATCTCCTTTCGCGAAAGCGTGTTGCCCTCCTTCATTGTGGCCGGCATCAGCGTTCCGTTCTCGTCCTTCTCGCCGCTGTTGTCATTGTCTCCGTCGCTCTCGCGATATACTTTCAGGAAGCCGTCAAACGTCACTACCTCTCCGGTTGCGACGAATATCTCCTCGCATCCTGACACGTTGATTTCCACAACCGTCTTCTCCAGCTCCGCGTCCGCCATCTGTGTGGCGGCCGTGCGCTTCCATATCAGGTCGTAGAGCCTGCGCTCCTGCTGCGTGCCTTCCACCTCCTGCTTGTCCATGTATGTGGGTCTTATGGCCTCGTGAGCCTCCTGTGCCCCCTTTGAGTGGGTGGTGTAGTTGCGTGACTTGCTGTATTTTTCGCCGTAAAGAGCCGTCACCGCCTCCTTGGCCGTGCCTATGCAGAGGCTGGAAAGGTTCACGGAGTCGGTACGCATATATGTTATGTAACCGTTCTCATACAGCCTTTGCGCCACCATCATGGTCTGCGACACGGTGAATCCGAGCTTTCTTGCGGCCTCCTGTTGCAGTGTCGAGGTTGTGAACGGCGGTGCCGGCGTGCGTTTCAGCGGCCTTTTCTGTATGCTGCCGATGGTGAACAGCGCGCCCTTGCACTTCTCGAGGAACGCCAAAGCCTCCTCGCGTGTGGTGAAACGGCGGTTCAGTTCCGCCTTGATGTCGGTGCCGTCGGCGTTGAACACGGCCGCCACACGGAAGTAAGGCTCAGCCTTGAAGGCCTGAATCTCACGTTCCCGCTCCACTATCAGCCTTACCGCCACCGACTGTACGCGGCCTGCGGAGAGTGAAGGCTTTACCTTGCGCCACAGTACGGGCGAGAGGTTGAAGCCCACAAGGCGGTCAAGCATACGGCGTGCCTGCTGCGCATTGGCAAGGTTCATGTCCAGATGTCGCGGTGTCTCGATGGCTTTCAGTATGGCGTTCTTCGTGATTTCGTGGAACACTATGCGGTTGGTGTTCTTCTCGTCCAGTCCGAGCACCTCGCACAGATGCCATGATATGGCCTCTCCCTCGCGGTCTTCATCGGAAGCCAGCCATACCTTCTTCGCCTTCTTCGCGTTGCTTTTCAGCTCGGCCACGAGCTTGCGCTTCTCCTCCGGAATCTCATATTCCGGCTCCAGCGTATCTATGTCGATGCTTATTTCCTTCTTCTTCAAGTCACGGATATGTCCGTAGCTTGACATTACCTTGAAGTCCTTGCCAAGGAACTTCTCAATGGTCTTGGCCTTGGCGGGGCTCTCTACGATAACTAAGTTGTCTTGCATATTGTGTAAGTATGTTTATTTTCAATTTGGATGCAAAAGTACAAATATTTTTCTTCACACCTTATTATATATATCTGATTTTGTTTTTTTTAACTAATCGGCGGTCTGTTGGGGCGGCGGTCGCTTGCTTTTATGTAGGAACGCACCTTGGTGCGTCCGGATATGCTGTGCTGATGGAATCGGCGGGCGCACCAAGGTGCGTCCCTACAACAGCTATCTTCTTGCGTGCATTATAACCGCTTGAAAACCAACGGGAACAGAGTGACGTTGCAATCAGCACCTGATTAGGTTGTAATCAGGTGCTGATCACTCGGTAATCAGGTGCTGATTGCAATGTAATTAGGTGCTGATTGCGGAGGGGGTGTTTGTCCGCAGTTGTAGGAGGTGTATAAAAATGTGGAAGTTAACGGGAGTTACAGCTATGCCGTGGAGTTACAGGGAGTTAGCGGACAAATGATTTTACCTTGACATTCAGGCTATTGTCCGTTAACTTCATGCGGCACAAGCCGCATAACTTCCGTTAACTCCAGCTAACTTCTACATCTTGACACGCCCTCACGCGCCTTTCTTCCGCCCCTTATGTCATTGAGACGATGTGGTACATCGTCTCTACCGCGTCGCATATATACCGTGACCGCCCGCCCGTTAATATTATTTATGCCGGCAATGGCGGCGTAATCCGGGGGAAATGCTTATCTTTGCAAGCGGAAATAAAAAAACAATGATTAAGAGATGAAGATAAGACACTTTTTTGTTCTGGTGCTCTCCCTGTTGTGCTGCATGACTTACGGACAGGCTACTTTTACGTGGGACGTCACGAAAACGGGTGCGAAGGAGGTGACACTCACCGTCTCCGGCACCCTTGCGGACGGCTGGCACGTCAGCGACCGCACGCTGACGCTTGAGGCGCATGACGGCTTGCAGCCCTCGGGTGGCCTGTCCGAGAGCGGTGACGGGGTGGGGCAGGACGCCGACGGCGGTGCCGCGGTCTATAAGCAGCGGTTCACCGTGACGCGTGACGACTGGCACCTTAAAGGCTATCTGCAATACGTGCTGTGTACGGACAAGGCTTGTCTTGCCCCGCAGACGGTGGAGTTTGAACGTAAGGGAACGCCCGCCTCCGCCGCGGAAAAGGTGGCGGCGAAAGCGGAAAGTGCCGCCGGAACCGGGGAGAATGTGGCGGACGTTGACGGAAAGGCTGTGGCTTCGGACAGTGACGGTGCTGTTTCCGCAGTGCAGGAAGACAGCTCGGGAGTGGCGGACTTCACCGGTTCGCCCGCTTGGCAGCCGGTGGTTGACAAGCTGAAGGCCTTTGGCGGAGTCTCGCCTGTGGTCGCTCCGCAGACGAAACAGGATGGTGGCGTCTCGCTGCTCGCCTTCTTCTTCCTCGCCTTTGCCGGCGGACTGCTCGCCCTGCTGACGCCCTGCGTGTGGCCGATGATACCGCTTACGGTATCGTTCTTCATGAAGCGTGGCGGGAAGGACGGCAAGCCGGGCGGCGACGTGAAGGGGGCGGTGCTCTTCGGGGTCTGCATCGTTGTGATATTCCTTGCGCTGGGATTTCTGCTTACCATACTGTTTGGGGCGGATGCGCTTAACAAATTATCTACGGACGCGGTGTTCAACGTGGCCTGTTTCGTGCTGCTGACGGTCTTCGGACTGTCGCTTCTCGGTCTGTTCGAGCTGCGTCTGCCGTCGTCATGGGCCGATTCTCTTGACCGCAGGAGCAGTGCCACCACGGGCATAGTGAGCATATTCCTTATGGCACTGACCATGGTGGTGGTGAGTTTCTCATGCACAGCGCCGATAATGGGGCTGCTGTTGGTCGAGATTGCCACGGTGACCACAGGCGGAGGGGGGATGGAACAGTTGCTGATGCCGGTGGTGGGAATGACCGGCTTCGCCCTTGCGCTGGCGCTGCCGTTCACGTTTTTCGCCCTGTTCCCAAAACTGTTGCAGCGCGTTCCGAGGTCGGGCCGGTGGATGACAAGCGTCCGTGTGACGCTGGGTTTCGTGGAGTTGGCCTTCGCCTTGAAGTTCCTCAGCGTGGCGGACCTTGCCTACGGATGGCACATACTGCCCCGCGAGGTGTTCATCGGGGTGTGGATTGTCCTGGCCTTTGCCTGCGGCGTCTATCACACCGTTGACTGGTCGCGCGGCAGAATCAATCCCCTGCGCCGCCAGAAGGTGGCGGTGGTGTGCTATGCGTTTGTGTTTTACCTCATACCGGGGCTGAAAGGTGCGCCGTGTACGCTGGTGTCCGCCTTTCTGCCGCCTGCCGCCGAGGCGGAGGAAGTGGTGTTCACGGACTATGAGGAGGCTCTTGCCGAGGCGCGGAAGCAGCGCAAGCCGGTGTTCATAGACTTCACGGGATACGGTTGCGTGAACTGCCGCAAGATGGAGGCGGCGGTGTTTACCGACTCGCGTGTGCGCGATATATTAAGGAATGAGTTTGTGGTCGCGCGGCTGTATGTGGATGACCGCACGCCGTTGCCGCGGAAACAGACTGCGGACGGCCGCGTGTTACGCACCGTAGGCGACAAGTGGGCGTTGCTGGAAAGCCACAAGTTCGGCAATGCGGCGCAGCCTTTCTATGTTATTGTCGATGCGGACGGCGAGCCGCTGACGGGCAGCTACGCCTACGACGAGAGCGTGGAGAGGTTCGTCGGGTGGCTGACCGGTTGGAGAAATCATTGACAGCGGCGCATACCCCGCCTCATGTAGGGACGTACCTTGGTGCGTCCGAAATATAGCTTTCCTTTTAATAAACAAACCCATCGTCCGTTAACTTCCGGCGGTGTAAACCGCATAACTCCCCCTTAACACCTTATAACTCCCACCCTTTGGTGCGTCCGCCAAGACAGCCCGCCTCATGTAGGGACGTACCTTGGTGCGTCCGCCAAAACGAAAATAACGGAAAAAGCGTGGAAAGGCTTTGCAGCCCTTCCACGCTTTGCTGTATGTGAGGATGTTACAGTTTCTGTTCCACCTCTATCTCTGTGAATGTCTCGATGATGTCTCCTGCCTGAATGTCGTTGAAGTTGACAAGTGAGATACCACATTCCAGTCCGTTCGCCACGTCCTTCACGTCGTCCTTGTAACGCTTCAGGGCGTTGATGGCGCCGGTGTGTATCACGATGCCGTCGCGTACCAGACGCGCCTTGTCGCTGCGGTGCACTTTGCCTTCCGTGACAAAGGCACCCGCCACCGTTCCGACCTTGGATATCTTGAATACCTCCTTGACCTCGACCTGTCCGGTGGAAACCTCCTTTTTGATTTTGTCAAGCATGCCTTCCATGGCGGCCTTGATGTCGTCCATGGCGTCATAGATGACGGAGTAGGTGTTTATCTCCACGCCTTCCTGCTCTGCCAAGCGCTTTGCGGGAACGGAAGGACGTACTTGGAAGCCCACGATCATGCCGTTGGCGGCGGTTGAGGCCAGCATGACGTCGTTCTCGGAAATCTGTCCCACGCCCTTCATTATGACGTTTACCTGCACCTTTTCGGTTGACATCTTGATGAAAGAGTCGCTCAACGCCTCCACGGAACCCTGTGTGTCGGCCTTGACAACGAGGTTAAGCTCGTGGAATTCACCAAGTGCTACGCGGTGAGCTATCTCCTCAAGAGAGAGCGTCTTGGTGGTGCGCAGGCTCTGTTCGCGTTGCAGTTGCAGTCGCTTGTTGGCTATTTCCTTCGCCTCCTGCTCGGTCTCCATGATGTGGAAAGAGTCTCCCGCCTGCGGTGCTCCGTTGAGACCGAGGATGATGACAGGCTCTGCCGGCCCTGCTTTCTCGACGCGTTGGTTACGCTCGTTGAACATGGCCTTGACGCGACCCCATGCCGTTCCCGCAATGACTATGTCGCCCTGCTTCAGCGTTCCGTTGCTTACCAGCACCGTAGAGACGTAACCGCGGCCCTTGTCGAGTGACGATTCTATCACGGAACCGGTGGCCTTGCGGTTCGGGTTGGCCTTAAGGTCGAGCATTTCAGCTTCAAGGAGCACCTTCTCCATCAGCTCTTCGACGCCCAATCCCTTCTTGGCCGAGATTTCCTGACACTGGTATTTGCCGCCCCATTCCTCCACAAGGAGGTTCATTGCGGACAGATCCTGACGTATCTTGTCAGGGTTTGCGCCCGGTTTGTCTATCTTGTTGATGGCGAAGACCATCGGAACGTTCGCCGCCTGTGCGTGTGCTATCGCCTCTTTTGTAGTCGGCATGACCGAGTCATCGGCCGCTATTATGATGATGGCGATGTCGGTTACCTGTGTACCGCGGGCTCGCATGGCGGTGAATGCCTCGTGACCCGGGGTGTCAAGGAACGTTATACGCCGTCCGTCGGAGAGCTTTACGTTGTACGCTCCGATGTGCTGCGTGATGCCGCCGGCCTCACCTGCTATGACGTTGGTGTTGCGAACGTAGTCGAGCAGCGACGTCTTACCGTGGTCAACGTGTCCCATTACCGTTACGATCGGCGGCCTGTGGGTCAGGTCATTCTCGTCATCCTCGGCTTCTTGGATTGCCTCGCTGACCTCAGCGCTTACATATTCCGTCGTGAAGCCGAACTCATCGGCTACAAGGTTGATGGTTTCCGCGTCGAGACGCTGGTTTATTGACACCATGAGACCTACCGACATGAGTGTTCCTATGAGCTTTGTCACGGGAATATCCATCATTGTCGCCAGCTCACTGACGGTCACGAACTCCGTGAGCTTGAGCACTTTGTTCTCCGCTGCCTCCGCTGCCATTGCGGCATCACGCTGCTCTGCCGCCGCGTCACGCTTCTCCTTACGGTATTTCGCGCCCTTCTTGTTCTGGTTACCCTTGCTTGTCAGTCTTGCAAGAGTCTCCTTTACCTGACGTGCTACGTCCTCTTCGCTAACCTCCTGCGGCTGCTGTCTGCCCCTCTGGCGGTTGTTCTTCTTGCCCGAGTTGCCGCCGTTCTGGTTGCCTCCGTTGCCTTGGCCGTTAGCTCCCGGCCGTCCGTTCTTCCCGTTTTTGGTGTTCTTCCCGGGCTGGTTTGCCGCGTCGTTAATATCGACACGCTCCTTTCCGATGCGTGTACGCTTCTTCTTCTCGGTACTGTTCTGCGCCGCTTTGTCGTCCCTTTCCCTTCTTCTCTCTTCCTTGGACTTCTTCTTCGGACGGGTGTTCTGGTTGATGGCCGACAGGTCTATGGTGCCTATCACGTTCGGTCTTACCACTGTTTTCCTGTCGCTCCGTAGCGTGAACAGTTCCGTTTTGCTCTCTGTTGCGGCTGTCTGTGGCTTCTCCGGCTCGGCGGCAGTGGCTTCCGGTGCCTTGGCTGGCTCTTCAACCGGCTTCGGTGCGGGTGTCTCCACAGGCTTTTCCGCCTCTTTCTTCACCTCTTCCTTCGGCTGTTTGGTCTCTGCCGGCTTTGCCTCCGGCGTCTGTTGCGCCGCTTTTTCCTCTTTTGCGGCAGGCGCATTCTTTCCCTTTGCGGGCAGTTCTATCTTGCCGAGCGGCTTGATTTCCTTCTTCGCTATTATGCTGTCACCGGGTGTTACGGCCTGTGTCGGTTTCTTCGCGGCAGCCTTTTCCTGCTTTTTCTTTTCAGGTTTCCTCAGCAGTTTCTCTGCCTGCGTGCGGACTTCCTTGTCCCCCTTGAATGCGGAAACGAGCGCATTGTACTGTTCTTCCTTTAACTTGAAAGACAGTTCGTTCTTCACCTCGCCCAGTTCGGGTCTCTTTTCAAGGAAGTCAACAGCCGTTTGCAGACCGATGTTGAGTTCTGATATTGCTTTGTTTAGTCTTATACTCATCTTGCTTGTTTAGTCTTTTACTTGGTTTGGCGTGCTGTGCGCCATGTGGTTTACTGCTGTTCGAACTCCGCTTTCAGCACATTGAGCAGGTGATCCACCGTTTCTTCCTCGAGGTCAGCCTTGGTGATGAGCATCTCGCGCGGTGCGTTTATTACCTGCTTGGCCGTATCCAGTCCGATGGCCTTTACCGCGTCTATCACCCATTGGTCTATCTCGTCGTTGAATTGGTCAAGATATATGTCCTCTTCATCCACGCTGTCGTTCTCCAGTTCGCGGAATACGTCGATGGTATATTCGGTCAGCATGCTCGCGAGCTTGATGTTCTGTCCGCCCCTTCCTATTGCGAGCGACACCTCTTCCGGTCTCAGATACACCTCAGCCTTGCGCTCTTCCTCGTTGAGCACGATGCTGTTTATCTGCGCCGGAGCCAGCGCGCGCTGTATGAACAGCTTGGTGTTCTGCGTGTAGTTGAGCACGTCGAGGTTCTCGTTGCACAGTTCCCTTACTATACCGTGCACCCTTGCGCCCTTCACGCCTACGCACGCTCCGACAGGGTCGATGCGGTCGTCGAAACTCTCTACGGCTATCTTCGCGCGCTCTCCCGGTATTCTGGCAATCTTGCGTATGGCCACCAGACCGTCGGCAATCTCCGGTACCTCCGCCTCGAGCAGTCTCTGGAGGAACAATGTGGATGTGCGCGAGAGTATGATCTTTGGATTGTTGTTCTCGTTCGTCACGCGTTCTATCACGGCCTTCACCGCTTCGTTCTTGCGGTACTGGTCGTTAGGTATCTGCTCGGCGCGCGGCAGCGTCAGCTCATTGCCCTCGTCGTCGATTACGAGCACCTCTCTCTTCCATATCTGATAGACCTCTCCCGTTATAATCTCGCCCACGCGATCCTTATATTTATTATAGAGCGTGTCGTGTTCCAGTTCCAGTATCTTGCTGGAAAGCGTCTGCCGCAGGTTGAGTATGGCGCGTCTGCCGAACTGCGCGAAGTTAACGCGCTCGCTGACGTCCTCTCCCACCTCGTAGTCACTTTCTATCTTCTGCGCCTCTGACAGCGCTATCTCCTTGTTCTCGTCCGCCACCTCGCCGTCGGGAACCACCACTCTGTTGCGGTAAATCTCGAAGTCACCCTTGTCAGGGTTTACGATAACGTCGAAATTGGCATCGCTGCCGAACAGTTTTGCTATTACATTGCGGAAACTCTCCTCCAATACGCTGACGAGAGTAGTGCGGTCGATGTTCTTGGTGTCCTTAAACTCCTTGAACGTCTCAATCATGTTTGGTACTTGTTCTGTAGTCTTTGTTGCCATGTTTGCTTTTATATTGTTTTTTGTTTGTCAGTGATTGTTACAGGGCGTCAGCCCGTATATGTTCAGAATTTGATGATGTACTTGCAGTATTTCACGCCGTCCGTCCGGAAGGTACGCTCCACGTCCTTCACCACGGGGCGTTTCTTGCCCTCTTCCTTCACCTTCTCCTGCGTGGCGATGGTGAACTCCCCGTTCTCCACCCTGCGCATCTCTCCCTTATACTTCTTTCCGTCGGCACTGAGCACCTCCACCTGTTTGCCCACGCTGGCCATGTACTGCTGCTCCACCCTGAACGGCTGTCCGATGCCCGCGCTGCCCACTTCCAGCTCATAGTCCTCTTCGTCGCGGCTCAACCGCTCCTCTATGTAGCGGCTCAGCGTCACGCAGTCCTCTATCCACACGCCGTCAGCGTGGTCTATCTCCACCACTATGCGGTCGTCAGGTGTCACATCCACGTCAACGAGGAAGTACTCTTTGTCGCTGAGCCATTCCTCCACAATCTCTTGAACTTTCTTCTTTTCGATCATTGTCAGTCTCTTATGTTACGGAAATCTCCTGTCCAGTCCTTTCTCCGCCGCCACCCCACAGTGCGGAATGCCGCGGCTACGAAAAAACGAATGAGGGACTCTTGCGTGAGCCCCTCATTCCTCTGAACGCTGCAAAGGTACGCAAAATAATCCGTCCCCGCAAATATTTTCGCCATTTTTTGTGGAAAAACATTATAACAATGTCTTTTTACCCGTTTCCCCGGTTGTTTTAAGCCATGCCGGGACTTGCGGCGGATGAAAAAGACAGCCTTTTCCGCCCGTAAAGTAAAAGGGTGCTGATTGCAGTGTAATCAGGTGCTAATTACAATGTAATCAGGCCTCTTTTACCGTGTAATCAGGTGCTGATTACACGGCGGTCTGTTCTCACCCCTGTTTTGCGGGCATAAAAAATGTGGGGCAAACGGACTTGCCTGTCCGTCTGCCCCGCTTCCACTAACAAATTTTATTTTATCATTTCACAACGATATCCGGTATAAATTCTTTCAGTTTTCCGGCCAGATTCTCATGCTGCACACCCTGCATCACTATCGTGCCGTCGGGCGATATGAGCACCGTCATGGGCATGGAGATGACGCCGTATGCCCTTGCCGCCTCGCTGTCGAACGACTTGCCGTTGGTCAGGTGAGTCCATTTCAGGCCGCGGGCCTTGATGTAGTTCTTCCAGTCCCGCGTGTCTTGGTTGAGCGATATGCCTATCACCGTCAGCGGCTTGTCCATGTTATTCCTCACGATGTCCTTGATATTCTTCAGTTCTCCGCGTGAACTGCCGTCCCAAGTGCTCCAGAAGTGCAGCAGCACATAGTTGCCCTTGCACACAAATTCGCTGAGGCGGCGGGTGTTGCCGAGTGTGTCCTGCAACTCAACGTCGTGGTATTGCTGCCCCGGCAGGCGCTTCTTCTGCCCTTCGTAGAAGTCCCACGCCGGCTGCATCGCCACGTGGTCGGAGTAGGCGTAGCCGCGTTTCATGACGCTGTCGAGCTGTTCCGGCGGCATCAGCGTGCACAGGTCTTTCAGGTAGAAGGCGGGGATTATGTTGTCCTTGTTCCCGGTTATCGCCTCATACTGTATCTTCCGCACCGAATCCACCACCGAATTGTAGCCTTCCTCGTCCAGTACCACCTTGTAACCGCACACTATCGCGCTGTATTTCTTCGTCTCCTCCGCCATGTTGCGTATGCGTTGCTGGTATGACATGAAGCGTTTGTTGAGGTCAGAGCCTTCTATCGTGCCGTCGTTGAGGTCTATGCGGACGGGCAGGGAGTCGTTGATTACCCACCAGTAGTTCGCGTTGCTGTCGTCAGAGACGGACACAAACTGCCCCCGTTGCAGGCGGCTCCTGAAGCTGAATGCACCGTCTTTCACCCTGCGCACATAATCCTTGCCGTTGAAAGTCTCCGGATTTATATTCACAAAACGGCTGCCTTTGCCGGCAGTGCCGGTCAGTTCCCACGGGTAAGGGTCGCCATAGTCGCCGGGATTATAGGAAAAACGCTTTCCGAATATCCTCGATTCCACCCCTTTCCTTAGGTTGGTACGAAAGAAATCATACGAGTATGTATCAAGTTTGTATTCCTCCCTTTCTCCGGAGACAGACTGCATCTTCTCCGCAAGCTGCCCCATCACCTTGGCGGTTTGCAGGGATATGTAGGAATCCGTCGTGCTTTTCATCCATTTCCGCAGCATGCTTTCTATCTGGGTAACCTGCTGCATTGTCATTTTCTCCTTGTAGTTGTCCAGCTGTTTGCCCGCAACATACACGGTAGCGTTCTGCTTTTGCAGGTCTTTCACGCGTATTGCCTCGGTAAACAGCTTGTCCAGCTCTTCCATCTTGGCCGCAAACACGGAGAAATCAAACTGCTCCTGCCGCTCGGGCGGCGTCTCCTTGTCCGCTTTTCGCTGCCAGAAGTCGTCGCCATACACATACTTGTAGCTCGCGAGGTCATAGTCCCAGTGGTTGCCGGTGAGCGTCATTATGTAGCCGTCGAAGCACCGGTACGGCGTTCCCGCATGGTCATTGAAGCGCGTTTCGTTCCATACCAAGGCGTAACAGGCACGTATCGAGTCGGGGGCGGCGTATGTCGTGAAGTAATAGGTGGCCTCATCGGTAAGGTCAAAGTTAAAACTTACACTGCCGCGGTAGCTGTTCGGCCACCGGAAACCGATGACCTTCATCGGCGACTTGCCGTCTCCGGCGCTGTGGGCAAAGTTTGACTGCGCCGTGGCGGTGTTGTACTTGAACGCCTGTTCGAGGCGCAGCAGCTCGGAAGGACGGAACGACGGGTCGTTAACCTCGTCGCCCTTGCAGGTGTATTTGAAGTAATACTCATAGATACCCTGTCCGTTGTGTACCGTGGACTGCATCAGTCTCCCGGACGAACGGAACAACGCTATTTCCCTTTCAAGCGTCTCACGCTCCGCGTTCCGCCACGCCCCGCAGGGCAGTGCGGTGAGTATTGTGACTAAAAGAAGTAAGACTTTATCCATAATTCGGTTACATTTTTACTGGGGGGGGATTTGCTCTGTACTGTAAGCGAGCCTTGACAGCTGTGCGTCAGTGGCTATCATCTGCTCTGCCTGTGCCTGTGCCACGCTGTCAACCACGGCATCCAGCCGTGCTTCTATGTAGGCTATGGCATCGTGAAAGTCGTCTGTCACGCTCGTCTTCGGTTTCTTTGTCCCGGCAACGTCGGCCTCGGCAACGAGTTTCTTGGGCTTCAGCTGCCGCACGTCGGACACGGAATCGCACGGGACGGCCGGCACATCGCCCGGCCTTATGGTCGTGTCGTCGCCGGCAGAGGGCTGCTCCTGCATCGCCGTCGGCATCATGCCGTCCCTGTCTTGGGGAAGGTTGAGCCACAGGCTGAGGCCGACGATGGCGGCTACCGAGGCCGCGGCAGCCCATTTCACCATGCCCTTGCGGCGTTGGCGGCGTGCCACCATGCTGTCATATACCGCCGTCTCGTCCTCGGCGAGCCATTGTTCCATCTCCTCCTCACTGTGTGTCACGCCCTGACGGAGCATCAGCGCTATGGCCTTCTGCTCTTCCGTAGCGTGCGGACAGTTGTCGATCAGCTCCGCCAGACGTCTCTCCTCTTGCAGGGAAGTGGCGCCGTCAAGGTAACGTTGCGTCAAGATGTCAATGTCATTCATAGGTGACCTCCTTTCTTTAATGCTTCAATGATTTTGTGTCTTGCCCTGCTCAGCATCACGCTCACGGAACGCGGGGCTATTCCTGTGACCGCCGTTATCTGGCCGATGTCCATGTTTTCCTCGTTTCTCAGCCTCATCAGCCGCTGCTCTCCGGCCGTAAGCCTGTCCATGGCGAGGGTCAGCAGGCGCGCGTTGTCGCTGTCTTCCATGCCTGACGCGGCTTCCGCCGTCTTGCCGCCGACATCGTCTTCCGCCGCACCGTGCACCGTTTTCCGCTCGTGCCGCCACATACTGATGCAGATGTTCTTGGCCATTCTCACGGCAAGCGGGCGTACCGGCACCGCGGGGTCTATCCTGTCACGCATCACCCACAGCCTCATCAGCGTCTCCTGAGCCACGTCCTCCGCCCTGTCGGCATCGCCGAAGAAGTCACGTCCGATGCCGACAAGGCAGGGACGTAGGGCGAGAAGCGAAGCCTCGAAGGCGGGGGAAGCCCCTCCGCCGCTCCCTTCCCCGCCCGGGGCGGAAAGGGATAAGTGGCTGTCGTGCTGTGGTTTAGTCATTATATCATTAATCGTTTTTACGCTGAAAGGCGTGCATCCTGCCTGCCTCTCTACATACTCGTTTTGTAAAAGGGTGCTGATTGCATCGTAATCAGGTGCTGATTGTGGTGTAATCAGGTGCTGTTTACAGTGTAATCAGCACCCTTTTGCAACGGAGGCCGTTTGCCCTCATGTAGGGACGCACCTTGGTGCATCCGTATTTCGTGTGTCGGCGGTATCGGCGAGGGTGTGTCAAAATATGGAAGTTAGCGGGAGTTAACGGAAGTTATGCGGCTTGTGCCGCATGAAGTTAACGGACAATAGCCTGAATGTCAAGGTAAAATCATTTGTCCGCTAACTCCCTGTAACTCCTGAGCGGAGCGATAACTCCTGTTTACTTCATTTTGATACACCCTCTTACACGAGGCGGGCAGTTCCTCAATCCTTCTTCGGTTTCTTGCTGAACTTGTACGCAAGGCTGCACATTACATACCTCGGTATGCAGTTGTTCCACGTCTCCGTGCGTCCCTGTGCGTTGACACTGTAACGCGTGGAGCTGAGGTTCTGCAACAGGTCGAACGCCTGTACCTTCGCCGTCAGCGCGCCCTTGCAGAAGGAACGGGTCAGCTGTGCGTTCCATATCAGCTCGTCCGTGTTCATCACGCTGCTCTCATAGCCGCGGCGGGAGAACATGGTCATATCGGTGGCGACGGTCAGGTTGAGCACGGGGATGGTGTAGGTGGCGTTCCACCCGTACTGGAAGTCGTTGGCGTCGATGCTCCTCACGATGTCGAGCTTGCCCCGCGTGTGGCGCGATGTTATCTTGCCGATGATGCCGGCGGACAGGTCTCCCAGTTTGTATGTGAGCTTGATGTGGCCTATGAGGTTCACGTTATCCACCTTTGAGAGGGGCGATTCCATCAGCATGCCGCCGTCATCGCCTGCCGCCTGTGTGGTGACCGTGGCGAAATCGACGCTTCGTTGGTACTCCGCCTTGCCGTAAAGGTCTATGCGGAAACGCTTTTTCGCGTCGAGAGGCTGCTGCCATCCGCTGTTGACGAACGTCGTCCAGTTGCCGTCAACGTTGTCGCGCATCCTTGTGTAAGCACCCGTCTGCGGGTTGTATGTGGTGCGTGTGCCCTGTGCGTTGGCCGTGGCCTTCAGCTCAAAGCCTATGTAAAGGTTGCGGCCTATGCTGTCATTGCGGAACGTGAAGCGTGTCTTCAGGTGGTGCAGCACGCTGGATTTTATGTCAGGATTGCTCACTCTCGTCGAAAGTGGGTTGGAAGTGTCGGTCATTGGCATGAGGCTCGCGAAGTCGGGGGTGGTTATCCGCGTGCGGTATTCCAGCAGGACGGGACGCTGTGTCTTGCCCCTTGTCTTGAAGGAGATGGCCGGCGAGAACTTCCTGTATGACCTTCTGGCCACGGTGTCGAGCGAATGGCCGCGGTAGTGCATCCTCTCCGACACGAAACTGTACGGCATACGCACGAAGAACCTCATCGTTTTGGTGGATTTTTGTAGGTATAGCTGTCCGGTATGCGTGCGTTCCGTCAGGTTATACTGTCGGCTGTTGTCGGTGTCGTAGGCCTCCATCATGTCCTCGCGGAGCGTCGGCAGCCATCCCAGCTCTTCCTCCTCGTTTCCCGGAAGACGCTCAAGGTTGAACAGGTCGGAATGAGTGCTCGTGTAACGTTGGTTATATTCGTATGACGCCGCGGCCATGAACTCCTTGGGCAACATAAGGAAATACCCCGGTCTCACGGTGTAATTGTGGGACGAGTTGTGCGAGTCGTTGTAACGGTTGCGCACATCCGTCGCCCCGGTAGCGGCATAGTAGGTGCGCTCGCGGTAGAAGTAGTCGGACGGGCTGGTGCTGTTGTAGCCCACACCAAGGTCCAAATCGATGTAGTCACCGGACTTTAACGGCTGGTTCCAGTTGACGGACTGGGAGAAGGTAAGATACTTCCGCAGGCTTCTTCCGATGTTTTCGCTGCGGTTTGTCAGCGTGGCGGCATACGTGGAGTCGGCCGATGCCGACCGGTTCTTGTTGTTGGTGTAGTACAGGTAGCTGAATATGCTGAGGTGAGCCTTGGTTATATACAGCGAGTTCCATGTGTTGACATTGAACTGCTTGTTCCTGTTCATCGCCCAACTGTTGCTGAATATGCTGCCGTTGTCGCTGAAAGTCTCGCGGAACTGGCGTGTCTCGTCGTCGGAATCGCTCCACGTCAGCCTCACGCTTAGATTCTCGTCTATGCGTTTTTCCTTGTCCTCCGTGTTGAGGTTCATTCCCAGTTGCCTTGTAGCCTGTACTCCGTTCGGTATCTTCTTGGGGTCCCATTCGCCGTCACTGCCGGGCGTCCGGTCCTCGTTCACGTTGTTTGCGCTGCCGTACATCGACACCCTTGTGTGGTCGGTGTAGAGCAGTCCGAAAGCCTTTGACATCCATCGGTTCTCCGTTCCCGCGCCGACCTCGGCGTTGGCGATATATCCCCGCGAGTACTCCCGCTTCAAGGTAACGTCCATTACGTAGTCCTGCTCCTCCACCTGACGGCCGAGCATCTCGCTCTTCTTCGTGTCCTTGTAGAACACCTTGAGGTTCTTTACCGTGAAATAGGGCAGGTTGTCGAGCATGACCTTGTTGTCCCCCTTGAAGAAGTCCTTGCCGTTGAGCGTGAGATAGTCTATCTTCACACCGTTTATATATATGTCGCCGTTGTCCTTCAGCTCCGCTCCCGGCAGCTGACGGATAAGCCCGTCGAGCATGGAACCCTCCGGAAGCTTGAACGCCGAGGCGTCATACACGATGGTATCGCCCTTGTATGCCACCTGTATGCGTGTGCCCTTGACCACCACGCCGTCCAGATCCACGTCCTTATACACGTCGTCCTGCTTCTTCTTCATCAGTATGGTGGGTACTTCCTTGTAGCGGTTGCGGCTGAGATTGGTCAGCTCATAGTTCACGCAAGTATCGCGGTAGCCGTCGGCGGTGGCGCGGATTATGTATTTTTTTTCCTCGCGCGGAACCTGAAACTGATACCATGACCATGTGCCCGTCTCGCGGGTGTGGCACGTCATGGTATCTACCACGGTGGAGTCGGTGTTCATCAGCGTGATAAACGCCTTAACCTTACCGCGGGTGAAGGAGTCAAACACGTCGCCGGAAAGGTATATCTTCTCGGAACTTTTCTTGTCTTTCTTTGTCTTTTCCGCCGCATTCAGCGCGGAAACGGCCACAAGCAGCGTGGCGGCAATGATGGTTATTAATCGCATATTCCTTGTCTTTATTGCGTTTTTTTGACTATAATACGCACCAGCCAGCGTGATGTTAACAATCTTTTCCGCTTTTTTCAAAAAAAATCTTCACGCCATGAAAATCCCGTCCGCAGTAACGCGCAAAACAAACAGGTGCTGATTACCTTGTAAACAGCACCTGATTACACTGCAATCAGGCCTCTTTTGCAAGGTAATCAGCACCATTTTACAATGGTATTTGTAATATACTGGCTTATAGCGTGTTGTAGGGACGCACCTTCTTGCCGCCGGCATAAAGCCTATGGCAAGCGGCAAAGCCGAGCGGGTGCGTCCGGATTGGCGTGTTTTTTCATATTGGCGGACGCACCAAGGTGCGTCCCTACACCGTCGTTTGTAATTATCGTGTCAGGATATGGGCGTGATTTGCGGTATTATCGGTATTTATTTGTAATATCGTTTCATGCCGGCGTCGAACCCCGAAGGGGTGACATATTACAGCACAGGGTGTAAACCCTGTGTTAAGATGGCATACCCGCAAAACGTATCGGGAACCCCGAAGCCGGCAGGCGAGGAGCACAACGTGCGACGAGGGGTGATATAT
>JAGAON010000002.1 GCA_017623655.1 Prevotella sp.
AAGAACGCCTCTATTGACGGCTTCCAGACAACCCCGGACGCTCAAAACCTGCTGGCCAAGCACCGTCGTTTCCGAAAGCGAGTGCAAAGGTACACACTTTTTCACTCACCACCAAATATTTTCAAGGGAAAATTTGAAAAATATAAACTTTACAGGGATTTTGGATAATAAAACTGTGTTTACAACCAGCAATAACATATTTCAAGATTTCATCGCATCAACATTTTCCTTATAACACTACCATCTTTGATAATAGTAAGCCCTTTTTGTGGCTGCAGCCTTATTTGCCCATTAATACCATAATACTGTATAGAATGTCCCGTGGAACCGGTTACTGTTTCTATTACACCTGTAGGCATCCCCACTTCTATTGTTTCGCTCCATGAAGAAGCGATACCATTAGATACTGCCTTTACATGGTAAATAGTCGTTCCATTGGCAGAAAGCCACTCCATCCTTTGGCTTGTCCCATATACATACTCTATCGTCTGATTTTTGATAACGGGACGTGAAGCATTATCAATTTCCATAGATGTCTGCTCTACAATATAGTAATCCGCTTCCGGTACCATTTCCCAATTTGCAGTATAACCCTGCGAATTTAAGTTTGTAGCATGCAAAGCCTTTGGAGCAGGAATAGAATTTCTGAATATCGCATCAAAAGCAACTGAGCCATCCACATTCTCCAGAATATTATCTATTGTAATATTCATATTATATGTACCGTCAATGTTCGGATTATAAAGTGTGCCGCCAGCATTAATATGAGAGTCATCGGTCACCTTCACCACACTCTTAATTCCGGGATATAGATCTCCCCTATATTCCATTTCATTAGAGCCATAACTATTATCAGCAGGAATAACGGTCATGCGTTGAAGTGCAGGAGTAGGGTTTACCTTATTGGTCATCCAAGCTTTCAGATCGTAGTTAACATGCGTAATCAGCATACCATGCACATCCCTATACACATCCACATACTGATACCATTTTGACGGCTGGTGGTTTTCTAAAATATAATATTCATTTCTGTTTCCCTCATTATATATAATATAAGCCTTAGGAACAACACCTAAATCCGGCAGAGCCTCTATATGTTGCGTACCAGTCAGTTCTATCGGTTCAAGCCAACCGGCAAACCAGCGCTCATAGGCGGAATATCCATACGGCACCTCTCCATTACGCTTTGGTCCAGAATACGATCCCGAATTCATAAGGCTCCATGGTCCCATGCCAAAAGCTCCGCTATAATCTGTGTCATAAAAATCAGGAAGTCCAAGGCAGTGGCTGAATTCATGGCAAGGAGTTCCTATACCCGTCAATACATTTCCACTATTACCCGTAAGTTCTGAGGAGCAAGCATAAGTGTTTATCTTCACGCCATCCAATACAAGCGACACGTTACGCCCATCCAGATAAGACTCATGTGGCCAAATTGTATTGGAAGGAGCACCCTGACTCTCGCCATATCCTGCATAAATCAAGAACACCTGATCTACCTCGCCGTCACCATCCCAGTCATAATCTGCGAAATTAACCTGACTATCTACAAGCCGGCAAGCTTCCACAACCATCTCATAAGCCATATAATCTGTACCATACAAAGGAGAATTACCTCCATAGTACCCATAATTTCTGCTTACAGTAACAGGCCCGGCCACATCAAAGGTAAGATTAAACTTACCATAACTCTGGTCGTAGAAATAATCATGTACGGAACCTACACTGCCATTCTCCGAATATCCTACCTGATTGAACAAACTGTTAAATTTACCATAGGCATCGGCATAACTCATGGAAAGGTTAGCAAAATTCACTAAAATAACAAGTCCTTTTTTAGACCCTACATAAGACTTCTTCACTCCCAACGCCTGCGCCCTGGCAGCATCCTGCGCATTCAACGTCTGTTCCAACCGCTCCATACGCTTCTGCAATAGAAACTCCCTAACCTTATGTCTGTCCGAAACATAAAGTCTCTCTTGTTCATCCCTTTGCCGGGCATCATGTGCCATAACGTCTGACACAGCAAGCGTATCATTTTCAATAAAACCATAACAATATCCCTGCTGCGTCTCAAAGACAGGAATACTATCCAATGTCATCATGAAGTGCCAACGCTCATCGCCACAAATAACAACATGGAGGGTAGTTCCATCCTTTTGCCCAACACTTACAGTCTTGTTAAAGGCAGGTATCGCCAACAATCTCATGGAGTATGCCAGCAATAATACTGAAAGTAAAATGAATTTCCTCATTATAGAGTCTATTTTGTTTGCGAATAAATAAAGGTTAGTGAATATAACAACATCACATGACTGGTAACAAACGTACCAGTCTGTGATGCTGCGGTTACAAACATATTATTTCTGCAAATTCATAGCCTTACTCATCAACGCTTTGTTACTTGCCAATGCCGGGCTTTGAGATATATAGTTTTTATCCACAAAACCTATGTCCCAAACTTTTTCATTTTTCAGATGAGGGAAGAACATAACTATAGTCGTATTATCTTGGGTCATATACATATATACATCACCTTGACTTGCCATAAACTTATAGTTCTCATCCAAATACTTAATTATAGTTTCTTTTTTAAACATACTTTTAGGATACAATATATCAGTCTCAAAAAGCCCAGAAGTTTCAGAAGTGAAGCTGTATGCTACGATACTATGATTTCCTGACATATATGCAATCTCATAAACATTATCACTTACATACACAGCTTTACCATTAGCCCCTTCGCATAAAGAAAAATCTGTCAATCCCCTCATGTTAGACTGTACTATATTAACAGATGCACCCCATGTCTTACATACACTGGGTGATGAGAAATTAGAAATAAAGGGACCATCATACGACAAAAGATAATCCAAGTATGGTATGGGCGAAGTTTTCTCATTATACCAATTATTATATTCTAATTCTGTATTAAAAATTCCTGCTTCACAAAGATCATTACCCACATAGTGGAATCCTGCATAATATCTTTTTCCATCCTCAAAAGTGAAATAAGAATTTCTATCCGGGTATGCAATAAATGAGTTTATGATTTTACCACTACTATCTACTTTCCTTGCCCCAAAACAGTAATTAATGCGACTTTCTTCCAATAAATAGATAGTTGGAGATTCTATGCTTGATATTTCACTCTTGAAAACGTATCCACGATGCGTCCATTCACGCTCAGCCGTATAGCTGTCGTAGTGGAATCTATCATCTCCCAATAAATTAGGATCTAAATAACGTCCTAACGGCTGATTCTTTGTAAAAAGAGTAAGACTCTTATATTCCGATTGATCAAAGTTCGTCATTCTCGTATCAATAATAGATCCTATTCCTTTAGGAGTGACAGCAACAGAGTTGTACTTATTCTTTTCTACTTGGAATTTTTGTGTAGCCACACCTACTGCCGAATACCAATATGCGGCATTGTTCTTATTTACAATTTCCAATGTGGACAACTTGTCCTTGCCTACTATCACCCAATTATCAGACTGATAATCGTGATCTGCATCCACAAGCATCTCTAATGTGATGGAAGTATAATTTCCTTCTTTCAAGTTCTTAAACTCCTGCGAAATCTTACCGAATGTCTGCGTATAAACACTGTCAGACGCTGCAAGATTCCCAGCCTCGTCATATACAAAAGTATATAATCCTATATTGTAGCTGCCACTTAAGAACCTTGTCTTAAAATCATCAGCCACTCCAAAGTCATCATACACACTCTGCGTTGAAACGCTGACTGTGAGATCACCTGTTGGGGCTACACCTATTTGCTCTATTTCTATGTCATCATTTGTACATGCAGAGAAGAATGTTACCAAAAAGGCTGCCAAAGAATAAATATATTTTTTCATATCGTTTTCTGATTAAAGATTAAACAAATAAGCCAGTGACACCTCAAAATAACGCATCCGGCTCTTAAAATTACCCGCCAGATCACTGAATCCGCTATAATAACGTGCATTTATGTCAAGCCCCGTGTTTGGAACATTGTAGCCTATTCCGACCAATGCACGTACATCCTGACCTTTCAGTTTCGCTCCGTTATCATCCAACCTGTATTTCACATAGGCAATATCGGGATTAGGATTGTTAAGAGTGAGTGTTTCCGGCTTCACTCCCAATGTACCTGCATATTGCATACCGACTTGAACATAAAATGTGTTCAGGCTTGGCAACTTGTAAAAAGGATACAAATCTACAAAAACAGGAACCTCAACATAGCTCATCTTGAATTTGGCATTTTTTGTCCCTTCCTCATCAACGCCAAAAGTCTTTGCCGAGTGTTGAGCGTACTTTACCTCTAATCCAAATCCCAAAATGCCTGTACCTCCATTAGATTCTGGACTCATTCTGCCAAAGCGCATCTTCAAAGCAAGGCCTCCGGCAAATCCTGCACCCTTGCCATCAAAAAGTTTGCCTTCATCCGGCTGCGTGATTTTTGTGAATGTCGCTCCCACTGTCGGTCCCATCCGCAATGAATAACTACGGTCTGCATACGTGCCAATTGTCTCGTCCTCCTCGGTCTGGGCAAATATCGGCATGACCATTGCAACCAAATAAAATAATGTGAATAATTTTTTCATAAAAATAATTTATTAAGTAAGTAATAAAACATTAAGCATTAATAATGAACGCCTCCTTTTGTGCACTCGCTCAGCTTTTTGCCACAAGTCTTACATACCGGCTCGCTGCTTCTCTCACGCTTCGTCTCCTTTTTAGAGGAATTATCAGCTTTGGGCAACGGATGCTTGCCCGAATACGGACATACATCCGTGTCCTTTCCACAAGAGGCACACCTGTATTTCTTCTCAAACGCCCACGTCAGTTCATAGTCGTTCAATAACATAAGTCCATCAGCTTGCACTGTCAATTTGTAACTTTTGGAACAAGTATTCTCAGGCGAGATCTGGAAAGAATATTTCCCCGCCATACCCTCAGTGAGCAATGCCGCCGTTCCGTCATCGGCAAAAAGCCGTATTGCCAGCCTCTTTCCGTTCCATACCTGCGGCACGTCAAGTGTAAAGGTACATGTAACCGTTTCCCCCGCATGAAAGGCAAGAGGCTTTTTCGATTCTTCATAGGCTGTAAAACTCTGGTCTGACACATGACGTATTATTCCGCACTTTCCATTCAACTCCCGCAGTTCTATACCATCATTCGGAGTCCGGTATTCATTACGGGCAAACGGAACAGTTTTTTCACGTCCTGTCACACTCTTAAAACATGAGAGAAAATCCATTTCCGTGTTAGATGGTCTGCTCACCTTCTTACACACAGCATTCTCGTTAGGCCGCATGGTATAGAATTTCCCTTCCGTATCCCATACATACACCACACCACCAAAAACATTCGTTCCTCCTTGCAGCACTCCGACAGTAGGAAACCTGAATCTAACAGCCACTCCTTCCTTGTCTATCAGATGGTACTTCTTCCCAGAATACACAGCAGCATACCCCTCTGTAAAAGGTTTTATGCGTGTATATCTCCCGTCAAAACCTACCACCGGCACTCCATGGTCGTCCACATATCCCGGTTTGCCGTCTGCATTCTTTACAGACAACAACCCATCCGAAAAGAACTTCTGTCCCATCAACGTATAACAAGGTTCCTTAAAAGAATAATAGCGACCGTCCGCCGTAACACATCCAAGCACCCTCTCCCCCATTGCGTCAGTACTTGTGTATAATGCGCGTCCCTCATAATATTCTCCCAGTACTCCGTTAGCGGCAAGTTCCTTACCGTCAGATGTTATCAGTCCTGCCTTTCCTTCTGCAAACGCAACAAAAAGGTTGTCTCCGATACGTTCTATCCTGTCATATCTGCCGGGGACAAGCTCCCACACTTCCGTCTGTGCAAACGTGGACAGGGCAGAATATGTCGCAAACAACACACTTAACAAGAACCTTATCATATCTTACGAGTCAATTTTCTTAGTTTACTGGACTTTCCTTGGTTTATAATCAACGTGGCACGTTTGCCATGGCTGGTGATTTCCACTACTCCCGCACGTTTATCGCCACTTTCGTTGTCCTTTACGGATATGTTTATCTTTGTCTTATCCTCGGAAAAAAATGTATTCACCCATTCAGGTTTTTCCGTTATTTTCCAATCATAGTTACACTTGACTTCTACCGTCTGCGTGTATCCCTCCTTAGGATATGCCTTGAAATCAAGTGTGGTCTTACTCAACACCAACGACACGTCATCCGATGCAGGCATTGCAACACTGTCTGCCACTACCGGATCTACGGGAGATGGTTCGGGCTTTTGGGGCTTTTTGGGTTCGCGACCCTTTATTTTTTTTATATTCTCTCTACAAATGCTTATCTCTTTGTCACACAATTTTTTCTTGTTTGCCCTCATATATATGACTTTGGCACCCTCGAATTTACCGATGGCCGCATTCTGCGACTTTACAGTCATCACCTGCGCCAGTTTTTTCCCCTCAAGATAAAGCTGGTCGGCCTGAGCTTTTACATTCACATGGAATACCGTCAGCATCACAATTATAGACACAATTCTGCACAACACTATGTTTCTTTTCTTTTTCATTTCTTATTTTTAGCTATAAAAGATTCCACATTAGCCGCACGCTTTCTGAAAATGTCAGCCAGTTCACTCTCTCCCACTTCCTCCAGAGTCGCCGCCTGCTGTTGCAGCAGCACATTGGCAGAATCAAGGCTGTTGAACACATCTTGCTTCTTCTTTTCTATCAGTACGGCGTCATACACACCTTTGTTGTTCCTCGCCATGCCCTCCGCCGTAATATAGGTCTGGCATGCCTTTATCAGGTTCACTTCATAGACGTCACTTTCAAGATTTGCTCCCAACTTTGCCAATTTATCCGCCTCAGCCACCTTTGCCGCTATCTTCGCATACGTTTCCTTCTGGTGTAACTCTGCAAGTGCCGCTTCAGCCTTACGCGCTTCCTGTTCTTCATTATGCCTTATCATTGTAACAGATCCGGCCAACGCCATAACGGCAATCACCACTACGGCCGCAATCCATAGTCTGGAGCGTTGTGTCACTCCCATGAAGGGACTCTTCTTTTTTCCCAAATTCTCCAAAGCGACCCTCATCTGCGCCGATGTGCTGTAACGTTTCTGCTGCTGTTTCTGGCATGCCGTTTCTATGACAGCCCTTATGCCTCTGTTCTTTATCTTGTCCAAAGGCATTTTCTTTTTCAACTGCATGTCAAGCACATCGTGGCGTGCGCCCTCAAACGGCGTATGACCCACGATACACTGATAGTAAAGGATGCCCACCGAATAAATGTCCGTCGTCTGGTTCTGGTGAGACACATCGCCCAGTACAAGTTCCGGAGCGGCATATTCCGGCTTACCCATGAACTTGCCAGCCACAGTCAGTGCCTTGTCGCTTGTGGTAAGCGTACGCATCTGTTTGGCTATTCCAAAATCTATCAGTTTCACATGACCGTCAGCCGTAAGCATAATGTTTGACGGATCTATGTCACGGTGTATATACCCCGCATCGTGAAGCGCCATAAGGCCTGACAGAACGCTCTTCACTATGAACGTGGCAAAGGTCTCAGGATTCTGCATGTACTCACGCCTCATCTTAAGGACAAAGGGCAGTTCCTCGCCATTACGGTTCTTTGTCTGCCCTTCCAGCACGTCTGCCAGCGACACTCCGTCAAGCAACTCACTCACCACATGACAGTGCGTCTTCTGCGTTCCGGTGGTTTCGTCAATATAAGGCAATTCTATAAATCCAAGCATCTCAACGAGGTTGTCATTACGCAGACGTATCTCCGATTCACGTCTCGCCCTTTTATAAGAGCGTTCCGGCAGTCCGTCAAACATGAACTTTATGGCAACGGCGCGCAACGCTCCCGTGTGCTCATCCACACGGACGCCCTTATACACCTTTCCCATTCCTCCTTCACCTATCGGAGGCAGAGTAGTGTCAATCTCATAGTGAATGCCCATGCGGGCTTCCTCATCACCTTTCAATATGATTTTCGCCATAACTAAAATCCGTTTATTAAAAATCTCGCTTCTTTTATAGCTCTTTGCGCTCCATCGGTGGGGACAAAACTTTTTAGTGAATCTTGCTTCATCTCCATCATCCTGTCCTTATTTTCCCGGACGAATTTGGCAATAGCACCTATCGGGAGCACGGCTTTCTCTAATCTTATGTAATATTCTTCTTTGACTTTCTGTGCTTTGGCCTTGTCCATATTAGGGATTGGGAGCGCCATCTGCTCCAAGTATTCCTCGGCCTTTGACAATGAGTCACGTCTGACATCTTTCTTTGCCCGCGGTGCCGGTTCTTTTTTCACCGAAACTTCCACCGGGTCACTTGCAGAAGGTTTTGACATGACGGCAGAACCACCGCCGCCGGAAGATGCCACCACTCCTTTCGGTGTCGGCTTCGCACAATTCCTGACTGTCAGTACCAAACATAACAAAGCCACGGCCATTACCGCCACAGTTCCGGCCATGCGCCATATGAACATTGAACTCAGACCATCAGCAACGTCACCAAACACGCCTGACAGTGCTTTGAAAGCTGAACGCATGGAGAACGGGAATGCAGAAGCATGCTTTAATGAGTCTTTTCCCATTTCCATTATTGCCAAGGTGTGGTTGTCATGATGCCCTCCGGCAGCGGCCCCTATCTTGTCAACCTCCTTGTCAATTCCGGCCACGATACAGCACAAGTCTTCATCAGAGGTGAAACGTGAAAGTATGTCATTATGTGCCATGGCTCCCCACACGCCATCCGTGCAAAGCACAAACCTGTCACCGGCCTTATAAGTCACCTCCACCACATCGGGAATGTTATTGCCAAGATGTCCAAGCCCGCGTGTTATCACATTAGCCTGCGGTGACTTGCGCGCCTGCTCCTCCGTCATGGCTTTCCTTCTCACGAGTTCCGCCACGAGGGAGTGGTCTGCCGTACGGTAAACCATCTTTGAACCGCGCAGCTGATAGATTCTGCTATCGCCAGCCCATGCCAGCAGAGCCGACTCCTCATTGACCAACACGGCAGTAAGGGTTGTTCCCATACCACAGTATTGCATATTCTGCTCCTCCATGCTTTCAAGGGTTTGCTGAGCACGTACCACCGCTTCCCGCAAGGCTGTCTCACGCACCACACCCGGATGCGCGGCCCCAAGGGTGCGCATGATTTCTTCACACACCTTGAACGACGCCACACTGCCGGCTGGCCCGCCACCCATGCCGTCACAGACTATGGCGAGAGCACCGAGCGGTGTTTCCATGAAACCATAGCTGTCTTGGTTCTCTTTTCGTCCGCCTATGGAGGAGGTGACGAAACCTTTGAGAGAATATTTCTTCGAAACGAACTGTTCCATTTTATGCTTCAAGTGTTGAATACAAAAGCCTTAAATGTAAAAGGGTACAGATTACACTGTAAAAGCAATGCTATCACAGTGTAATCCGCATGCTTTTACAATGTAATCAGATGCTGATTGCTGACCGTTTCCACAAAGCGCACATTATCAGCCACTTCAAGGCACGACATCAATAAGGATTGCACGCTTGGCCTGACTGTCGTAAAGTGCATAGACACCTGTTCCGTTCACTTCATAATCCACCTTTGTGGTGTGGTTTACGCTTGTCTCTACGGTCTTGGCCTTGACCTCCTTGTTCACCAAGTCTTTATACGAGAAGTTGTAGGAAGGCTTTTTCTTGACCATTGTCTTTACCACCTTGACAAGCTGGAATACCTCAACGTTAGAACCTGCCGCGGAATAATATTCCACGGTTATGCGTATGGGAGTGCCGTTCTTGCCCTCTACCTTTTTCAGCTTGGCATCATCTGCCACATGAAGTATGTTGCCGGTTATCTCTGATACCGCCGCATAGCTGACAGTGTCACGGTTAACCCTTACCTCCCCCGGATTCAGTATGATGTCCGTCTTGATTACGCAGTCCTTGTTCTCTTCCTTTGCCAAGGACACGATGTCGGACATCTTAACATTTTCCTTATAACCGTCTGTTCTCTTCACTGTTATGAAACACTCTTCAAGGCTCTTGCCGGCATAGTTATACTCGACAATCAATCCTTTCAAAGGAATCCGGCTGTTTTTCTTATACACCACATCGTAAAGCGGAGTCTGCTCCAGAATGTCCTGCTGAGGGTTAAGGGCGGCAATGGTCACGCTGTTTATTTCATCAAAATTCAAGTTCTCCGCATAACCTTCCGACTGCCAAACACTTACCGTCCCGGCCGTTTCTCCGGCATATTCGCCTGTCACCGTCCGGCTGTTCGCCATTTGGTAAGTACGCACAAGGCCAGAGAGAACATTCCGGGCACGCTTGTCGCTCTTTATGGTCTCAATGTCAGCCCACGTCACATTGTATTTGTTCGAGGTCAGTTCAAGGAACTTTATGTTCGCACCCTTCTCCAAAATACGGACATCGTAGAAACTCCTCCTGTCATTCTTCAACCTTTGTTCAAAAGAGGCAGAAATCCCCTTGGCTGATGCCGTATCTTCAAGATTGCTGACATCTATCATCACATTACTCAAAATCAGGCCACGGTCGTCAGCAGCCAAAGCGTCATTCTTCTCCCCCCAGTTCTTCCATTCGGCATTAAGGGTATTGTAAGCGCGTTTTGTTTCGCTGACAGACACATCCTGACTGCCAAGGCATATAACGGCATTGTCAGTGCATACTATCATCTCGCCGTTTTTGTTCAAACTCTCTATGTAGCCGTTGAGGACTGAACCATTTTTCAGATAGATTTTCTGAAACACCACCGCACTGATGCTGCTGCAACATAGTGTGGCGACAAGAAACGCCAATATTTTTTTCATCATCATTTTACTTCGTATGAATTATTTATTATATCTCTGATATATTGCGCTTTTACACCATAGTTAAAGCCTTGTGTAAGAGCACAACCTGCATTGAGTATGCCTATCAACATTCCTTTGTCATTGAATATAGGCGAGCCGCTGGCTCCACCGAACGAAGCCGCATCAAAAGCAAAACTGTACTGGGTGTTCATTTGTGTGATGCTTCCGCCACGGGCATACAACTGCAGTCCCTTGTCTGACTTCAGATCTTGGAGTGCAATGCCGACAGGGAAGCCAAGAGTGTACATGTGTGAGCCAACTACAAGGCTTTCCTCGCTTGCGTCAAGCGAGTCTGTTACATTGATGTAACGCGCCTTTGTCGGCAACTCACACTTCTCTGACTGTATCAAGGCCACGTCCACATCCTTCTTGTCGCCGGCGGAGAGGACATGACACTTCACCATATTCTCAGGAGAGTAATACTTGCCCTGAGGACACAACTCGATATCATCCAACACTCCTTTTGCCTTTACCTGTGACACGTATGAGCCAAGCCCACCCGTGCCATGTACCGTACAAGTAAAAGCCGTTTTGGCTCCCGCAATGGCAGTTTCCTTATCTGCTATTTTCTGAATTCTGTTTTTTACATACGCCTCCAACGTCTCCAGCGCATTATCAAACAGCCACGGCTTCACTATATGAAGGTTTGTAACAATCTTTCCATCCTGCGACACAAAGAAACCTGTGCCTGTGTACATTCGGCTGAAAATAAGTTGCTGTATAGGAGCAATGTCCTCGTATGCGCCGACAATGATATAGTCCTCCGTCTCGACATACTCCGCATCGCCTATACGTATAGGATTTTTTTGGGGGTCTTGCAGGTTGCTACGCGGAATACACACATACTTTGACGGGATGGGGGCAGGTTCATCTGTAAGAGGATCCTTTATTTCATTCAATTTCAACTCGCCGGCCGTCACCTCATAATGATATATGCCAAGCAACATGGCGACGGAATTGTTATACATTGCATAAAGCTGGGCATCGTTGTAAGTCTTTTCCGATGTCCATGGCATGGTAAAGGATTTGCCGTCAATGGATTTGATTCCGAGGCCTATCGCACAAAGAACCAGCACAGAGGCCGCAGCAATCATCAGGTTGCGCATTATGTCTGCCGGCCATGGAATTTTGTTCTCCCAATCCGACTGTGGTACAGGCACTCCTCCACAGGCCACCCTGTTCTTCTTAAATATACGGTACGGACTGTTGGGAGAAACCTTGCTGCCATCCACCGTCGTGCCATTCTTACTGTGGTCCACGATATATACCTTGTTGTCGCGTCCCACCTTGATTGTGGCATGATAACGGCTTACCGTCGAGCCGGCTATCATTATATCATTGTTCATGTGGCTGCCGACACTGATAATGGCCTTGTATGCTGAGTTGTCCTCCGGCATCGGGACCTGATTCCATTGCAACTCCACATTGGCAAAGCGTATCAGGTCACCACGCTTGACGCTCACGGGCTTGCCCGGCTTGATGCGCTGGTTCATGACATAAGTGCCGTTAAGGCTTCCCTTGTCCTCCAGCTGCATGTCGCCGCTTGCAAGGAGCGTGAGTTCGGCATGCAGGGAGCTTATCTCATTTCTGGGTATAACGATGTCGCAGCTTGAATCGCGACCGATTTTTAATAGTCTCATAATCTTATCGTGTTATAATTTGTGTATGTTAATGTTATCTCCACTGTCTTGCGGAATCTTTCTTTTCGCTATTGTTCTTTTTGGGTTTCTTTGGCTGCGAATCTTTTTTGTCGTTCTGTTTTGGTTTTGCACCTGCCGCGGATTTTCCGCCGGTGGTAGGTTTCTTTTCTTCATGCTTAGGCTTGGCAGCAGTGCTGCTGTCCTTCTTCTCTGTGCGGCAGTCTGTCTCACCATTCTTGTTTTCTTTCTTGATAGTGGTTGAATCAGCAGGCTGTGCAGGCACCGCCGCAGGTGCAGGTCCGGTATTCCGGCTATTGAACAGCGCACTCACACATATCAGTATCGCAACAATGACAACCGCCACACCTGCGCCTATGCCTATATAGCGCATCGGCAGCCCCTCAGAGGGCACACGGTTCCAGTCAAGTTTTGCGACATGAGCCAATGACACCGTATCTTTTCGCGTTACAGGATAAGGCACGTTGGGCTGTATCCGCATACCGTTGACATACGTACCGTTATGACTTTGGTCAACTATTGTCATCTTGCCCGTTGAGCTTACATTGAGAGTGGCATGACGACGGCTGATAACATCTGTGTTGTCGTTTATTACAATGTCACACCCTGTCTCTCTTCCAATAGAATAAATTTTCATATAGGTAATAGTTATTTGTTTGGGTTGATTGATGTTTTTTTGATTAATTGCTTTATCGCGTTAATATCTTTTTTCAAAGAATCCTTTTCATTCGTATTCGTCTTTCGGGTCACCTCTTCAATCTTCGCTACCGTGGTCTGCAATTCATCGATGACGGTATCACGTTGATGTAATGAATCACGATACGCTGTATTTTCATTTGCCATATATATGGCTTTGCCTGTTTGTATTATGTTCAAAACCACACTGACGATGGTAAGGAGCAACAAACCTGTAATGATGTATTTGCTTGTCTTTGTCATTTTGTATTTTAACTTTGAATCAGAATGTGTTTCAACCATTGCAATAGTGAGGTTGTCATGTCCGCCACCTGTTGTGCGTCCTATATTGTCTATATTGGTGGCAACGTTGTCAACAACCGTCGGCAACTTGTCTTTAACAGTAACTGCTTTCAGCAACTCGCGCTCGGACATACTTCCGTGTATTCCGTCTGTGCATAACAGGAAACGATCCCCTTTGAGATATGGTACCTCCATTACGTCCACCTCTACATCCGGTTTGATGCCGAGAGCCCGGGTAATGACATTGGACTGGGCTGACAACCTTGCCTGCTCTTCCGTTATCACCCCCTGCGCCACCATTTCGAAAACCATGGAATGGTCGAATGTACGAAATACCTTCTTGTTACCTCTTAACTGATATACCCTACTGTCACCAACATGTGCTATTATGGCGGACTTGGCATTCAACAGAAGCACAGTGGCGGTGGAACCCATGCCACTGTATTCCGGCATCTCGTTTCCCTTGGCGATAATTGCCAGATTAGCTTGTCTGATAGCCTTAATCACCACATTACGGGGTTCCTCATCCAACGCGGCCTCCATAATGCCTTTGACTATTTCCCTAACAGCAATGGTACTGGCCGTTTTTCCTCCCGGACCGCCTCCCATACCGTCGCATACCGTCACGACATAGCCTAACGGTGTATCATGCCAGCCATAAGAGTCTTGGTTCTCCGACCTGCCGCCTATCCTTGATTCGGCAAAAGCGGTGACAAGACCGTTATTGTCTGTAAATATCTTTTGTATCTCCATATTCCTACTTTATATAACGATCTATTAAACCATGCCATTGGCGATTGAAGACAAACAGGCACGCATCGGCGGCAGTCAATGACAATGCGAAAAAGACTATGGCGTATCCTCCACTATTCATGCCATCGGCTCGTGTTGATGCTTCCAACAGTGCAAGAAGAGACAATATAACACAAGGCAGCAAAATCCACTTCATCATTCTAAGCACTTTCTTCACACGTGGATACGACTCTGGCAACAATGCCTGTTTCAATGCCTGCTGAAACTCCTGTGCTGTCTGGAAACGTTTGCTTTGTTCCTTTTCTGTTGCCAGCCATATCACATTCATTATCCGAGACGGTATGAAAGGATCTGACGGTAAACTTTGGTTCATCTGGTTAGCAAGTGTCTCCGCATCACTCTTCGCTTCCATCGGATTCTTTCCTGTAAGCAATTCATAGAAGGTTATTCCCAATCCATAAATGTCCGTGGTAGCGTTAATCTGCACAGAGACTCCCTCTTTCCTTGATATTTGCTCGGGGGCAGAATACTGTGGCGTACCGATGAAACCATCATGGGAGAACTTATTACCGCCATTCATTCGCGCTATACCAAGATCCATGAGTCTGAACGAAGAGTTGTCCTCAACCATAATGTTAGACGGTTTGATGTCCCTATGCACCACACCACGAGAATGTATGTAATCCAATGCGTCAAGCACTGTCATAACCGCACGGCACACCAATTCCAACTTACGCGGGCCATCTGTTATGGATTGAACATACTTATCGAGGTTCGTTCCATTTACATATTTACTTACAAGAAATATTGGTCCAAAGGTTGGGTACATCTCGCAGCATCCTATCATCTCTATAAGGTTTTGATGACGGAAAGCGCAAGAGGCCTCCTGCCTTGCCCTTGAACGTATCATGGAATTATTGGCGTAAGCATCCTTGACACGTTTTATGGCAACAACAGAACCATCATTACACCGGTAGCCTCTATATACATCTCCCATAGCTCCCCCACCCAATGGCGGCTCACTCGGATTGTAACAGAACCATTCGTTACCAACAAGCAGATACAGGAATGGATCATTAGGCCTCCTGACAACAGTTTTACTCTGAGGGATATTTTGATTATTCATCATCATGGTTTGCTGTTTATATATTTAATATTCTCTTTAAACAGTCTTATGCGTTCAAGGAAATGCTGCGCCATATTGACGTAGAGTGTATCGTTTGCCTTTTGAGCCAAAACCTTCGTTTTATTAAAGTATTCCTCCGCCTTCGGAGCATTACGTTCTCTTACCGCATCTGTACGTTCCTCCGCCCCCCAATAGTCGCAGGCAAGTTCGTAATAGGCCTGATAGTGTGTATTATCAAGGCGCACTGTTTCTTGAAGAAGACGCAATGCTTCTGCATTATCAGCCGGAAGTTTGAGGAGGCGTTGCATACGCTGTATGCTGTCAGGACAATAGTCACTTGAGGCCTTGCTGCGGAAAAGCAACCTGCTTAACAGGAATGCAGCATTCGCGTCACCTTTACCGGCAAGTTCACGAAGCTGTTTTATTGCTACCGTGCTCTTGTTTGAGTCATGTAATGCGGCAAGGGACGAAACATAGTCGTAAGGGGCATCAGATTCTGCCGGCGGAACCGGCTTTGGATAGAATGTGTATGCAATACCCGCCACCATCAACAATGCGGCAACAGCACCACCCGCAAGAACCGGGATGCGGACTTGCGGCCTGATTTTTTCATAACTTTCAACATCAGCAAGGAAGCTGGCAGCCGAAACATAACGTCTGGATGCCTTCTTTTTTGTGGCCCTGTCTATTATTGAGCGTAAACCACGATGCCCTATCTGGCGCAAAGGCAGCGAATGGTGTAATTGTTCCTGCATGATGGAAGCGGAATCACCCGTGAACGGGCGATGACCGGTTATGCACTCAAACAGCAATACACCAACAGCATATGTATCCGTAGCCTGGCTTTGTTCCTTTACCTTACCCAACACGAGCTCCGGCGCCGCATAATCCGGCTTGCCTATAAAATGTCCGTCATGCGTAAGGTGCTTGTCATGAGAAGTAAGGCGTCCTACCTGCTTGGCTATGCCAAAATCTATAAGTTTTATGCCTCCTTCCCGAGTTATCATAATGTTGTCAGAACTGATGTCACGATGTACATATCCGGCATTGTGCATGCAGATAAGTCCGGAAAGGACACTTGTCACTATCTCTACCGCAAACTGGTACGGATTCTGACAGTATCTGTTATATAATTCCTCTGCCTTGGGAACTACTTTCCCTTCCTGATCGCGCAACTCGCCACGCAGCAATTTCTCTAAGGAAACGCCGTTCAGCAGTTCGCTCACCACATGATACCGCAATACCTTTTCTCCCAAAAAGCCAGAGGTCTCGGTTTCTATAAAGCCTAACATCTCTATAAGATTCTCATGCTTTATACGTATCGACGCTTCACGGCGAGCTTTTTCTATTGCAAAAGGAGACAAGTTAGCAAACAGAAACTTAACCGCTACATCACTGGAGGCACCACTCTTCTCATCAATGCGGACACCCTTGAACACCTTGCCCATTCCTCCCTCGCCCAAAGGTTTCTGCTCTGAGTCAAATTCATAGTACACACCTTGACGGCGTTCCTGTTCACCTTGTATTCTATACACAGACATGACTAAGGAATGTTATAATATCCTTTTTCTCATTTAGCATTCTGAACATTAAGGCATAGGTATGGTTCCTCCATGCTGTCCACCTGAAACTCCGTCCATACCCACCGTTCCGTCTGATGGGGAAAAACCGTCAGAGGTTCCGTCGGTAGGCCGAAAACCTCCCCAGGACGTAGGACCGTCTTGGAAAGGAGAGAATCCTCCCGGTTTGGTACCTCTCTTAGAAGGGTCGGACTGCATCGAAGGATTTGACTGCATATAGTTGCTTTGCATAGAGTTCTCCACGCTGTCAGCACTTTCCACTGGTATGAACGCTGTTGAGGTTTTAAGCCTGAGTTTTGCGGTATCGACAAGCACAATCACAAGTTCATAATTATTGCCAACCGTAATAACATCGCCCGAATGGCATTCTACAGCGTCAAAGTCTATGGACATTCCGTTCAATAATGTTCCATTGGAGGATTCCGTGTCCTTTATTGCCGCAATAATCTCACCGGACGGTTTCTTCATGCGAACCACAATAACAGCATGTTCACCTGAAACTGTTGCCTCCAGAAGCGGTATGTCGCACTCAGACTTTTGACCTATCGTATTTCTGCCAACATAAAGCGGCCAATACTCACCCATGGCGGTGCGTGACACAGAATACAGGAATCCGACTACCGGCTTGCCGTCCTGCCGTTGAATATGATGACCGGGCATTTGTCCCAGACTGTTTCCGGCAGACATATCGGTAGGCTGTGCCATGCCGGGGACAATTGTTCCTTTCGGTTTGGATGCCGGCGCACTTTGGGTATAAAAACTCTGGTTAGGGGTATATGCACCACCATAATTCTGCTCTTCGGGTTCGAGACCTTGAATTTTTGTTTTCTTTTGTGACATAGTGATATTAAAAAAGAGTTACTGATATATCATCCATACATAAAAAAGAGCGTGAGACCATCGTTGTCTGTCCCACTCTCTGAGGCTCTCGCATTGCCTAATCCTGTTGAACAGACAACGTTAGAGCCCACGCCGTATGAATTACACAACTATAGAGAAATCATATAAAGCACAACATCATACCATTAAAATGTACAATGGATGCTTACAGAATTCTCTACAGGATGATATAATCACACCCGTAGGCATCTACCGTTGGCTAAGTTCAAGACAGGATTCTAAATACTTTGCGAGATTTCAGAAAGTCTTAAACAGAGCGTCAAGTAAACGCCTTCAATATGTCTTGGATCCTTATCCCACCCATACCGCTTAGTATAGTGCAGTCTTGCGACCGTACCACACCACATTCGGCGTGAGCTATTGATTACCTGCACACCATAATACTTACAGAAAACAGGTTCAATGTAGATCCGTTGACAAAATTACAAAAAATATTTACATCTGCAAAATAAATTCTTATTTTTTTTGCCTTTACGTTAATATTACAGAAAAATCGGAGCCTTTCCTCGCAAACAGGACGGCCTCCAACGTTTTACACAATCTTTTTATGGTAAAGGGGAAACGTTATTTATTGTCATTCATCTTTCAAACTTTTACGACTTCACGCTATTAGTCTTTTAGTTTGTACACAGGAAAAATGCTGCAAATTGTACACGAACGAATCCTTAATGTCTATAAGGACGGCAAGTAGTTACCACTCTGCCGCTCCCTCAGCTACTCAAAATAGAAAGAGAGGACTATCATTTTGCTGCGTGCCTTGTTGACACTCGCCGCGTAAGGCAGCGACAGTCCGTCGTTCAATGTCGGCAGACGCGACGTGTCGAGGCAATTGCTCAGGCCGTACATGAATTTCAGTTCCGGGCGCAACTTGAAGAAAGGGAGGTAGAAGTCACATCCCATGCCGACTTCGAGGAACACGTCCGACTTTTTCAGCTGGATGTAATCGCCCGACTTGGAGGACAGGTTCATCATCGGCGCTATGCCCGCCATGAGGTACGGACGGTGGTTGTTGAAACGCCGGGCGGCATAGATGATATTCAGATCCGCACCTACATACACTGTTTTCAGTGACTGCTGTTCCCTGTACGGTGCGCCGCTTTCGCTGAGTCTGTTGTAATTGTTGAACGCTATGTTGCGTGTCCCGAAGTACAGCTGCGGCGCGAAACGGAAGGCGAAGAACTCGTTTAGGCGCAGTTCCCCTAACACACCAACGTTGAACCCCATGTCCCAGTTGTGCTGGTCAGTGGTCACGAGTGACTGCATCTGTGTGCCGTCATCCAGCGTAAGGGTCTGCAAGCCGACGTTATCAAACTCCAAGTCCTGCATGTGCGTGCCCACCACGATGCCGAGGTGGAACGGCCTTAGGTCGGTATATGGCCGGTTCTGCACGGTTCTCTCCTGCGCGCACAGCGTTGTTGCCGCCGTGGCGATATATAATAATAAGGTGTATATTCTGAGCATGATAATGATGTTGTTGTGACTAAATAAACGCATGACAGCCTTGAAAATTGCACTTTTCAGCGGCAAATCGCACTAAAAAGGCGCAAAAATACGTTTTCTCGTAAAAAAGTTGTACTTATTTGTAGGTATTTTCAAAATAAATTTCTACCTTTGCAGTAGCCAATCATAAAGGCACTAACATACAAAAACATTATAACAAACTAAAAAATCAAGACTATGGCTTACGTAATTAGCAACGATTGTATCGCTTGCGGTACATGTATTGACGAGTGTCCATCTGAGGCTATCTCTGCTGGCGACATCTATTCAATCAACCCTGACGCTTGCACAGAGTGCGGCACTTGCGCTGATGTATGCCCTAACGAGGCTATCAGCCTTGCTTAATGACGGCATCTCGTCAGTCTTCAAAAGAGACAAGAGTGGCTATCCTTTGCGGTAGTCACTCTTTTTTTCGCCCTTTTCCTTTGTGAGTTGAAAATAATTTGCTAACTTTGCAGAATACGGATAACCGTACGACAGAACGACAAAGACAACCGGATAACTATTTCTGAAACCTTAAACCTGATATAAACGATGCTGATACTTTTCAACATACATTACGTCACGTCATACGCTGACGGGCTGTTCGTCAACATCAAGATGCCCGGCGGCAGGGTGGAGACGCACAAGATGACCCAGTGGCAGGACGGATGCTGGCAGTGCGAACTGCGCCTTGAGCCTCAAGGGACGACCGTGTTGGACTATTACTACTCCGTGCAGCGCATGGAAACGGTGCACAGAACCGAGTGGACCACGCAGGCTCACCGCATAGACCTTGGGCAGACCGGACTGCGGCAATATACCGTTTATGACACGTGGATAGACATTCCGCATGACACCTACCTATACACCTCGGCATATACGCAGTGCATCAACCGCCGGGAAAAGCGCGGTGTATATCGCAAAACCACGCCATCCACGCTCAGACTGAAAGTGCGTGCGCCGCAACTACGCGGCTTTGAGAGGCTGGTACTGTCCGGTTCGCACCCGGTTGCGGGCGAATGGGACCTTGAACGGGCCATCCCCTGCGTGGAACAGGCTCCCAACGAGTGGGTATGCGACATCGGTGCGGAATATGCTGCGGGCGAAGAACTGGAGTATAAGTTCGTGGCCGTGAAGGAAAACGACGTGCACGACAGCCCGATGTGGGAGACAGGAGAGAACCGGCGCATAACGATTCCGCGCATGAGACAAGGCGAAATCGTCGAGCATGAACTGTCGCAAGCCTTCTTCGAGATATGGAACGTGCGCAAGGCAGGTACACTCGTGCCCGTGTTCTCGCTGCGGACGGAGGGCAGTTTCGGCGTAGGAGACTTCGGAGACCTTATGACTATGGTTGACTGGGTGGCCTATACAGGACAGCGTCTGTTGCAGGTGCTGCCGATAAACGACACCACCATAACGCACACATGGACCGACTCGTACCCGTATTCCTGCATAAGCATCTTCGCACTGCACCCGCAATACGTCGATTTCAGGCAGCTTCCGCCACTCGCCGACAAGCGGAAAGCGGAGGAAATGGAGGCACTTCGCCGGGAACTGAACGCCCTTCCGCAGATAGACTATGAGCGGGTGAACAACGCGAAGAACGAATATCTGCGGCTGTTGTACGCCCAGGAAGGCAAGGAAGTGACTGCGTCACAGGATTACAAGTCGTGGTTTGCGGAGGAACAGCAGTGGCTTGTGCCCTACGCCATGTACTGTTACCTGCGTGATACCACCGGAACAGCCGACTTCACACGCTGGAAAGGCAACGAGACATGGAACGAGGCCGACCGCGCGTCGCTTGTCAATCCGAGGACAAAGGCTTACAGGCAGGTGGCGTTCTACTACTATGTGCAGTACGTCCTGGCCTCACAGATGAAGGCGGCGCATGGCCATGCCCGTGAGAAAAGGGTGATATTGAAGGGCGACATACCCATCGGCGTACACCGGCAGGGCTGTGACGTGTGGCAGGAAGCACGCTATTTCAACCTTGACGGGCAGGCAGGAGCACCGCCGGACGAGTTCTCCATCAACGGACAGAACTGGGGATTCCCCACGTACAACTGGGACGAGATGCTGAAAGACGGCTGTCTGTGGTGGGTAAGACGCTTCCGCAATATGCAAAAATACTTCGATGCCTACCGCATTGACCACGTATTGGGTTTCTTCCGCATCTGGGAGATACCGTCAGATGCCGTTCATGGCCTGATGGGACAGTTCCAACCGGCTCTCGGACTGACCCCGGAGGAGATAGAGGCATACGGGCTTCACTTCCGGAGAGGCCGCTTTACGAGGCCTTATATAACCAAGGAGATACTCGAGGAGATATTCGGCGGAGAACAGGCAACGCTTGTCCGTGACCGGTTCCTTGACCCGTACAAGGACGGCCTGTACCTGCCTAAGGCGGAATATGACACCCAGCGCAAGGTGGAGGCGAAGGTTTCTGACGCCAATCTGCGTGACGGTCTCTACACATTGCTAAGCGATGTGCTCTTCATCCGCGACAGGAAGAATCCGGAACTGTACCATCCGCGCATAGCGGCGCAGCACACTTACCTCTACAAGACGCTGCTTTCCGAGAGCGACCGCAACTGTTTCAACCGTCTTTATGACGATTATTACTATCACCGCAACACGCTTTTCTGGTACAAGGAGGCCATGAAGAAGCTGCCGAAGCTCGTTGAAGCCACGCGGATGCTGGTCTGCGCCGAGGATCTCGGCATGATACCGGAGTGTGTCCCCACCGTGATGAACGAGCTGCGCATACTCTCTCTTGAGGTGCAGTCCATGCCAAAGGAGACGGGAAGGCAGTTCGGCAGGCCGGAATCCTATCCGTATCGCAGCGTATGTACCATCGACAGCCACGATATGCCGACCCTGCGGATGTGGTGGGACGAAGACTTCGGGCGGTCACAAGACTTCTATTCCAGCGTACTCGGCCGCCGAGACGATGCTCCCCACCCCCTGCCGTCATGGCTGGCGCGTGACATCATGTCGCGAAACCTGCAATCCGCATCCATGCTTTGCGTGCTTTCCTTGCAGGACTGGCTTGCCATCAGCGACGAACTGCGCCTTCCCGACGCCGCCGCAGAGCGCATAAACATACCGGCCAACCCGCGCCATTACTGGCGATACCGTATGCACCTCAACATAAGTGACATGATGAAGAACCAGCGTTTCTGCGACGACATCGCGGAAATGATAACACAAAGCGGCAGATGAAGGTAGAGCGCATAGACCCATCAACATGGTTTGTCGGCATGCGGGACACCACATTGCAGCTTATGCTGACCGGAGAAGACCTTGACAATGCCGAGATAACAGTCTGTTATCCCGGCATTAAAGTTATGGACACGTTGCGGTCGGACTGCGGCGGATACGTGTTCCTGTACCTTGACACGGCCGGATGCAAGGCAGGGACAATGTCACTGAACGTGAGCAAGGACGGCAATACCGTGCAGATACCATACGTTCTGAGGGAAAGAGCCATGCGCGGCGAACACCGCAAGAGCCTTTCCCCCGCCGATGTGGTGTATCTCCTCATGCCTGACAGGTTCGCGCGGGCGGGTTCCCCGTTACCTTCCAAAAGGCGCGGCAAGGCCTTTTCCCCCTCCGCACGGTGCGGCGGAGACCTTGAAGGCATACGCCGGCACCTGTCATACCTGTCTGACCTGGGTGTGACAGCCCTGTGGCTGACCCCTGTATTGCAGAACAATATGCCTGAAACGGAGACGGAAAGCTCGTATCACGGCTACGCTGTGACGGATTATTACGCCGTGGATTCACGCTTCGGGACAACGGATGACTACCTGCACTTGGTGCGTGACGCGCACAGCCACAACCTGAAAGTGGTGATGGACTTCATCTTCAACCACTGCGGGGCGGCTCATCCGTGGCTCGCCCGGCCGCCGATGGCCGGATGGTTCAACCACCGTGACTGGCTGGAAGGCCACGACGTGGCGGGCGGAAGAATGCCGAAGGCGAACGGAAAATACCTGCAAACCAATTACAGGCTAACCACAACGGTGGACGCTTATGCAGCCGATGCGGACAAAAGGCAGACCGTCGAGGGGTGGTTCGTGAAGTCAATGCCCGACCTTAACATACGCAACGCGCACCTGTTGCGTTACCTTACACAATGCACTATATGGTGGATAGAGACCGCCGGCATCGATGCCATACGCATGGACACGTTCCCTTACGCCGACAGGGACGCCATGCAGCGGTGGCTGAAAGCGCTGCACAGGGAGTATCCGCATTTCAAGGTCATAGGAGAGACATGGGTGCCGAACACCGCTTTCGCCGCAAAATGGCAGGAAGGAGAACTTGACAGCACCATGGATTTCGCGCTTTTCGAGGCGTTCAACAGCGCCAAGTATGAGGACAGCGACGAGCCTTGGAGCGGAATGAACCGCATATATCATGCGCTGTGTTACGACTACCTGTACCGGAATCCGCGGATGGTGCTGGCGTTCATGGACAACCATGACGTAAACCGCTTCCTCGGCGACTTCGACAGATATGACACCGCCGAGCGGAAACGGCTTGTTGACTGCATGAAATGCTCCCTTGCGCTGCTGCTTACCATTCCGAGGCTGCCGCAGCTGTACTATGGCACCGAGGTACTGATGTACGGCACCACCGCCGTCAGCGACGGTTATGTGCGCCGCCCGTTCCCCGGCGGCTTTCCGGGAGACACCGATAACGCCTTCACCGCATCGGGACGGTCTGACGAACAGAACCGTATGCACCGCTGGCTACGGCGTGTCCTGCACTGGCGCAGGGGCAACGAGGCTGTCGCCTGCGGCACGACAAAACACTTCCTGCCCCGTGACGGCATCTATGTGGTGGCGCGTCTTCACCATACCGGGACGGTGCTCACGGTGGTAAACGGTAACGACCGTGCCACACTTTTCACACCATGCCATTACGGGGAGGTAATATGCGGCGCGGAAACGGCAAGGGACATAACGACCGGACGCACCGTCCGCCTCACCAAGGCGACACGTCTCCCGCCGCGCCGCGCCATGATATTGGAGATAACCGTATCTCCCGATTAGCCGGAAAGGGATGTGTATGCGCGGATATTGCATACGCCCCGTTTTGCAAGCAGATACCGGCCGCATTGCGAAACACGGTCCGTTTCCCGCCCGATAGTTATAAACCGACATTGTAGGGACGCACCTTGGTGCGTCCGCCTATGTGCGTAATGCGGTGATTCGGACGCACCAAGGTGCGTCCCTACAAGACGTTGCAATTCAACACTTTACCAAAGCCATTGTAAAAGGGTGCTGATTACATTGTAATCAGCACCCTTTTATGATATAATCAGCACCTGTTCGCAGTGTAATCAGCACCTGATTACAAAACGGGTGGTTTCTGCAAACACTGACAATGAAAAAGGATTATCCAGCGTTACTTCACCGCCACCGCCTTCTTATTGATGATATACACCCCTTGTCTTGGTGTCTTCACCGGCTGGCCGAGAAGGTTGTAGGCTGTCTTCGAAGCCTGTACGCGCTCTTCGGCATTGAGGTTGTCCACGCCGGTAGCCATGTCCAGCGGCTCGGACATGACCGACAGCGCGCCGTGTTCGTTGACAGACTGCACCTGAACCTTGTCGCCTGCGTTGGCGGAGAACTGCGTCCCGGTGGTGAAGGCTGCCACGGTGCCGTTCACCGTGACCACATAACAGATGGCGTATTCGTCCGCCTGCCATGTCACGAGGCTGTTGTCCTGCGAGAGGACGGGCGTTGCTGTCTTCTCAACCAGCTCCATCGGGTTCCACACACCGGTGGTTGCGCTTGTGCCGTCGCCCGCCATTACGTTCGGGATGGTGTATTGCGCCACCTCTTCCGCGGTGAGATAGTTCTTCGCCTTGCCTGTGATTGTCTCGCCGTTGGAGGTGTAATAGTAGTCCTCTATCGACTTCTCGGACAGCGCATAGCCGTTCTTGTCAACGATGTCATACACCGCCCACAGTTTCGGCAGGCCTCCCATGGAAGGATACCAGTAGCCATCGTAGGGCTTGACCTCCATCTTCGTGTGCAGGAAGACGGTCACAGGCCGGTCGTGCCAAGGGCGGCCGAGGTAAATCTGGAAGTCTTCCGGATTGGAGGAATACGTGGTGGTGACGGTCGTGTTGTTGAATACGTAACCCCATCTTGTGTCCTCCGGATGGTTGGGAGCCACGATATATCCGCCGCTCTTGCGGTTGATGTTGAGCGTACAGTTCTCAAACCACACGTCGCCCGAGCCGTAGATGAAATCCACTCCGCCCTCGATTGTGGAGTCATGGAAGAACTGCCGGTTGTATGTACCGTTGCTCTTGTACGTGTCTTGGTACGAACGCGCGTTGATATTGTCAAACACCGCACGGTCGGAAGTGATGTTCATGCAGAGAGCCTGCGGGCCTTCCATGCCCTTTATGGTCCAGTTCTCGTTGTCAAGGGTAACACCTTGCATGAAGAAGTCCGTGGCATTGTCCTGCACTTCAAGCGTGGCTCCGGCATTGACATGATACCATACCCGTGTCGGGTCGCTGCATCCGCCGTCCAGACGGTCGGTGGCTATGGTGACCTTGTCGGCAGACTGGCCTATGAGGTGTATGTTCGGCTTGTTGACATACACCAGACGGCAGTCGTCATAGTCGTTCTTTCCGCCCGGAATACGCTCTGTCGGCGCGCCGGAACCGGTCTGGTCGGTGGTGTATCGTGTGCCGTAGCTGGAGTTGAACGTCGTGTTCGGGTCGTTATAGTAGCCCTCCTTTATATATATAAGGTATGGCTTCACGCTGGCGGCAGGTGCATCGTCTATCGCGTCCTGTATGTAACGGTATTGCTTCGGCATTGTCTCCGTGGCCGGAAGGCTCTCTCCCTGCGCGAGCTCGAGGCTCTTATCTACCACGGCATCAAAGATACGGGCTTCCGGTTTCTGCCTTTCCATGACGGTGAAGGTAAGCGTCAGCGCACCGGCGGCGTTGCCCGAGCGGTCCTGTACGTAGCCGGCGGGCATGACAAGGGTGTATGTCTTGCCGTAGTCGAGTGCCACATAGTTGAAGGATACGCTGCGGGTGTTCCATGACGGGGTAAGGGTTTTGCCGCCAAGTGTTACGGTTCCGCCGGCGTTACCGGGCTGTATGCGCTCGTCGTAGGATATGGTTATGCTGCCGGAAGCACTCACTCCCCCGGCGTTTGCAGCCGGAATGGTGGCCGTAACCTTCGGTGCCACCTCGTCGTCGGCGCCTTCCGCCGTGCCGAGTACATACACATTGCCCACTCCTGACTCCGAATGGGAGGTGTATTTGAGGCCGTCAAACGTCTGGTCAAACTGATAATTGCCGGAAAGAAGCTCGTCACCCGTGCCGGTTATGCGTACCATTACCTTCTCAACGCCTGTCGCTTCTGCCGGAAGAGCGAATGAAACGGGCTTTATGACGTTTGGTGTCACGTCCCATACTGCGCCCTCTATGTCCGTAAACGTCTCGCCGTTGTCAACGGAACACTGCGCCTTGTAAGACTTGGAAGCAAGGTTCTTCGCGGCCATGTCGCCCGTAAAGGTAACTGAGGTGAAGCCTTTTGTCGAGAAAGTATATTGCCATGCTATGTCGCGGGTGTCGTAACCGTTCTGGTAAAGGCCGTTTATTCCCGCGAGAACGACGCCCTCACGGTTGCGGACTACGGGCGTTCCGGTGCTCTGACTGTAAGCAAGCGTGCCGTCACTGACACGCACCACGGCTGCGGCAGCGTTACGTTCTGCGTCCCATGTGACATCAGCCGGGAAAGGATAGTTGGCTGTTGACGGGTAGGCGTATGACTGTGTGGCGGACGCATCGAACACTGCCACGAAGTCCTGAACCTCATAATGGGCGGTGAGTCTCATGTCAGAGTTCACCGTAAGGGTACGGGTTGCGGCGGTGCCGGCATTCCCGTATGCGTCGGTCCACTGCATGAACTTCAATATCTTGGACTCTGTCGCGGTGGCGGTAATCTGTGTTCCCGCCTCATATCTGCCTTCATGGTCGTCGGGAGACAACGTTATCGTGCCGAGAGAGAGTTCTGAATCGTTGGTACAAGAGGTGCTTACGGTATATACAGGCAGCGTTTCAAAGACGGCGGTGACGCTCTTGTCGGCATCCATCGTTACCGTATGGCTCTCCGATGTAGATGCGCTCTTGCCGTCAACAAGCCACTCCTTGAACCTATAACCGAAGTTACGCCGTGCGGAAAGGGTCACTTCCGTACCCTCTTTGTATGAGTTCATGTCAGGCTCAACCGCTATCGTGCCCGCATCGGCAGGCGAGACAGCGGTTGTGAGGGTGTATTTCGTGGTCTGCTGTATGGTGCCTTGCATCGTGCCCTCTATGACAATGTCATTGATTCCGACGTGTTTGTTGTTGCCAAGGCCAAGCACTGAAATCGAGAGTGTGAGCGGATTGGCGGCGTCGGCGGACACTCCCGTCACGTCATTGGATATGGTTGTCAGCTCCAAAGACTTGCCGGAGCGGTTTATTCCCGCATTCTCGCAAATCACGGCAGAGCCTGTTCCGCTGACGGAAGCGGTGATGGTACCGCCGTCTGTGCCGTAACGCGCGGCCTGAAAAGAGACCTTTGACGGCATGAAGACCACGCCTTCTTCCGGCGTGAGGGTAAAGGTTACGGTGTTGCCGGCAACCGGTGACGAGGGAAGAGAGGCTCCGGAAAGGTTAGCCACCTTGGTCTGTACCTTGCCGTTGGACGTTGTTCCGCTCCAAACGGTGCCTCCATTGCCGCTGACAGTGAGCAAAGAACCGTTTGATACGGTCTTGCCGACGAAGCCGACCGTCATGGCTTCGGGTGCGAATACAGGCTCGGCATCCGTGAGGCTGTAAGTTATCGTGCCCTTATAGTTTACCGGTTGCCCGCCGGCCTTGGTGGCAGTGCCGTGTATTGTCATGTCAGAAACGCAGAGATACTTGCCTGTCGCTTCTGCGCTTTGGCCGTCATACCAAGGGTAAAGGCGCACGTAAAGGGACTGCCCTTCCTCTATCTGCACCGCAAGAGGGTGCTCTACCAACACCGGAACGTTGTTGGCCATCCTGACTTTCTCGTCTATCAGCACCGGATTGGCAAAGTCCTTGCTTGTGCTGTAATACGCATGACAGCTTACGGCGGAGCCGCCTTTGCCGCCAACGTAATATGATATTCTGTCGATGGCATAGTCATAGTCCGCCGGACAGGTCACCTTGAACTCGGCATAGCGTGTTGACACCTCGTCAATCTCGCCCGCTCCCCATGCTCCCGTGGGTGTGGTGAGGAGCTGCATGGTGCGTGTTTCCTCTCCCGTGCCTATCGCTCCGTACTGTTTTACTGACAGTCCGGCGAGTGATTCGTCAGCTATCGTGAGGAGTTCGCTTGCCGTCGGTGCGCCGGATGAGGTCAAAGGCCATACGGCTGCGGCCTCCGTACCGCCAGAGAGGCTTATGGCCTCGGCGGAAAGCGCTACGGTTGACGTGAGAGAACCTACCGTTGCAGTCATCGTTCCCGTCTGTTTACCGGCGGAATTGAGGTTCGCCTTCACATAGACGGATGTTATAATGTTATTGCCGTCGGCCGGAATAACGATTCTTTTGGCGTATATCATCTTGTCTGTCGATACAAGGAAAGAACCGTCGGTGGTTATTATCATCTGCGAACTGTTGCCAACTCCGAATGCGGAGACGTTAAATTCCTTCACTATCGTCTGCCCCTGATATGCCTTTCCGAGGTCACCCGACGTAGGGTTGAAGGTGATTTCCGATGACACTATGACGTCTTTCGCCAGTTCTTCGAGCACGGCTTTCTTCTTAGGGTCGGTCTCTGACGCCGCCTGCGCCTTCAACTGCTGTGCGAACTCACGCGCTATCAGCGTGGCGCCGAGTGCCGCCGGGTGTGTGGAGTCGTCATTACAGAAAAGGTTTGAGGTGCAGTAGGCGTTGCCATACTTTACATACAGGGCGGCGGTAAGCGCCGTAAGGTCGATGAAAGGAACGTCATCATACTCACCGGCCACGTTTCTTGCCTGAGCTACATAATCATACGTGTCATCACTCTCCGCCACCTTGTTGCCTGTCTTCAGCGTCTTTCCGTCGCAAACGGTGAAGTTGTCGCCAAGGTCATGCTGTCCGTTGCGGCGTATGGAGGCGTCGTCAGAGGTGAAATACTTTCTGCATATAGGGCCTACCACTATCGGTGTCACGCCCATGGCCTTAGCCTCATTGATGTACCTGCGTATGTATTCCTTGTAAGTGCCTGCCGCCGTAGTGCCGCGGTAGTCGGTATTGGCGGCCGTCGCGGCATCGCCGATGTTGGCATAATACTGCCTTACCGTGTCGCCGTCGGCCCCTCCGTTCTTCTCGTCGTTGTGGGCGAACTGTATGAGGAGGTAGTCTCCCGCCTGCATCGCGTCGCTTCCGCCGGCCACAAGCGTAGGCCAATAGGCGGATTCCTTATAGAATGACTTGCTGGACGCACCCGACTTGCCGCGGTTGTTGACCGTAACGTTGTCGGTGTTGAAGAACTGTTGCAGCATCTGCGCCCATCCCCTTTTGTCCGTCGAGCCGTCAGTGGCATAGTTGGCCATGGTGGAGTCACCGATGGTGTGCAGCTTCTTCTTCGCCCCCATCGCTGTGGTTTCCACAAGAAGTGCGGCAAACAGCAAGAGGAAATACTTGAAAAAGTTTTTGTTCATTAGTGTAGCTGTTTTTAAGTTAGTAATAATTTCCGCTGCAAAATTAGCAAGTTTAATTTTAACAAAGGTTTACAATACAGCCAAAATAAGGGGTGATTTTAGTGCAAGAAGGGGGCAAAAACGGTTCAGAAGTGGTAAAAAAGACGTGCCGAAGCAGTGGGGGCACACGCCGGTTGCATACAGGCCGTAAAGGAATGCCCACACAGGCATAAAGTAAAAGGGTGCTGATTACCTTGTAATCAGCACCTAATCACACAGCAATCAGCACCAGTTTACAAGGTAATCAGCACCCTTTTGCAACAGCGTTTGTAACGTGTTGAACAATAACGTCTTGTAGGGACGCGCCTTGGTGCGTCCGCCAATGCGGGAATACGCAACGATTCGGACACACCAAGGTGTGTCCCTACAACGTCGGTTTATAACCATCGGGACGGGAAGCTGGATGCTTTGGCTATGCAACCGCCACCGTCTTGCAACAGCGGCGGATTACTTGCGGCTGCTCCTATACTCACTTGGAGAAATCCCGATGGATGCCTTGAAACACTTAGAGAAATACTTTGGATCGGAGAAACCGCACGAATAGGCGATGTCGTTCACACCTTTCGTCGTGTCAAGAAGCAACCGGCACGCGCGTTTCATGCGCGCTTCTTTCAGGAAATCGGCCGGGGTGACACCAAGAAGTGACTTTGTCTTGCGGTTAAGACTTGACCGGGAGGTGGCTGTTGCGGACGCCATATCGTCAACGCCAATGCCGCTGTTGCCCATGTTTTCCTCCACAAAACTGAGCAGGCGGCGCATGAACACATCGTCTTCCGCCGTTATATGTGGCGGGCGATGCCCCGGTTCATCCGCCACACAGGCGGGCGCGACTTCGCTTTCCGGCTCTGTTTCCGACGCTTCCGGCGCATTGTCGTCATCCGTATCGGCGGTAACGGCGGCACTCTGGCGTTCAAACAGCGTCAGATACGCTTTAAGGTTCTCCTCCCGCTGGCGCTTGAGCGTCTTTATATACAGCACCGTGTAGGTTATGCCGGATATGATGCTGACGGCCAAGAGTATATATATGATGTAGGCAAGCGGTGTCTCCCATATCGTAGGCTCCACCACAATAAACACTTTCCTGGTGTTGTTCATCCACAATCCCTCGGCGTTTGTGGAGCGTATCTCGAGCTGGTATGTGCCGGGAGAGAGGTTGTAAAAACTAATGGAACGTGCCTCCTGCAACGGACTCCACGCCATAGTGTCCCCGCTGTCCCACCATGTTCCGACTTCCCTCATGCGTGTGACGTACTTAATCGACTTGTTGTCGGTGTAGTCCAAGGCCGCATACTGAATGGTGATGTCACGTTCTGACGGCGTGAGGCGTATGGTGTCGCGGGCGTCGGCCGTGTAGTCCGTAGGCCTGCCGGGTATAGAGAACGACGTAAGCACTATGCGGGGGATGTACGAACGCTGGTGGAATGACTGCTCCGACATCACCATCAAGCCCGTTTCCAGCGACAACAGCCACCGTCCGTCCCTCAGCATTACCGGCTCGGCGTCAGAGAACCGCGACACCATGGAGAAGAAAAGGTCGTTGAAGTTCTCCATGGTTCCGAGGTCGGCGTTAAGCCTTGTCACCTGATTGTTGCACTGCACGAGTATCTCGTCGCCCACTTCCGTCATGGCAAGAGCCACATCCGAACCCATGCCGTTGTTGGTATTGAAGTGCCGGAAGTCAAAGGTTCTTGCCGAAAGGCTCTTTGTCAGCAGCATATTCACGCCTCCGCTCTCCGTCGATATGAACAGCCTGCCCTTGCGGTCAATGAGCATATCCATCACCGCACTGCACGACAGGCTTTCCTTTCGCTTCGATTCCCTAAGGTGAAGATTAAACGATGCCTTCTCCGGCGCGCCCTTTATGCCGTTCATAACGACAAGTCCCTCGGTGGTGGTGGCCATTATCAGCGTGTCGCCCACTATCATTAGCCGACGCACAAAGAGGTTGCCGGACGGGTAACTCCTGAACGTATTTTCCCTGTTGCGGAACCTCTTGGCTTGTCCGTCGGGGTTCTCCAGCAGGTTGATGCCGCCTCCATGCGTGGCTATCCACAGTCTTCCGCGGCGGTCTTCCTTTATGTCATAGACGGCATTGCTGTTCAACGCCGTCCCTTTCCTTGCCTGTTCAGGAGTGCCTTGCCCGTAGTGCTCCATGCGGAACACGCCGTCCGACGTCTCGACAAGGCGGAACAGCCCGTCGGGTTTGCTGCCGAGCCAGATGGTTCCGTTGCGTTGCTGCGCCACACAATATACCGGAGCGAAGCGCAAAGGCGCGTCATGCAGCCTGCCGTCAGGCCCGAGATAGCCCATAAGGTTGGCCAGACTGTCCAGAATCGTAACCGTTCCGGTGTTCCGCGAGGTCACCCAGATGCGCTTTTTGGCGTCAACGAAGAGGCCGCGCACTATGTCTTTCGGCACGGACTGCACCATTTCAGCCGGCTTTGGGGCGGGAGAAGCCTTGGAAACACCGTAAAGTCCCATTATCCATGCGTTGTCCTGCGAGTCCATAAACACCTGTCTGACACGCTCAAACTGCTGTCCTCCCACCGTTACCGTGCGCTCTTTCTGCACCGCCTTATCGACATTCAGCCTCGCACGGTAACGTTCCTGCGTCACGGTGTCAGGCTCTTCGAACCTGTATGTAGATAGGTTGAAACGCCAGACGTGCTCGTTTATGACGCAGTAGATGTTGCCGTCATCGCCCAACTGCATATTCCTTATGCGGTCGGAAGTAAGATTGTTTCCGTCTCCCGGCTGCGACTTGAACACCGCGAAGTCGTAACCGTCATAGCGGTTCAGGCCGTTCCACGTGGCGAACCACATGAATCCCCGCCGGTCTTGCAATATCCTTGTAAGGTGCCACTGCGACATTCCGTTGTGATCATCATAATGTGTCAGCCGGTAATCAGCCGGTTGCACGTTGCGGGACGTTGCCTTTGCGGGGCTGACAGTCCCCTTTCCCACACCAGAACATGGGATAACGGCAAGCGTTCCCATTATAAATATGGTATATAACAGTCTTGTCAACATGGTTTTATATTAGGTTTTAGGTTCCGGTTCGGTGTTTTGATGGTTTTCGGGAGCGGCTGTCCGTGCAGGACTTACGGCCTGATCACGAAGCCGGTGAATATTCTTCCGCACTTCACATCACCCTTCTGCTCCCGCCTTGCGGAGTAGAAACGCGTGTCGGTAAGCGTGTCTATGCCGCTCACCTCTATGTTTTCCGCCTGCACACCCGCCATTATCAGCTGGCGGCGGTTTATCTCTTTCAGGTCGATGTGCCATTTCTCCGCCTGCCCCCCGGCCTCGTTTGCGGACTGCATGACGGGATAACGCCTTGCCACGCCGTTCATGTCAAAGCCGGATGAGGCAAAGGCTGCATAGACCTCGTCGCCCACTTCAAAGCTGTCAAGGCTTATTCCGGGACCTATGGCGGCCCTGCATCGGGCGGGGTCGGTATGATACATCTTCTTCATCTGCTCCATGGTCTTCCATACTATGCGCTGCACCGTACCGCGCCAACCGGCGTGTATCGCCGCGGCGGCATGGTGTTCGGGGTCAAAGACCAGCACCGGTATGCAGTCGGCGGTGGATACTCCCAGTATGACTTCCGCCATATCGGTCACCACGGCGTCCTTGCCCTCCATCAACATACGTTGCGTTGCCTCCGACAAAGCGAAGTATTCCTCCGCCACAGGCATGATGCTGTCACCGTGAGTCTGGTGCGGCCGTGCGAAGCGCAGGTTCTCCCTGCGGCACTCCCCCGCCCCGTTTGCGGCGGCGTTGAGCCTCCGGCACACCGCGTCCGTTACCTTTTCCGGGTCACGTCCCACCGTTCTGTCCGTGGTAAAGGCGACTATCCCCTCGCCAAGGCTATATGTAATCATGCCGTCCGTCATTGCTTTACGTCCTCGTCAGCGTATTCAAAATCGTCAAGGTCTTCTATATCGTCCTCGTCGATGTACTCTATATCGTCCTCATCGATGTCCTCCACGATGCCAATCTCCGCATCCGCGTCACGGTCTTCATCCCAAACCTCATCGGCAAGGCGTGCCATGTCCTTGTCACGGTGCACTATCGTGTCCTCGGCTATCACGCCCGCAATCTTGTTGGACTCACTGTTCAGTTCCTCCCACAGCACGTCTTTCAGTTCCTCTATGCCCATTCCCGTGACGCTGGATATGAACACCACGTGTCCGTTCTCCGTCTTTCCGTCATGCGAAAGCAGGCCGCTTTGGCGCAGATCGTCCTTCAACATGGCGATAAGCTCATCATCCAGCAGGTCACACTTGGTGATGGCGAGCACCCGGTGCTTCTGCAACATATCGGGATTGAAACGTTCCAGTTCGTTCAGCAGCAGCTCATACTCTTTCTTTATGTCGTCCGTGTCGCCGGGAACCATGAACAGCAACAGCGAATTGCGCTCTATATGGCGCAGGAAACGCAGGCCGAGTCCCTTGCCTTCGGACGCTCCCTCGATGATACCCGGTATGTCGGCCATGACAAAAGACTTGTGGTCCCTGTAAGGCACTATGCCCAACGATGGCTCAAGGGTGGTGAAGGGATAGTTGGCTATCTTTGGTTTGGCCGACGAGAGGCTTGACAACAGCGTCGATTTGCCGGCGTTCGGCAGTCCCACCAGACCAACATCGGCAAGCAGTTTCAGCTCCATTATGACCGTCATCTCCTGCATCGGCTCTCCCGGTTGCGCGAAACGCGGAGCCTGATTGGTGGCCGTGCGGAACTGGAAGTTGCCCAATCCGCCCCTGCCGCCTTTCAACAGCACCACCTCCTGACCGTCCTCCATCACGTCACACACGAACTTTCCCGTCTCGGCGTCATAGACAACGGTGCCGCAAGGCACGTCGATATACACGTTCTTGCCGTTCGTTCCGTGGCATTTGTCACGCCCTCCGTTACCCCCGTGCTCCGCAAACACGTGGCGCTGGTACCTAAGGTGCAGAAGAGTCCAATAGTTATGGTTGCCGCGAAGGATGATACTTCCGCCGTTACCGCCGTCTCCTCCGTCAGGTCCCCCGTTGGGATTGTACTTCACGTGCCTAAGGTGCATACTGCCCTTGCCGCCCTTTCCCGAGCGGCACAATATCTTAACGTAATCTACGAAATTACTTTCCATCGGTCTCGTTGTTGTTTCTTATTAGTCTTCAAACGGCAAAGTCCCCACCGCCCACTTTACAAAAGCGTCACAAGTGACACTTTTGTAAAGTGCAAAATTACGAATAAAATTCCACAAAAACAAATCATACGCATAATATTTTTCACCCTCCGAGCGGATTTTCATTGCGCCGCAACAGCCCGGGAAGCCCGCGACAAGAACGGAAAACATATTGCCTATGCTTGTAGAGACGATGTATCACATCGTCTCATTGCACCATGACATACTGTGTAAACAGTGAAAGCGGAGCAAAAAATAGCGATGAAACCCTGAAAGGGTGACAGAACTTAGCCCGGGGTGCTAACCCCGGGGACAATAATTATACATACAAAGACCGGCATCGGCACCCCTACGGGGTTCACCGCCGATTATACATACATATTGCCAAGCCCCCTACAAACGGGGCAAAACAGCAATATCCCGTTCCGTTAACAAACGCTTCATTTGTTAAACAGCATTGTCGCCGCAAGATGACGAAACAGGGATTATCATGCAAGAGGTATGCACCAACGCCACCGTAAAAACGGCATTTTCGTGCAGACGATATGCCCTCCGACTGTAAACAGCACCACATTACAAAGTGAAAAGCACCCTTTCACACCGCAATATGGTGCCGATAACAACGCGAAAAGGTGCATATAACCGGGCTTTTTGCGTGGCTCTGCAAAACCGTAAAGTTCTTTTATCTTGACAATCAACCGTTTACAAAACCAAGAATCCTTGCATTATTCAGAAAGAACACCACCTTTGCGGATTCTATCGCAAGGAAATTGTTAAAACAGGAGCGGTGCATTGTTAAACGGATGCGTAATTAACATAAAACCGCCGGTTAGCGGTAAGGAAGCAAGCCCTATAAGGGCGGCATAACACAGGATAGGGTGTAAGCCCTATCAAGAGGTAGGCACCCCGTTAAAGATGAACGCCGTAGGTGCGGCTTAATTCCATATCTCCATCTGACATCATCGACATTATACGGAATTATGCCGCACCTACGGCGCTCATCGCTTATATATCATCATTAGACAGGGCTTACACCCTATCCTGTGTTATGCCGCCCGTACTGGGCTTTGCAAAGACCATTTACACGGAAACGCTACTCCCTAATCTTGTCCAAAGCGTCTTTCGCGGCCTGATTGGTGGGATCATACTTCAAGATACGTGCCCACCACACACGGGCTTCGGCCACGTCGTGTTTCTGGAAATAACTGTCTGAGGCAATGTATTGGCAGGCCTCGACAATCATTGTGTTCTCCTGTTCCGACAGTTTGCCGCGCTTTTCCAGCACGTCATACAGCCGTTTGTAGTACGGCAGGGCGAGGCTCTGCCCGTTATCCGGGTCGAAGAAGGAATATGTCCAGCGTGCATGAGTGTAGAGGACGTAGTGTATGTTGTCCCAATCGGGGTATTTCTCCTCTATGACGTCATACACCTTAAACATTTTCCGTATCACTTCCCTGCGCTGTTCGCCGTCAAGCTCGTCCTGCTGGGCACGGTATATCTGCGCCAGAGTGTAATACTGCAACGCCGGATCGGTGTCACTCGGATAAGCCTTTATGTAACGTGAGTACAGTTCCGCGGCCGCATCATAGTCGCCCTTGTCCCTAAGGGCATCCACGTTGCGGTTCACTAATTGCGTAATCTGCTTCGGCATCTGCGGCGCGAAATAGTCGTTCTTCAGGCCGTTGATACGGGCGAGGTAGCCAAAGGCGTCGTCATATTTCCCCATTCCCACGCAGGCCGTGCCGATGGCGAGATAGTCTATGGAGTTAACGGAGTCCGAAGGAGCGTTGTCTATCCATAGCTTCGCGTTGGCAAAAGCCTCATCATAACGCCCGGTACGCGCCGCACTCCACGCATAGACGCGGTTGAATCCGCGGTTGTCGGGAAAGCGTTTCATGGCAATCCGCCCCACTTCCATCGCCCTTTCGTCGTAAGTACTCCAATAACAGTTCTGCATATACTGCGCCAACTGGTTCATTGTCAGTGTCTCCGGATCGACATCCTGCAATGCCGCGGCGGCCGCCTTGTCGTCTCCCTGCTTGTTATACAGGGCGGAAATCTCAACATCCACATTGTAGGACGGCACCACCTTGCGCAGTTCTTCGAGCTTGGCGATGGCCTTGTCCATGTCTTTCCGCGCCATGACATTGGCGTATTTCACATAGCCCTCGGCACTGTTCGGCCTTGCCTCTATCGCCCTTTCAAACCAATAGGCGGCCGAGTCGGCCTGCCATTCGCCGTAAAGGTCACCGTACATGATGTATGCCGGCATGAACTTCGGGTCTGCCGCCATCGCCTTTTTAAGGTAAAGACGTGTCTTACTGCGCTCGTTGTTGCGGTAATACGCCCTTGCCAACGCCATCTGCATCGGCGCACTGTTGAAGAATTTGTTTGAAATCTCCTTCGCTATGGTGTCGGCAGCAGTGGAATGACGGCGCAACAGCTCCGCCATGGCCGGCTGAACGGCATCGGGATCCATCTGTGCCGACACCTCAAAGCATACGCCTCCCGCCGACGGCAGCACCGCAGCGAGAAATATTGTCAGCAATATTCTGTGAAAAGTGTGTGCTATGTTCATATCTATCTGTCGCTTCTTCTTTTTTCTATCCTTGCCTTTCGTTCGGCTTCCCGCTCCCGTTCCTTCTGTTCCTGCCGTGCCTTCCATTCGCTGTCACGCTGCATACGCCGGCTGCGCAGCACCTCCGGACTGCGGCGCAAACGGCCGATTTTGTACTGAACGCCTATGTTCAGCGTCTCATACAGGTGCATCTTGCCGCCGCCAACGGTGTTACCGCCCGGCATTGTCGATGTTCCGCCGACGTAATAGAGTGTCGGCGTGAGGAAGACGGATATGCCTTTCCACGCCTCCGCGCTTAGTTTCAGACCGGCATCAAGACCGAACAGCGGTTTCTTGTCGTTGCTTATGTCCGGTGTTAGGGGCTGTCCGGCATTGGCATAGACCGCGTCGGACACGGGCGAGTAGCTGTCATTCAGCCGGAAACCCAATGCAGGTCCGGCGAAAGCCTCTAACTCAAACCGGCGGTTATGCAGCCGTCCGCTGCACAGGTTGGTAAGGCTTATCTGGTAATTGAGTGCCGCAAAGAGCGTGCGGGAGGTGGTATTCCATAACATTGTACGGCCGTTGACATTGAGGAAGTCGGCGTGTGCCCGCAGGGAATGCAGGTGATTGAAGCGGTATTCCACCACCGCCATGCCGTTCCAGTCTATCCCCGACCCGGTATAATAGCCGTCCTTGCGCTGCAAAAGGGCTATGCCTCCGGCCACGCCGACACGGAACCCGCGGATGTCACGGTATATATAGTTCTGCGTCTCGTCCATCTCGGTGAAGTCATGATACCTTTCCGAACGCAGAAGCATGGTTAGTCCCATGTCGATACCCCAGTTATTGTCGCCGTGCATGGTGCGCATTGCGCCGTTATCGTATGGCACCGTATAGACATTATGTGTGTAACGCGGTTCCACAAACACCTGAAGGTCACGGGAGATACGCCCCCAAAGATGCAGCCCGAGGTTGTAAGACTCGCTGGTTCTGTGCAGATTCACGCCGGAATCGTATTTCGTCAGCGAGCCGACTCCGGCTCCAAAGGCAAGGTAAAGCCCCCACGGCGCGTCCCAGCTAAACGTCTTCATGAAGCCAAGCGGGTTGAACAGCGCCTCGGCACGGCCGCTAAGGTAATGGGAGTTGTAGGCCATGGTATGCGTGCCGGGCTGTGTTTCTGCGGCAACCTCTTCCTCCTTCCAACGTGTGGAGCGGCTGACGGCGGAGAGTCTGAATCCCATTACTGGCGACAGCCACCGTCCTACGCCGAGCGATGTCTGGTGTCCGAGGGTGCGGAAGAAGCCCAATTCTCCGGAAGAGCTCATCACCATGCCGTTGGAAGCCTCCACAAACCAAGGCGTGCGCCACTTTTCCAGCGTGCGGCTGTCAACCATCCGCTCTCCGGCAAGGCGTGACTGCAACAGTTTCAGGCGTGCTTCCTTGGAGAGGTTGTCAACCAAGAAGCAGGCGTAGTTGACATTAACGCCGTAGAAGATGTCGTACCTCCGCCAGTTGCGGGGGCCTGAAACGTCTATCTGGTCGCCCGACAAGCCGACGTAAGGCTCTATGTTGATGGTGCCGAGAGGGCCTGTAAAGCATTTCAGCTGCACCCCGAAATGAGCTTCCGGGGCTACCTCCGTGGAGGTGTTGCGCATCCACGAGACGTTGGCGCCGGCTCCTGCGAGCAGCGATATTTCCATGCGGCGGGCGGGATTGTAGCCGTTGAAGTGGGTGGAGAGGTTATACAGATAGTCCAAACGGGTCTGAATCCTCGTCAGCCACAGGTTCCTGTCACGCTGATAGCCCCATCCTCCGCCGGCGGACAGCCGCAGACTGTTTTTCCTGTCGAACTCTTTTCCCACGAAAAGGTTTACCTGCGACATGGTGCGGAACTTGAAATCGTCCGCCTGCGGCTTTATCTGCTCCACCCCATAGCCGCCGCCTATGTAAAGATGATCGTACCAACGGTTCTCGAAAGTATGGTCAACGGGCTTGTAACGGTCGTCAAGAACATAGTCGAGGGCATTGACCGCCTTGGTGGTCTTGGCGAGATTGCGGCGGCTTATCATGGAGGTGTCGCGCAATCTCTGCAAATCCACCTCGTCAAGTGTGTCGAGCGGGTCGGCATATCGCATACGATAGTTCTGCGCCGACAGCATTGCCGGCATGAAAAGACTTATTATCAGCAGTAATTTCTTCATTTATTACGGGAGTTTGCGGGAGTTATTTGGGGAGTTAGCGGGAGTTAAGGGGGAAGTTAGCGGGAGTTAACGGACGTTTGTCTTGCCTATTTTTGCAAACCGTTTTGCAACCTTTTACAGTAGGGACGTACCTTGGTGCGTCCGAATACCGTGTGCCGATGGCATTGGCGGACGCACCAAGGTGCGTCCCTACAAGCCCCGCATTCTGCCTCTTTTCTAACCATCTGAAAAACATTAGGTAACGAACACCGTTGTAATCAGCACCTGATTACCTTGTAAACAGCACCCGATTGCAGTATAATCAGCACCTGATTGCGATGTAATCAGCACCATATTGCGGCGGTCATTCTCCGCTAATCTCCATCGCCCCCTCACCGTTTGCGGCGGGAAGGGCGGTTGACGCGGCTTTTTCCCGGAACATCTCACGGTAGCGCGGCTTGTCCTTCTTGTTGTACTTATACCTTTCCCGCAGTTCGTCGCTTATCTGTCCGTCGTAGAAATAGAGCCACTTGTATGACGGCTCCAGCTCAAAACTGCGGTTGAAGAAGGCGAGATAGGCCGGCACGTATGACGCAGGCTTGGCAGCGGAGAGACGTTTCTCCTCCATGTCCCCTTCGAGTATGCCGCGCAGATACCATTTCTTCGGGTTGTCATCAGCCATCGCGTTGACAAGGCTCAGCGCCGTCTTGTGCGGCACATTGAGTATGTCACGGGCTTCGGTGTATATGACCGCCTTGTTGTCAGGGGCACATGATATGACATAGTTCATCGCGTCCAGCACTTTCTGCTCCTGTTCGGGCGACAGCTGGTGCGTGGCATACTTGACAAAGCCCTCCTTGAAGGTGATGTACTTGCGCAGCCTCTCCACCTTCGGGTCGTTGTCCTTGGCGAACCAATAGTCACAAAAGCTGAGAGCACTGTCCCTTTCCTCCATCTGGAAATATGTTATTATCTGGTTGATGAGCACCTCCCGGCGGTTTTTCTGCGCCCGTTCGCCGTGTTCTTTGGTCGATACGGCGCGCAGACGCTTGTTGATGAACGGGTCAAGGACGCGTGAGTCCGGCCTGCCCCGCCTCTGGTTGAGCATCGCCATGCGGTTGGCCACATACATGGAGAACTTTATCTGCTCGTAGCCCCCGTGCCTTGTGATGTGGCGGTAGGCTAGCATGGTGAGGGTATCCTGTTCCGCCGGGTCCGTAATGGCGTTGAAAAGATTGTAGTAGTCGCCGTCGGAGAAGTCCCTGCCACTGCCTTTCAGCAGGCCGGCCTTACGCTTGTAGTATTCCGCCGTGACCTCATTGGCGTCCATTACGTGCTCCCTCTCGTAGCGATAGGTCACGCGCATCATGCGAAGACGTTCCAAGACGGGCTTGATGTCGGTCTCATAGCCTTCCAAAGCGGCAATGGCGGCGTCACCGCCGAAGCCGTCCCGACCCATGTTATGGCGCACGGCCTCGGCCAATCCGGCCTTGTTGTCAAGGTCAAGTTCCCTTGCCACATCCTCCCACGTATATACTTTGGGCTGCGATATGTGGAAAGCCAAGTCGGCGTTGCCCAGATATGAGCGCACCTTCGCTGCCGCCACACGGGTTCTTTCGGCCGCAAGACGGCGGTTATAGTCACGTCCTCCCTCGGGAGAGGCGGTGGCCTCAACGCTCACCTCCATCAGTTGCTCGCCGTATGAGCGCAGTTCCGTGACGAGACCGGTAAGCTGCACCTGATTGACGGAGTCGCCGGTAAGGGCTGACTTGCCAACGACAAATTGCAGACGCAGGTCGCGGTTCTTGGTATCATAAACGCTTTCCGCGTCGATACGGAACTCCTCGATGTCCATTCCGGCCGCAGCCACGCCCAAATCGAGGAACTTGAATATGTTTTTGGAATTGCATGAGCCTGTGGCGGCGCTGCGATCGAAATATATATGGTTCAGGTCTGCTATCTGAACGGTGTATGGTATCTTGTAATTGCGCCGCCTGTCGGGCTTGACATACACAAGGGTCGTGTCGATATATACCTTCTCGTCGGAGTAGAGCGGCTTGTCAACGTATGCGTAAGAGACCTTGTCGTACTTGTGATAGTTGAAGAGCATGCGCTTGTTCTGCAACTTGTGGTACTCCGGTCCCTCCATCACTATGCCGCTGATGTAGTCTATCGTGTCCTCGGTCTGGCAGTCAACGGAACGCGGCTGCACCACAAGCCTCGCGCGTTCGCTGCCATATCCTGCCGGCAACTCCACGTGGATGTTGAAGTACATGTTCCTGCCGTCGTCAATGGCGGGCGCGGCCTTTATGCTTATGGTGTCGCGGTTGGTGCCAAGGACATCCACATTCCCTATGGTATGCGCACCTTGGTCCATCCTTACCCTAAACACATGATTGTACTCTGTCTGCCCCTCCCTGAGCACTATCACCGCAAACTGCGCGTCCTCGATGGTCAGTTCCTCGTCAGGAAGGTAAGAGGTCACCAGCACAGCCATGTCCGGATAGGCGTGAACCTTGAAGTCTCCGTTTCCCCGTGAGGTGCGGAATCTCACCTTATTGGCCGCTACTGCCTTGCTCCATGCGTCCATCTGCACCGCTCCGTTGTCGCCCCTTTGCCGCACGACGGCATCCTCCAGCTGCGCCATCACGGCCCTCGCCTTCTGCTCTGTCTTGAAAAGAGCGTACTGGACAGTGCGGTATTCCTTCTCGCCTGCGGTCTCAAACACGACGTGTGTCTCGGCATCCACAGCCTCACTCTGTGCATACAGCGCCGCAATGCCACCTATATAATAATGTGGCAGCAGCATTGTCATAATGGTTATTATGATGGTTCTTGTCGTCATTGCGGTGAAAAGGGGTTGTGTTATTTAATGATATACGTCAGCGACACGCCTATCCTGAGCGGCAAAAGCAATCCTCCCGAAGCATTGGCGACAGGGTATCCCGCCGAATTGAGGTGCTGTTCGTCGTAGTTTTCCGTCTCCATATACTCCTTCTGGTGGTAATATATGCCTCCGAGACTTGTGTGGAAATCTACCAGCAGGCGGTCTTTCAAAGGCAGCACATAACCGAATGACACGCCGATACCGGCCGCATCGCCGTCGTGCCACTTGCCGTCAAACTTCATTTTGTATGATGCCAGCAGTCCTATCGCCCCCACATAGTGGTGGTACATGGGGCGGCCGGAGACATAAACGCGCCACTCCGGCTGCAAGGCACCGATGCGTATGTCTTGTCCGAGAACCTTACTGCCGTAGAATCCGTTAAGGTTCAGCGTGGATTTCTTGCCCATCGTCAGCTCAATGCCAAGCGATGGGGCGAGACAGGCGTCCATGGCCACGTCGGTATTCACCGCCAACCGCTGCGCTTTCAGGCCGGAAGTGAACAGCATCAGTAGTGCCGTTGCCAGCAAAAGGGTTGTATTTCTCATCATTGTCAGTCTGTTGTAAGTCGTTTCGGAGCCCTCGCGTCGATGGCGCGCTGCCTCTCCATGCGCCGCTGATGCACGCAGGAATCGTAGAGAACCTTAAAGTCTTTCGCCACGACACGGTACAACGAGTCGCGGACAAACCTGCGTTCACGCCCTGCGTAACGCTCATTATACATGGAATCTATCCTTGCGCGGAACGCCATGTCGGCGTCATACCGCCACCGGTACTTCTTCTGTATGGGGTAATTGCCGAACCGATATACCACGGCCACGTGCAAATCACGCACCGCGGGGTACTTCATCAGATGCCAACCGCCACGTCCCACCACGGGATATGAATTGGTTTTGTTGTCATGCACAAAGTGATCGTTCTTCGAATAGCCCAGTCCCGCGGAGATACCGAACTCCATATCCACGGAATTGCCATTCTGAAAGGCGAGGAAAGGCTTTACAAAGCCCCACGTGAAGCCTGCCATCAGCGCCTGTCCGTCCCTGCCGTCGTGTCCTTTCAGGTACAGGGCATAGTCCGCGTATGACACATATACGCCGCGATAGAATATCCATTTCGGGTGGCTCGGCAGCATAGTGCGGCATGAAAACAGCTTGTCCCACCAGTGATCGTGGCGCCGCAGGTAGCCCCTTGCCTCCGCCTTGCGCTCACGCCAGTACATCCTGCCCTCCAATGCTATCTCGAAAAGGTTGAAGACGGCAGGCCTTACGAACGTGCCTGTGGTGCGCGGACGGTACCGGAGGTTCATGTTCACGGCGTAACGGTTCCAGTTTTCACGGCGCAAGTCGTACTCCAAGCCTATGTTCGGGACCATGAGCGACCAGTCAACGACATTGGTGCGCAGTGACAGCCGCTCCCGGAAGGAGAGCGTATCCACACGGCGGCTGTTGTCCATGACCTGCGCTTTCACGCCGGATAGCGGCAACATGGAGATTATGATAAATGTCATCCTGACTACATGACGGGATAATCGCATCTTGACAGTTTTGAGATATAATAGTGATTTCATGCAGATATTCGGAACAAAATTAGCAAATTATTCTTAAAAAGGGAAGTTCCGCGTAGTTAACATTTCTTAAACGTATTTTTTTTTATAACTTTGCACCCGGAAATCAGTCATATTCCGCAAACTCCGTGATTATGAAACAACAAAGCAACTCAGTCCTCCGGTCAATAGACTACGTTACCATACTCATCTATCTTGCCCTGCTCTGCTTCGGATGGGTCAGCGTATGCGGCGCCAGTTACTCCTTCGGCGAGACGGACATATTCTCGCTTGACTCACGTTCCGGCATGCAGATAGTGTGGATAGGCACCAGCATAGCCCTCGGCGTGTGCCTCATGCTGCTTGACGACCGCCTTTACGAGACCTTCGCCTACTTCATCTACGGGTGTATGCTGGTGCTGCTTTTCGCCACCATCTTCAACCCGCACGAGATAAAAGGGTCGCGCTCGTGGCTGGTATTAGGCTCTCTCCGCCTGCAACCGGCGGAGTTTGCGAAGTTCGCGACGGCGCTGGCGGTGGCGCGACTGATGTCCACTTACAAGTTCACGCTTGACAACTGGCGCAGCCTTGCCAAGGCCATCGGCATGATAGTGGCGCCGATGATACTGATAGTGATGCAGAAGGAAACAGGTTCGGCACTCGTCTATTTCTCCTTTTTCCTTATGCTTTACCGCGAGGGAATGACCGGCAGCTTCCTCTTCACGGCCGTAGCCATGGTGGCATACTTTGTCATCGGCATAAGGTTTCAGGACACCATGCTGTTCAACACGCCCACAAGCGTGGGGTCGTTCACCGTGATACTGATGATACAGGTGTTCACCGCAGGACTGATATGGGTGTATTGCAAGGCGCGCGACGAGGCCATGCTCATCAGCGGAGCGTCCATAGGGATAACCGCACTGTCGCTGATGTTCTCCGAATATGTCATTCCGTTCAACATACTTTGGGTGCAGATAGGGCTTATAGCGCTGATGCTGGCCTACATGGTGTGGGTATGGGCGGGGAAACAGATGAAGGAATACCTGCTGATAATGGTGTTCGCCGTAGGCTCGCTGCTGTTTTTCTTCTCGGCGTCATACGTTCTCAACACCGTCATGGAGCCTCACCAACGGGTGCGCATCAACGTGCTTCTCGGACTGGAGGAGGACCTTTCCGGCGCAGGCTACAACGTACACCAAAGCGAAATAGCGATAGGTTCGGGAGGACTGGAAGGCAAGGGCTTCCTGAACGGCACGCAGACAAAGCTGAAATACGTGCCGGAGCAGGACACGGACTTCATCTTCTGCACGGTGGGAGAGGAGGAAGGATTCCTCGGTTCGGCCGGAGTGCTGGTGCTTTTCCTGTGCCTCATCCTCCGTCTGATACACTTGGCGGAGCGGCAGCCATACACCTTCGGCCGCGTATATGGCTACTGTGTGATGAGCGTATTCCTCTTCCACGTGTTCATCAACGTCGGCATGGTGCTCGGCCTGACGCCTGTCATAGGCATCCCCCTCCCCTTTTTCAGCTACGGCGGCTCCTCGCTGTGGGGCTTCACGCTGCTGCTGTTCATCTTCCTGCGCATAGACGCCGGCCGCAACTTGGTGAAGACATAACGGGAAAAGGCGGCCTTGGCGCAACTGTCATCCGGTGACAATATGAAATTCTGTCGCACCTGCGGCGCTCTTTGATTATACACCTCCCATAAGATAGGGTTTACACCCTATCCTGTATTATGCCGCCCGTACCGGGCTGTATTATCACACACACCGTAAACGCATGACCGCCACGCTGCAAACCACCGACGTTTCCCGTCATGATGATTGTAAACCGACGTTGTAGGGACACACCTTGGTGTGTCCGCCTGTATGTGGAAATGCGGAGGTTCGGACGTACCAAGGTACGTCCCTACAAAACATTGCTATTTAATGCGTTACAAAGACCACTGCAAAAGGGTGCTGATTACCTTGCAATCAGGTGCTGATCACACTGCAATCGACACCTGTTTACAAGGTAATCAGCACCCTTTTGCGGAACGAACATAATGCCATACACAAACAACGAGAGCGGCTTGGCCACACAATGATGGTCAAGCCGCTCTTGTTTCAAGTATTTTCCTGCTTGGGGATTAGTCCTTGTTGATGACGCGCTTCTCAGCGATGCGAGCCTTCTTACCTGTAAGTTTACGGAGGTAATAGAGCTTTGCACGACGTACCTTACCGCGCTTGTTCACCTCGATTGAATCGATGCTTGGTGACTCGATAGGGAAAATACGCTCTACACCGATGCTGCCTGACATTTTACGGACAGTAAAACGCTTCTTCTCTCCATGTCCGGAGATTTTGATTACCACGCCACGGTAGAGCTGGATACGCTCTTTTGTACCCTCGATAATTTTGTAAGCGACAGTAACAGTGTCACCGGCTCTGAACTCCGGATGCTGCTTGCCGGTTGCAAATGCTTCTTCAGCAACTTTGATTAAATCCATTTTGTTGTGTAATGATTAAATTGTTGTTATCGTTCGAATGCAACATAGCAAGTGTTCTCTACCCGTGGACGCGCCGTTTATGCGCCACTCTTGCCATAGGTTACATCGGAAAGCGGGTGCAAAGGTACTATAATTTTCTGACACTCACAAGTTTTTCCTTAAAAATGTGACATATTTTATTCTTTCACCGCACGCAGCCCGGTACGGGCGGCATAATAAAGGATATGGTGTAAGCCCTATCTTGCAGATGTCATAATACCCTATGAGCGCCGTAGGTACGACAGAATTTCATCTCTCCACAATGACATCTGCGGATGAATCACCTTGCCATTGCGCCGCTTGTAGAGACGATGTACCACATCGTCTCCCCACTACGGTCATGTCTCTTGCGGGCATGGAGACGATGAGATTCATCGTCTCTACAAGCGGGACGTTAACGAAAATCACAAGAAAAGTCCGTGGCGGACACACGCATAACGTGTATTCACCACGGACTTTCCTTGTGTTGAGGCTATGATACCGCCCTACATCCCGAACGCTACGGTGAGTCCGGCCATGACAATGCTGACCATTGACATCAGTTTGATGAGGATGTTAAGCGACGGGCCGGATGTGTCCTTGAACGGATCGCCTACCGTGTCACCCACGATGGTGGCCTTATGGCAGGCGGAACCCTTACCGCCGAAGTGGCCTTCCTCCACCATCTTCTTGGCATTGTCCCACGCTCCGCCGGCGTTAGCCATGAAGACAGCGAGGGTAAAGCCGGCCGTCAGACCGCCGACAAGCAGCCCCATGACACCCGCCACGCCGAGCAACAGGCCGACAACTATCGGGATTAGTATGGCGAGGAGGCTGGGAAATATCATCTCTTTCTGTGCGGAACGGGTGCTGATGGCCACACAACGCCCGTAGTCAGGCGTGGCCTTGCCTTCCAGTATGCCCTTTATCTCACGGAACTGGCGGCGCACTTCCTCCACCATCGTCTGCGCGGCACGGCCTACCGCACCCATCGTGAGACCGCAGAAGAGGAATGCCGACATACCTCCGATGAACGCTCCGACAAGCACTTTGGGGTTCATCAGCGTGACCTGAAAGTAGTTCATGTAGTCAATCATATTGGCTGCGGCGGGGTTAAAGACGTCACCCGCCGTGTCATAGAACGTCTCCCCGCGCTCAACGGCACGCACCATGGCGATCTTTATCTCCTCCACGTATGAGGCAAGAAGAGCCAATGCCGTAAGAGCCGCACTGCCTATGGCGAAGCCTTTGCCCGTGGCGGCGGTGGTGTTGCCCAATGCGTCCAGGGCATCCGTGCGGTGACGGACATCCTCTCCCAGCCCGCTCATCTCGGCATTGCCGCCCGCATTGTCGGCAATAGGGCCGTAAGCGTCTGTGGCAAGCGTGATGCCAAGGGTGGAAAGCATGCCGACGGCGGCGATACCGATGCCGTAAAGCCCGGTGGAGATGCCCTTGGCGTTCATGGACAGGTCAAAGCCGTTGGCGCAAAGGTAGCTGAGCATGATGGCGACGGAAATGGTCACAACCGGTATCATGGTGGAAATCATGCCCGTGCCGATGCCTTTTATTATCACGGTGGCGGAACCTGTCTGCGAAGACTCGGCTATCTGCTGCGTCGGTTTGTAGCTCTGGCTGGTGTAATATTCCGTCGCCTGACCTATGATGACACCCGCCGCGAGACCCGTAAGCACGGAGAACGACACGCCGAGCCAGTTGTCTATCTGCAAGAGATACAGTATTATGAACGACGCTATGGCTATCAGCACGGCGGAAACATTCGTCCCGAGGCCGAGGGAATGAAGCAGGTCACGCATACTTGCGCCCTCTTTCGTGCGGACGAGGAATATGCCTGCCAGCGAAAGGAATATGCCTATGGCGGCGATTATCATCGGAGCTATCACCGCCCTCATCTGCATATCGGGGTTAAGGGCGAAGGCTGTCGCGCCAAGGGCGGCCGTACTGAGGATGCTTCCGCAGTAGCTTTCATAGAGATCTGCTCCCATTCCCGCCACGTCGCCCACGTTGTCGCCCACATTGTCGGCAATGGTGGCCGGATTGCGCGGGTCATCTTCCGGTATGTCCGCCTCCACCTTACCCACCAAGTCAGCGCCCACATCGGCGGCCTTGGTGTATATTCCGCCGCCTACACGGGCGAAAAGCGCCTGTGTGGAAGCGCCCATGCCAAAGGTAAGCATGGTGGTGGTGATGGTGACAAGGGCCATTTCGTCACCATCATAGAAATAACTCAGCGCGGCAAACCACAGTGCTATGTCGAGAAGACCGAGGCCTACCACCACAAGTCCCATGACAGCGCCGCTGCGGAAGGCCACCTTCAGGCCGCGGTTCAGCCCCTGCCGAGCGGCATTGGCGGTGCGCGCCGAAGCGTAAGTGGCCGTCTTCATGCCGAAGAAGCCCGCAAGGCCTGAGAAAAAGCCGCCCGTAAGGAATGCGAACGGCACCCAAGGGTTCTGCACATGAAGGCCGTATGCCATGAAGGCGAATACCGCTGCCAGCACGACAAACACGATGCCTACAACTTTGTACTGCTGTTTGAGGTAAGCCATCGCGCCGCGTCTGACGTGGAGGGCTATCTCTTTCATTCTCGGGGTTCCCTCATCTTCCGCCATCATCTGGCGGAAAAAGAACCATGCCATGCCCAACGCCACTACGGACGCAACGGGCACGAGCCAAAATACGGATGGAATGTTCATCAGGTCTTATGTTTAATAGAATATAAAAGATTATCGTTTCGGGGACAAAGGTAGTGTTTTTAGTCCGTTCCACCAAACTTTTCGAGACCTAATGTGGCATATATCGGAAAATAAAAACTGCCCGGTGAGATTCCTCGCCAAAGCTGTCTGCAAACTACTCTTTCTGATACTCCGGAACGACCGTAAACAGACAGCTCCGCAATCAGGTGCTGATTACCGGGTAATCAGGTGCTAATCACAGTGTAAAATGGTGCTGATTACAATGTAATCAGCACCATTTTACATCCTCGTTTGCTAACCGTTAATTATCAAGTAGTTGAAAAACACGTTTGCTGAACGCCGTCATTTCCGCACGGTTCCGTGGAGTCTTGCAACAAAAAAACGGCAAGGACGGCAGCGGAAAGCGTCCGCCGTCATCCTTACCGTTATGTGTTCACGCGTTAATCCCGCGCCGGTTGTCTATCTCAACCACATCAGGTTTGTAGTCTGAGCCTTCTGACCGCGGCCGAATGCCACGCCCACCTCACGCAAGGCGGAGATGGTCTGCTTCTGAATATCCACCTCGTCGTGATATTTCTCACGCATCTCAAAGTCAATGTCGCTGCGTGTCTGTTTCTTCACTTCGTTCATAAAGGTTGTGGCCTGTCCGTAGCTTGAGGACTCAGGGTCTATTGCCGCCAACAGTTCCGCCACCTTTGCGGCAGCCTCGGGGCTTTGGTCTGCCGCCCAGACGGCTTTTGCCTGCACGAGAATCTTCTCATTTATAAGATTGCGGTACTTCGTGTATATTTTCAGTCCGGCCTTCATCGCGGCATTACCGCCTTTTGAACATGACGGGACGGAGACGCACAACGCCACCGCTTCCTCGTATTGCTGCAACGAAGCCTTCTTCTCCGCCTCCTTGATTATGTTGGGATACTGGCGGTCATAGTAATCCATAATCTTCTTCTTGGCCTTGTCTATGAAGCTCACAATGGCCGCATTCTGCGGCTTGAGGTTGCTAAGGGCGTTGTTGTAGCTCTTTATCTCGCTCTTGCCCACGCCGTTTACCTCCATGTAGGTGTTGGCATACTTCTGCCTGTTGATGGCGTCAACGATGTAAAGTGTCACTCCAAGGTTGTTGACAATCTGCTGCGGCGGGCCTGCCACGATGTGTTTGTCAAGCACATCTATCTTTGCCGTGAGCACAAACTGCGCGTATGTGATGTCTTTTGACACGCCGTTCGCGTTGGCAAGCCTTGTCAACGCTGATTCTATCTGGCTGACAGAAGCCGCCGGTATCTCGCCAAGATTGTCGTCAACCACAGCCGCTATCTGCACCTCACAATCCTGTGCATAGGCGCTTGTGCCCATACACAGAGCCAGCGCCAGTGCTATATTCTTTATATGTCTCATGTCTTTTGATTGTTAAATGTTACTTTTCGCCGATGATAAGGGCGCACCTGCCAAGCCCCCTGTTTACGGTTTTGCAGGTAATGTTGTACGGAGCCTGCCGCAAGAACTTTGCCAGCTTCCTGACAAACTGTTCCGTGTCCATCGGCATATTGTTGGTATTGTAGAGCGGAATGCGCACCTGCTCATAGAGAGCGAACGTCTCCGTGGCGTCAGACTTGGAGAAACGGTGCTCCACCGTGTTCTCGTTGAACCAGCCGTCGATAACCTCTACCAGTTCCATGTCACCATATTCTTTCTCGAGATCGATGCCGGAGCCGTTGTCGAACACCATCACGTCCACCGTCACCTCACGTCCAAACTTCTGCATATCATCGAAGTGAGCCTGCAACTGCGAGCAGAAATTATCCATCTTGTCAGTCACCGCCTCTTCAAGCAGCACCGCTTCGGGGGCGGAGAAGGACGCGGGGCCTATACCCTGAGCTGTCGCCACCTGCTTGTTCGAGTAGGCATCAAGTCCTCTTAGTATATAGCGCACCTGTTTCTTCGGGCCTACCGACACGATGTCCCACTGCAATTCCATGATGATGTCGGCCTTGGCAATGCGGCGCAGGCGGTCAAGCGGGCTCTCGGCTATCGCCGCTCCGCTGGTCTTACTGCGCAACAAAGAGTTCTCAGCACCAAGATTGTTGAGACTCTTCGTTGTCTGTTGCAGGTCTTTCAGGGGGAAACCACGGTCTGCCATGAGCCCGCCAATCTGCGATATGACGGCCGTAAGGTCCATACTGTTGTTGAGTGCCTTTACATAGTCGGGCACTTCCTCCTTCACACCTTGGTTGTTGAAGGTGGTCATATATCCGTTCTTGTTGCACCACACATTGCTCGGCACAATCATAAGGGTAGGTTTCTTCGCCTGTCCCATGGACGTAAGGCAGAAGAGCAACAGCGTCAGTGTTGCGAATATCTTGTGTTTCATAACTGTTATATGTTGGTTTACTTTTCTACTTTCAGTACTCCGTCAGTAATCAACCGCTGCTTCAACTGCGCGCGCAGCACACGCACCGTGATGGTATAGTTGGCAGTTGACTTTGACTTCGCCTTCTTGGCGGAGCGGCGTTTGGTGTCCTCCATGGATACATATTCCTTATAATCGCCGTTATCCATGAAGAAAATGTTGAAATAGTCCTCATATTTCTCCTTGGCGTTAGGCTCTGTGACCAACGGACGCGTGTTGCATCCTTCCAGCCCTCCCTGTATGCCGTTGAAGATAACAGCCCACACCGCGTTTTTCTTTGCCTGCTCCTTGGAGTCTGCCTTGTTGCGGCCTACGCCGGACACCCTCAACGTTTGCGAGCCGTCCAGCTCCACACCGAGGCATTCCAATGTCTGGTTGGTATAAGCGAAAACGCTGGTCTTCTGCGCCATCGCTGACAAGCCGCACGCCAGTGCGGCGATTATCATTAAAAGTGTTTTCCTCATTGTACGTTTTGTTTATGTTATACTTCTTATTGTCACGAATCTTTTGGTCAGAATTCATATCCCAGCACGAGGCTGAAATAGCTTGCTCCCTTCTTGTCGGGGTCGGCGAACTTCATGCGGGAGTATTCGTAACTCAGGCCAAGGAGGAACGACTGACGCAGTTCTCCGAAACGGCAGCCCACGGTAGGCTTTACAAAGAAACCGTCATCAACCTTCCCGCCTATGCTCATTGACCAGTAGGGCACTGCGGTACGGGAGTACTGTGACACCATGTTACCCCTGACATTGGCGAAGATGGGGATGTTGACATCGGTGTTGGTGCTTCTCCGGGACGTGTTGTTAAAGTAATATCCGGCTCCCACGCCGACACCTGCACGCAGGTATTCGCTAAACCGGTAGCCGCCGGTGAACGAGAGGTCGGCACGCTGCATATTGCGCATATTGTTCTCGACGGTTGTTCCCACGCCCGCTTCCACCGCACACCAAAAGCCTTTCTCCTGCATGGAGAAGTCGTTATACTGTGCTTTCTTGGGCTGGTTGGGCATCTTGATGTCTTGCGCGCCTGCCGTTTGCACAGACAGAGCGCATAAAAGTAATGATGATAAAAGAATCTTCAGCATATTATGTTCCTTTCTTTTTGGTTTAAGTCCGGTGGTTCTCCACAATCATGTCACTAACCGCCTGATAATCAATGACGGGAAAATACTGATGCAATCAGCACCTGATTACCTTGTAAACAGCACCTGATTACAATGCGATTTGCACCTGATTACAGTGTAATCAGCACCCTTTTATAATGGCTTTGGTAAAGTACTGAATTGCAACGTCTTGTAGGGACGCACCTTGGTGCGTCCGAGCCGTCGCCTTTTCCCGTATTGGCGGACGCACCAAGGTGCGTCCCTACAACATCGGTTATTGTCATTGTGGCAAAAGATTGGTTGTGCAAACAGTGTAATCAGCACACTTTTGCTTGTGACACAGATACGGTGAGAATTTCACTGAACCCGCGTTTTATTTTCTTACACGGCTCAACCGGCACAAATCAGAATATGTCGCCGAGCCTCCTTACTATTCCGGCCTGCTCAAGAAAGCGGCGCAACTCGTCTTTGGTGACCGTCACTATAGCTGAAACCCTGTACTCTTTTGACTTCGCCACCTTCGACCTCTCAAAGGTGGTAGGCTCCACGTTAGCGTATGCCATGTACGGTCCGCCGTCCTTGAAGAACTCCTCGAAGAAGTCTGCCTTCTCAAACTCCACCGTCGGTGTGGCCATCGGCTTCTGCGTGGCCTGTCCGTTTCCACCCGTCACGCCCTTGAATATGACGCCATGCACAGCCGCACGTTTTATGTCCGCCTCCGTTGTCTTGCCGTTCTTTGAATAAACGGAGACCTTGCAGAGGTATGTCCCCTGCGCTCCAGTGCCCGCGCTGACGATGTCATACTTCAATGCCTCTTTCTTACTTGCGCCATACATGACGGCTGTCACTATCATAAGCGGCAGCAGGAGAAATAGTATTTTCACTGATTTTCGCATAATAGATTAGTTTTTATTAATGAATACGTTGTTTATTATCAGTTTGTTTCCCTTACGAGCATTCCGGGATAGAAGTCGTCTCCGCTGACTTTCTTGAACGTGGTAAAGCCGAGATTGGCGTTTGGTGCGCCCTCCTCTTCCGCCATGTAACGGTTATCCCATATAAGGCTCTTTACGGGTTTTATCACGCCCACCTTGCGGTATTTCACCGTTCCGTCCTCTTTCTCTACCGCTTCCAGCACCTCAAAAGTGGAGTTTTCGGTCATACCCTCCTTCAATCCTATCGCCACCCGTATGGGGTCTATGCCCAACAGGGGGGCTTTCGTGCGGAACTCCTCGTAATTGTGCTGCAAGTTTGCCACGTTCTCATCCACAGCCCTTTGGCAAGCCTTACGCACCATCGCCGTAGGTGTGTCGAGTTTAACGCCCATGAAAGACGTGGTACTGCCGCTGCTCTCCTGCTTTCCCACGTATGTCAGCTTGTAACTGCCGCGCGCCTTGTCAAAGGCTTCCTTCTCCTTGCCGTTGTCTGTCGTGCCGTATTGGGTGCTGTAAAACAGTCCCGCCACATCATCGTTCCAGTCAAGACGGTAAAGGTAAGTGTTGATTTTCACCTTAAAGCCCTTCAATGTCTCTGACATATCGGCAAAAGAGTTGAGTGCATCGCCTACATTGCTACCGCCCGAAGCACCGCTAAAAGCACTTAAAAAACTGCCTGCAATGCGAAGACTGGTGCCGATTCCCTTACCAGTCTTTTCCTTGTCAATGTAACGTATATCGTTGACAATTACGAATGTGTTGCCTATCAGGTCCTCACCCGCATCCTCGAGTATCGCCAATCCGCGCACACTGCGGCTTGCCAGCACCTTGTCAAAGGCGGAGGCATTATACAATCCGCGTGACTTCACCAAGTCCATATCGCACTTTCCCGTATATTTGTCACGGTCAAACCACTTCGCCACCAGACGGCTTGCGACAAGATTTTTATTCAACCAATTTGTGACATCCTCGTTTTCCTTGTCAGACGATGCCCCGTCCAGTTTGTCGTTCAAATCAATTACCCTCACCGAGAGATTGTGGTCGTTGAAGTGTTCCGATACAGGCATTTGTAAGAACACCTCCTTTATGTCATCGGCGAACTTCTGCTCGCGATGGTTTATCATAAGCTGGTACAGCGAACTGCGGCGGTATTTCATATTGTCCGCAGCTTGTCCGTTGGCCAAAAGAACGGACATCGCAAGGATTATTATTGTTGACAGTCGTTTCATATATTATATATAATAAGGTGTATTAGAATGTTTCTTTATCGTATTATGAACAAAGCGGAGCGTTAATAGTCCCAAGCGTCTTCGTCTATTATTGAGTACATACGGTAATGTACCGTCTTTTGGGTCATCCCCAGCACCAGTTTGTGCGCCTCATGATTACTCAACGCTTTGCCACCGTTCTTTGCCAAAGCCCCTCTCACGTCATTCTCATACACGATAGGGAACGGTGTACCAAACAGAATTTCATTCCCCGTGCCTACGATGATACGTTTGCCATCGGCACAGGCGTCTTCTCCCGCAGGCTGCACCATGGCCATTCCATCACGAAAAGCCTCGACCTTCTGATAGCTTTGGGGTAATGTTTTCTTCGCTTTCAGCGCATAATTGTAGTAAAGACTATCTGAACCCATCACCCAGACGTTGTCAAGAGGAGAGGATTTGGGAGGTATTATTCCCCGATATTTGACCGGTATCAGCACCAACCCTTTCTCATTAACCGCTCCCCACAGGCCGTTCGCCTTGCAAAGATACATTCCGTTGCGTGACGATGTGAGGTATTCGAACTTGGGCTTTATCAGTGCTACACCATTCTCTGTATATAGCCCCCACTTGCCATTAGCCTTTACAGCAATGTTTGTGGAGTTTCCATAGTTGAAATCAGGCAGTGATACATCGCTGAAAGATATGTCTTGCAAGAGTTTTGTGCCGTCAGTATTATATACCACAGCGCCTTTTGCACCTACGCCGGCCCAATAACCAACGTTCGTTTCTGTTCCTTTCGCAAGCCAGGCTCTTCTCAATCCAGTTTCTTTTACTGTAAATGTCTTGTCAATGATGTACCATCCATCATCGCCCCTCACAATAGCAATACCGCCTTGGAAGTCATAATGCGTCGCCGTCTTTATGCTGTCCTGCGCCAATTCCTTCATGCTTTTCGTTGGAACACTGGCACTTGCCGTCGCATTGCTGTTACGAGTGGCGGCCGTTCGTGTTGCCGCTTTACTGGATGTCTTGCCAAATGAAGAAAAAGCTCCCAATATACCACCTATGGCATTCGTCACGGTCGTAATGTCATCCTCCTCTTGTGCCACCACGGTTCCAACGTCTTTCTTTTCATTTCGATTTATCTTTATGAATTCCTGTGAATAAGACTTACCTGTGGAAATATCATAATATCCGTATTTCACACCATCATCCTCCATCTTCCAATAGCGTACAACCTCCTCCACGGGCTTTGACACAACTGTATATTTGTATTCAGGAAGAAGCACCTTGCCATTAATATCCATTATACCAGCCACATCAACACGGGAATAATAAGAGCTGAAGCCGAGATACTGACAGTCGGTCACAAGTGTATCGGTAAGATTATAGTTGAATACGGTGAGCAGATCGGCCTTGCCATACATTTTAGGTGCGTTGCCATCTATATGCTTAGTGAACTCGAACACACCTCCATGTTCCGGCTGCAACAAAATGTTGCCAGCCTTATCCACTATTCCCATCTTACCATCTGAGACACTTTGTTTGCCTTTGTCATCCTCTATCTTACCACCTTTGGTAAACCATGCAAGACCATAGCAGTTGTAGGCACTGACAAACGAATACTCAACCGGAAGCATGATAGCACCGGTAGCGGGATTTATCAAACCGTATTTCTTGCCTTTCTTCACAACAGTCGGTACGCCCTCAACACGTGTTTGTATCTCAGCATACACCATCGGCAGGACAAACGAGCCGTCAGTACTTAACAATCCGTACTTACCTGCTTTCCCCACTTTTGCCACCCCGTTGGCGTCAAAGGGTTCCGCATAGTCATATACGCACTTTATCACGATATTACCGTCAGCGTCCTTGTATCCCAACTTGCCTCTTGCATCGGTCATTACCTGCAACGTTTGTGCGGAAACGCCGCTAAGGCAAAGCAGAAACAGCATCATAAAAAAATGTTTTGTCTTGCACAATAAAAAGAGACCGTGTCCCGATTTATTTAGTACTACAAGTCTTTTCATAATAAAAAGATGTGCTACCGAACCCCAAATGTTAGCAGATTAATGTCAAAAGTTAACTATACAAAAAAAGCGTGGAGTTCCGCCCGTTGGCTCGCTCCACTACCTGAGGTTCTGGCATGTACCCTTCTTAGCTGAACGAGCAACGCAGAGCCCACGCCGATATGAATATGGCATTCCCCAATCTGATTACACCCTACCTTTTCCTTAACCAAGAAAAACGGTACGGACATAATCTATAAGGGGATGCGAATAATCACATCCCGGGACATCTACCGTTGCTATGCCGTGGCTAAGAATTGAAACTGCCAGATTTCAGGTAGTCAAAGCAAAGCGCGTGTAAACGCCTTTTCCAATATAGTAAATTCCTATCCGCCCAACCCCTGCTTCCGCATTCTGATGTGTCATGCGACAATGGCTACATCATCTGTTTCCGCCCGGCGTGGACTCTATATGGAATTACGCTGCAAAAATACAAAATAATTTCCAAACAAAAGACAAAAAAACGAAAAAAATAATTGTCTGGTACACTTTTTTCTCCAATGTTCTCGATGGGCTATAATTATTCTACGCCCAGCCATGTCAATGACATTCACCCTCTTCTGGCTTCAAAAAAGCGCTGCATGATGGTGCGGCAGTCCTCCTCGAGCACGCCTTCCACCACCTCTGTCTTGGGATGTAACGCCTTGGGGGATATCAGATGGTAGCCGCGTTTGTCGTCTTTCGCTCCATACACGATGCGTGAAATCTGCGCCCACCCTAACGCTCCGGCGCACATGGGGCACGGTTCCACCGTCACATAGATAGTACAGTCCGTAAGGTATTTGCCGCCAAGAGCGTTTGCGGCGGCGGTGATTGCCTGCATTTCCGCGTGTGCCGTGACATCATGTAGCGTCTCCGTAAGGTTGTGTGTGCGCGCCAATATCCTGCCACGGCATACCACGACCGCACCGACGGGTATCTCACCGTCGCGTTCAGCCTGCTCTGCCTCGGCAAGAGCCTTGCGCATAAACGCCGCATCCCTATCGACAGTACTGTCCATTCAACGGTTCTTTCTATCGACAATGATGCTTACCAGCACGTAAATAAGAATGATAATAGAGAATCCGGAATAGCAAATGCCGTAGTTTTCCCACGCTATTCCCAGCGCGACAGTGGCCAGAAGTATCAGTGCGCTTAATAATATAAAGGTGTATCTTACCTCGTTTCCCTTGATTCCCCAGTGTTTGAACTTCAACGCGAACATGGGGATTTCGGCCACAAGAAGCCATGAACTGACAATAATGCCTATAAGAATGCAGGGCATAAACCACGAAAATGTCTCAAGCCACGCTCCCGCGCCTACTATCAGCGAGCCCCAAAAGAGGGCGTTGGCCGGTGTGGGAAGGCCGATGAATGATGTTGTCTGACGTGTGTCGAGGTTGAATTTCGCAAGCCGTATGGCCGAGAATGCCGCGACAATATATGCCGTATATGGCAGCACGGGGCGCAGACACTCCATCATTTGCGGGTAATCCACCACCTGAAGCTCATAAAAGATGATGCTCGCAGGTGCAACTCCGAACGTGATGTCGTCCGCAAGCGAGTCCAACTCCTTGCCTATCTCGCTTGAGACATTCAGCAATCGCGCCGACATTCCGTCGAAAAAGTCGAACCCTGCGCCAAGTATGATGAACACAAGTGCCATAACCGGGTTGCCGCTTATGGCCGAAACAGTCGCCACGCAGCCACAGACGAGATTGCAGCAGGTTATGATATTGGGAACGTGTTGTTTCATTATTTTATCCTATTTCAGTCTCGCAATGACGGTCTGGTTGCCTACTGTCGTCTGCTTCATGCCCACAAGTATTTCCGTTCCGAGCGGAAGGAACAGGTCAACACGTGAGCCGAACTTGATGAAGCCCAAGTGTTCGTCAATGTAACAGTCCTCCCCCTCTTTTGCGTATGTCTTTATCCGCCTTGCCATTGCGCCTGCCACCTGACGGCAAAGCACATCGACACCTTCGGGAGTGGTAATCACTATGTCGGTCATCTCGTTCTCCTCGCTCGCCTTAGGCAGCCAAGCCTTGTGGAAAGCACCGTTCTGATGCCTTACCATCTTCACTTTTCCATCTACCGGAAACCAGTTGGCGTGCACGTTGAAAAGGCTCATGAAGATGCTCACCATGACACGTTTGTCATGGAAATACTTGTTCTCCTCCACTTCTTCTATCACCACCACACTGCCGTCGGCAGGCGCAACGACAAGTTTATCCGTGTCATCCGTACCGAAAAGGCGTATCGGGCAGCGGAAGAAGTTGAGCACAACGCACCACACCGAGCCGAAGACCGCGGCGAAAATATAGAAAGGTACGTGTGTATCGAAAGTGCGCCACAGTATAACACCGACGGCAATGAGTGCCATCGCGCTATAAATAAGGGTGTCGGTTCCCTCCCTGTGTATTCTTATTTTCTTGAGTTTCTTTATTCTTTTTCCCATTGTTATATAAGGAAAGTGTGTGCAATGAGCCTGTTTATTTCTGCAAAGTTAGTTTATTTTATTTGATTATGCAAAAAAAACATTATTAAACTGCACGCTCATTCCTTTTTTTCTTCTTTTTATTCTGATTACAAACAAAAAAACGTAACTTCGCAGTTACAATTCCATTTTTACCACAATGCACAATTTTACACATCTACACGTACACACGTATTATTCCATTCTTGACGGACAAAGCCCCGTAAAGGACCTTGTGAAGAAGGCCGCAACCAACGGGATGCGCGGCATGGCCATCACGGACCACGGCAATATGTACGGCATAAAGGAGTTCTTTGACGAGGTCAACAAACTGAACAAGGGGCGCAAGAAGGAGGGCATGGAGCCGTTCAAGCCCATTTTCGGCTGCGAGATGTACGTGGCGCGGCGCGGCGCGGCCATGAAAAGCGACATGAAACTGGACCGTGGCGGATGGCATCTCGTGGTGTTGGCGAAGAACGCCAATGGCTACCGCAACCTAATCAAGCTGGTCAGCGACTCATGGGTAAACGGTTTCTACGGCAGACCGCGAACGGATCACGAGATGCTGGAAAAGTATCACGAGGACCTCATCGTGTGTTCGGCGTGCATCGGAGGCGAGATTCCGCGCAAGATACTGGCCGGTGACATTGACGAGGCGCGCAAGGCGGTGGAGTGGCACAAGCGGTTGTGGGGCGAGGACTTCTACCTTGAGCTGCAAAGGCATGAGGTGAAAGACCCGAAGCAAGTGGCGAACCGTGAGACATTCCCTTTGCAGCAGCAGGTGAACAGGGTCCTGATAGAGTTTGCGAAGGAGTATAACGTGAAGCTCGTGTGTACCAACGACAGCCACTTTGTGGATGAGGAGAACGCCGAGGCGCACGACCACCTGCTCTGCCTCAGCACCAACATGGAGCTGACTGACCCTAACCGCATGAGATACACGAAGCAGGAGTGGTTCAAGACGCAGGAAGAGATGAACGAGGTGTTCGCCGACATCCCTGAGGCATTGGACAACACGATGGAGATTCTCGACAAGGTGGAGGTCTATGACCTTGAGTCTGACCCCATAATGCCGTTCTTCCCCATCCCCGAAGACTTCGGAACGGAAGAGCTGTGGAGGCAGAAATTCTCGGAAGAAGACCTGTACAAGGAGTTCACCAGCGACGAGAACGGCGAGAACCAGATGCCGGCAGAGGAGGGAGAGAAGAAGATAAAGAAGCTCGGGGGCTACGAGAAGATATACCGTATCAAGTTCGAGGCGGACTATCTGCAAAAGCTTGCCTACGAGGGTGCGGCCAGAATCTACGGCACTCCGCTGGCAAAGGAGGTTGACGACCGCATCAGATTCGAGTTGCACATCATGAAGACCATGGGCTTCCCCGGCTACTTCCTCATCGTGCAGGACTTCATAAACTCCGCCCGCAACGAGCTCGGCGTGTGGGTCGGACCAGGCCGTGGCTCCGCCGCAGGCTCCGTGGTGGCATACTGTCTGGGCATAACCAAGATAGACCCGCTGAAGTATGACCTGCTGTTCGAGCGTTTCCTCAACCCCGACCGTATCTCGCTGCCCGATATAGACACCGACTTTGACGACGACGGGCGCGGCAGGGTGCTGCAATGGGTGATGAACAAATACGGGGCGGAGAACTGCGCCCACATCATAACCTACGGCACGATGGCGACCAAGAACTCCATCAAGGACGTGGCGCGTGTGGAGAAACTGCCCCTCGACAAGACCAACGCACTGTGTAAAGCCATACCTGACCGACTGCCGGACGGACTGAAAATGAATCTTGGCAATGCCATAAAATGCACCCCGGAGCTGCAAAGGGCGGAAGCGTCACTCGACGAACGCGAGAGCAACACCATCAAATACGCCAGAATGCTGGAGGGAACGGTGCGCGGAACGGGCATACACGCCTGCGGATTCATCATCTGCCGCGACCCCATCAGCGACCATGTGCCCGTCTCCACGGCCGATGACCCGGACTTTCCGGAGATAAAGACCGCCGTGACACAGTATGACGGCCACGTGATAGAGTCCACTGGGCTTATAAAGATGGACTTCCTCGGGCTGAAAACGCTGTCCGAGCAGAAGGAGGCCTGCAAGAACGTAAAGCGCACAAGGGGCATAGACATCGACCTTGACAATATCCCCATCGACGACGAACTGACCTACCAGCTGTACCAGAGGGGGCAGACCATAGGCACGTTCCAGTTTGAGTCGGCGGGAATGCAGAAGTATCTCCGCGAGCTTCACCCCACGGTATTCGAGGACCTGATAGCCATGAACGCCCTGTACCGCCCGGGACCGATGGACTACATACCCTCCTTCATCGCGAGAAAGAACGGCCGCGAGCCTATCACCTACGACATAGACTGCATGGAGAAGTACCTGAAAGACACGTACGGCATAACGGTCTATCAGGAGCAGGTCATGCTGCTGTCCCGCCAGCTGGCCAACTTCACCCGCGGCGAGAGCGACGCCCTGCGAAAGGCGATGGGCAAGAAGAAGAAGGACATCGTTGACGCGATGAAGCCGAAATTCATCGAGGGGGGAAAGAAGAACGGCCACGACCCGAAGATTCTGGAAAAGATATGGGCGGACTGGGAGAAGTTTGCCTCCTACGCCTTCAACAAGTCACACGCCGCCTGCTACTCATGGGTGGCGTACCAGACGGCGTATCTCAAGGCGCACTACCCCGCGGAGTTCATGGCGGCACTGCTGACACGCCGGCGTTCGGACATCAAGGAAATAACGAAACTGATGGACGAGTGCAAGGCGATAGGCATCGCCACGCTGGGACCGGACGTGAACGAGAGCGTGTTCAACTTCGGCGTGAACAGGAAAGGCGAGATACGTTTCGGCCTTGCGGCGATAAAGGGAATGAGCGAGGCGGCGTGCAACGCCATAATAAAGGAGCGGGAGGAGAACGGCCCCTACTCTTCCGTCTATGACCTCATGGAGCGTGTGCCGGCATCGACAATGAACAAGAAGGCCTTGGAGTGCCTTGTCATCGCCGGTGCGCTCGACGGATTCGGCATACGGCGCGAACAATACATGGAACCCGCAGGCAACGACACTTTCCTCGGTATGCTCTCACGCTACGGACAGCAGTATCAGACGGCGAAAAACGAGGCCGTCAACTCTCTCTTCGGTGGCTTCGACGCCATAGAGATAACCAAGCCCAAGCCGCCGCAGGCCGAGGAATGGAGCGCAATAGAACGGCTGAACAAAGAGCGTGACCTCGTGGGCATCTACCTCTCGGCGCATCCGTTGGATGAGTTCTCCATAGTGCTTGAATGTATGTGCAACACAAAATGTATCGAAATCGGGCGTGACGCAGACAGGGAAGCACTGTCAAAACGAGACCTGATAACCGTAGGGGGAATAGTGACAAGCTCCACGTCACGGTTCACGAAGACGGGGAAACCGATGGGAATAGTAACCATAGAGGACTTCTCCGGGCTGGGAGAGCTGGCTTTCTTCGGCGAAGACTGGGGACGGTGGCAGGGCATGCTGATGGAGGGTTGCTCCGTATATGTGAAGCTGAAGAGCCAGGAACGTTTCCGCGGCACGGGACAATACAGTCTGAACGTGCAGAGCATAGACTTCTTGCAGACCGTGGCGGAAAACGCCATGACACAGCTCACCATACACATAGACCTCGACACGCTGAGCATGGAGGAGGGCATGAACGCAGTACCGGAAGCAGAGGAGAACACCACGACAAGCAACGCACTGGCGGACTTGGTCACCATCATACACGAATCTCCGGGAAACACACAGCTGGCAATAAACATACGCGAGTCGAAAATCAGCACGCAGCCCGTACGCCTCGTGTCACGCCTGCCGGGAATAAAAGTGAACCGCAGGCTGGTGGACTTCATCCGCTCGCACGACAGCATGCACTTCTCCCTGTAAAGAAAGGCAAACTGCGTTGTAGGGACACACCTTGGTGTGTCCGCCAATGCGGGAATATGCGGCGATTCGGACGCACCAAGGTGCGTCCCTACAAGGCGTTATCATTCAACACGTTATAAAAGCCATCGCAAATATGTTTATCAACCGTATGTAGAGACGATGTACCACATCGTCTCCTTGGCCGCATTACGTTGCGTTTCATATTGAGACGAGGTGATACCTCGTCTCTACAAAGCGGCGAAGAAGCCCCGACGGGGCGGCATAATATAGCACAGGGCGTAAGCCCTGTGAAGCGGTTATGTATGCAGAAAAAGGTATTGGCACCCCAAAGCCGGCAGGCGAGATGCCCGAAGGGCAGCGAGGGGTGATACATCCGCGTTCTGTTTCCGATGCGTCTTGCCGCTTGTCATACATTTTTCTCCATCCGTTTTTATTTTACCCTTCGTCGCACGTTGTGCTCCTCGCCTGCCGGCTTCGGGGTTCCGATACTGTTGTCGGACTGACATCCCATTACACAGGGCTTACACCCTGTGCTGTATTATACCGCCCTTTCAGGGCTTTGTTTTTGCCGTTAATTACTCGTTGTTTCGTAACAATATTGAATATGCGTTGCAAACGGGTGCTGATTACACCGTGATTTGCCGCTGATTACATGACAAACGGGTGCTGATTACATTGTAATCAGCACCCGTTTGTTTTACACCTGATAATCCATTACTTTTCAGCGGAGAACGAAGTAGGCACGGCATCCTGCCATACAGCAGCCGCAATACAATCCGGACTTTATATAACATCCTAATCCTTTCCATGCCCCCTGCCGCAGCCCGCGTCACGATACTGCTGCGGGGACATACCGACATGACGGCGGAAGAAAGTGCCGAAATGGCTCTGGTTCTTGAAATGCAACGCGTCGGCTATCTGTTTGAGACTCATGCCGTGGTCTTTCAGCATCAGCTGTGCGGAGCGGACGATGTCATCGTTTATCAACGCACTGGCAGACTTGCCCGTGAGTTGTTTGCAGACGGAAGAGAAATATTTGGAAGAGACACACAGAAGGGCGGCGTATTCGTTGACGCTGCGCACCTTATGGCCGGACTCGTTGAGGAGCTTGACAAAACGCTGAAGAAGATTTTCCGCCGCCGAATAGCCCATACGGGGCGGCAACTGCAAGCCAGCGTTGGAGCGAATGTCAAACAGCACGTAAAGCATGGAGGCGAAAAGCATCTCGACGGAGTGGCGCTTATAGGCGGTGGGAGGTACGCTGAACCGGGTCTTGGCGAGGTCGAAATAACGGAGCAGGAGTTGTATATCGGCCGGAGAGGCATGGATTATCTCATGCCTGTTGACCATCATGCTGAACGTCCAGTCTATATGTATCTTTGAGGACACGTCTTCCGCAAAGTCACGCGAAAGATATATCACACGCGCATCGAGGTCTTCGGAAGAGGACGGATGCTCAAGAACGTTGCGTGGCATACAGGAGAAGAGGTCGCCGGATGACAGCACGTATTCCGATTCGTCTATCGTAAGGCGCAGTTCTCCTGACAATATTATTATGAACAGATAGCCTTCCAGCTGGAACTTGGTTTCCGGCATATTGCCAATCTGATTGAAATCGGAAATGAGAGCCACCTTGTTGTCAAAGGTGTGGCTTGTCTCTGGCGGAGTATTGCTGCTGTTGGTGTTTTCTTCCATATATTATTTATGCTTGCTTTAATACGTGACGGGCTTCAGCGGAGGATTTTGTTCCTCACCGACTTCAAGGCCGGCGTGTAGTAACACGGCTCCATCCCCTTCACCGTCCGCATGAACTCCTCCGACAGTTCAGGATAGAAAGAACACAGGCGGCGGGCGGTCTTCATGCACAGGGACTGCACTCCCGGCGGCTGGTCAAGGGAAACCATGCACGAAAGGCAGAAGTCAAGGAAATCCGTGCGTACATCCTCCGCCGTACAAGGCATACGATAGAGGATGGCAAGCAGCACTCTGCGCAGACCGGTGTTGCCCGTACTTAATACAAGGTCTGTCATTTCATCCCGCCGTGAGACAAGAAGCGACAGTTCATCGTCTGTGAAGTGCGTCATCGCCCACGCCGCATTACGCGCCACAATGGGGTCTGCGCTATGCAGGAAAGGCATGAGCGCAACCACGGAACCGGAGGTGGCGACAGCCGAACACAGGCTCAATATATCGTCCGCATTCATCCGCCCGGAGAGTATTTCCTCCAACTCTTCGTATGTTTTCATCCCCATTCCACCTGTATTGTTACTTGCTTGCAAAGGTACAAAGAAAATTTCAACCGCGAAATAGTTTTCATTCAAAAAATGATTACGCATAAACCAAAATGACCAATAGACAGCCGTTACTGCCTATTGGTCATGCTACTGATTTCCACCGATGTTCTTATTATAATCTGAATGATTGTGACACGAACGAGAATAATGCTTCCATGTCGCCCGACTGGATTGCGGGAAGTGCCTTCTGTATTTTATTCTCCGGCCAGTTCCACCATTGCAAGCTACTCAACCTTTCTATGACATCGGGCGCAAACCGCTTGCGAATCTCTTTTGCCGGGATTCCGCCGACGATTGAATACGGTGCGACATCTTTGGTCACCACGGCTCTTGTACCGATAATAGCCCCGTCGCCAATGGTAACTCCGGCCATGATTACCGCGTCATAACCTATCCAGACATCATTGCCAATGACTATGTCTCCTTTGTTGTCCCATGACGAGGCAATCTCAGACTTGGGCAATTCCCATTCCTCAAAGAACAACGGGAACGTATAGGTAGATAGAGATTTCAATGTGTGGTTGGCACAGTTGAATATGAACTTTGCGCCGCAGGCTATCGAACAGAACTTGCCAATTACCAACCGGTCATTATTTACCGGATAATGGTAAAGCACATTGTTCTTTTCAAAGTCCATCGGATTATTCACAAAGTCATTGTAGATAGTATAGTCTCCGACTTCTATTGTAGGGCGGGTGATGACAGATTTAAGATATACAGTCTGCATATCACCCGTCCGTGGATACATTTTGTTTTTATCCATTGGACTTGAGGATTTTAATGATGACTTTCTTTACTTGCGTAAGGTCGCCGTCAGTCAATAATGGAATCAGTTGCCGGATTTCACTGATGCTCTTGTTCCACCATTGCAACTTCTGCAACAGGCCTATTAACTCATCGTCAAAACGCTTTCTGATTACCTTGGCGGGATTGCCGGCTACTATTGTATATGGCTCGACATCGTGGCCGACAATGCTACCGAGTCCGATGATGGCACCGTCGCCAATATGTACACCGGGCAATATGGTTGCGTCCTGACCGATCCACACGTCGTTGCCCACGACTGTATCGCCTTTCAGCGGAAGGTCCTCTGCCGCCGGTGGTGTCTCGCTCCATCCTTCCATGATATAGAACGGATACGTAGAAACGGAGTTCATCTGGTGGTTCGCTCCGTTCATGATAAACCTCACGCCCGATGCAATCTGGCAGAACTTACCGATAACCAGCCGGTCTCCGTTGAAATCATAATGGTGCAACACATTCTTCTCAAAGTCGGTATCGCTGAAATAGGTGAACTCACCTACAATTATGTTAGGATTCTTTACGGTTGGCTTAACGTATGCAACGGTCTCGCAGTCCCTCACGGGGAAGATTATGTCTGGGTCGGGAAGTATGCTCATTGTTTGTCGTAGCGTTTTTATATTATAATCCTCCTTTGTCATTACATAGAAATGCTCTGTACGCTTATCCCCGAGCGGAGAGATAATGTCCTTGTTCGTATGATGGAATTTGAAACCGCACTTCTCTATAACACGTTTCGATTTTGTGTTTCCATCATAATGTCCGCACCATACTATGTTAAGATGCAAATCAGCGAAGCATCTTGACAGCAAAGCTCTGACAGCTTCCGGAATAAGCCCTTGTCCCCAATACGGTTTGCCTATCCAATAGCCTATTTCCGCTTCGCATTGTTGCATCTCGGCAGAGTGGAGACTGTCAGAAAACATTATTCCGCAACTGCCGACCGGTTCATCGGTGTCTTTCAATATGACAGCATACGTTTCAGGAGCGGCAAATACAGTCCGGATTATTTCCAGGCTGTTGGCTATCGAAGTATGCGGAGGCCATCCTGCAACAGGGCCGATGTCTGGGTCGCTCGCATATTTGAACAAAGCCGCGGCATCGGTTTCACGCCAAGGTCTGAGGATAAGTCTTTCCGTTTCTATCATTTTATTATTCGCTTTGAGCGGGGAACAAATTGCAAAAGCCTTGCTTGTTGAACTGATAGTACATTTCGATACGTTCCGGGGTGTCGTTTTCAAGCAGCAAAAGCAATTCTTTTGCAAATTCAAGTGTAGCGGAACCGTTTGCCGTTACAATGTTCTTGTCGCTGACCGCTTGGGCATGGACGTATCCGGCAGGATTTGTATAGTTGTCACCTCCCCAGAGTTTCAGTTGCTCCAAACCGTTGCCGGTATGCTTGACGGTATTGAGGAACCCGCACTTCGCCATGAACGATGCTCCGTTGCAGATGGCACCGACAATCTTTCCATTCTCAATGGCCTGACGGACAATCGGCTCTACCCGCTCCGCAACAGGCGTGTTCCATCCGAAACCGCCAATAAGCACTAATGCGGCATAATCATCGGGCATAGTGTCGAATGAATAATCGGGCAAGGTTCGGAAGCCGCCTATTGACTTTACAGGTTCCAATGTCGGGGCTACCACCTTATTAATATACTTCGGATGTTCTTTTAGTGCATATTCATCGGAGGCAATGGCTTGGGAAAGATATACTATCTCGTGCGCGGCATAATCCGGTAAAAGGACATATAGTATCTCGCTGTTCATAATTCTCTTATTGCTTTATATTTTTTCGGTGTGCTTTCAGCTTCTTTAATGCCCAATCGTAGTGGGCACTCGTAGTACTGATAAAATAGGAACCGAGTGAAGTTGTTCCGGTCCAGTTATAATGGGCTTTGTCGAACAGTTCTCTGTCTGTAAAGTGTTCTGCCTGTTCCAATACCTGCTTATGGCTTTCTTGAAGTTGTCTCATAGCGTCTTCGATGGATATTTCCTGACATCCTTCCCAAAACCTAAGATTCATATCGCCGTATGTTTTCCATGTATATCCGGGGAGGAGGAACTGTACTGTCATTCCCTTCATATTGTTTGCCACCCATACCAATATCAGTTCTTGCCAACGGACAAGGTGCATTATGACATCACGCAGATTCTTATCCCGCCTCCAATGGGCTTCCTTTTTCTTGTTGTCGGCAGAGAAATCAAAAGGTGTCTCCATCTCTTCGTCGCTCATGGACGCGATGAATGTCATCAGTTTATCATAGTTCTCCGTTGCGGCGGCTATCAGTTGCTGTTTGGTTGTGGGTCTTGCCATATCCTTATCTTTTTGTAAATGAATGTATCTACATAATTATTGCTTCTTCATTGTCTGACATTGTCGCCTTGCCATTTCATTAGCAAACTCTTGGTCGCCATGCTCCTTTATGTAACGAATACATGCGGGTCTGTCAGACCTGAACAGAAAAGCGAATATCTTTCCGATAAGGTTGGAATATGTTTTACACGCTGTCACATCCTTGCCACATTCTGCACAAGAATGAAAACCATGTGAGTTGACACAGGTTCTGATTTTACACCATGAAGCTTTATCGTAAAGATGACAACCGGGACATTTTTCCGCAAGATACTTACGGCACGCACCGCAATATAAACCACAGGCCGCTATAAGCTGTTTATTTGCTTCAATCTTCTTCACTACTCTTCAAATATACACCTCACCAGTCCAATGAGGCGGGGTATTAAATGCAGAAGCGCGGACTGTCAAGCAATATTCTAAGCCGAAGGGCGTAGGTCATCGCGAAGCGCTTGCTTTGCAAGAAACCTAATGTACAAATGTAGCATAGCAGCCCACGTTATATGCGTGAAAACCATTATGCCATCCTTGTGCAGTGTCTTGAATTTCCTACGTTCTCGACTTACAAGAGAGCATACCGCTTCTTATTCTTCGTATGTTTCAGACATGAATTACCTCAGTCTAAATGCAAAGTTATTCATTTTCTATTACAATATCACATAACATAAGAGTATTCTTTACTTGGGAATTAGAAATTTAATCACATTTAACATTTGCATCTTATCCTTTTCAGCATATTCCCACCCACATCCGCCCTTCTTCATCACTCCTTGATTTTCACTGGGCGACATCCCCATATCAAAAAAAGGGCAATGGTTACAAAGATAACCACCGCCCTTTTACCCATATATCACAGTTTCACCGCACATAACGTAGAGACGATGTACCACATCGTCTCAATAACATAACCGGGCAATGCCGCCCTTGCTTCATCACTCCTTGATTTGACTAACGAGCACCCTTCCCCCGTAACAGCCCCGTAGGGGCGGCACAGCAAAGCGCAGGGTGTAAGCCCTGTGTTAAGATGGCACACCCGCAAAACGTATCGGCACCCCAAAGCCGGCAGGCGAGGAGCACAAAGTGCGACGAGGGGTGAGAAAAAGCCGGCCGTGTGCGTGGGACTTGTATGCACCTCCGCAAGTCCCGGGGGAGTCCGGTATCTCCGGGATTCCCGGAATATCCGTTATATCCGTGCCTTCCGCCCCCTGCCCCCTGCCCCACGGGCATGAAAAAAGGCGTCCCGGAAGCGTTAATGCTTCCGGGACGCCCACCAGAATATATTCAAAAAGAAGGCGGCCTCCTACTCTCCCGCATTGCATTGCAGTACCATCGGCGCAGGCGGGCTTAACTTCTCTGTTCGGAATGGGAAGAGGTGGGACACCGCCGCAATAA
>JAGAON010000003.1 GCA_017623655.1 Prevotella sp.
AGCACAACGTGCGACGAGGGGTGATATATATATCGCATATCATGCACCGCGACACAAATATATGGCAATCATTCTTTGTGATTTTATGTCACCCCTCGTCGCACGTTGTGCTCCTCGCCTGCCGGCTTCGGGGTTCCCGATACCGTTTTCCCGCCCCAAATGGTAACACAGGGTTTATACCCTGTGCTGTAATATGTCACCCCTTCGGGGTTCGTTGCGTTATATTGCGGTTATGTTTGCAACCATAACGTCGGGATGCGGACGGCGGTTCGTGTAATCACAAACCATTACTTCTTTGGCGACATCTTACGCAACAGCTTGGCGAGGGTGTCGATGTTGTGCCTCGGGTCGGCGTTGACGTCCAGCACGTTGCCCTCCGTGTCCAACAACCTGTACGTGGGATAAGACGTCACATTAAGGTATCTCTCAATGGCTTCCTGCTGTTTCGCGGGCAGGTTGTAATGGTAAACGTCCGGGCCTTCCACCCCATACTCCTTTATAATGTTCTCAACCGACTTACGGTCGCTTCTGTTCGCCAGATACAGATACACTACATCCGACTGCGACAGTGCCTCATACTCCTCCTTGGAGTGCTTCAATCCCTTCTTGCAGGGGCTGCACCAAGTGCCCCATACGTCGATGAGCACGGCACGGCCGAGGAACGGTTCCGTTATCTTGCGCAGCAAAGCCTCGCCGTCACTGACGCCTTTCGCGTCCAGAGAGGTGCGTGGCCGTGAGTTCGCTGCTATCTCCCTGTTGCGCAAGGCGATGTAGATGTCGTTCTTATCCTTAACCTTTTGCATGGCCAACGGCAGCCGCATCGTGCCGGTAAGGTTGGCCATATACTTCTCGCCGAGGGGCAGACGTTGGTTGTCTATGGTCGCTATCGCATCCCCGGCCAGTATCATGTCGCGCATAACCTGCGGCGTTTTGAGCGAGTCAAGTACGCCGCACAGGCCTTCTGTCCACTTCGTCTGTATCCCCGTGCGCACTACCTCACTCATCTTCTCGCTTGAAAGCAGTTCCTTAATCTTGGCTGTCAAGGCCTCATTATCCTTTTCATACTTCTCCTCAAGTTCCTTTTTCCGCTCCGGAGCGGCCTTTACCGCCTCCATAAGCTCTGCGTGCTTATCCTGAAAGGCCTTCACAGTCAGCTTCTCCTCTGCGGTCAGGATGGCGTCACTTTCTTTCAGAATATCATCCATTGTCACCGCCGCCTTAATGCCGTACTTGGCATTTTCCATGTAGTCCCGCAGGAAGGCGCGGAGTGAATGCCCGTAGGCCGTATAGGGAACGGGTAGCTTTTTCCAGTAGTTCTCATAGGCATAGTCCGCCATTACCTTGGGCATGGTATATCTTGGGAAGCGGAACCGCGCCTGACCGACGTTGAATGCCTGGTCCATAAGATCCGTATTCAGCACATACTGCCTGTATCTTTCGGACAAGGTAGGGTTCGCGGCGAACACGCTGTCGCACCGGGCACGGAACGCGCGGCCGTTTTCCTTTACCTCTTCTATATACTTTTCCGCGTCAGCGTCCGTCATATCCTTGCCTTTAAGCTCCGGACACCGTCCCTGACCTTTTACCTTTTCCATCAGCATCTCGTTCTGCAACCGGCAGTCCCTGCCCATGACCAGACGCCGGCCGGTATCCATATCCAGCAGCAGGAAATACGTCTCGCCCGGCTCCAGCACCATATCCATGAATACATCCACACTGCTCAAGAATGCGTTTTGGGTGTTGTAAACGGGCATGGTGAAGCGGAAACGCCCCAGAGAGTCAACGGCAAAGGTTTCCGTACGCTGCTCGTTGTCGAAGAGATCATCCCATATCACCCTCATCTCCCGCGTCTTCGGGTGTCTGTTCCGGACTGTCTCCCTGAGCCATCCCGTTACGGTAACGGAGTCGCCGACGGCATATCCGTTGTCTTTCAGGCCGCTCCTGTCGTCGGCAACGGGGTATGCGGGCAGGCATTTGCCGTCAATCCTGCTGCATTTCACGGCCTTCTCCCCGCCGATGCGTATCTCCGCCCGGCCGTTTCTGCACTTGCCTATCCTCACCGTCAGCTCATTGTCGCCGTCGGTAATGACGAACCGTCCGCGCCTGCCGTCCTTTTCCTTGTATTCCCAGCACTTCCCGGCATACACGGCACCCTCGTCCATCAGTCCGACAAGCCATTCGCCTGTCTCGTCACTGCGCCAGTTTGCGGGGAACACACTCGTGTCATTCTCCTGCCTTGGCCGTATGTTGAACAGCTCGAAAGCGCCTTTCACGTCACCTTCTATAAAGTCAAACCGTTCGGTTCCCTCCGGTAAGGGCGGGAAACGGAACGTCATGTCCGCCTCACCACTTGCCGGCATATAGAATTTCTCGTCCGGTTTTATCCCCTCCGAGCCGGTCATCACATACCTTTTGCCGTCGGCCAACAGGTAAGTGTCTTTGACAAAGCGCACCCAGTTGTTCGGTATGAACTTCACGTGAAGCTCTACCACGGTCTCGTCGGCCGTCATCTCCACCCTGTTCACCGTTATGGTAATCCGGCTAAGGCCGCTGGTACATACGCCATCGGCCGCGGGGTGTTCCCACACCACGGGTTTGTACTTGGCCATAACGGCCGTGAAACAGCACATCCACAGCAGCAGAAGGCAGAAAATTCTCGTTTTTTTCATTGGGGTCAGTAGTATAAATAAGATTTTACAAATTTCCACAAAGGTATGGATTATAATCTGTTTACGCAAAAACGGGCGGTACTTTTAACATTCTTTACACCGTATGCAAAAACAAACAGGTGCTGATTACCTTGTAAACAGCACCTGATTACACTGCAATCAGGCCTCTTTTACAAGGTAATCAGCACCCTTTTACGGCGGCGTTTGTAATATGTTGGTTTATAAGATGTTGTGGGGACGCACCTTGGCGAGTCCGAATTGGCGTGTTTCCCCGCATCGGTGAGGGCGTATCAAAATAGCGGCGAACCCCGAAGGGGTGACAGAATATAGCACAGGGTGTAAACCCTGTGTTATGTTACGATGGGCGATGGAAGGTATTGGAACCCCGAAGCCGGCAGGCGAGGAGCACAACGTGCGACGAGGGGTGTTCATCCTTTTTCTTCATTCAAATACATCCTGCATTCCTTTTTCTTTCTATTCTCTTTGCTACCCCTCGTCACACTTCGTGTTCCTCGCCTGCCGGCTTCGGGGTTCCAATACGTTTTTTGCTTGTAACACTCACGTTCCCAGGGTTAACACCCTGGGCTGTGTTCTGTCACCCCTTCGGGGTTCGATGTCATGTTATTATCCTTTGCGTTTTGACAAATTCCCCCTACAAAGGCGGGCTACAATATAATGCCACACGGAAACACCGCAATCCGCCTCACAACTGCCCCGCTTCCACGAGACGCACCACGCGTTCCGTCAGGCGGTCTTTGCCCTCCGGGTCGTATTCTTTCTTCAATGACGCGCCGAACATCCATGCGAATGTCTGGTAGAACACCGCCTTTGACGAGCCGAGAAAAGCCTGCACCAACTGGTATGACGAGGAGTTCGTCTCGCGGTATATCAGCTTTATCAGCAGTTTCCCCTGCGACAGCGTGAGCCTTTTCATCCTCGGCGTGTATTGCGCCTTCACGCTTTTCTCCACAAGTTTCAGGTGTTCCTCCCGCGCTTTTTGGTCAGGCAGCGTGGAGAGGTATTCGTAAGTCTCGATAATCGCGCGGTTTACCTCCTTGGCGATGGGCAACACCTTCTTCACGTTATGCACCAGCCTGTTGTAAGCCTTGCGCTGTCTTTCGTTCTTGAAGGTGATGGGCGCATAGACATACACGTTGCTCATCTCCACATACTTTATGCTGTCGCCGCCCTCCAGCACCTTGCCCACCCTCACCATAGGCACAAACGTGGGGCTGTCCATATCGACCTTGCGGTCTTCCGGATTCACTTTCTTGCTTTTCTGCGCCGCCGACGGCAGGCAGAGAAACGTGCATAATGCTATGACAAAGGCTTTTTTCAAAATGTGTGCGGATGTGTCTTGCGGTGCCGGAAATATTCCGTAACCACTGCAAAAGTACATATATTTTTCCATACCGCATACAGTTTTGTTCTTAAAATTACTAAATATACAATGAATTGTTTTGCGATTTACACCTTTTGATGTACCTTTGCAGTGGATTTATACTACTTAATATAATGGTAAGAAACAACATACCCCGCTGCCTTGTGGCAGCAATGGCGGCGTTGCTCCTCGTCTCATGCGGCGGAGACAGGTTCCGCATAGAGGGCAGCATAGGCAATGCCAAGGACTCGACGCTGTACCTTGAACACATGGGACTGAACGGTCCGGAGGTGGAAGACTCCGTTAAGCTGGACGAAGAGGGCACCTTCGCCTTCTCGGGAGACGGCGTGCAGGCGCCGGAGTTCTACCGCCTGCGCATAGCTAACAGCATCATCAATGTCAGCATCGACTCCACGGAGACGGTGAGGTTCAAGGCTTCGTACCCCACTATGGCCACGCAGTACGAGGTGGAGGGCAGCGAGAACTGCAAGAAGATAAAGGAACTCGCGCTGTTGCAGATGCAACTCCTCGGCCGGGCCATAGCGATAGACCGGAGCGGGACGCTCGGGATGAAGCAGACGGAGGACAGCATCAACGCCATAGTGGAGCGGTACAAGGACTACGTGAGGGTGAACTACATCTTCAAGGAGCCGCAGAAGGCGTATGCGTATTTCGCCCTTTTCCAGACGCTTGGCAACAGGCTGATATTCAATCCGCGCAAATCCAACGATGACATACGGTGCTTTGCCGCCGTGGCAACGTCCTGGGACACCTTCTACCCGGGCAGCGAGAGGGGCGAGAACCTGCACAACATAGCCATAGAGGGGCTGAAGACCATGCGCATACAGCAGCAGAAAGCCATGAGGGCGGCCATGGACCCGTCGCAGATAGAGGTCACCAACATAATAGACGTGCCCCTGACGGACAACAAGGGCAGGCTGCGCTCGCTGAAAGAACTGGCGGGAAAGGTGGTGATACTCGACTTCCACGCTTTCGGGGCACCCGGCAGCACAGAGCGCATAATGACGCTCCGTGACATATATGGCAAGTATCACGACCGCGGACTGGAGATATATCAGGTGTCCGTTGATCCTGACGAGCATTTCTGGAAGACCCAGACGGCCGCCCTTCCGTGGATAAGCGTACACGATGAGGATGCCCTGAACTCGCAGTATCTTTCCCGATACAACGTGCAGCAGGTGCCGACATTCTTCCTGATAGACAAAAGCAACTCCCTGTATAAGCGCGATTCGCAGATAAAAAATCTTGAAAATGAAATCGAAGGACTGCTCTGAGACACTGTTGCTGTTTGACTTCGGCACGGTGCTGACCGGCCTTTCCAAGCAACGTTGCATCGATGCGCTGAGGAAGATAGGCTGCGGCAAGATTGCGTACTACGTGGATGAGTGCCGGCAGGAAGACCTGTTTCATGAACTGGAGATAGGCGGCAGCGTGGAGGCTTTCTGCAACGAGGCCCGCAGACAGTCGGCTTACACCGATGAAACGGGCGTTTTTCATCCCTGCGCGGCTACGAACGACCAGATAATATGGGCGTGGAACGAGTTGCTCACGGGCATACCCGTGGAGAAACTGCGCATGATCCGTCATCTGCGTGACGACCTCGGCTGCCGCACGGCCATACTGTCGAACACCAACAAGATACATTGGGACAAGGCACTGGCGGACTATTTCACCGCCGACGGCCTGCGGATGGAGGACTATTTTGACGAGGTGTATCTCTCGTTTGTCATGGGTAAAGTGAAGCCCGACGATGACATATATCAGGAAGTGAAGCGGAAAGAGGGTGAGAGAGTGAAGAAAATAATCTTCATAGACGACTCAGAGAAGAACTGCCGTGCCGCTGAACGCAACGGGATACAGGCTTTCCATGACGCGAAAGGCGACAAGTGGCAGGCCGCCATAGAGCCTTTGCTGAGAGGAAACGGCAAGGCTGCCGTGATAGGTAATTTCGACGGTGTGCACAAAGGGCACCTTTCCGTCATACGGCATTTGCGCGGGCTCGCAGCGGAACGCCATCTCGTGCCTGTCGCCCTGACCTTTGACCGCCATCCGCGCGCCGTGTTGAAGGCGGATTTCCGGCCGGAATTTCTCACCACGCAGGACGAACGGCTGTCTCTTTTGCGCTCCGCGTTGCAGCCGGACGAGGATGACGGCATTGCGGGAGACGTGCATCTGCTGCATTTTACAAAGGAGTTTGCCGCCATGCCGGCACGCCGTTTCATGGAGGAAGTGCTGCGCGACCAGCTCAATGTGCGGCTGCTGTTGATTGGTTATGACAACCATTTCGGCCGGTATAACCCCGATGAGACCTTCGAGACGTACCGGCAGTACGGCATGGAGCTTGACATTGAGGTGCTGATGGCCGTCCCCTTGGACGTGGATAACGTGCGGGTGTCATCTTCCTGCATAAGGGAAATGGTGAGACAGGGACGCATGGAAGAGGCTAACGCCTGCCTCGGCTATATGTATAGCATGACGGGACCGGTGGTGCACGGCTATGAGGAAGGACGCAAGATAGGCTTCCCGACGGCGAACATACTGCCGCCTGACGGCAAGCTGATGCCGCTTGACGGGGTGTATGAGTCGGAGGTGGTTATCGAAGGCGACAGGAAAGTGCGCAAAGGCATGACGAACATCGGCACAAGACCTACGTATAACGGCGGGAATGTGACGGTGGAGACGCATATCCTCGGTTTCATAGGCAATGTGTATGGAAAGACAATCACCGTGAGGCTGAAGCGCATGATACGTCCCGAAATGCAGTTTGACTCGCCGGAGGCATTGCGTGAGCAGATAGAGAAGGACAAGGACGGCATATTACTATAAAGGAGTAATTTGGAGTTAGCGGGAGGTAACGGGAGTTAGTTGGAGTTAGCGGACAATACATGAGCGTTTGTGATTGATTGTAGGGACGCACCAAGGTGCACTGGTGTCCCAAGAAAATCGTTAACATTCTGCATTATTCTTTGTAAATCAGTATGTTATTATGTATTTTGCAGTGCGGTGGATTTGAAAATGAGTTTATTGTGTTAATTTTGCAGCAAACAGCAAAACCAATACTATGACTCAAATCCCTTATGTTTTCAACCAGCTCACGCAGTGGATTCCCAAGGACGCGTTCGACCGTCTGGTCGGTATTTACCGCGGCAATGCCTATGTGAAAGACTACACATGCTGGAACCATCTTCTTGTAATGCTCTGGGCGCAGCTGACCTCGCGCCGCAGCCTGCGTGACATAGAGACCTCACTGCGCGCGCATTGTGACAAACTTTATCGCATGGGTATAGGCAGGCACGTCAGCCGTAATAACATAGCGAACTCCAATGCCAGGCGGGATGTGTCCATATACCGTGAACTCGCCTGCCGCATGATGTGCAGGGCTTCCTCTGTCAGGATGCGTGACAAAGGGCTTGCGGAACTCGCGGAGAGGTTTTCCGTAAACGGGTTCTTCGCCGTGGACTCCAGCACGGTAACCCTTAGTCTTGACCGTTGTCCGTGGTGCACTCCGCAGGAAGGCCGTGGAGGTGTGAAGCTTCACACCATGTACGACCTGATAAGGGAGACACCGAGGATATGCCTCATTACCGGGCATGAGGAGCGTGACCAGACATTCATGGAGGACTATCCTTATGAGAGCGGCTGCGTCTATGTGTTTGACAAGGCATACATGAAGACGGCCGGACTGGCCGCCGTCAATGCCGCCGGGGGATATTTCATCGTGCGCAGGAAAAAGGACATACTGTATGACGTGCTGGAAGACAATCCTGCAGGAGGCGCTGTAATGGCCGACAGGACGATAAGGTTTTCCGGGCGTTGTACGAGAGGGGGATACCCTGGGCCGCTCCGTATGGTATCATGCTACGTCGGGGGAAAGAACGAGGTCATGCAGTTCCTGACCAACAACACGGACATGCCGGCTGAAACGGTGGCGGCGCTATACAAACACAGATGGAAGATAGAGCTGTTCTTCCGGTGGATAAAGCAGCATCTGCGGATTACGTCCTTTTACGGAACATCCGCAAACGCCGTGATGGTACAGATATACACCGCATTCACCGCATATTGCGTACTGGCGCTTGCGGCGGACGCCTTGAAATACAAGGGAAGCCTGTATGACTTCTCCAATCTTGTCAGCGTGTCGCTTACGGAGAAGGTCTGGCTAAAAGACCTGATTACGAGATATGAAGACGCAAAAGGTGATTGGCATGACGAACGATGGCCGTCTTTGTTTGGAGAGGTAAGATATTAGAGCCACATACAACAATCCAAATAATAAATATGGGATATGTATATGTTAAAATTTTTCTTGGGACACCTGTGCACCTTGGTGCGTCCGCAACGCGGCATAACATGGAGGACGCACCAAGGTACGTCCCTACATTTATTCCCTTAACTCCCTATAAAAGTAACTCTCTAAAAATAAAAAAATGAAGAAAGCAGTAATATATTTCATCGCATTTGTTGTAATGAACCTCGCCGTGTCATTCGGCGTGGATGGTATCTATACCTTGATATACGGCAAGGGTCATGAGGCTGACACTACACAGTTGCTGATAATGTCGGGCACGGCATCGGCGCTGACGGTAATCCTTTTCACGGCACTTGGATGGTGTCCGGTGAGCAGGGACTATATACGCAGCCGCCCGTGGGCGACATTCTTCTGGACAACGTTGCTCGCCCTTGGTACTATTTTGCCGCTGTCGTGGCTGGAGGGTTTCATACCCGATTCGCTGACGGAAGACTTCGCCGGCGAGATAATAACAAAAATGCTCGGTACGACGGAAGGCTATTTCGTCATTTGCATGCTGGCTCCCTTGGCGGAGGAGATTGTTTTCCGCGGCGCGATAATACGGCGGCTGGTGGAATGGGGCAGAACCATAAGGGAAAAACGCCTTGACACGATGGGAAAGAAGGGCGGGACGGCCCTTACGGACAGGAAGATAGAGTGGGTGGCGATAATAATAAGCTCTTTGCTCTTTGCCCTTGCGCATCTTAATCCGGCACAGATGCCGCACGCGATAATTGTGGGTGTGCTGTTGGGGTGGCTGTTTGTGAAGACCGGCAGCATAATGCCGGGATTCCTGTTGCATTGGATAAACAACAGCATGGCATACGTAATGCTCAAGATGTTCCCGTATATGTCTATGGATTCCAAGCTGATTGCCTATTTCCACGGCAACAGTACGGCTATGTACCAGGCCATATTCAGTTCTTTGCTCATAGCCTTGCCGGCTCTGTACCAGCTGATTATAATGAAACGCAGGGCTTGGTAGCGTAAATAGGTGCGGCGGTTCTGCGGTTCAGCAAGCGTCCGCCACCGGCATTGTAGAGACGATGTGTATGTTAAAATGTGTGGTCATGTTGATAAATGCTATGCGGAAAGCCGGGAAGGACGGTGTAGCGCGGTACAGCGTATTTGCCCTTGTGTTTTAGTTATTTAGGAAGAAAAGGTATTGTGTTGTCATTGCGGGACTTTATGCAAAAATATTACGGAACAGTAACTTTTTTCTTAATACGAATCTTAAATTATACTAAATATCATCGGGGGGGTAAACGTGGTGTTAATAATTGTTTATTATCGTGTAATGATTTTTTGTTTTTCATTATAAATGTTTACCTTTACACCACGAAAATCTATTGAAGAGAAAAAAATAACTAACAAAGAAAGGGAAACAAATGAAAAAGATTAATTTCGGCACCATGCTGGCGATAGCCGTCATGGGAGTGGGTTTCGCTTCATGCTCAAGCAATGATGACCTTGATGGAAACAACAACGGTAATTTAGAGCTTAAACTGGCTCAGATGACAGAGGTGAAGTGTTATTCCGAAAGTGAAAAGAATGTAATCGGTGAAAATGAAACATGGTACTATAAAGTACAGGATTATCAGTACACCGGAGCGGAGCACAGACCCGCTGCTTACAATCTTTTTGCAGACAAAGCTCCGGCACAGGGTAATGGAGAGGCTGTGACGGAAGCTGAAAAAGCATTCGTTATGGACTATCTGAAGAACCATCCTAATGAGGGTTCCACGGAGTTCAACCACTACAACTACTTTATACAGTATGTAGGCGGTTCGTATGCTACATATAATATGGAATTCATACAGAATGGGGCTGTACATCATACACAGCAGATTACAGGCTCAAACCATATTGATTTCATTGAATTCGTAGACCAGAATGGTAAAACAAAGCATATAAATGACTATAACGCAGGTTATGGACCACGTGCTCTTGTGCTGAACCTGAAGATTACGGCTGCGAAGTTCCACGATTCATACGCCAACCTCACGTATGACAACAAGTACCAGTTCTATGTTATAAAGGATGTGCCACAGGCTGACGGTACAACGGCTACTGGGTACTACCTCTGCTTTGATTACGCTACCAAGAAATGGGACAATGGCGATGGTGAGATTGCAGGTGATGGCATATACAATGACTATGTGATAAAGATAACACCTGCGTGTGGTGTAATCGACCCGGACCAGCCGGACCAGCCGGTAGATCCAGATCCAGTTGATCCAGTTAATCCTGATGACCCGACAGAACCGGACGAGCCGGCAGTTGTAGTGACGAACGGCCATGTTGAGGTGAACCTCTCCGTGAAGGCTAACACTCCGGACTCTAAACTGTCAGTCCATGTACGTGACACTTGCGACTTCAAGGTATTCATACCTGTACCGGAGCAGTACTACTGCAATGTTGACGATATGTTCATCGTGGAGAAGCATTATGAGAACATGAGCTACAACGTTGAGCCTACAACAATGGAGCGCACGATAGTTGATAACAAAGTGACATTGACCGTGACATACAAGCCGGAAGGTATCTATGTAGAGTCCAACGGCATCAACGCAGAAGTGTTGGAGTACCTCCGCAATGTATATGGCGACGGTCTTACTTTCGAGGTTAACAACTACTTCAATACTCTGATAACACGCAATGTGCTCATCGCATACCTCAACCAGTCAACGATAGAGTTCAAGAACGGACAGCCGAAGGAGTATATAAATACTATTGTAGAGGAGTATGAGGATGAGAATGGCAACATCATACAAAACGTGGATGCCGAAGGCAATAAGCTGGACTGCGTGGTAACAAGGAAATAAATCCGTATGGTGTGACTGTCAGGTTATATATATAATGTATGAGGTCACTTTGATGAGAAAATAATAAAGAGAGCCTTGTCTGTAATAATTAACGTTACGGATAAGGCTCTTCTTTGTGATACAAACCGATGCTTTTCTTCGTTTTTACATTTTTTAATACGAAAAAGTTGGAAATGACGGAGGAAAAGAATTACCTTTGTAAAGACTATATGTAGTCACGCTATATGTGAAAGTACTCGGCCGGGTTGTCCGCAAACCGGTTTGCTCGCTTTCATAAATGTTATGGTTCAGATTCTTACTCAGACAATCCGATATATTGCGTATGCCATGCTGTATTTGCAGGAAACGCTGACTTGTGCCGCCCAGTCCGATTTCGGTACGGTGGAATTTGCCGATTGGGAACTGATAGGATATTATCTAAATCTGTTTGCAAACTACTATGCCGGTTATCCGTGGCAGATTTTGATGTCATATTCTATTGCCGTGTGCAGCATAATCTCGCTTGTCGTGCTCTTTTTCATGTTTGTGTTTAGAGTGTGGAAGCAGCAGCGCATAAAGAAGAAAGAGAAGAAGATGTATTCTGAATACTCCGGGAAACTGCACCATATCCTTGGTGCGGCAGAGATGATGACGCATGAGCAGATATTGGAGATATTGGGTAAGACCGAGGATGAGATAAGAATGACGGACGCCTATTACTATGCCAATATGCTGGAGGAAGCGCGTATGGCGATGTATGAGATAGTCTGTCTGCCGAATATGCAGGTGTTGGCGACCACGTTGGGTGTGTGCGACAGGTTCACATATCAGTTGTTGAAGCATAAGGATGTGTTCCGCACATTGCAGATGCTGCTGATGTTGCAGATAACGGTGAGCGAGGGATTGCTCGCCAACTATGTGAACCATACCAACCGGGAAATCAGGATGATGGCGCGACTGAACTATATCACGTGTTCAAGGAACGCTCCCTATCGCTATCTGCTTGTGGAACTGAACGAAGAACAGCCGCTGTACAGGCCGATGATACTTAACTACGTGTTTGGCTGGATGATGTTCCAGGACAGACTGATGCCGAACTTCCTGAACCTTGCCGACCGTGTGGAGAATGAAGACTCTGCGGCTTTCCTCGTAAGAGAGGTGGCTTTGTGGGGAAAGGAAAACGAGAAGGAAGAGGTAAAGGACTACTTTCTGGATAAAAGGCTGAAAGTAAGATCGGCGGCGATAGAAGTGGTGGCGACACTGGGTGATGTTTCCGCAGAGGACAAATTGGTGGAATCTTATTTCCAGCAACCGGAGCATATAAGGCAGGAGGTGCTGCGCACATTGCTGGCTCTCAACTCCGGCAAACGCACGGAGTTCTTCAAGGAGGCGTACGAGATGAGTTCTTCAAGGGAAACGCATGCCGTGGCGTTGCAGTGCTTGTATAAGTACGGTAATTCCGGCAGGCGTCTGTTTGAAATAATGCGTAATGAGGCTGACGAGGAGACAAGGATGCTGATCGACCAGGTTGACTCTATGATTCTGCTGGAACAGTTGCAGGTACTGTGACGCTTCGTACAACCCGTAATCTAAAACCAAAGACCAATAACCAACAATCCCACGAATATGTGGCAGTTTATATTCACATTCTACGGATACTTCGTATTCTTTTATTCACTGTTGCTGATATTCAGTTATATATTTCTGATTGTCATGGCATACAGTTATACGTCGCATTATAAGCGGTGGACGCTGGACTATGTGCAGCAGATGGTTGAGACAAGCCCGTTTACTCCGGGTGTGTCTATCGTGGCGCCGGCATATAACGAAGGTGTGAACATTGTGGAGAATGTGAACTCGCTGTTGCAACAGAAGTATCCGAAGTTTGAGGTTATAATAGTGAATGACGGCTCAAAGGACGATACTCTGGAGAAACTGATAGACAACTTCAGCCTGATAGAGGTGCCTTACGACTATGTGTACCACATAAACTGCAAACCGTTCAAACGGCTTTTCCGTTCCACAGACTATCATTTCAAGAACCTGACGGTTGTAGATAAGACGAATGGAGGCACAAAGGCGGATGCGGTGAATGGCGGACTGAATGTTGCGCAGTATCCTTATTTCATCAATACCGACTCTGACTGTATTCTTTCAAAAGACGCCATATACCAATGCGTGTTCCCCATATTGCTGAACCATGACATCATAGCCGTTTCCGGTACGATGAGTATGAGTAACGGCTTTGAGTTGAAGAATAACGAGATAGTAGAGTTCAAGACTTCGAGCAATCCCTTGGCGGTGTTTCAGGACTTGGAGTACAAACGCTCGTTCCTTGTGGGTAAGATGGGATGGTCCAATATCAACGCCATGCCTAACGTGTCAGGCGGATACGGTCTGTTTGACACCGGGGTGGTATTGGCCGCCGGTGGATATGGCTTTGACTCCTTTGCGGAGGATATGGACATGATATGCCGCATGATAAGGTACTGCTGTGATTTCGGCAGGCCGTATCGTGTAGTTCAGATTCCGCACACATGTTGCTGGACGGAAGGTCCGTCAACGCTGAAGGTGCTTTACAGACAGCGCACGAGGTGGGGGCGTGGACTGATACAGCTTATTCACCAGCATTGGCGGATGGTGCTGCGTCCGAAGTACAGGCAGCTGGGGATGATAACGCTTCCGTATATCATCCTGTTCGAGTTTCTCGCTCCTATCATTGAGATGGTAGGTCTGGTGATGTTCATCTACCTTGTGCTCACAGGCGGTGTCAACTGGGACACGTTTTGGATTGTGTTCACCATGATGTATGTCTTTGCGGTGATGCTGTCGCAGTTTGTCGTATTTTATGATTATATACTCGGCAGTTCATACACCAAGGCTCGCTCATATTGGCGTTTGCTGGTGGCGGCGATGGTGGAACCTTTCACTTATCACCCCATAATAACATATTGCTCCATCCGCGGATACCTTAACTATATCTTCCGCACAAAGGCGTCATGGGGTGCAATGACACGTAAACGTTATAACACGGGAAAGTAAGACATGAAGCATAGAATCATACATATAACCCTTATGGTTGTTCTGCTGTTTGGCTACGCCACGCAGTCGGGCGCTTTGTTCACCAAGTTCAAGACTCCGGACTATTACGAGGCCAATACCCGTGAGCATTTCAAGCATAACAGATGGGTGGAAGGCAAGAAACTTCTGGACGAGGGATGGAAAGAATATGGTGACCTGTCGGTAATGAACGAGTTGATGGGAAGATACTATTACCACTTCAAAAAGTATGACAAAGCGCGCTTCTATCTTGTGAGAGCCTTGCGTGATGACAATACAAACACACAGGCAAGGGAGACGCTGGTGAATGTGGAAGAAGAAACACACAATTATTCCAGTGCCATCTGTTACATCAACGAACTGTTGGAAAGAAACCCTTACAGCAAGGGATGGTGGAGACGTAAGATTAATATTTACCGCAAACAGGGTAACAATATAGAGGCGGACAGACTGCTGACAAGGCTTCAACAGATTTATCCTAATGACAATGCGGTAAAGAAAGACGTGGCGTTCCTGAATGAACAGAGGCTTGTCAAGCAGAAACGCAACGGCGATTTGAGCGGGCAGCTGGAGTCGTTGCAGAACCTTGTGAAGGCATATCCGGATAATCCGGAATACTATCTGTCGCTGTGCAATATGCTGTTACAGTCCGGCCGCATTGGAGAAGCGGCGGAAGTGGCGGGCAGGGGCGCACAACGCATGAGAAGCGCGGCACTTATGAGGAAACGCGCGGACATACTGGCCGAGCAGGGCAGATACACGGAGGCGATAAACTACCTTAAAGAATGCCAGAGGCTGTACCATACATCATCACTGACGGCGGCGATAAACGAGATTGAGAAGACAGCGGCGGAGAATGCGCAGCTGAATGACCCATACTCATCCATGGCAAGGGTCTATGCCAAGCAACACTCTTCGGAAGCCCTGAACTACCTTCTCAATACCTCCATCTCAAGAGGATATTATGATGACGCCCTTATGTATATAAAAGAAGCGAAGGGCAAAGGCACAGGCTCGCAGGAACTGTTGTATAAGGAGTTTATCGTGAACCGAAGGCTGGGAAACAAGAATGCCGCTTTCTCACTGCTGACAAGGTTATACGCGATGAATCCGAAAAACGAAGAGGTGAGAGGCTATCTGTCTGAGATGAGATTTGATACTGCGAAGGAACTGATGCTTGAAGGACTGTATGCCGATGCCATACCCGATTTGTTGTTCGTTGAGGAAAATGCAGTGGAGAACGACATGAAGGAGGGGGCTATGACACGTCTGTATAATTGTTATGTGGAAACAAAGCAGTATGAACAGGCATACGGACAGTTGGACAAGATAAAGTCGTTGCATGACCAGCCTTTTTATATTACGCAATACGCCTCTCTGTTGAAGGCGGAAGGGCGTACTGAAGCCGCATTGGCCGCATTGGCCGATGCTTACGGAAAGACAGACGACCCGCAAAAGGCGCAGTTGATAGCCTACCAATATGAGGAGTATGCGCTGCCATATATAAAAGATATGCTGGAGCGCGGCATGATACGCAATGCCAATAAAGCGGTGAAGAACGCATTGCTCGTGTGTCCTACATCAAACGGCCTGCTGCACCAAGCCATTACCACCTCCGATATTCTTGGATTGAAAGAAGATTATGCGGATATGGTTTCTGCCGGACGGGCAAAATACCCCGAAGACCCTTTCTTCATAGTTAAGGAAGCGGGAATAATGGCTTCCAATGGCGATCATGCCAATGCCGTGAAAATGCTGCGTCCGGAACTTGACATTTACTTGGGTGACTCAACCCTTGTAAGGGCTTTTTCCGAACACAGCCGTAACTTGGCGCTCGACCAAGCCAAGGCAAAAGCCTATAACTCAGCCATTGCCACGCTTGACACCGCCCTTTTGTTCAATCATCAGGACAGGGAACTCCTTTACACCAAAGGACTTGTGTATGAGTCCATGCACAATTACGACTCGGCATACGTATATCAGAAATATTACAAGCCCACGCTAATGGACTATCGGGAGCACAGCCGCCATTTGGAAGAATTGCAGGGAATGAGCTTCAACAACGAGATAACCATGGCGTATCAGCAGGCTCGTCCGGGCAGCGAGGATGTAATATCCGCCAATGCTTACGCCACATATCAGTTGAAAGGCAAGCGCAATGACTACACTTTCAGCCTTGCATACGCCGGACGTGACGGCTCGGCCATGGAAAACATGACAAAAGAAGAGGTGGAGTCAGGCGGTACGGGCATAATGCTTGGCATAGACTGGCATCACCGTTTCAAAGACTCGCCATGGGCATTCACCGTTGGCGCCTCATGGGCAAGCAAATATTTCCCGGAGATTACGTTGCGGGCTGTCGTGGAACGCGAAATGTGGGACACATGGTTGTTTAATGTTCACGCCAGTTTCCGCCGCATACATGCCTACACACGCAGATATAAATGGATCGTAAACACGGAGAAGGCTTCTCCCAATGACCCTGACTATGTGTATTCATTCGACGGTTGGCAGCATAAATACGAGGGTTTGACGCAAGTGGGACTGTCTGCCCAGCGTACTATCAACCGCTTCATTGTTCAGGGAAGCGTTGACGCTTTCAACATGAACAAGAAACTATACTTTAACGGTTCGCTTAAAGGCCAGTTCTTTCCGATGGAAGGTAGCCGCACACACGTCTTTGCCTCAGGTGGTGTAGGCACAGCCCCGCAGACGGAGTTGCTTGACAATTCCATGCCGGCAGGCTTCAGCAAACTCAACACCTTTGTGGGAGCGGGGCTGATGTGGTTCTTCAACAGGCATATTGCGGGCGCACTTACCGGGACATGGTACACCATGTATAGCTCTCAGGAGGTGCAGACAGGAATATGGGGGGGCGACTATTCAACCATCAGTTCCAGTTCAAATACCGAATATAAGAATATGTATTATATCCAAGGATCGGTCGTTGTAGCGTTCTGATTACACAAAATTACAATACTTTCATGCGTTTACTACATATCATATCCATCTCTTTCCTCCTGCTGTCTGCATGCAGCAGGGCGGCAGTTACCGTGTCAAAACCATTCCAGTTCCGCGCTTTGTGCACTCCGACCAATGCCAATCCCAAGGAATTTGGTTTGGACAGCACGCACAATGTGGATAACGATTGGGGCTTGTGGGGACACAACCTGTGGAAAGTCATAGGCGAGGACGCTCCGGAAGAGGTTTATGCCTTGATAGGAACCAAGCGTGACAGCACACAGTACTGCTTTTCCACGCCCAAGATGTATGAAATCATTGACAACTGGATATCAGACCAATGGGGGCCGAAGGGATGGAGATTCACCATCATGCCCGCCGACAACAAGAAAGTATGTCAATGCAAGCTGTGCCTTGCGGCAGGCAATACAAAGGATAATGCTACACCTGCCGTGGCCGCTTTGCTCGACAAACTTGCGAAGAAATACCCCGGACACCAGTTTTTCATGACGGCATACCACACCACCAAGCAGCCGCCAAGGCGCAAACTGCCACCTAATGCCGGCGTGATGCTGTCAACCATGGATATTCCCATGCGTTACATATTTAATGAAAGCGGCGGCTACCGCAAGTTCGATGCCATGGTGAAAGCATGGAAAAACGTTACGCCGTTGCTGTATGTATGGGAGTATGACCGTAACTTTGACGATTATCTGACACCTTACCCCTGTCTGATGATTATGCAGCAACGCCTGAAATACTACCAACAGGCAGGCATCACAGGAGTGTTCATCAACGGTAGCGGCAACGACTATTCCACCTTTGACGATGTGCAGTCATACGTCTTGGCAAAACTGTTGCTTGATGTCAATGCGGATGTGGAGGCGTTGGTCAGGCAGTTCTATGCCAAGTACTATCCGGAATGCGGCAAACTTATAGGCGACTATTATCTGTCACTCGAAGAGAAACTGCGCCGTACCAACCGTGTCATGCCTTACTATGGCACGATAGAGGAGACCGTCGCCTCATATCTTAATCCCAAGGAATTTGTGGACTTCTGGGTCTCACTCGACAAGAAAAGCAAAAGCGTCGGCGGAGAGGAGCGCCAGCGTGTCAACCGTATGCTGACAGCGATGGCTTACACCCGCCTGCAACTGAAACCATCGGAACGCGACAGGGAAGAAATGATAATCATCCTGAAAGATTATAAGAGCGTTCCCGGCCTGTTGAACTATAAGGAAACCAACGGCTCGTTGGAGAAATACCTTAAAGGCAAGTAAATCAAAAACGTGAGAACAGCATGAGAAGCAGAAGACATAAATGGAGGATTCTTGTGGCAGTGTCCCTTGTCGTGACACTGTTTGCAGGTGTGTCATGCAACAAAAAACTGCCCCTGACAACCATAATGGTGCAAGACTCCATCCGTCACTATTATCCATTGGTGCAAGGCACCGACCTTACCATGCTTTGGCGCATAGCCAATACTGGCGAGACACCGCTCGTGTTGAGTGACATACAGCCCTCGTGCGGATGCCTTGTCACTAACTCGGACGACAAGATAGTCGTGCCGCCGGGAAAAGACGCACTGCTCGAATTCGTTTATCACAGCAACGCCAACTCCGGATATGTCAGGCATACCATACGCCTCTACGGCAATATCGTCCCCCAAGGTATGGCCAGTCTCGTCTTTGACCTCAACGTCGTAGTCCCCGCATTGGGCAGTCCGGACTACGAGGAACAACACAAGGACCGCAACGAATATGACGTTATGACGGGTGTGAAGAACCTTGTTGACGGTTATGAGAACCAACGCGGCTACTGGACGGACGAGAATGACTACTCCCGCGGCTATAACAAGTATTATTGGCACAAGGGAAGGAAATAAAAAGAAATACTAATGTACGTTCTATGATTTTCCAAAAAATAATTCGTACCTTTGTCCCATCATCTTGACAAACTGCCGCTATTACAGCATCGCTCCGTCACGGATGCGACAAATACACTAACACTAAAAAAGGAGGTAAACAAACAGAAATACCCACGGAACGCCACGGAACACGACAGTCGGAAGACCGCATTCCGCAGTTGTAGAATCAATCGGCCGCAATCATGCGGCGAATTATTAACAACGAAAAAGCGTCTCCACTCTTTTCTTGAAAATAACATATTGAGCTTTTAGCTCTTGTATTAAGGAATATAGCTAGAACCATTAGGAGTTGCGCCCGACACGGATAAGGGAGTCACAAATGAAGAGATTTATATTGATTTTGATTTCATTATTGCTTCTGTATTTTTTCTTCAATGAAAACGGTTCTTGTGAACAGAATACTGATGAAAACCAAGTGGAAACTGCAGAAGAACAAGTGGAAACCGCAGAAGAACAAGTAGAAACTGATGAAGAAATTAGTACAGAAAATGTTACTGAGGATAAATACTATGTTTTCAATTTGGGTATGATTACTCAAGAATGGTGGGAACATCCTGACGGAAGTATTACCATAAGATGTAGAACTTTATGTACTGCTTGTAGCGGAAGAAATGTTTGTAATATATGTCAGGGGACAGGTAATGGATATAGCATGTTGGTAGGAAGTGGACGTTATATGCCGTGTCCTGCATGTGGAGCAACTGGCCAGTGTGGAACTTGTCATGGATTGGGATATAGAGAAACAGTCAAAATCTGGCAGCCAGGAGAAGCGGAAGCTTATATAAAAGCCCATAAAGAAGTGGAACAAGAGTACCGAAATCAGGGAGGGCGTAGGCTTGGCAAACCTCATCGTGGAATTCGAGTGAAAGAATATAGCCCGAATTATACAGGCGAATATGAAGAGGTTTGGTGCGAAGAATGTAAGGGCTATGATGCTCCACATTATCATAGATGGAAACAATAATTTACGTTATTTAAGAATTTATAAAGACAAGTGATAACATCTTGGTTTCGGGATGTAAGAACACCGTCATCTCCTCAAGCGTGACATACATTGGAGACTGAGCTTTTTATCTTTACGATGATTCTTTGGACGACATATACTGTTATGGTTCTATTCCTGCATATAATGGTAGTGAAGCATTCTCACATACCACATACAGCAATTGCACGCTCCATGTGCCTTACGGGACAATAGATAGATATAAAACCGTAGACGGTTGGAAGAATTTTGCTAATATTGTAGAATTTGACCCGACAGGTATAGAGGCGGTATCAGCAGACAGAAAGCCCGCGACGGAGCGGAGAATATACAACCTCGGCGGAGCGAGAATGACTGCACCGCAGCGTGGTTTGAACATCATCAACGGTAAGAAGGTGGTGTATTAAGTGCAGAGCATACCGCAATTATTTTTTCTTTCATTCTCAGTTCTGGAACTTGCTGATTCCGCGCAACATGTGCCTCATGGAACTCAGCAACTCCTGCGACTCCTGCACAATAAGCAGGAAGACCGTCGTGGATTCTATGTTGACCTGCCCGCGCTGTATGTCGTCAATGATTCGCTTGCGGTAACCGGAGATGGAAGACTGCAAGGCCATCGCATCCGCTCTCAGCGTGTCGGCCGCGGCAGCATTGCCGTCGGTGAGGAAATCCTCCGCACGCCGGTATATCTTGAGTATCTCGTTGCGGTAACTCAGAAAAGATGTGACATATTTCCTGTCGATAGGCATGAAACTGTTGCCCACGTGTTCGCTGCACGGTTCGTTGATGCGTTTCAGACAGTACAGCATCTGCCCCACCGAGTTGTTTCCGAGGAAGTACCATGTGTTACGCTCCATCGCCAGTATGGGATTAACCTTCCGCAGTCCTATAATCTCACGTCTCCGCTGGCGTTTCAGCTCCTTGCGTTCCTCCTCTATCTCCGTTGCGGCACGCCTCAGGCGGCGGTACTCCTCGTTGAGGAAGGCGTCGGTGATGCCTTCGTACGTCTCCGCCACAAACCGCAGGTGTGCGGTGTTGCTCACGCGTATGTGCCTGCACAGCAGCTCCCAGCGCTTGTCCTCGTCAGGCTCACGCAACATCTGCCGGAATATCATGTCGTTCTCGCGTACCGTTGTCTTCTTCTTCGCATAAGCTATGTTACTGCGTATAATCAGCACTATGGCTGTCACCACCGCCACAAACATGGCGAAGAATTTGCCGAAGAACATAAGGTTGGTAATGATATAGCACATCACGAATGCCGCACCTGCCGTGATGAACCATCCTCCGATGACGGACAGCATACCGGTTATGCGGAACACGGCGCTCTCCCGCCCCCATGCACGGTCGGCGAGTGACGCACCCATAGCAACCATGAATGTCACGTATGTCGTTGACAGGGGCAGTTTCAGGGAAGTGCCGAGGGCTACCAGCAAGCCTGCCAGCACAAGGTTCACCGCCGCCCTTATGTGGTCGAAGGCCGCACCTTCCTCCAATGTGGCGGCGTCAGCGTTGAAACGCGAGTTCACCCATCTGCTTACAGGTGCAGGAACGATGCCCGACACCTTTGCGGACACCTTCATGGCATGACGTACCAGCAGGCGTGCCACGACAGAAGAGCCGAACATCTCGTCGCCCTCGTCACGGCGGCTAAGGTCAACACTTGTCTTTACCACGTTCTGCGCCTTCTTGGAGAACAGCAGTGCCAGCACCATCACCACGCCGGCAAGTACAAGATAAATCATCGGTGTCTGTGCGCTGTCCATCAAACTCACCATCAGGAACGTGCCGGCGTTGCCGTTGCCGTGCGCGATGTAATCCTTGTAAGACTCCAGTCCCGTCAGCGGCACACCCACAAAGTTCACAAGGTCGTTGCCGGCAAAAGCCATGGCAAGCGCGAAAGTGCCGAGCAGCACTACGAATTTCAGCACCGGCACACGCAGTGCGCTGAGCAAAGTCATCACCACGGAGAACGCACCTATGCCGCCGCCTATTATGTACCACGTGTTGTCATTTATGAAATCCTTTGCCTCCGGGGTCATCAGTGTGGTGCCTTTCAGACCGTTTATCAGCAGGAACCAGATGATAATCGTCACCGCGATGCCGGAGAAGACACCTATTTTCAATGAGCTGCTTGTCAGTCCGCCCATATTCCCGTCAGCGCAGGTGGTCTTGCCGTTCACGCGGTAAGTGAAGGTAAAAACCAGACGGGCAATCCATTGCACCAGCGTTCCGACCACAAAAGCCACTCCCACGCTGAGGAATATGCCGAGAATCACGCTCAGGGCCTTCTCCGTATTCAGCAGGTCGCCAAGTGTGAGCAGCGTCCCGTCAGCGCCGGTGGTACCGCTTATGATTTTCAGCAGTGCTATGGCGAAAGCTCCGCCAAGCAGTTCGAACACCATGCTGACAGTGGTTGACGTGGGCATACCGAGCGTGTTGAACACGTCAAGCAGTATGACGTCCGTCACCATCACGGCAAGAAACACGCACATCACGTCATAAAAGGAGAAATACATCGGCGTCAGAATGCCGTGTCTCGTCACGTCCATCATGCCGTTGCTCATTGCCGCACCGGCGAAGATGCCCACGGCGGCCACGATGAGGATAGTCCGGAACGCGGCCACTTTCGCCCCTATGGCGGAGTTGAGGAAGTTCACCGCGTCGTTACTGACACCGACCACAAGGTCGAAAATCGCCAAGACGATAAGGAAAATTACGATTCCCAAGAAAAAAATGTCCATATTATCTGATATGTTAAGTTGTTTTTGCTGCTGCAAAAGTACTTATATCAGATTACCCGCATATTACGTAAATGTTACAATTCTGTTACAAGGGTGAATGGAACGGAATCTCCCTTTTCCGAGATGCTGTTGCCGTTGCATTACGATGTCATATCTCCTTTTCTGTTAAATAATTGCAAAGGTACACAAGTTTGTGGTTCACAAACTTGTGTACCTTTATTATTTTCTGTATTTTTGCAACGTATTTCTTAATAAGACAGCAATATGACAAAGCCTTTTGTTTATGGAATGTCAGTTGAAGGTGATAACTTTACTGACAGGGAAGAGGAGACAAGGAGACTGAAACGTAACTTTGAGAATGGGATGAATGTCATTCTTATATCTCCAAGGCGTATGGGCAAGACATCCCTTGTGAGGAAAGTCCGCTCACAGATAAGCGATCCTGCCGTCAGAATCGTGATGATGGATATTTACGATTGCCGCTCGGAGTATGACTTTTACAACCGCTTTGCCGCCACCATAATAAAGGAAACGGCGGGAAAAGTGGAGCAGGCCATAGAGAACATACAGCGTTTCCTTGTCAGGTTGACACCTAAAATATCGTTCTCGCCCGAACCGATGTCTGAGTATTCCGTTTCCCTTGGCATTACGCCACAGAACTATTCGCCGGAAGAGATTTTGGACTTGCCGGAGACGATAGCGCGGGAGAAAGGACTGCGCATAGTCGTCTGTATAGATGAGTTCCAGCAGATAGGAGAGATGCCGGACAGCCTTGCCTTGCAGAAACGCATAAGAGGAGTGTGGCAACACCATACTCAGGTCTCTTATTGCCTGTTCGGCAGCAAGAAGCACCTTATGACCAACCTTTTTCAGAGCAGGCGGATGCCTTTCTACCAATTTGGGGAAATGAATGAACTTGGGCCTATCCCCACAGAAAAATGGATTCCTTTCTTACAGGAACGGTTCAGAAGCAACGGGCAGACATTGCCAGAGGAGTATGCGATAGAGATATGCAGCTTTGTGGAAAACCATTCATCATACGTGCAGCAGCTGGCTTGGAATGTTATGGTGGAGACGGATAAGGAGGTTGACGGCGGGAGTTTCAGAAGGGGATGCGTTACATTGCTGGCTCAGTGTAATAATTATTTTATCGAGCAGACAAGGGGATTGAGCAGTTACCAGATGAACTTCCTGCGGTTGCTCTGTAACGGTGTGGACAGTAATTTTGGCAACAGCAAGGTGCAATCTGCATTTCCCTTAGGTTCAAAATCGAATATTTCGCGTATCAAGACGGCACTGGTTGCCAAAGAACTGGTAGAGGAAATGTCCGATGGGACGGTGCGTTTGTGTGACGCCGTGTTCGGACGATGGTTCAGGCATACGTTTGGCGTACTTTGATTGTTTGTGGCTCAGGGGCTTGGGAGATATGTCTTGCCGTGTAATCCGACACACCACCGGATTCTCCTGCGCCGCTTATCCCTTCCTCATCGCCAGCGCCTTGTTCTCCGCCGCCTCCATAATCTCGCGCTCGCCGGGGCCTTTGTCGTTGATGCCGCAAAGGTGCAAGATGCCGTGTATGATGACACGGTACAGCTCTTCCTCGTATGTCTTGCCGAACAGTCCGGCGTTTGAGCGTACGGTGTCAAGGGAGATGACGAGGTCGCCGTTGATTACGTCGCCCTCATCGTAGTCGAATGTAATGATGTCCGTATAATAGTCGTGTTGCAGATACTCGCGGTTCACTTCGAGAATCTTCTCGTCATCGCAGAAGAGATAGCCTATCTCGCCAACCTTTCTGCCGTAGGTGGCGGCTACTCTCCTGATCCATGCCGTAGTGTCGCGCTTGCGTATCGGCGGCATTTTGACGTTTTCTGAGTTGTAGGTAATCATTGTTATGAACTGTTATGTTTTATGTTTTCCGGCGGGGACGGATTGTGTGGCAAAAGACTGTCAGTTATTTATTATGTGGCAGTGACGCTGTTTGCGGACGCACCAAGGTACGTCCCTACACGGATTGGTGCAGTTGATGATGTTTTTTCCCCGCTTGTAGGGACGCACCTTCTTGCCGCCGGCATAAAGCCTATGGCAAGCGGCAAAGCCGAGCGGGTGCGTCCGGATGGCCGGAACCATCATACCGTTTTGCAATCAGCACCTTTTCACGTTGCAATCAGCACCTGATTACGGTGTAAACGGCACCTGATTGCAAGGTAATCGGCACCCTTTTGCGGGACGGTTGGCAAATGTGTGTAAACCAGCCTGTTCCGCTATGGCAGGAATTTGCTCACGTCCTTGCCGAAATATTGCAGCGTCCTCACTGCGCTCGATGACAGGGCTGCCAGTTCCGGGCGTGCGAAGAACACCACCGTTTCCAGTCCTCCGCCCAGCATACTGTTGTATTCCGCCTGCGAACGCTCATACTCGAAGTCCTTTACGGAGCGTACCCCCTTCACCACAGCCGTGGCATTATGGCGCGCGGCGAGATCCGCCGCCATGTCGGAGTATGCCTCCACCGTGACCCTCGGCTCGTCCTTATACACCTTTTCTATCTGTGCGGTGCGCTCCCTCACGTCCGTTTCCTCGCCTTTGCGGGGGTTGTAGCCAATGCCGATGACCACCCTGTCAAACACGTTCAGCGCCCTTGACACTATGTCTGCATGACCTATCGTGAAGGGGTTGAACACTCCTGTGAATATAGCTGTTCTTGTAGCCCCCCCCCGGCCTCCCCATTGGGGAGGAGAGAGAGGTGTTCCTGCGTTTGTCATTGTCGTAAAATATACTCTTTTTAGGAAATACCTTTTCGCCGCCCGGCCTCCCCTCGGGGAGGTTTGGAGGGGGCTCTTTCGGTGTCTTTGGAGGGGATCTCTTCTCAATCGAACAGCGTTGGCGAGATGATGTTGCTGCCCGTGCGGTAGGCGTTGCGCCCGAGGTGCGCGTAAGCCAGCTCCGTGGCCATCCTGCCGCGCTGCGTCCGCTTTATGAACCCCTCCATTATGAGATACGGCTCATACACGTCCTCTATCGTGCCGGCTTCCTCGCCTATTGCCGTGGCAATGGTTCCCACGCCCACCGGACCGCCGTGGAATTTGTCGATGATGGTCAGCAGTATCTTGTTGTCTATCTCGTCAAGGCCGTAGCCGTCAATGTTCAAAGCCTCCAAAGCCACCTTGGCTATCGCCATGTCGATGCTTCCGTTGCCTTTCACCTGCGCGAAGTCACGCACGCGGCGCAGCAGTCCGTTGGCAATTCGCGGCGTACCGCGCGAGCGTCGGGCTATCTCGTCGCAGGCGGCGTCGCTTATCGGCACGTTCAGCAGACCAGCGGAGCGGCGTATTATCTTCGCCAGCGTCTTGGGGTCGTAATACTCAAGGTGCATATTTATGCCGAACCTCGCCCTCAACGGTGCGGTGAGCAGGCCGGAACGGGTGGTGGCTCCCACCAGCGTGAAGGGGTTGAGGTCTATCTGTATGCTCCTTGCCGAAGGACCCTTGTCTATCATTATGTCGATGCGGTAGTCCTCCATGGCCGAGTACAGGTACTCCTCCACCACGGGCGAGAGGCGGTGTATCTCGTCGATGAACAGCACATCGTTCGTCTCCAGCGACGTGAGCAGGCCGGCAAGGTCGCCGGGTTTGTCCAGCACGGGGCCGGATGTGATTTTGAAACCGACGCCAAGTTCGTTGGCGATGATATTTGACAGCGTGGTCTTTCCCAGTCCCGGAGGGCCGTGGAGCAGCGTGTGGTCAAGCGGCTCGCCACGATATTTCGCGGCGTCAACAAAGACTTTCAGGTTCTCCACCACCTTGGGCTGTCCGCTGAAATCGCCGAACTGCAACGGGCGGAGGGCTTTCTCGAAATCCTTTTCCGTTGAGGTGCTGCGCTCTTTATGTATGTCGAAGTCTTCCGTCATTAGCTATTAATCAGTCTGTTTACGCCTTGCAAAGTTACGGAAAAAACTTTTATGTGCCAAACAAAAACGCAAATTATATGTGTAAGGCTTGCTTATTAAAGGCTTTTTGAGTACCTTTGTGCCGCGAAACACTATTATACCATAACAGCGATGGCACAAGAGAAAATACTTATAACGGGCGCTTCGGGCTTTATCGGCTCCTTCATCGTGGAGGAAGCATTGGCGCAAGGCATGGAGGTATGGGCGGCCGTGCGCGGCACAAGCAGCAAGAAATACCTGCAAGACGAGCGCATAAACATGATAGAACTGGATTTTTCCGACTGTCAGCAGATGGAGAACGCACTGGGCGGGCATGACTTCGACTATGTGGTTCATGCCGCGGGAGTGACCAAGGCACTGCGGGACGAGACATTCTTTCATGTCAACACCGACGGGACAAAGAACCTTGTAAAGGCGCTTGAGGCTACCTCTCCCTCGATGAAACGGCTCGTTTTTATCAGTAGCCTGAGTGTTTTGGGGGCTGTAAGGCAGCACAAGCCATATACGGAGATACGCGATACGGACGTGCCACGACCCAATACCGCATACGCAAAAAGCAAGCTGGCGGCGGAGAAGTGGCTGGCGGAGAATGCCAAAGTGCCCTATACCATACTGCGTCCGACCGGTGTGTATGGACCGAGAGAGAAGGATTACATGATGATGGCGGACAGCATACGCCGCGGTGTGGATGTAGCGGTGGGATATACACGGCAGGATCTCACGTTTGTCTATGTGAAAGACGTGGTGCAGGCGGTGTTTAAGTCGATGAAATCGGCAAAAACCGTGGGTAAGGCTTACTTCCTGAGCGACGGTAAGGTATATACGTCACGCACGTTCAGCGACCTCATCATTGCGGAACTGGGCAAGAAATTCGTGCTGCGCCTGACGCTGCCGGTGTGGTTTCTGCGTGTGGTTTGCGCCTTTGGTACCTTGCGTTCGCGCATTACGGGCAAGGTTACGACATTGAATAACGACCATTATCACATACTGAAACAGCGTAACTGGCGGTGTGACATAACGCCCGCCATGGCCGATTTCGGTTACAAACCGGAGTGGAAACTGGCTGACGGAGTGAGGGAGATGCTGAAATAAAATGACGATGAAATCGATAAAAAAACACTTTTTGCCCGTTAAGAACAAACGTGGCGGTACCGCCAAGGGTGCGCCGCTGGGACTTGGACGGTGGGGATTCATGGCTCCGGAACTGGCGCAGTTTGCATACGCCTTCCTGACAGTGGCGGTGATACTGTTCACATGGACGGGACTTGACAACCCGCAGGCATTGCTTTGGCAGCGCGTCACCATGCTCAGCGGGACTGTCGCGCTGTGGATTGTATATAAACTGTGGCCGTGCCGCTTTATGATATTATGCCGCATAGCCTATATGTTGCTGATGCTAAGCTCATGGTATCCCGATACTTACGAGATAAACCACCAGTTCGGGTGCTATGACCATTTCTTCGCCGCATACGAACAGGACCTCTTCGGCATGCAGCCGGCACTGTGGTTCTCGCGCATTTTCAGCAGTGGGGTGGTGTCGGAACTGATGTATATGGGCTATGTGTCATACTATCTGTTCTTTGTCGCCATCATAATATATGTCTATTTCCGTGACTATCGTCAGTTGGAACGTGTGTCATACATCATCTTCGGCGGCTTTTTCATCTGTTATGCGATATACCTTTTCCTGCCTGTCACCGGTCCGCAGTATTACTATCTGGCTGTGGGCGTGGATGAGATAGCGAAAGGTTCTTTTCCCGATGTAGGCTCATATTTCGCCCATTCCATCGAGTGTATGAAGGCTCCGGGATGGGATGGCGGCCTGTTTTATAACCTTTGCATGATGGCTCATCATGCCGGCGAGAGACCGACGGCGGCATTCCCTTCCAGTCATGTGGCCATAGCCACGCTTGTGATGCTGATGGCCGGCAGGATGAGGATGTGGAAATATATGCTGTTCCTTTCTGTGCCATACGTCTTCCTCTGCCTTTCCACGGTCTATATAATGGCTCATTATGCCATAGACGCCATCGCCGGGCTGCTGTTCGGGCTTATGTTGTTCCTGCTTCTCGGCGGCATGGAGTTGAAGAAAGTGCAGTAATTACGACCTAATTTGCCATGGCACAGAAAATAATTCCGTAAAAATTAGGAATCGGGGAAAAAGTTTATTACCTTTGCAAGCGGAGAAGTAAACCAAGGAATATGGCGAATATGAAGTCTGATTATATACCGGCTACTCCAGGCGAAGTGTTGAAGGATGAGATAGAATATCGTGATATTTCGCAGCGTCAGTTGGCTGAAAGGATGAGTATTCCTTGCAGTCAGCTGAATGATATATTGAATGGCCGGCGGCAAATAACGGTTTCTACCGCCATGATGTTTGAAGCTGCTCTTGATGTTCCGGCTGATTCGTTGTTGCGTTTGCAGTTGAAATATAATATGTATAAGGCGGCAAACGACAAGACTTTGACAGAACGCCTGAACAAGATAAGGAAATATGTCGCTCTACTTTGAGTGTAGTGTTATACAGAAATGTTCGTGTATGCACAGGCAAAGTGCCATATTATTATTCCGCCTGTGACCGACACGTTCAGCGAATGTTTTGTTCCGTACTGCGGAATTTCAAGGCATCCGTGGCATAGGTCTATCACTTCCTGATGCACTCCCTTCACTTCGTTGCCGAGAACCACGGCGTATTGTCTGCCTTGTGTGTCGTCTTCCCATTCCGGTTTGAAGTCTCCGAGCATGGTCGAGCCATGCGCCTGCTCTACCGCAAGCACGGTGAAACCGTCGTTTTTCAGCGATTTCACCGCCTCTTTCGCCGTCTTGAAGTACCGCCATTCCACGCTTTCTTCCGCTCCGAGGGCGGTTTTGTGTATTTCCTGTGCGGCCTTCAAGGTGCAGTCCTTTATGATTGTGACACCGTCACCGGCCTTTACTTGCTCCGGGGTGGCCGTTATTCCGCACAGGTATATGGCCTTTACGCGGAAAGCGTCGGCCGTCCTGAACACCGAACCAACGTTGTATAGCGACCTCACATCGTCCAGAACGACGACCAAGGGCATTTTCTCTGCCTTGTGGAACTCGTCCACCGTAAGGCGGTTCATTTCGAGTATGGTAGTCTTTTGCATGGCTGTCAGAACATGGTCACTATGCGTTTGATGCCTGAAACCAACGCATCTATCTCTTCTTTCGTGTTATACATGGCGAGGGAGGCGCGTATGGTGCCTTGTATTCCAAGCCTTTTCATCAGAGGTTCGGCGCAATGGTGGCCTGTGCGCACGGCTATTCCGAGGCGGTCGAGCAGTGTTCCCATGTCCAGATGGTGGATGAACCTGTCGCCCTTGCCGCCGTTTTCCTTCACAAGGAAACTGATAACGGCGTCGCGGACGGTCGCATCCTTAGGGCCGAAGATTGTCATTCCCGGTATGGTCTGCATCTGTTCCAAGGCGTAACGCGTCAGTTCCCGCTCGTGGCTCTCTATGTTTTCCATTCCGATGCGTTCCATATAGTCTATTGCCGTGGCCAGTCCGTGGGTGGCGACATAGTCCGGTGTGCCGGCTTCGAACTTCAATGGCAGTTCAGCGAAGGTCGTCTTCTCAAATGAAACAGTGCCTATCATGTCGCCGCCACCTTGGTAAGGGGGCATCTTCTCGAGGTATTTCTCCTTGCCGTACAGCACTCCTATGCCGGTGGGGCCGTACATCTTGTGTCCGGAGAAGGCGAAGAAGTCGCAGTCCATGTCCTGCATATCCACCTTGAAATGCGGCGCACTTTGCGCTCCGTCAATCATGCACGGCACGCCGTTGGCATGAGATAGCCGCACAATCTCTTTTACCGGGTTTACCGTTCCAAGTACGTTGCTCACGTTTGTCACGCTTACCAGCCTGGTCTTTTCGGTAAACAGCGCCTTGAAAGCGTCCATGTCGAGTATTCCCTCGTCGCTCATGGGGATTACTTTCAGCACAATCCCCTTGCGTTCGGCCTGTAACTGCCACGGCACGATGTTGGAGTGGTGCTCCATGACGGACACTATCACCTCGTCACCGGGCTGCATATACGCCTCGGTAAATGAGTAGGCCACGAGGTTCAGGCTCTCGGTCGTACCTCTTGTGAACACTATTTCCGCGGTGGAACCGGCGTTGATGAACTGTCTTACACGCTCTCTTGCCGCCTCGTGCAGTTCTGTCGCCTGCTGTGACAGGTAGTGTACGCCGCGGTGAACGTTTGCGTTCACGTTGAGATATTCCTCTCTCATGGCGTCAAGCACGCACAGAGGCTTCTGCGTTGTCGCACCGTTGTCAAGATACACCAGCGGATATTTGTCGTAGATTTTCCGTGAAAGAATCGGGAAATCGTTGCGTATGGATTGTAAGTCAAGCATAATTAGCCCCACCCTGACCCTCCCGAGGGAGGGAGATGAATGTGTATTTAAGTTGTTGTTAATTTGTAAAAGCAGTACAATCACGCTGCGTCGGCAAGCCTATTCGCCCGCTTCTCCTCCCCTCGGGGAGGTCGGGAGGGGGCTGCATATCCTGCAACTGCCACAGCGTTCTTCCTTTGACAGGCGTTTATCGACAAGTATATGCAGGCGGTCACGGAATGATTCCCATTTCATCTCGTCCACAACCTGCGAGATAAAGGCCGTTTTCAGCAGTGTGCGGGCCGTCTCCAGCGGTATGCCCCGCTGCTGCATATAGAACAACGCAGCCTCGTCCATCACGCCGACGGTGGAGCCGTGGGCGCATTTCACATCGTCCGCATATATCTCAAGCATCGGCTGCGTGAACATCCTTGCGTCGGATGACGCGCACATATTGTTGTTTGTCTCCTGCGATGAGGTCTGCTGTGCGTCCTCCCTGACCATTATCTTTCCGGCGAATGCGCCCACGGCGTTGTCGTCGATGACGTATTTGTAAAGTTCCTTGGACGTACATCGCGGCACCTGATGGTCGATAATGGTGTTGTTGTCAACGTGTTGCCTGCGGTCGGCGATGACAGCTCCGTTGAGATAAACCTCTGATTCCGTTCCTTGCAGATAGACCTCGATTCCGTTTCTGGTCACACCGTTGCTGAGGGTGAGGTTGTTGTGCCTTACGGTAACGTCCTTTCCCGTCTTGATATACAGGTTACTGAACCGGTTACACTTCTCGTGTGTCTCTTCCAACTCGTACATATCGAGGTGCGCACCGTCCTTTGCCACCACCTCTATCACCTGTAATGTCAGGAAATTGCTGTCGTTTTTCGCATGGTCAACGAAGAATATGGTGGCGTCAGAGCACTCTTCCATTACTATAAGCACACGCCTTACGATCATGGTGTCCTGCTCTCCAGACAGGATGTTCTCTATCCTGATGGGCGTGTTCACCTTCGTTCCCTTGGGAATATGTACCAGCAGTGCGTCATGAGCCAGTGCGGTGTTAAGCGCAGTCAGTGCGTCCGGCTTGTATTCCCCTTTCAGTTGCTGTATGGAAACGGGCGTTCCGTCCGCCTTTACCGCCGCATCCGCCACCTTATTATAGTAAGGCGTGACATCAATCGGCGCGTCCTTCATGGCGTAAACGTATGGTATTCCCTTTATGGTCAGCGGTGCCAGCGACAGGCCGTAGTTCGGTTCAAAGGCCTTTTCCACGTCCGTGTAGCGGTACCTCTCCACCTTCCGTGTAGGCAATCCGAGGCTCTTGAACGTCTCCATAGCCTTATCCCGCACGTTGTTCAGTGCCTGACAGGATTGTTTTGCAAGCAATCCCTTCACCTCTTCATACAGTTCTGTATATTGGTTGGTCATTTTTTCCTTCTTGGTTGTAGGTTTTCGGTTTGGGGTTGTAGGTCACTTCGGTTACGGAAGCAGGCCGCATATAGTCCCGAAAGACCTGCAACCCCAAACCGAAAACCTACAACCTCTCTACTCCATCTCCTCTTTTATCCAGTCGAATCCCTCGAATTCAATCTTCTCCGCAAGGTCGGCGCCGCCCGTTTTCACTATCTTTCCGTCGATGAGCACGTGCACAATGTCCGGCTTTATGTATTCCAACATACGCTGGTAGTGCGTTATTATCATGGCGCTTGTCTGCTTGGTGCGCAGCATATTGAATCCGTTGGCCACTATCCGCAACGCATCTACGTCGAGACCGGAGTCCGTTTCGTCCAAAATGCAGAACGTAGGCTCCAGCATAGCCATCTGGAATATCTCGTTACGTTTCTTCTCTCCGCCGGAGAACCCTTCGTTTACGGAGCGGTTCATCAGCCTTTTGTCAATCTCCACCAGTTCCCTTTTCTCCTTCATCAGCTTGATGAAGTCCGCCGCTTTCAGCGGTTCCTCCCCCTTGGCCTTGCGTCTTGCGTTCACGGCAGCCTTGATAAAGTTCGTCATTGACACACCGGGAATCTCCACGGGAGCCTGGAACGACATGAATATCCCTGCGTTGGCACGCTCGTCCGGCTTCATGGCCAGCAGGTCCTTGCCGTCAAACGTTATGCTTCCCTCGGTCACTTCGTAGGCGGGGTTGCCCACTATGACGTTGCTCAACGTTGACTTTCCCGCACCGTTGGTGCCCATGAGAGCGTGGATCTCGCCGTCGTTGATGGTGAGGTTCACGCCTTTCAGTATCTCCTTGCCGCCCACTGCGGCGTGTAAGTTGTGTATCTGTAACATATTTGTAGCCCCCCTCTTACTCCCCCGAGGGGGAGGACAGGGGATTGATGGTTATTTGTTTACAATGTAATGTATAAAGCATGCCGCCTTTCATCCCACGCTTCCTTCCAGACTTACGCTGAGAAGTTTCTGGGCTTCAACGGCAAACTCCATCGGCAGTTTCTTCAAGACGTCCTTGGCATAGCCGTTCACTATCAGGCCCACAGCGTCTTCCGTGCTTATGCCCCGCTGGTTGCAGTACATCAGCTGGGCCTCGGAAATCTTGGAAGTGGTGGCCTCATGCTCCACGATGGCCGACCTGTTGCGTATGTCCATGTACGGGAACGTGTGCGCTCCGCACTTGTCTCCCAATAGCAGGGAATCACATGACGAGTAGTTCCTTGCCCCGTCAGCCTTGCTTGCGGCACGCACCAGTCCTCGGTATGAGTTCTGCGAGTGTCCGGCGGATATGCCTTTCGATATTATAGTCGATTTGGTGTTCCTGCCGATATGTATCATCTTCGTGCCGGTGTCAGCCTGTTGGTAGTGGTTTGTCACCGCCACGCTGTAAAATTCCGCCACGCTGTTGTCGCCTCTCAGCACGCAAGAGGGGTACTTCCACGTTATGGCCGAACCCGTCTCCACCTGTGTCCACGACAGTTTCGAGCCCTCTCCGCGCAGGTCTCCGCGCTTCGTCACGAGGTTGAACACGCCTCCCTTGCCGTTCTCGTCACCCGGATACCAGTTCTGTACCGTAGAGTATTTCACCTCGGCGCGGTCCTTTATTATAATCTCCACTATGGCGGCGTGCAACTGGTTCTCGTCACGCATGGGGGCGGTGCAGCCCTCAAGGTATGAGACATACGAGTCATCGTCGGCCACTATCAGCGTCCTCTCGAACTGGCCCGTACCCGCCGCATTGATGCGGAAGTAGCTTGACAGCTCCATCGGGCACCTCACGCCTTTGGGAATATATACGAACGAGCCGTCGGAGAACACCGCCGAGTTCAGCGCGGCGAAGAAGTTGTCACGGTAAGGCACCACTGTCCCGAGGTATTCCCTTACCAAGTCGGGGTGTTCCTTCACCGCCTCTCCTATGGACATGAATATTATCCCTTTCTCTTTCAGTTTCTCCTTGTATGTCGTCTTCACCGACACCGAGTCCATGATGGCATCCACGGCCACCCCGCTCAGCGCCAGACGCTCCTCCAAGGGTATGCCCAGCTTGTCGAAAGTCTTTTCCAGTTCCGGGTCAATCTCTTTCTTTCCCTCTTTCTTCTTGGCCATGGGGTCGGCGTAATACGACACCGCCTGATAGTCAATCTGCGGCAGTTCCACGTGTCCCCACTCCGGTTGCTTCATCGTTTGCCAGTGCCTGAACGCTTTAAGGCGGAACTCCAGCAGCCATTCCGGCTCGCCTTTCTTCTCTGATATAAGCCTCACGACATCCTCAGTCAGTCCCACCGGTATTATGTCCGTATGCACATCGGTGGTGAAGCCGTACTCATACTTTCTGTCGGCCACCTTGCGCACGAAGTCGTTATTGTTGTTTTCGCCCATAAATCGTATCTGTTAAGCCTCTCGGGTCTAACCTTTTTACCTTTTCTTATATTATTAAGTGCAAAGTTACATCTTTTTTCCGATATAGTAAAATTTTTCCCGTTGAAATGCAAAAAGTAACATTCTCTTGCTTGTTTTATGACTTTTTTGCCTATCTTTGTATCTGATTGTTCTCAGGAACACATTTTGTCAAACATCAAATACGTAAGAATTTTATGAAAAATCTGCTACTCTTTGTATTGGCGCTGCTTGCCAACGTCACCGTCTCCGCGCAACAAACGCTTCCCGATGCCACGCTTGTCGCCGATGGTGACATCGTGGAGTACACCACGGGCGGCTCTGATATATGGAGCAAGATATTCGTCCCGAAAGACCACCGTCTGAGGATAACGTGCCTTGAGGGGCTGTGTCTCAAGGCGAGGCTATACGCCGAGGATTCCGATGGCACCGGATTGTCCGAGGGATACAGCATAAATATCGCGGACAGTACATACCATACGCGGAGGATGCCCTGCCCCTGTCGTTTGGCGGCACCGTGACACTCTCCCCGCGCATAGACTTCACGCCGGAAAACGGACGCTGCTACGCCATGAACGTGCGCAAGGGGCAGCTGGTCAGGCTGAAATGCCTGTCCGGAGAGGTGCGTACCGATTTCTTCATGCTGCGTGACGGTGAAACGGAGCCTTCGGAGATAGCAAGCTATGTCTATCTGCAAGGTCCGGAGGAGGATGCGGACGAACCGGAAGAGGTGACGCGGATAATGCCCGCCGACGGCACGTTGATACTGAAAGTGGTAAAGCAGCCCACATGGAGCGAGACCGCATTCACCGTCAGTGAGGCGGAAGCCCCGACGGTAATAGCCGACGTTGACAACGACGACAGCTTCAAGCCCACGGACGGAGAAGCGCGCTTTGTGCTGCGCAGGCAGTTTGTCAAGGGATGGAACCAGCTGTGCCTGCCGTTCAATATCAGCACGGACGAACTGTCGGAGACACTGGGAGCCGGCAGGATAGCAACGCTTGACAACTTCTTCCTGTATGCGAAGGCCGACACAATGCTCAATGTTCACTTCACCACACTTGACGCCTGTTCCCGTGAAACGATGCGGGCATACACGCCGTTCATTTTCTGTCTTGACGAGGAACCCGCCGTTTCCGACTATGATTTCGGCGTGAGGGACGTGACATACAAGCCTTCTTCCGTTGACTGTAACGATTATATAGACAATGACGTGGCCCTGTTCCTTGCCAACGCCGGACTTTACACGAGGCCGGTAACCTGTCTTGTCATCAGCGGCGACAGTTTCAAGATACACCAACCGTCCGCAGGAACGTACAACCTGCGTCCTCTCGGCTGCGGAATGTACCTGTATGACAAGGAGCGGGAAGGCGACTTCACCAAACGGATGAGGGTGTTCATCGACGGAGAAATGCTGCAAGACAGCGTCGCCGACGGCGTGACGGACATACAGGCCACACCGTCGCGCGTTTCCGGCTCTGCCGTCTATAACCTCAGCGGACAGCGTCTGGCGGCACCGGTGAAAGGCGTTAACATAACCAACGGCGGCAAGTTCATCGTAAGGTAATGCATTCTTATAATGTAACACCTACCGTTGAGGGTGTATCAAAATGTGGAAGTAAACAGGAGTTATCGCTCCGCTTAGGAGTTACAGGGAGTTAACGGACAAGTGATTTTACCTTGATATTCAGACTATTGTCCGTTAACTTCATGCAGCACAAGCCGCATAACTTCCGTTAACTCCCGCTAACTTCCACATTTTGACACACCCTCATTCTTTCCCCCGCAGTCTCCCCGCCTCATCCGGAGGTGGAGTCCCCCGCCGTTTTAGGGCTTTCCCTTTTCTTCTTAGGGAAAAAACATTTGCCGGTCCGTGCGGAATGGCTAATTTTGCAATCAGAAAACAGAACGGAAATATAAACCCTCAAAAAACGGAAAGACTATGAAACAGTATGTTCTCGGCGTAGTTACAGCCATGATATTGGGCACTACATCATCTCTCGCGCATCCCCATGGCCGGCATAACGCAGGTTGCTACAACCGTTGTCCGCAGGTGACGGTGGTGAAAAAATGCGACGGACATTGCGGCAACAAGTGTGACAGACACAGGAAAGTATCGCATAAAGGCTATACAAGGCCGGTGAAGAACTGCGCCTGCTCCACCTGCAACAAGCTCCGCCGCAAGGCTGCGAAGTTGCACAACGGGCATCATGCGGCCGTCACATGGCGCGGAACGCTGGTGGCTTATAACACCGTCACGCCAAGAAGATAGGCGTGCACGGCGGGGGAGTGCCTGTTTTCAGGAAAATGGTAAATTCCCTCCGTGACGCAAAAGCATTGTGATTGGCAGGCGAAAGCAATGCTTTTACCATGCAATCACAATGCTTTTACATCGTAATATGGTGCTGATTACCGCGTAATCGGCACCATATTGTTTAATGTATGCGTAACCGTCATGCAGTCAGGTGAATACGAAAAACGGACAACGGACGCTCCGGAATGGTACATTCCGGAAATCCCGGTTTGCAGACTAACGGCAGATACGCTCCTTTATTTCCGCCACCTTGGCGTAGATGTCGGCCGGGTTCACGCCGCATGAGAACTTGCCGTCCTCGTAGAGCACACGTCCGTTGATCATGGTCATCTTCACGTTCTGCTTGGAACCGCTATATACCAGATTCTTCTCTATGTTGTTTATCGGCTGCATATTGGGCTGCATGAGGTCGATCATGATTATGTCGGCCTTCTTCCCCTTTGCCAGCACGTCGCAATCGGTCAGCTTCATCGCCCTTGCGCCGTTGACCGTGGCCATGCGCAGCACCTCGCGGGCGTCCAGTGCCGCCGCGTCGTTGTCGTGAAGCTTTGCCAGTCCCGCCACGAGGAACATCTCGCGGAAGAAGTCGAGGCAGTTGTTGGAGGCCGGCCCGTCGGTGCCTATCGCCACGGGTATGCCTCTCCTGAGGTACTCGGTGACGGGAGCTATGCCCGAAGCCAGCTTCGTGTTGGAGCCGGGGCAGGTCACTACGTACAGCCCCCTCTCCTGCATTATCCTGTAATCCGCCTCCGTCATGTGCACGCCGTGGTATATTCCGCCGCCATGGTCGAACAGTCCCACGCTGGCAAGCAGTTCCACCGGCGTCATGCCGTAGCGTTCCTTGCAGCCTTCCACCTCCGCCTTCGTCTCGCAGGCGTGGGTATATACCGGCGCCTTATACTTCCGTGCCAGTGCGGCGATGGCCTTCATGTTCTCCATGCAGGTGGTGTATTCCGCGTGGAACCCGAAGATGTATGACTGCAAGGAGTCCGGCTCGTTGCCCGTAAGGTACATCTTCTCCAGCCACTCTATGTTCTGGCTAAAATCGTTCATGCCCCCCACCTGACAGCAGCGGAACCCCATGTCGTCCATGCCCTGCGCCACCGACTCCGGGGTGAGGTACATATCGAAGCAGGCGGTGATGCCCGACGTGAGGTATTCCAGTGCCGACAGCTGGCTCATGTAGTAAATGTCCTCGTCCGTCATCTTCGCCTCCACGGGGAAGATGGCCTGCGTGAGCCAGTCGTTCAGCGGCAGGTCGTCGGCCAGTGAGCGCAATACGCTCATGCCGCTGTGTGTGTGCGCGTTCTTGAAACCAGGCATGAGCAGGTTGCCTTGGCAGTCAATCTCGCGGTCGAACACGCCCTCCTGCGGTGCGGAGCCTATGTATGTGATGCGTGAACCGGTTATGCCTATCTCCCCGCGGAATATCTCTTCCCCCTCGTTCATGGTGAGGATGCGTGCGTTGTAGAGCCTTGTTTTCATGTTCTGATGGTGTATTTTTTAGTCAAAGTGGTGTGAATTTTGATACAAAGGTACAAAAAAAGCCGCATATTATATATTTAGGTGGATATTTTTTTATACTTTTGCATCATGGAATGACAAATCTACGGCTATCCGAAAACATCGCACTAACTAAAACAAAGCTATACAACATTAATGAAAAAACTACTACTCACACTGCTCGCCACAGTCGTTACGCTGTGTGCGTCGGCACAGTTTGACAGCGCACCCGCCTTTCCCGGCGCGGAAGGTTTCGGCCGTTATACCACCGGCGGACGCGGAGGCGCGGTCTATCATGTCACTACCCTTGAAGACACGGGGGACAAAGGCTCGTTCCGATGGGCCTGCAACCAGAAAGGGAAGCGTACCATCGTCTTCGACGTGTCAGGCACTATCTACCTGACTTCGGAGCTGAGGCTGCGCAATGGCGACGTGTCCATCCTCGGACAGACAGCCCCCGGCGACGGCATCTGCATCGCCGACTATCCGTTTGTAATCGGTGCCAGCAACGTGATAATACGCTTCATGCGTTTCCGTCTGGGCAATTACAATGTGAAATACCATGAAGGTGACGGACTGGGGGGCATGGATCAGGCGAACATCGTGGTCGATCACTGCTCCGTCAGCTGGTCTATCGACGAGTGCCTGTCCGTATATGGCTCAAAGAATATATCCGTACAGTGGAACATTGTCTCACAAAGCCTCGTCAATGCAGGCCACACCAAGGGCCCACACGGTTACGGAGGCAACTGGGGAGGGTCCGGTGCGTCATACCATCACAACCTGATGGCGCACCACACAAGCCGCACTCCGCGCCTCGGGCCACGTCCCGGAACGCAGACGGACGAGCGTATGGATATGCGTAACAACGTCATCTACAACTGGGGTGGCAACGGATGCTACGGCGGTGAGGGCATGAACGTCAACATAGTGAACAACTATTACAAGCCGGGTCCCGGCACTCTCACCAGAAACGCGACCATACAGCGCCGCATTGCGGCACCGGGAATACGCACGTCGGAATATACCGGGCACAACACCTCCAACCCTAACCAGTGGGATGTGATGTGGCATGTGTGGGGAAAGTACTATGTTGTCGGCAACGTGAACAGCAGATTCTCTGACGTTACCAATGACAACTGGACGTATGGCGTGTATAACCAGATTGACGCAAGCGGCAACGACGGCACCTATACGCAGGCAACAAAGGACACGATGAGGATAGATGCGCCGATAAGCTACGGCTATGTCACCACCCATACCGCCGACAAGGCATACGAAAAGGTGGTGGAATATGCCGGTGCTTCATACAAGCGCGATACTCATGACGCTTACATCGCCGACGATGTGCGCAACGGTGTGGCATCACACTGCGCTCCCGGCACCACGACGGGCTTCATAGACAATCAGGAGCAGGCCGGAGGATGGCCTGAACTGGCAAGCACCGCCGCTCCAGTTGATACCGACGGTGACGGTATGCCGGACGAGTGGGAGAAGGAGAACGGCCTTGACCCTAACAATGCTGATGACAGAAACAAGTACAATCTTGACTCACGCCGTTACTATACGAACCTCGAAGTATATTGCAACTCCCTCGTAGAAGACCTTGTAAAGGCTCAGAACGCGGAAGCCGTGACCGGCATGGAGAGTGCGTTTGAGGAGTATTACCCTGACTACAAGAACGGTGAGGCAGTGGCGGCTGCCGTGGTGTATGCCCATCCCGACGGCTCTACGAAGGCCAATACACAGACATGGGACGACGGGGCGAAGCTCACCATCACCGGCAACTCAGGCAAGACGCTTGACCCGACCACTCCCATCACATACAAGGAACTTACCACCTACGGCAAGTCGATGAAGACTTCAAACGGTGCTCAAAACACGTTCTACTGTCCGGAGGGCAAGGTCGCTACCGGTGTGACGTTCATTTCTTACGTCAACAAGAACCCTATCGTAAGAACTTCATATTGGAAGGAAGTGGCGGGAGTAAATTATGGCGAGAGCACCGCAACGCTGATGAAGTCGGCGCTGGATGCGGAAAATCCCGATGTCATAAGTTTCTCGCTGCCCAACCTGTCGCAGTTCACCTTTACGAACACGGGCGAACAGCCCTGTTTCATGTTGGAGGTGACAATGACTGACGCCACTTCCGTAAAGGGAGTGCAGACCGTTGGCGGTGCGGCGGTAACGAGTAATGTCTATTCTGTTAACGGAAGACTGCTGATAAAGAACGCTACCGACGCGGACATCAATGCCCTTGGCAGCGGCGTGTATGTGGTTGGCAACAGGAAGATAATGGTCAGGTAATTTGTAAACAGGTGCTGATCACCGTGTAAACAGGTGCTGATTATATAGTAAACAGGTGCTGATTGCAATGTAATCGGCACCCTTTTGTTCTCGTTTCTCTATATGGTTGATTTGCAACGCCTTGTAGGGACGTACCTCGGTACGTCCGTTTGCGCGGGGAAATAACTGTGATTCGGACGCACCAAGGTACGTCCCTACAAGGCGTTTGTTATGACTATGAACGAAGAAAGGGTGCGGACTACTATATGACAGCCGTATAACTTCCGTTAGCTCCCCGTAACTTCCATATTTTGACACATCTTCCTGTAACGTTGTTTGTAATATTCCTTTTACGAAAAAAGATGCGGCATATCGGCGGAAGAAACGCCGCAAAAGTGGAATTAGGTGCAAAAAACATAAAAAATATAGCATTTTGTTGTGGGATTCAATAAAAAACAGTACTTTTGTCTTTTAATTGTATATCATAACTAAACACTATTAGCGAAGACAAATGGAAAAAGTAGATAAGCTGGATAGAAAGATAATGTCTATCCTCTCAGCCAATGCCCGCATAGCTTTTAAGGACGTGGCGGAAGAGTGTGGCGTGTCGCGCGCCGCTGTCCACCAGCGTGTGGAGCGCCTTAAGGAGGATGGGGTGATAACAGGCAGCGGTTTTTCCGTTGACCCGAAGGCCGTGGGGTACAAGACGTGCACATACGTCGGGATAATATTGGAACGCGGTTCCATGTATAAGGACGTGGTAAAGAAACTTGTAGAGATACCGGAGATAGTGGAATGCCATTTCACCACCGGCCCATATACCATGCTTGCGAAACTGTATGTGCGCGACAACGAACAGCTTATGAGACTGCTTAACGGCACGTTGCAGTGCATTGACGGAGTGGTTTCGACCGAAACGCTCATCTCTCTCGACCAGAGCATCAAGCGTGACGTGCCCATTCACTTTGAGGAGACGGAATGAGGAAGTTCTCGCTGGACAGCCTTACGGCAGGCGTTTATTCCGCATTCCCGGAGGCGGAGAGACGGCCTGTAATAGGCATTACCGCCAATCACAGTGACATCGACGTGAGCGTGCGGGACGCTTACCACAAACAGGTGGTGGCGGCAGGGGGCGTGCCGGTGATAATACCGCCTGTGACGGATGCCGGAGTGATAATAAACACGCTGGAAAACATAGACGGCATAATACTGTCCGGTGGCGGAGACTATAACCCTTTGTGGTGCGGAGAAGAGCCGTCACCGCTGTTGCACTCCATAAACGGCGTGCGGGACAGTGCGGAACTGTTGCTGACGCGTCTTGCCTTCAACCGTAACATACCGATGCTCGGTATCTGCCGGGGTATGCAGACGCTGGCGATGGCATTGGGAGGGCACGTGGCGCAGGATCTGACCGAGGCCAAAGGCCATGAGAACGATAAGGAAACACAGGACAAGGTGAAGCATTCGCAGGATGCGGAGCGTACCGAACCAACGCATTCTGTGGCCATACCGGAGGGTTCCACCTTATATAATATATATAAAGGAGAAGCTGTTGACGGCGCGCTCACGCTGTGGGTGAACTCTTTTCACCATCAGGCGGTCGATGATACGGGCCGTGATTTCCGCGCCACGGCGTTCAGTTCCGACGGTTTCATCGAGGCAATGGAGAGCAATGGGCGCAAAAGCGTGATGGGAGTGCAGTGGCATCCCGAGTGGCTTGGCGAGGACGGGCTGCCTGTTTTCCGCTGGTTGGTGGAGGAGGCCGGAACGTTCCGCAGGGCAAAGGAGGTGCATTCGCGCGTCATAACGCTTGACACACACTGCGACACGCCGATGTTCTTCCATCAGGGAGTGGACTTTACCAAGCGTGATCCGCGCATACTTGTAGATTTACACAAGATGACCGACGGCAGGCAGGACGCCACTATCATGGTCAGTTACCTGCCGCAACCGCCCGGAAGTCTTGACGGAAAGGCCGTGAACGGCGGCAAGTCATTCCGTGACATGGTGCATTTCAATGTGGAGTCGCCAAAGGATTATGCGGACTTTATATTCGATGAAATCGGCAAAATCGTGGCTTCAAAGCCGGAATATGTGGCTTTCGCACGCAATGGTGACGATATATTGCGCAACAAACAGGCCGGAAAGAAAAGTATTATGCTTGGCATCGAGAACGGACTGGCGATAGAACACGACCTGAACAATATCAGACACTTTGCGGAGCGTGGCGTTGTGTATATTACCTTGTGCCATAATGGCGACAATCTGATATGTGATTCCGCCCGTACCGTCAATACCCACGGTGGTGTTTCGGCGTTCGGCGCGGAGGTAATAGCCGAGATGAACCGCCTCGGCATAATGGTTGACCTCAGCCATGGGGGCGAGAAAAGCTTCTATGACGCTTTGGAAATCAGCGTGGCACCGGTCGTTTGCTCCCATTCCAACTGCCGTAGTCTGTGTGAACATCCACGCAATCTGACCGACGGGCAGTTGCGTGCGTTGGCCAAGAGGGGCGGAGTGGCGCACACAACGTTCTATCATGGTTTCCTGAAACCGGCCGGAACGGTGCTCGATTGCTCGGAAAACCGCTTGACGGAGGCCGATATTCTCGATGGAATCGCGCATTTGGAGCATTCCATAGCGGTGATGGGCATTGATCATGTAGGTATCGGAACGGACTTCGACGGTGACGGAGGAGTGCCCGGAATGGCCGATTCTTCTGAGGCGATAAACTTTACCATGCACCTGTTGAGGAAGCGTTATTCGGAAGATGACATACGGAAAATATGGGGAGGGAACTGGCTGCGCGTGATGAAAGAGGTGCAGAGCAAAAGGAAAGACATATAAATAGGAAATGAAGTATTTGCATTACATATTCTGTTTCGCTGTGTTGCTGGTCGCAATGGCTTGCAACAACGGCAGGAAAGTGGAGGAGAACGGGACGCTTTCCGTCGGTCCGTCATTCAATGAAGACTCCGCTTTCGTCTTCTGCGAGGCGCAATGTGCCTTCGGTCCCCGCACCATGAACAGCGATGCGCACGACAAGTGTGAGGCGTGGATAATACAACGTTTCAGGCAGTATGGGTGCGAAGTGACCACGCAAAAGGCCGACTTGAAAGGCTGGGACGGTACAGTGCTGCGCTCGACAAACATCATAGCGCGCCTCAATCCCGGTGCCGGGACGCGGATACTGATATGTGCTCACTGGGACAGCAGGCCGTGGGCGGACAATGATCCGGACTCTTCCAACTGGAAAAAGCCGGTGATGGCGGCCAATGACGGTGCTTCCGGCGTGGCGGTAATGCTGGAACTGGCTCGTTGTATCAATGCTTTCAGTGCAAAAAACGCCGATTCCATCGCTGCCGACAGCGCCAAACTGGATTTTGGAATAGACTTCGTGTGCTTTGATGCGGAGGATTATGGCACGCCGTCATGGGCCGGTCAGGATGACTCTGAGGACACATGGGCGCTCGGGGCGCAGCATTTCGCGCGCAATCTGCCGCAGAACACGGCGGAAAGCGGCGGTGACGCAAACGCGAAGTACGCCTTCGGCATATTGCTTGACATGGTAGGTGGGCAGGGAGCACGTTTCTATCACGAGGGATTGTCAAAGCATTATGCGCAGGATGTGCTCACGAAAGTGTGGCAGGCGGCGCATGATGCCGGTTACTCGGCGTTCTTCCTGAATCAGGATGGCGGCACGGTGACGGACGATCACAAGCCGCTGAATGAGGCGGGAATACCAACCATAGACATTATCGCCTATTATCCTGACTGCGCGCAGAGCGGTTTCGGCCCTACATGGCATACTGTCAACGACGATATGCGGCACATAGACAAGAGTACTCTGAAAGCAGTCGGGCAGACACTTGTCCAGTTCTTGTACGGATATAATGATTAAAGTTCTTTGAAAATAAATACAATCAAATGGAAAATACGACTCTTTTTGATAAATGTATAGATAAAGCTCTTGATAGAGAACGTAATCTTATGCTTACGCAGTCTTCCATATTCATTGTGGACGAGGCGTTGAAAATCGTTTCAGTGAACAATAAAGACGTTCGTTCCGACAGCGCAAGACGCATGGGACCGGGCGATTTTCTTCAATGTACGAATGCTGCCGAAGGAACGGGCGGGTGCGGAACACACGCATACTGCAAGCATTGCAGCCTTCGTAACTCCGTGAAAAAGGCGTTTGACACAAATGCCTTGGTGATGGATGAATGCACATTGATGCAGGCAGACAACAACAAGATAGTCCTTGAATACACCGTTACGCCGTTTGATGTAGGCGGACAGAGACACGCGGCGATATTTGCCGTTGATATTTCCGCACGCAAACAAAAGCAGATAATGGACCGCGTGTTCTTCCATGACGTGCTGAATCTGATGGGAGCGCTGAACGGTTTTGTGCAGCTTCTGCTGGAAGAGCCTGACCATGAGATGCTGTTGGAAGTGAAGAAACTGAGCGAGCAGGTCATAAACAACATCTCATACCAGAAGGATGTGATGAATGCCGAGAACAAATCACTGGCTCTTCTCCCCTCCGATGTCACCGTACAGAGTTTCCTTGACGACGTGAGCGTGTCATTATGCTCCACCGCCCAGAACTTTAACTGCAAGCTGGAAATCAGGAACAACTGTGAGGTCGATGTGGCACTCCGCACCGATGTCAGGCTGCTGCACCGCATAGTGCTCAACATGGTGAAGAATGCCGTGGAGGCTTCTGCCGTGGATGGCACCGTTACCGTAACCACCTCCATGCCCGAAAACAAAAACGTTGTAACGTTCTCCGTGCACAATGACGGGGTCATACCGGTGCAGTACCGCAGCAGGATATTCCGTTTCGGACAGTCCTCCAAAGGCATCGGGCGAGGCTTGGGAACATACAGCATGAAGCTGTTTGGCGAAAACTACCTTAAAGGGCAGGTGTGGTTCACCACAAATGAAGAAGAAGGCACCACGTTCTTCCTCAATCTGCCTCTGACCTTGATACCATAGCCGGTGCCGCGGCCTGCGTGTCATAAAGGAAACGCCGTGGCATCCCCTTGTGTCTTCTACTAAACAGATAAGGAATTGACAGAACAAACCGCCTCCCTTACCATTGCCTTACTTGCCGCCGGCAAGCTGTCGCTGCATGATGCGGTGACGTTATACGAGGCTGCCGGCTCCGCCTGTGGCGTCATGGAGCACCGCATGGACATACGTGCCGTAATCACTGACGCCGCCGACAGCCTTGCGGAACTTCTGAAAGGCGACCTCTCCGCATACGTGGGAAGGGCGGAAGAGGAACTGGAATGGTGCGCGGAGAAAGGCGTGAAGGTGCTGACATACGCGGACAAGGCATATCCCTGCCGTCTGCGCAACTGCCACGATGCACCCCTTGCGCTGTTCGTCAGGGGAGAATGCGACCTCAACGCCGCACACATTATTAATATAGTGGGCACACGTCAGTGCACACCTTACGGCAGAGATGTCACGGAAAGCATTGTCAGAGACCTGAAAACGCTGTGTCCCGATGTGGTGATTGTCAGCGGACTGGCATACGGCATAGACATCGCCGCCCACCGTGCCGCCCTGCGCAACGGCATTGCCACCGTAGGAGTAGTGGCTCACGGACAGGACAGGCTCTATCCGCAGCTGCACCGCACGGAGGCAAACAAGATGGTGACGGGCGGCGGAGCGGTGGTCACGGAGTACTGCCGCGGCACACGGCCGGAAGCCAGAAACTTCCTGCAACGCAACCGTCTCATCGCCGGAATGTGCGATGCAACCGTCGTAGTGGAAAGCGCAGCCCACGGAGGAGGCCTTGTTACGGCGCGGCTGGCGCAGGACTACGGCCGCGAGGTATTTGCCATACCGGGACCGGTGAACGCCGAATACAGCAAGGGATGCAACAATCTTGTCCGTGACAACAAGGCCGCCCTCATAACCTCTGCCGACGATATAGTCAGCGCAATGATGTGGCAGGACGCCGCAAAGGCAGACAAGGCGAGGAAGCAGGGCATAGAGCGGACGCTGTTTCCCGAACTGACGGCGGATGAACAGCGCATTGTTGACGCGCTGAAACAGCATGGCGACAGCCAGACCAACGTCCTTGTCATGCACACCGGACTGCCAATCAGCACCATAGTGTCACAGTTGTTCTCCCTTGAAATGAAGGGTGTCGTGACCTCTTTGCCCGGCAACGCTTTCCATTTAATCAGTTAAAAAACTTGTAAAAACGCATTTTTTCTTGCGAAAAATTTGCACGTTAAGGAAAAAATAAGTACCTTTGCACCGCAATTAGAAAACAATTGTGTCGGGCTTTTAGCTCAGTTGGTTAGAGCAACAGACTCATAATCTGGAGGTCCCAGGTTCAAGCCCTGGATGGCCCACAATTGGAAAAGGCAGTTACAAACCATTTGTAACTGCCTTTTTTCGTGCCATAAGCCAAGGTGTTGCTACCGTGCAGTGAGCGGATGTCCGCCCCCTTCCCGCCACAACGGTTACAAACGATGTTTGTAGGGACGCACCTTGGTGTGTCCGTTGGTACACGGGAACGCGGTAATTCGTATGCGCCGATACGCAAAAGCGGACGCACCAAGGTGCATCCCTACAACGCGTTATAAGCCAATACGTTACAAGTATTGTTGCAAAAGGGTGCTGATTGCGCTGCAAACAGGTGCTGATTACCGTGTAATCAGGCCTCTTTTACGATGTAATCGGCACCCTTTTACAACTGCGGTTCATGATTACCGCACAGTGAAGCGGGCGGTGCCGGTCATGCGCTCCCGCCTGTAACCATACATTATATTAATGAGGAAAGCATACGGTCCGTCGCAAGTTGCCCGTGAATCGCCGTCTGCTGCGGACACGAAAAAACCGCGGCAGGCTGCTTGCGCATACTGTCGCGGTTGCTATGGTGACCTGCTTGGGGCTCGAACCCAAGACCCCCACATTAAAAGTGTGATGCTCTACCAACTGAGCTAGCAGGTCAACCCTTGGTTAATGACTTCCGAACGGAGTACCTTCCGAAAGCGAGTGCAAAATTACAAAAAAAACATGAGACGGCAAAAGAATTGTGAAAAGATGTTGTAGTGTTATATATTTTTAACTAATCCCGTGCGGAATACGAAACTTTTTCGTACCTTTGTCACAAAAATAAGTTCATTATGATAGAAGGACCTATAACCTTTGACCGTCTCGCACGCTGGGGACTGGTGGCCGGCGGCCTTGTGATAACGTTTCTTGTGCTGGACTATCTCAGCGCGGTGTTGCTGCCTTTCTTCGTCGCGTGGCTCTTCGCCTACCTGCTGTATCCGCTTGTGAAGTTCATACAATACCGTCTCCGGGTGCGCATACGGGCCGTGAGCATAGTGCTGGCGATGATTGTCTGCATCGCGGTATTGGGCGGAGTGATATGGCTCATCATACCGCCGATGATAGAACAGTTCGGCAAATTCACCACTCTTGCCACGCGATACCTGCATCATGTCACCCACATCAGCAACTTTCCGGAGGCCATACAGTGGTGGATCAATGAGAACAGCGCTGAGATAGAGAAGTATTTGCGGTCTGACAACTTCTCCGCCGCGCTGAAAGAGACCGCCCCGCAGCTGTTCAGTGTGCTTAGCGAGACGATGAGCGTGATGGTAAGCATCATCGCTTCGTGCATCACCCTGCTCTATATGTTCTTCATTCTCCTCGACTACGAGTATCTTTCAGAGAACTGGGTCAAGATATTCCCGAAGCGGGCGTGGCCTTTCTGGCGTGAGCTTATGAAGGATGTGGAGAACGCCTTGAACAACTACATCCGCGGACAGGGCCTTGTCGCGCTGACCATGGGCATACTGTTCTGCATCGGCTTTACCATAATCGGCTTCCCGATGGCCATCGGTCTGGGCATACTGATAGGCATAATGGACATGGTTCCGTACCTGCATACCTTCGCACTGATACCCACCGCTTTCCTTGCGGCCATGAAAGCCGCCGACACCGGGCAGAGTTACTGGGTGGTTCTGGCGTCGGCCGTGGCGGTGTTCTGCATCGTGCAGGTCATAATAGACGCCATAGTGACGCCCAAGGTGATGAAGGACAAGCTGGGACTGAACCCTGCCGTGCTGCTGCTGTCGCTCTCGGTATGGGGCGCACTGCTCGGTTTCATCGGGCTTATAATAGCCCTTCCCGCAACGACCATCATCATGGCATACTGGAAAAAGTATGTGACGGGAGAATGATTAATGTATAATTTACAATGTATAATTTATAATTCACACGGGCAACTCATGCCTGTCAACTTATAACTGTAAACTTCTCACGACCATGCTTTATCTCGTTCCCACGCCGGTAGGCAACATGGAGGACATGACTTTCAGGGCTGTCAGGCTGCTGAAGGAGGCTGACCTCATCCTCTGCGAGGACACTCGCACAAGCGGAATACTGCTGAAACATTTTGAGATAACCGACAAACGCCTCATGGCTCACCACAAGTTCAACGAGCACGGCACGTCGAAGGCGATAGTGGAGCGGCTGAAAGGCGGCGAGAACGTGTGCCTCATAACCGATGCCGGCACGCCGGGCGTCAGCGATCCGGGTTTCTTTCTCGTCAGGGAAGCCGTCGAGGCGGGCGTGGAAGTGCAGACGCTGCCGGGAGCGACGGCCTTTGTTCCCGCTCTGGTAAGTAGCGGGCTGCCGTGCGACAAGTTCTGTTTCGAGGGCTTCCTGCCGCAAAAGAAAGGTCGCAGGACACGTCTGGAAGAGCTGGCAAGGGAGCCGCGCACGATGATAATATACGAATCTCCGCGCCGGGTGGTGAAGACATTGGAGCAGATATGCGAGTTCTTCGGCGGGGAAAGACGCGTCAGCGCGTGCAGGGAAATATCCAAGATACACGAGGAGAGCGTGCGCGGAACGGCGGAAGAGGTGCTGGAACACTTCGTGAACAACGAGCCGAAGGGCGAGTTTGTCATCGTCATCGGCGGATGCACGGAGGCGCATGACGACGGCGCAAAGGCCGGCGGGGACAGCCGCAAGGGCGGCAATGCCGTGAGAGAGAGCAAGTATCAACGCAAGATGAGGGAGCGGGAGGAACAGGATGGAGAGGCTGCTGCACTACACATGGAGGCATAAGCTGCTGCCGTTGGCACCGCTCCGCACCACGGACGGCCGTGAGGTGGAGATAGTCAGCCCCGGACTGTATAACGAAAGTGACGCGGGGCCGGACTTCTTCAATGCGAAGATAAGGCTGGACGGCATGACATGGGCGGGCAACGTGGAACTGCACACCAAGGCGAGTGACTGGTACCGTCACCGGCATGACACCGACACGGCATACGACAACGTGATACTTCACGTGGTGGAAGTGGCCGACATGGACGTGGAGACGTCGCAGGCGAAGAGGATTCCGACGCTTGTACTGCCTGTACCGGAGCGTCTGCGCAGGGACTACGGGGAACTGCTGAACGCCGACAGATACCCTCCCTGCCACAAAATCATACCTTCCCTCTCCACGCTGAAGATACATTCGTGGCTCGGCGCGCTGCAAACGGAGCGGCTGGAGCGCAAGACGCAGGCGATGGCGGAGCGTGTAAAGGCAAGGAACGGGTCGTGGGAAGACGGCTATTTCGCCACTCTCGCCCGCAACTACGGCTTCGGAATAAACGGCGAGGCGTTCGACACATGGGCGAAGGTGATGCCCATGAGGGCTGCGGACCACCACCGCGACAACCTGTTTCAGGTGGAGGCGATGTTCATAGGGCAGGCCGGTCTGCTGGACAGGGTTGACGGAAGATACCGCAGCGAGTATGACTATCTGCGGCGGAAGTTCGGCTTCGAGCCGATGGACGCGGCGCAATGGCGCTATCTCCGCACACGTCCCCAGAACTTCCCGCACGTCAGGCTGTTGCAGCTTGCAAGGATGTACCACGAGCATCGCACCGGACTGAGTGCACTGTTGGCCTGCAAAGACGTGAAGGACATAGGCCGCCTGTACGGCATGAAGGGCGCGAGGCTGGAGCTGCTGACCATCAACACCGCCATCCCCGCCATCTTTGCGTATGGCCGTCACCATGCCAAGGAGCAGTTGTGCGAGCGTGCCTGTGATATGCTGGAGTCGCTGAAAGCCGAGGACAACAACATTGTCAGGATGTGGGCGGACTGCGGTTTGAAGGTCGCCGATGCCGGAGGCTCGCAGGCTCTCATACAGCTGAAAAAGGAATACTGCGACCGCAAGGACTGTCTGAGGTGCCGCTTCGGATATGATTTCCTCACGGGAGAGTACCGGAACGCATTTTTCTCGGAAGATACCGGCGGCCAGGCCGATATGTAGGGACGCACCTCGGTGCGTCCGCCGATGCGGGAAAAAACGGCGATTCGGACGCACCAAGGTATGTCCCTACAAGGCGTTGTGAATCAAAAACATTGCAAACATCGCCGCAAATATGGGCGATGAACCCTGAAAGGGTGAAATACCCAAGCACAGGGTGTTAACCCTGTGTTAGTATTACAGGCGAAAAATGGAATTGGAAACCCCGAAGCCGACAGGCGAGGAGCACAACGTGCGACGAGGGGTGATATAAAATCATGAGGAATCGTCATGAAACGATGTGCCACAATGTATGGTTTTGGGATAAATGTGTCACCCCTCGGCGGCCTGTGTCCGCCTCGCCTGCCGGCTGCGGGGTTCCTGATACGCCTTGCGGATGCCACGCATTAACACAGGGTTGGCTAACGCCGAGCTAAACCTTAACACCCTGTGCTGTAATATGTCACCCCTTCGGGGTTCGACGCCGATGCGGGAAAAACGGCGATTCGGACGCACCAAGGTGCGTCCCTACAAGGCTTTGCAACCCAATGCGTTACCGACGCCGTTGCAAAAGAGTGCCGATTACACCGTAAACAGGTGCTGATTACAGTGTAATATGGTGCTGATTACACGGTAATCGGGTGCTGATTACGGAGACGCTTGCTTGCACTTGATTTTCAATCTACAATAAACGACATAAAAAACAACCGTTTCCCCATTCTTCGCCTCCCCTCGGGGAGGTCGGGAGGGGGCTAATATTACTCAACAATGGTACTCAACTACATCTTCGTTTCCTTCTTCCTCGTAGCCTTCGCGGCAGGTCTTTTCCGGCTCATCGTCATGGGAGACATGGAGGTTTTCCCCGCAATGATGGATTCAACGTTCGCTTCCGCCAAGACGGCCTTCGAGATTTCGCTCGGCCTTACGGGCGTGCTCTCGCTGTGGCTTGGCATCATGAAGATAGGCGAGAGGGGAGGGGTAATCAACGTAATGGCGCGCCTGCTGTCGCCGGTGTTCTGCAAACTCTTCCCCGACATACCCAAAGGGCACCCCGTGACGGGCAGCATCTTCATGAACATAGCGGCGAATATGCTGGGACTTGACAACGCCGCCACGCCACTCGGGCTGAAAGCGATGGAGCAGATGCAGCAGATTAACGAGGAACGCAACGCCAGATGGAGGGCGGAGAACGCCTCGCTGCCTGACGCTGACGCGCGGATGGCGGAGCGGAACGTGACGGCCACCAACCCGATGATAATGTTTCTCGTGCTGAACACGTCGGGACTGACGCTCATTCCCGTGAGCATCATGGTGTATAGGGCGCAGATGGGTGCGGCGCAACCTACCGACGTGTTCGTGCCGCTGCTCATAGCCACCTTCTTCTCCACACTCGCCGGCATAGTGTTCACCAGCCTTTACCAGCGCATCAACCTGCTGAACAAGGTGATGGTGCTCACCCTCGGCGGCATGATAACCGCCGTATGCGCCATCATCTGGGGCTTCTCGCAGATGGACAAGGAGACCATGAACACCGTCAGCACCAGCGTGGCAAACGTCCTTCTGATGTCAATAATAACCGGTTTCATCGTCGCGGGCATATATAAAAAGGTGAATGTCTATGACGCTTTCATCGAGGGGGCGAAGGAAGGGTTCACCACCGCCGTCCGCATCATCCCCTACCTTGTGGCCATACTCGTGGGCATCGGCGTGTTCCGCGCCTCCGGTGTCATGGACGCCATCATCGAAGGAGTGAAGTGGTGCGTGGCTTCCTGCGGGCTGAACACGGACTTTGTCGGCGCGTTGCCCACGGCATTGATGAAGCCCCTGTCCGGAAGCGGGGCGCGGGGGATGATGGTTGACGCGATGACCACCTACGGGGCGGACTCGTTTGTGGGCCGCCTGAGCAGCATACTGCAAGGCTCCACCGACACCACATTCTATATCCTTGCCGTCTATTTCGGCAGTATCGGAATACGGAAGACCCGCCACGCCGTGGTATGCGGCCTGCTTGCAGACGCTTTCGGCATAGCGGCGGCAATAGCGGTAGCATACCTTTTCTTTGGATAAACGGTAAAATTGTCCTTGATTTATTGCTGTTTTAGAGAATAAAATCGTACCTTTGCAGCGGAAAGTCCCTTGAAAAAGTGACGCAGTTGTCTGGAAAGTCCCTTGAAAAAGTGGCGTAATTGTCTAAAAAGTCCCTTGGAAAACAGGAATATGTTGAAGCGGAAGATAGAAGAAATACTTGCGGAATGGAAGCGGGAACCACATCATAAGCCTCTTGTTATCAAGGGTTGCCGACAGTGTGGGAAGACATATTCTGTTAGGAAATTTGCGGAAGAGAACTACGATCACGTTGTTTACGTCAACTTTGTAGAGCAAGAAGACTGCATACTCGCCTTTGAAAACTCGAAGCGTGTTGATGACATTGTGATGGGATTGACGGCCATTCTTCCCGGGAGTGTATTCAAGGCTGGCTGCACTTGCCTGATATTGGACGAGATTCAGGAGTGTCCGGGAGCGAGAACAGCCCTTAAATTCTTCCAAATCGACGGACGTTACGATGTCATTGCCACGGGTTCGCTGCTGGGTGTGAGGGGATATAGGGATAATGACGGTTACAATTCCATTCCGGTAGGCTACGAGCAACATATAAATATGTACCCGCTTGACTTTGAAGAGTTCCTCTGGGCTAACGGCATCACATCCGTAATCCTTGGGAAAATACAAGAATGTATGAACGAAGCGAGCCCTGTTCCGGAAGCGCTCCACAGCCGTATGAGGCAGTTGCTGCTGCAATATACAGTCGTGGGAGGAATGCCTGCTGTTGTTAACACATTCATAAACTCACACGACATGGGGCGTGTTCTCATGGAACAGCGAAGCATTGTCAGCAGTTACGGGGAGGATATGGTCAAGTATGCGGACAAGAAAGACAAACCGAGGATAAGGGAATGCTTCGAATCCATCCCCAGACAACTAAGCAAAGAGAACAAGAAGTTCCAGTATTCCACCATCCGCAAAGGTGCGAAGGCATCCCAATATGAGGGCAGCATACAATGGATTGAGGATGCAGGTATAATATGCCGCTGCCGAAACTTGTCCATAACAGAGCTGCCTCTTGACGGGAATGCGATGCAAGATGTGTTCAAGATATATATGGTTGACACCGGACTGTTTGTCTCTATGCTGGAAGACGGAACGCAAGCGGACATACTTCAAGGCCGGTTGTATGGCTACAAAGGCGCTATATTTGAGAATTTGATAGCCGATATATTCACGAAAATGGAGCGAAAGCTATACTATTTCCATAAAGATTCAGGTCTTGAGGTCGATTTTGTCATGAGGATTAAAGGGGAATGTGTGCTGGTTGAGGTCAAATCCCGGACTGGAAACGCAAAGAGTACGAAAACTATTCTGCGGCATCCGGAGAAATATCATGTGGAGAAAGCCATCAAATTGGGAGACTATAATGTAGGGAAAACAGAAGAAATGCTTATCCTTCCGCTTTACATGGCGTTCTTGTTGAGAGACTGACGCATACTTCCTAAATATAGAAAAACGACAGAACAAAGCGTTATTTCATCCCAAACGTGCCGCTATCTCATTTATTTTTAGTAACTTTGCACCCGAATTAAATACATTTATAATTGAAAACATTTAGAGAACTGGGCGTTAGCGAAGAGATTTGTCGCGCCATTGAAGAGTTGGGATTCGAGCATCCGATGCCGGTGCAGGAGGCTGTTATCCCGTTGTTGGCACCCAAAAAGGCCGTAATCAGCGAAGATGCGCCGGCCGGAGAGGTGCCTGTTGAAACAGAAGAAGCACTTGAAGGAAACGCGGAGACAGCCGCAGCAGAGTCGGAAGCGACCGACATCATAGCCCTTGCACAGACCGGTACGGGCAAGACGGCGGCCTTCGGACTGCCTTTGTTGCAGATGATTGACCCGAAAAACCGTACTATTCAGGCGGTGGTATTGTCGCCTACACGTGAGCTTTGCTTGCAGATAGCCGACGATTTGCGGGATTTCTCAAAGTATATAAAGGGCGTTAATATCGTCGCCGTGTATGGCGGAACCAGCATTATGGACCAGATACGTGCCTTGAAGCACGGCGCACAGATTGTGGTGGCGACCCCCGGACGTCTCATTGACCTGATGGAAAGGGGCAAGGCGAAGCTCGGTGACGTGGAGCACGTGGTGCTTGACGAGGCCGACGAGATGCTGAATATGGGCTTTTCCGAAAGCATAAGCCGCATATTCGACGCCGTTCCGGAAAACAGGCAGACGCTGCTGTTCTCGGCAACGATGAGCCGTGAGGTGGAGAAAGTGGCCAAAAGCTACCTCAAGAACTACCGCGAAGTGGTGGTAGGCTCACGCAATGAGGGTGCGGAGAACGTCAACCACATATACTATATGGTCAATGCCAAGGACAAATATCTTGCCCTCAAGCGCATCGTTGACTACAACCCGCGCATCTTCGGCATCATCTTCTGCCGCACCAAGGTGGAGACTCAGGAGATAGCCGACAAGCTGATAAAGGACGGATACAACGCCGAAGCACTGCACGGAGACCTCTCCCAGCAGCAGAGGGACCTGACAATGCAGAAATTCAGGCAGCATCTCACGCAGCTGCTTGTGGCCACCGACGTTGCGGCACGCGGCCTTGACGTGGGCGATCTCACTCATGTCATAAACTATGCCATGCCCGACGACACGGAATCATACACCCATCGCTCCGGCCGAACAGGCCGTGCAGGCAAGAAAGGCACGTCAATCGCCATAATACATACACGCGAACGCCGCAAGATACGTGAGGTTGAGCGCACCATAGGCAAGGAGTTCGTGGCAGGAAAGCTGCCCACTCCCGACGAGATATGCAAGAAACAGCTCTTCCGCGCCATCGACGAGATAGAGAAAACCGACGTGATAGACGAGCAGATAGAGCCGTTCATGACCGAGATACGCCGCCATTTCGAGTACGTTGACAAGGAGGAGATACTGAAAAAACTGGTCAGCCGCGAGTTCGGACGCTTCCTGCAATACTACGCCAACGCCCCCGTCATAGAGGAACCGTCCGTAAGTTCCGGTAAGGAGCGTGGCGGACGCGGAGGCAAAAAGCAGTTCCGCGAGGGCACGCAGGCCGGTTATGCCAAGCTGTTCATCAACCTTGGAAAGAACGACGGGTTCTATCCCGGCGAGGCAATGCAGTTCATCAACCGCAACACGCGCGGCACAAGGCAGGAGGTCGGGCACATAGACCTGCAGCCGAAGAGTTGCTTCATCGAGGTGCCGGAGCGTGACGCGAAGAGGCTTATCAAGGCTCTTGACGGGCAGTTCTACCGCAACACGAGAGTGAAATGCCACTTTGCCGGCGAGAATGGCGACGCTTTTGCCCGTGGAGGACGCCGCGGCGGCAAGGACAACGGCAACCGTGGAGGATGGAAAAACGGCGACAACGGCGGGCGGAAAGGCCGCCGCGGAGAGAAACGCAACGGCCATGACGACATCTTCCCGCCCGGATTCGACGCTCATCAGGCTCTTCTTGAGATGATGGGGAACGTGGAAGAAGGCTCGGCAAGGAGGAAAAAGAAGAAATAAGTTTCAGTTGCGCACATCGTGCGCAACTGAAAAATTAATAATTAAGAGTTAAGAATTAAAAGTCGTGATTACCTCTTTTCTGAATCAAATGTCGTGTCTTTGCGATATGGTTCATAAGCGATATAACCGTAATCACCACCTTTAATTCTTAACTCTTAATTTTTAATTCAACAAAATCCCCTGCAAATGGTTCTACACACAACATATTTCGGCCCCGTAAGTTGGTACGCCGCCATAGCCAAACACGGCTCGGCTACGGTGTGCGACAGCGAGGCTTACCGCAGGCAGACAGCGAGAAACCGCTGCCATATAGCCACCGCCAACGGCGTGCAGACACTCACCGTCCCCGTAACCGTGCCGTCCCCGGCGCAGGGGGGCAGATGTATCATAAAGGAGGTGCGCGTCAGCGACCACGGCAACTGGCGCCACCTGCACTGGCAGGCCTTGCAGTCGGCATACGGAATGTCACCCTTTTTCGATTATTACGCCGACGACCTGCGCCCGTTTTTCGAGAAGAAATGGGACTATCTCCTTGACTTCAACATGGAGATAACCGCCGCCATGCTCCGTCTTCTCGGCATCCACGCCACGTTGGAGGCCACTTCCGCCCCCGTGACAACGCCCTGCACCGCCCTTGACGGTACGGGGATAACGTATTACCAGACCTTCCGCCGCCGCCACGGATTCATCCCCGACCTGTCCGTCATTGACCTTTTGTGCAACGAGGGGCCGGAGGGAGTGCTGCGGCTGCAAGGCTGTCACCGGTAAATTCCGGACATTTCATGACACGTTACAGCCGTCTTTTGCGGCAAAAGGAAATAAATCCGCACTTGTAGGAGGGTTTATAAAAATGAAGTAAACAGGAGTTATCGCTCCGCTTAGGAGTTACAGGGAGTTAGCGGACAAATGTCCGGCTGATATTGGTGAGACGATGTAATACATCTTCTCTACTGTTGTCCGTTAACTTCATGCGGCACAAGCCGTATAACTTCCGTTAACTCCTGCTAATTTCCACATTTTGATACACTTTCTTTTATGCTTGAAAACACGGCAATCCGGACGCACCAAGGTGCGTCCCTACAACACGTTGAATTATAATGTGTTACAAAACTCATTGTAAAAGGGTGCTGATTACTTTGTGAAAGAGGCCTGATTACACTGTAATCAGCACCTGTTTGCAGTGTAATCAGCACCCTTTTGCTATGCGCCCTATATTTTGTTGGCCCAAATCCTGTGCCAATGAGCGAAAAGAAATGAAAAATTTTGTAATATTGGAAAAACTTATTATCTTTGCATAATATATTCTGTATTAATGCAATCAGACTCTTATCGTAATAGACAAAAACAATGAAAAGAATAAGTGAAAGCCCGTTTTCCGGCAAAATATTCAGGCAAGGCTGTGCGGTGTTGTGCCTTGTGGTGTCCTGCCTGATGTCCGCATTCCAGCCAGTGTCGGCCGCGCCGGTGCCGAAGAGGATTCTTATTGTCAACTCATACAATGAAAACGCGCCTTGGGTGCAGGACTATCTGAGGTCCTTTATGCTGACGGCGGCGCAGAATAGCGAGATTGCCTGTGAGCTGGTTCACATGAACAGCTCTCTCATAAGGACTGACTCCATGTATATGAAGGTGGCTGACGGCATCTTCGAAAGGTTCAGAAGGAAAAAGCCGGACTACATGATCGTGATAGGACGCACGGCCTTCTCCCTGCGTGACAGGATGCAGGAAGAGTGGGGCGACGTGCCGATGATATACATTTCGCAGAGAGACAGGATTCAGCCCGGCGAGCGTTGCCTGTCCGGACAGCGTGTGCTGGACTCGGACCTTATACCTGTGTCAGACATAAGGAAGAAGTATAACTTCACGTATATCGAGGTGCCGACCCTCTATAAGGAAACCATCGACATGATGGTCAGGATGCAGCCGGGCATGAAGAAACTGGTGTTCGCCGCGGACGAACTGCCTGACAATATGGTGCTTGACGAGAAGATAAAGGCTTATGTGTCGGAAAAGTATCCGCATCTGACATACGAATGGCTCGTTGCGTCTGACGATACGAGAAACGAAATGCAAAGTTATCTTGTGTCCAATGACCTCTCTGTGGGTCTGCTCCTGTCGTCATGGTACTACGCAAGGCAGAGCGCATTCGGGTATCCTATGCTCGTTGTCGGCGATATGCGCCTGATGTCAACCATTTCCCGTCCCGTGTTCGCGCTGCAAGAGGCTTATCTCGACTACGGCGCGGTGGGCGGATTCTATCCCGACAAGGACGATATACTCGACCATTGCCGGTACGCTCTGAACGAGATGCTTGCGGGGGTGGATATGAGGACGGTGCCGTTTTATTATCCGGAGAAGAAACTTCCCAAGGTGAACTACTCGCAGTTGCTGCGTGCAGGGATACCGGCGAAGGACTGTCCGGAAGACACCGTGTTCGTGGGGAAGCCGAAAACGCTGTGGGAGTCGTATTCATGGCTGATAATATCAGTAGCCATTCTCACGCTGTCCATAATCGTGGCGTTCATCACATACACCGTGTTCCTGCGCCGGAAGACACGCATGATGGCCATGAGGGATATGCTGCTGAACAATATGCCGATATGTTACATAGGGGGAAAGGTGACCACCGACAGCTCGGGAAAGCCGGTAAAGGTCGATTTTACATCCGGAAACTATGAGGCGGACAAGCTCCTTTCCGACAATATGACGGACAAGAACGCCGCTTCACTGTTTGATATGCCGATGCTGCTTGAACTGCTTGCCCAAGTGTTCAGCACCGGAAAAAGCGTCCTGTTCACGCATTACTTCGAGAAAACAGGCAAATATTACGACTTCCTCGTGTGCAAGGCCGCAGGAGAAGACGACGTGTGCTTCTTCGGAATGGATGTCACCGACAAGAAGGAGATGGACCTTGAGCTTAAGGAAACGTCCCGGAAACTGGAGATGACGCTTGGTGTCGCAAGGATAATACCATGGATATGGGATCTGGAAAGCCACACGATAGCGTGCGAGCAGAACCTCGTCATGCGGCAGATACAGACCGATGCCTCCGCAACCGGCGACAGCGGGGTGCACATAATAAGCGAGGAAGAGTATTTCAACAACGTGCATCCCGACGACGTGGACTATCTCACAAGGTTATACAGGGAACTGATTGAAGGGCAAAAGAGGTACATCAAGTGCGAGTACAGGGTGCTGTCAGACGGTGAAGGCGAGAATGCGGTAGATTGGATGGAGGTCAACGCGTCGGTATTGCAGACCGATACCAGCGGCAAGCCGGTCAAGTTGTTGGGCTCAATGCTCATGATTACGGCGCGCAAGAGGCAGGAGGAGAGGCTCGTGCAGGCCAAAGAGGCGGCCAAGGAGTCCGACAGGCTGAAGTCAGCGTTCCTCGCCAACATGAGCCATGAGATAAGAACGCCGCTCAATGCCATCGTGGGCTTCTCGAATTTGCTTGCCACTACCGACGACGAGGAGCAGAAACAGCAGTTCGTTAACATAATAGACACCAACAACCAGTTGCTGTTACAACTGGTGGCTGACATCCTTGACCTCGCCAAAGTGGAGGCGAACACGCTGGAGTTCATATATAAGTCAACCGACCTTAACGAACTGTTGAGGGGGATAGAGGCAACGGTGAAGAACAAGGTGAAGCCGGGTGTGACGCTTAACTATTCTCTTGGAGCGGACAACTGCGTGATAGAGACCGAGCCGAACCGCCTCTCGCAGGTGATGATAAACCTGCTGGTGAACGCCTGCAAGTTCACCGACAAGGGCAGTGTGACCTACGGTTACGAGATAAAGGGCAGGCAGATACGCTTCTTTGTGCGCGACACCGGATGCGGAATATCGCCGGAAGGCCAGAAGAAAGTGTTCCAGCGCTTTGTGAAACTGAACGACTTTGCGCAGGGTACGGGACTCGGCCTCACCATCAGCCAGAGCATAGTGAAGAAACTCGGCGGCGAGATTGGCGTGGAATCAGAAGGCGTAGGGCATGGAAGCACGTTCTGGTTCACGGTGCCTTACACGCCTTCCGTGGTGAAGGAGAAGGAAAAGACGGTGGACGAAACGCCGAAAGAGGTGATAGAACGGGAGAAGATAACGATACTTGTCGCGGAGGATAATGACAGTAACTTTATGCTCTTCGACACCATACTCGGCCAGAAATACCACATACTGCACGCATGGGACGGCATTGAGGCGGTGGAGATGTTCGACAAGTACAGGCCGCAGCTGATTCTGATGGACATAAATATGCCGCGCATGAACGGCTATGAGGCGACGGCGGAGATACGCAAGAGGTCGTCCAAGGTGCCTATCATCGCCGTGACGGCATACGCGTACGCTTCCGACAAGGAGCGTGTGATGGACAGCGGGTTCAACGGTTATGTCTCAAAGCCCATCGACGCGAAACGTCTGGACGAGGAGATGAAGAACGCGTTAGGGGCACGTTTCCTGATGTTGTGATTCCGTCTCCGGCAAAAAATGTAGCGGGAAACGCTAAAAGTCATTGTTTTTCTTGCGTAATTCAGGAAAACATCGTAACTTTGCACAGCTTTGGCGTATGTACTATTGCGCCACAGACGCACGATGGTCTGATAGTTCAATGGATAGAATAAGTCTCTCCTAAAGATTAGATCCGGGTTCGATTCCCGGTCGGACCACCGCAAGCCGCAAGGGCTGAAGACCGTAATCACGGCCTTCAGCCCTTGCGGCTTTTGTATGGTTTCGTGCCGGTCAGGGATTGTGCAGCCTGCAATCCGCTGTACGATGACAGCAGACAATGTAGTAGGGACGCACCTTCTTGCCGCCGGCATAAAGCCTATGGCAAGCGGCAAAGCCGAGCGGGTGCGTCCGCATCGCCGCATATTTCCGCACAAACGGACGCACCTTGGTGCGTCCCTACAAAGTATCGTGCAGAAAAAATATTGCCAACATCGCCACGACATAACGCAATGCCCCCTGAAAGGGGGAAATATTACAGCACAGGGCGTAAGCCCTGTGTTACCATTTAGGGCGGGAAAACGGTATCGGGAACCCCGAAGCCGGCAGGCGAGGAGCACAAAGTGCGACGAGGGGTGAAAAGAAACAGACGGGAATACCATTTTATGTATAATGAAATATGTTATAAACGCTATGCCGTTTGTAACCCTTCGGCGGCCTGTGGCCACCTCACCTGTCGGCTTCGGGGTTCCAATGCCATTCCCGTTATGTCCTTCTGACACAGGGCTTACACCCTGTGCTGTAATATGTCACCCCTTCGGGGGTCCCTCGTTTATTTCCCGTTCAATTGTTAAAGTTTCCTTATCGCAGGGCAAAATACACCGTATTTCTGTGTTTTGTGTACAAAAATAGCCGCAAAACGCCCTGCGTCCCGCGGCAATTAACACTTGCCTGCAATGCAATCAGGTGCTGATTACAACATGAAAGGGTGCTGGTCACAATGTAATCAGGTGCTGATTGCATTGTAGGCACAGGCATAAGAAAAGACGGCAAAAACACAATCGCGTTTTTGCCGCCTTACGTTCGTTCTCGCACCGTCATGTCATCAGACGGGTATAACGCCATCCGCCCCGTTTTAACACGGCAGGATGAGTTTTCTGTTTTCCGCCGATCGTACCGGTGTTTATATGTCGCCGCTACTCGCAGATGGTGAAGTCCAGCTGCTTCTTGTCGAGGTTGGCTCTGGCCACCTGTATCCGTATGGCGTCGCCGAGCTGGTAACGGTTGTGGCGCCGGCGTCCGACGAGGCAGAAGTTGCGCTCGTCAAACTCGTAATAGTCATCCTTCAGGTCACGGATGGGTATCATTCCCTCGCAGTGGTTCTCGTCTATCTCGGCGTAGATGCCGTAACTGGTGATGCCGGAGATGTGCGCGTCGAACTCCTCTCCGATGAACTGTCCCATGTATTCCACCATCTTGTACTTTATGGAGTCGCGCTCGGCGTTTGCCGCAATCTGCTCCATGTCGCTGCTATGCTCGCACAGTTCCTCGTAATGTTCCTTGTTGGCGGAGCGTCCTCCCTGCTCGTATCTGGTGAGAAGGCGGTGCACCATCGTGTCGGGATAGCGGCGTATGGGCGACGTGAAGTGTGTGTAATAGTCGAAAGCCAGTCCGAAGTGCCCGATGTTGTGCGTGCTGTACTTCGCCTTCATCATCGCACGCAGGGCGACAAGCTGTATCGCGTTGCCCTCGGTTCTGCCCTGACACTCGTCCATGAGCGCGTTGATGGCGCGGGCGGTGGCTCCCCTTGTGCCGGTAGATTTCATCTTGTAGCCGAATTTCACGACGAAAGAGCGGAGCGTTTCCAGCTTCTGCGGATCCGGATCGTCATGCACCCGGTAGGGGAGTGTCTTGGCTTTCTTGCCCTTGGGCACCTTGCCCACGCTCTCGGCGACGGTTCTGTTGGCGAGGAGCATGAACTCCTCGATGAGTTTGTTGGCGTCTTTTGACCGCTTGAAGTAACATCTTACGGGCTTGCCCGTGCTGTCAATGTCGAACCGCATCTCCTCTCTGTCGAACTTTACGGAGCCGTTGGCGAAGCGTTTGGCGCGCAACAGCTTGGCGAGACGGTCGAGCGTGAGCAGCTGGTAGGCGTTTTCGCCCTGCAATGTGCCCGCCTTCATGCGCTTTTCGAGTTCTTCCGCCGTCATGGCCACGCCTTCCACGAACGGTTTTGAGGGGTCGGGGCGGTTGTTCTCTATAAGTTCCTGCACCTCCTCATACGCATACCGGCGGTTGCTTTTGATTACGGTGTGCACGATGCGGAACTTCTTTACCTCGGCGTTGTCGTCCATGTCGAACACCACACTGTACGCCAGCTTCTCCTCATCGGGGCGCAGTGAGCAGATGTAGTTGCACAGCCGCTCCGGCAACATGGGTATAGTGCGATCGACAAGGTATATGCTTGTCGCGCGTTTCACCGCCTCCTTGTCTATGATGGAGCCTTCCTGGACGTAGTGTGACACGTCGGCAATGTGGACACCGACCTGCCACAGTCCGCTGTCAAGCCGCTGTATGGACAGCGCGTCGTCAAAGTCCTTGGCGTCGTGAGGGTCTATCGTGCAGGTGAACACGTCCCGGAAGTCCTCGCGCTCGGCGTAATCCTGCTCCGATATCTTGTCGCTTATCTTCTCGGCGGCCTCTTCCACCGCCTTGGGATACTTGTACGGCAGTCCATATTGCACGAGGATGGTGTTCATCTCGGCGTCGTTGTCGCCCTTTTCTCCAAGTATGTCCTCCACTTTCGCGATGATGTTGCGCCGCTCTCCGTCAGGCCATTCCGTCACTTTCACCACCGCGCGCTGGTTGTTCTTGCCCCCCTTGAGCTGCGACTTGGGTATCATTATGTTGGCGGACAGCGGTTCTTGCGGGATGAGGAACGCAAATTCGTCCTCCACTTTCAGCCTGCCCACGAACTGGTCTTTCTTCCTTTCTATTATTTCTATCACCTGCGCCTCGCGGATATGGTTGCGGCGGCGTGCCATAAGGCTCACTTTCACGCGGTCACCTTCCAGCGCCGACATGGAGTTTCGCTCCGCAACGAAGATCGGTTTGTCGCTGCCGTCGGGGGTAAACGAGTTCTTTCCGTTTGCCTTGGCGTGGAAAACGCCCTCCATTACCTGCGTGTTGTCGGCCAGACGGTATGAAGAATCCGTTATGCGGACAAGGAAATCGTCCCATGCCATCTCTTCAAGAATGTCTATTGCGAGCATCTTCAGCGGGTGAGTGTTAAGCTTTAACGCCTTGAACAGCTGTTTCAGGGAGAATGTTTCGCCCGGTTGTGAGGAGAAAAAGCCTTCTATCTTCTCTGACAGCTGCGCCTTGTTCATGCGCTTGCCGCCCTTTTTCCTGTCTTTTTTGTTGCCCATAGTGACTGTGATTTTAAGTGGGTTTATTGTTTGCCGGCATCGGGATGCAGGATGCTCTGGTACCGTTCTCCGTCCAACAGCAGCTTCTTCGCCTCCTGCACTTGTGTGTCTGACCACAGGGAGTTGGCTATCGCGCCGCGCTGGAAGTAGTATGCCGCGGTTATTTCCGCCTCCAGCAACTGCCGGATGAACTTGCTGTTGTTGTCGAGTTCGCGCTCAAGATTATGCCGTAACTTGGCTTTCAGCGCGTCAAACTCCGGCTTGGCGTCGTCGTAATAGCCCTCGAACTTAGCCATTTTCACCAGTTCTTCGAATTGTTTGCTGGTCTCTCTGTCGTACTTGAAGCCGCTTTCCACGACGCGTTTCTTGAACTCCGCATAGTCATTGTCGGTGATACGGAAGTCCTTTGCGGGCGCTATTGTAGGGTGGTTGCGTATGTATTCCACCACATAATGGAACATAACCTCGGTGGAGTCAAGCCCTCCCTGCTGCAAGTAGAACGCGATGTTGGGCAGAGAGTCCGCCTTTACCTCCACGTCCGGCTTTATTCCGCCGCCGTCACGCACCGTCCTTCCGCCGCGAGTCTTGAACTCCCGCGTCAGCGAGTCGGGTATATGCTCGCGGTATCCGCCGCCGGTGTGCTTGTAGTTTACGGCCTGTATGCAGCGGCCGGAGGGTATGTAGTACTTCGATGTGGTCAGTTTCAGGCTGCCGTCATGCGGCAAATCCACCGGCAGCTGCACCAGTCCCTTGCCGTAAGTGCGTGTACCCATCACCACGGCGCGGTCAAGGTCTTGCAGCGAACCGGCCGTTATCTCGCTGGCCGAGGCCGAGTTTCCGTTGGTCAGGACGACCGTCGGCATCACGGTGTCGAGCGGTTCCTGTTCCGTCCTGTACTCGTTGTTCGAGCGTTTTATCTTTCCTTTCGTGGTTACGAGGGTTATACCCTTGGGCACAAACATATTGACTATCCTGATAGCCTCGGCCAATGCCCCTCCGCCATTGTTGCGAAGGTCGAACACAAGGCTCTTCATTCCCTGCTGGCGCATATCCACCAGCGCCCTGCGTATGTCCCGCGAGCAGTCGTCGGTGAACTGGGTCAGTTGCAGATAGCCCACTCCGTCACCTATAAGACCGTAGTAAGGCACCGGCGGAAGCTGTATGGCCTTGCGGGTAATCTTAAAGTTTAGCGTCTTGCCCCCATGCGCCTTGTCGCCGCCCCTTTGCACTTTCAGGACGAAGGTGGTACCGGGTTCTCCCCTCAGCCGGCTTGAAACGTATGACACCTCCTTGCCGATCATGGTGGAATCATCGATGGAAAGGATTACGTCTCCTTTCTTCAGCCCCACTTCCGCGGCCGGCATATTCTCGTAAGGCTCGTCTATCACGATGCGGTCATTGCGCATATCGTGCTTTATCAGCGCGCCGATGCCGGCGTATTTGCCCGTGAGCATTGTGCGCAGGTCCTTCACTTCGCTTGCCGGATAGTACTCCGTGTAAGGGTCGAGGGAGCGCAGCATGGCGCGTATGCCGTTGCCTACCGTCACTTCCGGGTCGAGAGTATCGACATACATCATGTCGAGCTGCTTGTAAATGGCCGAGAATGTCTCCAGCTGCCGCGCCACCTCAAAGTTGTGGTTCTGCTCCTTCTTCGGCAGTTCTTCGGCCACCTCCTTGACTTCCGCCTGTTCCGTCTTCTGCTTTGTCTTGCCCTTGCCTTTGGCTTTCTGCCCCATTGCGGGCATAGCCATACACATTATTAATAATATATAGTAAAACCTTTTCATAGTTCTTGTGGATGCTAACCCGTTTGCCGGGTGTTTTTCATTAAACGGTTTTTCGTGTTTTACGATGTTACAAAAGTACATATTTCCCACAGAATAACCGCAGTTGTAGCGATAAAAAAGCATAATTTCACGTTTTTTTAATGGGAAAACGAAAAAAACAGATGAAAAATTTGGTGGAATCACAAAAAGTCCGTACCTTTGCAACGCAATTCAGAAACAACGAGTAAGCTTCCATTGCTCTTTCTGAATTAGCAATGCTTCAATAGCTCAGTTGGTTAGAGCACCTGACTGTTAATCAGGGGGTCGTTGGTTCAAGCCCATCTTGAAGCGCCGAAAGGGGACGTTCCGAAAGGGATGTCCCTTTTTTCGTGCCCGGAAGTGTCGCAAATCCCGTTGCAGGAGAGTGTGTCAAAATGTGGAAGTTAGCTGGAGTTACCGGAAGTTATGCGGCTTGTGCCGCATGAAGTTAACGGACAACAGTAGAGACGATGTATTACATCGTCTCACCAATATCAGCCGGACATTTGTCCGCTAACTCCCTGTAACTCCTGAGCGGAGCGCTAACTCCTGTTTACTTCATTTCGATACACCTTCGCCAAAGCGTGGAATATACGGCGATTCGGACGCTCCAAGGTGCGTCCCTATAAGACATTGCGATTCAGTGCGTTACGGAAGGCGTTGCAAAAGGGTGCTGATTACCCGGTAATCAGGTGCAGATTACACAGTGATTAGCACCTGATTGCAAGGTAATCGGCACCCTTTTGTTTTTGGGTTAGCTGTCATGAGTTATGAGAAGCGTTGTAGAACCGGTGTACCGCATCGTCTGAATGGCCTGCCACTGTCATCTTCTTGGCAGTTTGTCAGCTGATGTCTGTGTGCAGAATGTCGGCACAGTTGGCTCTTACCTGTTCGAAAATCTCTTTGCACCGGCGTTCGCCCATTTTGTTTCTTACGCCCACTGCCATCATGTCCGCCAATGTAGGGCGGCCTGTCCCGTTGACGGATGTGGCGTGTTCTCCGTTATATCCCTCCTCGCATAATGTGAGGTCGTATGCCGGTGCAAGCCTCCACCGCCATGCGCCGTTATGCTTTTTGATGAGGAAGGTGAAGTTTTTGCAGTGGTCATCCTTGTTGCCGGTGAGGTAGTTGAACACCATCCTGCGGAACATCTCCTCCACTTCCTCCGGTTGTTGTGTCAGGTATCCGGTCAAGGCGAGCAGGTTATTGTAGTCAAGCACGGGGTTGGCGAGCGATACTGCAAGCAGTCCGCCGGCCGTTACGGTATGTATGCGGCTGCCATCCCTGTCGATGTCGAAACGCCGTGAGGCGAAATACCTGCCTTTCATCAGCCTTATGTCGGGTATGCTGATGCCGCAGGCCTTCGCCACTTGGTTGTAATGGTATTCCGTTTTCCCCATGTCTGACGGGTCGTATGTGTGCCGGAACTTCACCAGCCAGTGCCCTTTGTCGTCGGTAAACACCGCTTTCGGGCGGCAACCTCCGCTGTTTCCGCTGTTATACAACAGCAGTCCGGCATCGGAATCCTCCTGCTCACGCAGCACGGCGAGTGCTTTCTCCTGCATGAAGTCAAGGTCGGCGGTGTCGTTCTCATTGTCTATATAAGTCTCTGGATGATAGCATAACGCCCCCATGCCGTTGCTTCCGACGGTGCTCAGGCGGTCGAGTGATGACAGGGTGGTGTCGTCTATGCCTTCTTTCAACAGTGTCTTGTGGAGCAGATAGCGTCCGTAGCCGTCGGGAAGGCTGTCCTCGAATACCCCGAAGTTGCCGTAAAAGGGCGTTGGCCCGGCCACGAACAGTCCAGGTTTCAGCGGAAGTTCCAGCGGGGAAATGCTAAAACCGTCACCGGACAGCCATGTCTTGGCGTACTCAAAGGCGCAAAGCCTGTTGTCATGGCGCAGCGATAGCGTGCCGACCGCTTGCCCGTGGTATGTCACCTCTAATCGTTCCGTTCTTTCCATTTCCTGTATGCTTTTTTCCTCTTGGCGTTTTTCCTTATCATCAGCAACTCTTCCATGGTCTGATACTTAGGTTCTGAAAACACGTTCTTTATCTCTGCGGTGTATCCCAAGGCCATGGCAAGGCAGATAAGGTTGTTCAACGAGATGAGGCCTTTCAGCTCAAAGCGCGTGATGTTGCCCACCGCCACGCCCGATTTCTTTGCTATCTGCTCGCGGGTGATGTTCTTTTCTATCCTGCGCCGCCTGAAATCGTGGGCTATCTGCATGGCTATCTCCTGCGGATTGTCATGCAGATAGTTTTCCAATATTGCTAAGATTTGATTTGTTTCTGCCATTTTTGTTGTGATAGTTATAATATATTACCTGTTGCAAAGGTACATAAAATATTCGGGAAACAAGCATATCGGGACGTTTTTTCTTGCGGATTCGGAAATTTCAACGTATCTTTGCAGGTGTAAAAAAACGCCGGAACATGAGACATGAACATCTGAAATGCGGACTGGAACTGATGCTGTTGCTCACTCAGAACAAGCAGTACAGGGTCGATGATATATGCGAAAAGCTCGGAATATCGCGCAGGAATTTTTATTATTACATTGATTTTTTCGTGCGTTCGGGCTTCAATGTCGAGAAAAACGGGCGATGTTACTCCCTGAGCAAGTCCAGCAAGTTCTTCCAAAAGCTGTATGATCTGGTGCAGCTGAGGGACGATGAGGTAGCGCAGATGCGCCGCCTGATAGAGGATGCTGGCTTGGAAAGCGGCAGCCTGAAAGGCCTTTACCACCGTCTTGACCGCTTTTATGACTTCAAGACGCTTGGCAACGAGCAGCTGCAACAGCGGGTTGTGGAGATGCGCGACGTCATTTCCGATGCCATAAGACGGCGCACCATGGTGAGGATAGCCGGATATTCGTCGCCGAACAGCCACACCGTGACGGACCGTGTGGTAGAGCCTTTCATGTTCCTGAATAATAATAAGGATGTCAGGTGCTACGAAATATCCTCCGGAACCAACAAGACCTTCCGCCTGTCGCGCATGACTGACGTGGAAAGGCTGGACACGCCGTGGGAGAATGCGCCCCTGCATAGGCAGGCATACACCGACCTTTTCGCCTTTTCAGGTGAGAAAACCATGAGAGTCACGCTCATAATGGGACAGCTGTCGCACAATGTGATGCTGGAGGAGTACCCCGAATCCGCCGCGTGCTTTGTGCGTAACGACGACGGGCGGTGGTTCTTCCGCACCGACGTTTGCAGCTATCTCGGCATAGGACGCTTCGTCTTGGGAATGTATGACGACGTGGAGATGCTGGGAGACGAAGGCTTGAAGGAGTATGTTGCAACGAAGTTACGCTCTTGGTGCGATAACCTTAAAAAATGATAAAACAAGGATTGGGGGCTGATTTTGTCTCCTAAAAATGCAAATAAATAAAAAAATAATAGTAATTTTGCCACACTTAACGGGTGTATGACGACCTGACAATCGAAAAAAGTTGATGACAGACAGATGCAACTGACGGAAAAGACAATAGACGTTAACTCCATATTACGCTCGAAGATGGGCGGCAAGGCTGCGTATGTACCGCGCTTTCTGGTGCGTTGGCTGCAAAAAATACTGCATCAGGACGAGCTGAACGGCTTTCTGTGGCAGTCTCGCGGCGAAACAGGCTCGGTGTGGTTGCGCCACTGTGTGGACTTCCTGCGTAACGAAGTGCGTGTCGTCGGCGCGGAAAACCTGCCTGATTCCGATGACCCGCGCCGCTACACGTTTGTCAGCAACCACCCCCTCGGTGGCATAGACGGTGTCGCGATAGGTGCGGTCATAGGCGAACGGTACAGCGACAACTTCCGTTATCTCGTCAATGACCTGCTCATGACGCTTCCGGGACTGGCCCCTTTGTGCATCCCTATCAACAAGACCGGCAGGCAAAGCCGTGACTTCCCGCGCATGGTGGAGGCGGGATTCGCCTCCGGACACCACATGGTCGTATTCCCGGCAGGGCTGTGTTCAAGGAAAATAGACGGCCGGATACAGGACCTTCCGTGGACAAAGACATTCATAACAAAGAGTGTTCAGACCAAGCGCGACGTGGTTCCGATGTATTTCAGCGGACGCAACTCGGAACGCTTCTACCGCATTGCCAACATCTGCAAGGCGCTTCGGTTGCGGTTTAACCTTGCGATGCTGTTCCTGCCGGATGAGATGTTCCGCAACAGGGGCAATACATTCGAGCTCCATGTGGGCAAGCCCATACCGTGGCAGACATTCGACAGCAGCCGCACACCGGCGCAATGGGCGCAGTGGGTGAGGCGGGAAGTATATCGGCTTGGCGCCGGAAACCAATAGAACAACCATATTTTTATAAATCATAGATTCCGTAAATGGAGGCAGAAATAATACAGCCGGTACCTTTGGAACTGCTCCTTGAAGAGCTGACGCCGGAGAAACAGTTGCGCATGACAAACAGAAGCCACAACGAGATATACGTTGTTACGGCGCACGACTCACCGAATGTCATGCGGGAGATAGGCCGTCTGCGCGAGATAACGTTCCGTCTTGCCGGCGGAGGCACGGGCAAGGCGATGGACATTGACGAGTTTGACACCTCGGACAACTGTTACAAGCAGCTCATAGTGTGGAATCCTGAGGCGCAGGAGATTATCGGCGGTTACAGATACCTTATGGGAGACGAGTGGGAATACGGCGCTGACGGGCAGCCGGTACTTGCCACCAGCCACATGTTCCGCTTCTCGGACAAGTTCATCAGGGACTATGCGCCATATACGATAGAACTCGGACGCTCTTTCGTGACGCCGGAATACCAAAGCTCCAAGATGGGAGCCAAGAGCCTCTTTGCCCTCGACAACCTTTGGGACGGCCTCGGTGCGCTGACCGTTATCAACCCCGACATGAGGTATTTCTTCGGAAAGATGACCATGTATCCGAGCTACATACGTTTCGGAAGGGACATGATTCTGTACTTTCTGAAAAAACATTTCGACGACAAAGAGGGCCTTATCTACCCGATGAACCCCTTACAGCTCGACACTCCGGAGGAAGAACTGGCGCAAGTGTTCTGCGGCCGTGACTTCAAGGAGGACTACCGCATACTTAACGGGGGCATACGCGCTCTGGGATTCAACATCCCTCCGCTGGTAAACGCCTACATGAACCTCTCCCCGACGATGAAACTCTTTGGCACGGCGATTAACGATGGCTTCGGAGATGTGGAGGAAACGGGCATACTTATCGCCGTGAACGAGATACTGGAAAATAAATATGTGCGCCACATTGAGTCCTTTGTGAAGGAGCATCCGGAAGCGTTGAAGCTGACAAGCGGTGCTAACAAGATTGTGACGAGAATCAAGAACCAGATGAAAGGCTGACAAATCCCTTTCCTATAATATCCAAAAGGCGGTGTGACTACTATGTCATGCCGCCTTTCTTTGTTTCCATTCGTTCAAAGACATCGCAGCACTTCCAGCGTCTTCATCTCCCCGAAGGCCGGTATGTGCAGGCGGTAGAACCTCAGGCTGATGTCCGTTACCCTGTTGCGTTCGTCCCTTGTCATGCGGAACAGGTGGCTGTTTCCGGGCGTCATGCGCATCAACGCCAGTATGCGCTCGGCGTCATTGGGGCGCAGAAAGTCGCTGTGGCATGGGGCGGAGACGGTGAAACACCCCTCGCGGAGGTCGAAAAAAGCCCCCGGAGTGAAGCTCTCCATGTCGGGATAGAATCCGAGAAACCGCGTCATGCGCATCATAAACATAAGGTGGAAGTTGGCGATGCCGTGCCCGGCGGTATCCAGCCATATCAGACTCTGCTCCACAAAGTCATATAATATATGGTCGCAGTGCAGGTCACGGGTGCTGTATGACAGAAATTCCGCCACGAAGAAAGCCAGTGACAGCTTCACGCCGTCAAAGGGGAGCGACGTGTATGCCACCGCTATGCGTGCATCGTCAAGCCTTGCCAGCGACTGCCTCGGCGTGCCGGTAATATCCACTTCCAGTATGGAAAGCGGCTGGAAGAACCTGCGGCACACCTCGTTGCCTGCGCGGCTGCGGCCCGATCGCCTTGCGTTACCTCGCCGGCGGTCGTTGAAAGGCAGTATTACCGACAGCCTGCCGCACTCGCGGCATAGCAAGTCGGCTATGAGTTTGTTGTCTCCGAACTTCACGGTGCGCAGCACTATGCAACGGCTTTTTTCTTCCATTTTGTCACTTTTACTATCGTTTCAGGCTGCAAAAATACAAAAAATACGCATGAAAATGAAAAATATCGCGATAAAATTTGCCAGATTGCGGGAAAAGTTATACCTTTGCACTCGCAAATTCAGCGTTGCATCATTTTATCTTTGCACCGCAAGTTTGACAATGGCTTGGCGTGTTCGTATATCGGTTAGTACTCAAGATTTTCATTCTTGCAAGAGGGGTTCGACTCCCCTACACGCTACAAAACGACAAGAGTATCCATCATCGCGCAGAGATGCGCTAACTAACAGTGACAAGGTGGTGGAGGGTTGAGGCGAAGTTCGTTCGTTAATTCCGCCGGAAATCCGCTCAGGGCAGCCTTCGGGGCGCAAGACCCATAAGCTATTTATTAACCGGCCTATGCCGATTGCATAGGCGAAAACAAACAAAACAAACAAAATGGCAAATCACAAGTCATCAGAAAAGAGAATCCGTCAGGACAAGAAGAAGAACCTTCACAACAGGTATTACGCAAAGACAATGCGTAACGCAGTTCGCAAACTCCGCGCAATGACAGACAAGGAAGAGGCTGTTAAGCTCTATCCTACCGTGCAGAAGATGCTCGACAAACTCGCTAAGCGCAACATCATCCACGCTAACAAGGCTGCCAACATCAAGTCAAGCCTTTCTGCGCACATCCGCAAGATGGCGTAATGACGCGGCGTTCCGTTGCCGTTAACGCACGGGACAGGATGATACAGAATAGAACACAAGATTGTTTCCATAATAATTTTTATTAAAAGGCTGCAGCCCGTGAGGGGTAGCAGCCTTTTTTTATGTCCTGACCGCAGGCTTCCGGCTTGTATGTCTCATCGCCATATTTGCGGTATGCTCCCGGATTCGGCGGTAACTCCCCACGTCTTGCCCCGTGTTTTTCAACGTTATATGTAGGAGCATACCTTGGTGCGTCCGCATTTCCTCTGCACTGTTGGCGGTAAAACGCTCCTTCGGACGCACCAATGTGCGTCCCTACACCATGGCGTTGTAGCCCCTCTGTATATTGTTGACTTTCAGCCTTGATTCGCCCCTCTCCGCAATCAGCACCATATCACCGCGTAATCAGCACCTGTTTACACTGCAATCAGCACCTGATTGCGGGGTAATCGGCACCCTTTTGCGGGACACCGGGTTGTACCCCGTCGGCAAACGGCCGTAAAACGTCGGAAAACCACGTGTCCTTTGCACAAAAATCATACGCAAATACTTGCAGGTCTCAGATATTTTTACTACCTTTGCAAGGTAAATAAAACGAATAATCCAATGGACGAAATCCAGAACAAAGAAACAAATTATACCGGCAGCAGCATACAGGTGCTTGAAGGCTTGGAGGCAGTGCGCAAGCGTCCGGCCATGTATATCGGAGACATATCGGAGAAGGGACTGCACCATCTGGTCAACGAGACGGTCGATAATTCCATCGACGAGGCGATGGCGGGGTACTGCACGCATATCGAGGTGACCATCAATGAGGACAATTCCATCACCGTTCAGGACAACGGACGCGGCATCCCGGTTGACGAACACCCCAAACTGCACAAGTCTGCGCTTGAAGTCGTGATGACAGTGCTTCACGCCGGCGGCAAGTTTGACAAGGGCTCGTACAAGGTTTCGGGCGGTCTGCACGGCGTGGGCGTCAGCTGTGTCAACGCACTCTCTACGCGTATGATGTCGCAAGTCTTCCGCGATGGCAAGATATACCAGCAGGAGTATGCGCAAGGCAAACCGCTTTACGACGTGAAGATTGTCGGAGAGACCGACAAACGCGGCACACGCCAGCAGTTCTGGCCTGACGCTTCCATCTTCACCACTACCGAATACAAATATGACATCATAGCGCGCCGTATGCGCGAGCTGGCATTCCTTAACGCCGGCATTACCATAACACTCACGGACTTGCGTCCGGGCGAGGAGGGGAAACTACGTACCCCGGAGGTGTTCCACGCCAAGGAGGGACTCAAGGAGTTCGTGAGATACGTTGACAGGCATCGCACGTCCATCATCGGAGACCCCATATATCTCAAGACAGAGAAGAACAATGTGCCCATAGAGATAGCGCTGCTCTACAACAACGACTACTCGGAGAACATACACTCATACGTCAACAACATCAATACCATAGAGGGCGGAACGCACTTGACCGGTTTCCGCATCGCGCTATCACGCTCGTTGAAGAAGTATGCGGACAATGACGACCAGTTGCGCAAGCAGATTGAGAAGGCAAGGCTGGAGATTGCGCAGGACGACTTCCGCGAGGGACTGACGGCCATCATATCCGTTAAGGTGGCAGAGCCTCAGTTTGAGGGACAGACAAAGACCAAACTGGGCAACAGCGAGGTCAGCGGAGCGGTGCAGCAGGCCGTGGGTGAAGCCATGGGGCACTATCTGGAGGAGCATCCGAAGGAGGCGCATCAGATATGCGAGAAGGTAGTTCTTGCCGCAACCGCGCGCATAGCGGCGAGAAAGGCGAGGGAAAGCGTGCAGCGCAAGAACGTGATGGCGGGAGGAGGATTGCCCGGCAAGCTCGCGGACTGCGCCAACAAAGACCCCCATACGTCGGAGATATTCCTCGTCGAGGGTGACTCCGCCGGCGGATCCGCAAAGCAGGGACGCGACCGTTATTCGCAGGCCATACTGCCGTTGCGCGGTAAAATCCTCAACGTGGAGAAGGTTCAGTGGCACAGGGTGTTCGAGGCGGAGTCCGTTATGAACATCATCCAGAGCATAGGAGTACGCTTCGGCGTGGATGGTGAGGACTCAAAGGAGGCTAATATCGACAAACTGAGATACGATAAGATTATAATCATGACCGATGCCGATGTAGATGGCTCGCACATCGACACGCTCATAATGACGCTTTTCTACCGTTTCATGCCGAAAGTGATACAGGAGGGACACCTGTATATAGCCACTCCGCCGCTGTATCAGTGCTCCTATAAGAATAAGGTGAAGGAATATTGCTACACGGAACAGCAAAGGCAGAACTTCATCGACCGCTATGGAGACGGCAATCCGGAAGCGATACACACGCAACGCTATAAAGGTCTGGGTGAGATGAACCCCGAACAGCTGTGGGACACCACCATGAATCCGGAGACAAGACTGCTGAAACAGGTGACGATACAGAACGCCGCAGACGCGGATGAGATATTCTCCATGCTGATGGGAGATGACGTTGAGCCGCGAAGGGTGTTCATAGAAGACAACGCTACATACGCTAACATCGACGCATAACACGGCGATAACAAAAAGAGGAGGGATGTTTTTCAGAATATACCCTCCTCTATAACTATCCGGACGTGTCCTCGCTGGCCGGCTGTTAGCTGTGTGGCGCGTCCCGGAATGTTAATTCTTTGGTTGCTGTCTTGCCTCGCTCTGATGGCGATTGGCATCCGAAACGCCCTGAAAGGGCAACAGAACTTAGCCCGGGGTGTTAACCCCGGGTGTTAAATGCGTCACGAGTAAAAAGTATTGGGACCCCGAAGCCGGCAGGCGAGGTGGCCAACGGCCACCGAGGGGTATTACTACTGCCGTACACAGTTGTAATGAAAATCACAGTAAAATAATAAAAAAGACGCCAAAGGGCATAACAAACAAAAGGACAATCAGGGCTGCGATGAAGACAAAGGACATTACATCCGTCACGATGGAACGGCTTGTGGGGCAATACAAAATGCCCCACATATCACACGATGTCGTTCTGGTTGATACGCTGAAGACGCTCCCCGAACTCACGGGAGCGAGGAGATTGTCCCTGTGTATGTTCATGGGAGTATGCACGGACGGTGTGGCGTCCATCACGGTCAACGGCAGGAAGCGGATTGCAAGCAGGAACAATGTGATGCTGATAACAGACGAATCCGTTGTGGATAACATCAATTTCAGTCCTGACTTCGATGGAATCGGCTTTTTTTTGTCGTACAAGATGCTTCAGGAGATACTGAAAGACATACAGAACATGAGCGGGCTCTTCCTGCTTACGCACAATTATTCCATATTTGAGATAACCCCTGACGAGCTGGAAACGCTGCATCTCTATCTGGGACAGATGCGGAAACGCATCGCGACACCGCACCGGCGGTACAGTCTTGAGGTGGTGCGGCTGCTCATTCTCACGATGATTGCCGAGATGCGGGAGGCTCTCGAGCGCATAGTGCAGGGCAGAGAGCCGGAGGACAGGCAGTCAAGGGCGGAGAGAATATTCGTGCAGTACATACAGCTTGTGGAAAAACACTACAAGGAACAGCGGCAGGTGCAGTGGTATGCCGCACAGATGGAACTGTCGCCGAAATACCTTTGCGAGGCGATATCAGCCGTCAGCCGGCGCTCGCCGAACGAGTGGATTGACAAATTTGTCACGACAGAGATAAGAAACCGCTTGCGATATACCAACAAGCGCATCAGTGAGATAGCGACGGAGATGCACTTCCCCACGCAGTCTTTCTTCGGAAAATACTTCAAGGACAACGTTGGCGTCAGCCCGTCTGACTACCGCAACGGGCTGGAAAAGTAAGTCTCATGTTGCAGAAAAGCCCCATTTCATCGGGAATGTTTAATGGTTTATCTTGTATTTTCCTACATATCCTACGTGATACCATATAAAATCCAACCAATCTGTACGAAAATGATAATAGAAATAGAAAACACCCTTGTCTCCATGGACATAATAACGGAATGCTTTTGTTGCGACCTCGGCAAATGCAAGGGACGCTGCTGCATAGAAGGTGATGCCGGTGCACCCGTTACGCTCGATGAAATGGCGCAAATTGAAGACGATCTCGATGCTGTATGGAGTGACCTCTCCGCCTCCGCACAAAGCGTCATTGATGCGCAAGGGGTGGCATACACCGATGTGGAAGGGGAACTCGTGACGTCCATTGTCAACGGAAAAGACTGCGTGTTCACCTGCTACCAAGACCTCGAAACTCCCGATGGAACCGTGGAAAACTGCTGTCTATGCGCATACGAGCGTGCATATCGGGCAGGAAAGACCAGGTGGTGCAAGCCAATATCGTGCGCCCTGTACCCCATAAGGGTAAAGACGCTGAAGAACGGCATCACCGCCCTTACCTACAACCGTTGGGAAGTGTGCCGTGACGCGGTGGAGAAAGGCCGCAGGATGAATCTCCCGATATACAAGTTCCTGCGCGAACCGCTCATCACCCGCTTCGGAGAACAATGGTACAAAACCCTATGCGAGGTGGCGAGAGAGTTGCCCGGGCATCTCTCCTAATCCTGATAGTTCTCCTTATATAATTAAGGCATTCTGCAATTAGCACCTGATTACCTTGTAATCAGGTGCTAATTGTATTGTAATCAGGTGCTAATCACACGGTAATCAGCACCCTTTTACAAAGCCTTTTGTAACATTTTGAATAGCAATGCCTTGTAGGGACGCACCTTCTTGCCGCCGGCATAAAGCCTATGGCAAGCGGCAAAGCCGAGCGGGTGCGTCCGCCTGTATGTGGAAACATGATAATTCGATAATGTATCGAAATATAAATCTAATTGTCGGCGAACCCCGAAGGGGTGACAGAATGCAGCCCGGGGTGTCAAGGTTCAGCTCGGCGTTAGCCAACCCCGGGAGTATGGATGGACATACAAAGATAGTGTTGGCACCCCGAAGCCGGTAGGCGAGGAGCACGAAGTGCGACGAGGGGTGTTTAAGCCAGATTTGTAATAGCCTTGGTTTGGACGTGTGGCTCCTCCTATACTTCGCTTACTTCTTCACCCCTCGCTGCCCTGCGGGCATCTCGCCTGCCGGCTTCGGGGTGCCGATACCATTTTGTACATTCACCATCTTCGTTCCCGGGGTTGGCTAACGCCGAGCTGAACCTTGACACCCCGGGCTGTATTCTGTCACCCCTTCGGGGTTCGTCACTGTTTTGACGAACAGTCCTACTACTGCGTTTTGTAATTCCCCATTGTATGACGCGCGATATTACACATTATATATAATATGTCCTCCTCATGCAATGCCCATTCCCAAATAATGCCGAAAATCTGAAATGATTAACAAAAAATATCGAAAAAAGTTTTGATGTTATGGATTTTTTTCTTACCTTTGCAGCGGAATGTAATGTTATCGTAAGCAGAACGATAAAGATAAACATACTGGCTGACTGATAACCGAAACCATGGATTTGGCGGGAACTGACTGATTTATACGGACTTCTATCATTGTTTATATAACTAACAATATTAATATAACTAACAAATTTTATTTTTTATGAAAAAACTATTTACTCTATTCACGGCAGTGATGCTGTCTGTATTGGCTGTAAATGCTGCGGACGGGTATCGCCGTACGTGGGATTTCCGTAATGGGTACAGTGCATCAACACTGGAAATTATGGCGCAAGACGCAAAGCATTGGACTGTACAGGGTACTGGTTTCCAAAACACCAAAGATTTTTCTGAATTAAAAGCAGTGATGACCTATAATGGCGAGGACATTCCTGTACCAGAATTAGAAGGGCTTACATTAGGTGGTATGAAGAGTGCCGCTCACGTTCAGATTTATGATGGAAAGTCGAAAAATACTTCTTTCCCAGATCTTGCATGCCTATGGATTAATGGTAAGAATAGCGCTGACTATATTTCATTTACAGTTCCTGCCGGTGAGAACGTAAAAATTGGTTACTGTTCACATTCTGCGACAGACGCGCGTGGTTTCAGTGTTAGTAGTGGTTTTGCTGATGCTGCTGGTAATACGAAATTTACCAGTAAGGCAGAAGGGGAAGTCGTGGAAGTGGAACTTATCAACTCTAATACAGAGGAGTCCACATTGAAATTAAAATCTACAAGTGGCCATCATATTTATTACATAATAATTGGTGAAGGTGATGTTCCTGCCGAGTATAATATTGGTTATCTCTATTATGATGCAGCGGGCGATGGTTTTGAGAATTTACCATTGTATAATGCCGTGAAAGATATGGAACATTACACTTTTAAGCCTGTAAACCTTGCCAGTGCTGCTGTTCCTACACAAGAGGAACTTGGTGCGTATGATGCTGTTGTTATTGATGGTAGCCTTCAGAATAATGCTTCTATTCTGGAACCTGTCAAATCTTATATATTCTTCCAACCTGTAGTTAATTTCTGTTCTTCTATTGCTGAGGCATTCGGATTTGGCGAGACTCTCGTAACGGAAAGTGAGGCAGCTTGGGCTGCGGATATGAAAAATGCTGTGTTTGAGAACTTTGCGAACTGGGCTACAGATGGTGGCATGTTCGCTATATCTCAAGGTGAAGTTATGCCGAAGCCTTTAAAAGTTAGGCAAGGCAACATAACGAAGTTCATTACTTATGGTGATGAAGAATTGGCATTTGGAGACTCTGTAATTTCTTATGCGTACAATGATGGTCACAACTCCTACATTTATTATGGTTTGGAAGGTGATTATGCAGAAGGTACAGAAATTATTCTTCAAAATATAATGAAAGCTGCTGCTATGTCAAAGGCAGAAGTTACAGCTTGTCCTAAGCCTGCATTTACTGCTGCATACAGTGAAATGCAAACCGTGGTGACACTCAGTTGCCTAAACAAAAATGCTGTTATCTACTATACAATTGACGGTACAGAGCCTACAATGGAGAGCGCAGTATATAAAGAGCCTATCACCTTTACAACAGAGACAACAATTAAGGCAATAGCTGTTGCTGATGGATATACTGTAAGTGAGTCTAACACATTTGACGTGCAGATGTTCCATCAGGCGAAGGCTCCACAGGTTTATGCTACTTACGCTGATACAGAGAAGAACAGTGATGCAATTGTTAGCCTTACAAGTACAGAAGGCGAACTTGTTGATATTTGGTATAACTTCACAGGTTCAAACGACACTCTTAAATCAAGTAAGTATATTGAGCCTATCACAATCAAGACAGTTGCTACCATCACCGCTTTTGCTATTGGTAAGGAAGAATCACTTGTTAAGTCTGAACTTACTGAAGCAGATATAAAGGCTAATATGCTCAATGTTCGCCGTGACGAGTTGGCACACTTCACTGCTGATACATGGAATACTCTCGACAACCTTGTGCTTGACGGACAGCCTCAAACTAAGTGGACGACATCCAATTATTACTTTACATGGGGTAAGACAGCACAGAAGAGCTTTGAGGAAATAGGTGATCCTATTACTGATGATAACGGTGATCCTATTACTGATGATAACGGAAATTACATCTACAACACTCAGGATAAGCCTGTGTCTGTAACAGAGAATACCGCAGATACTGATTGGAAGATTACTTCTCGTGGTCAGGTTATGGTATTCCAGAGCAATACAGTTAGTGCTAATATTGGTGACTTCGGCGGTTACAATCCAGAGCGTGCTGAGGATTTAATTGAAGCACTTGCAACCAAAAACGATATTCAGTTTGCCGGTAAGGCTTCAGGCGATAAGAATACTGCTACGATTGAGTCTACAAAGACTTACGAAGGTAAACTTAGCATTGTTGCTATAGTTGCAAATATCAGTGGTGATAAGAATACTGGTGTGGCTAGCACTGCTAAGGTTGCTATTCAAGTTTCAGCAGATGGCAATACTTGGGAGACAGTAGGTGATACACTTACAACAGGTAAGACGTACCGTAACTACAAGAAACTTGAAGTATGCTATGATGCAGAAGTACCAGTTTATGTACGTCTCGCTTCTATTAGCGGTTCTTCACAAGGTGTTCATGATATTTACGTGTTCAACCATGGTGAGAAGTCAGCAGCTGCTGAGGAAGACTACAAAACTGGCGTAGAAGAGGTAGAAGAGGCTACTTCGGCAACCGCCGGTCAGGCTGTCCGTGTTCTTAAGAACGGTCAGGTTCTTATCATTAAGGATGGTTCTGTATTCACAGTAGCAGGTGCAAAGATCAAGTAATTGACTTAGTAATATTGTTAATCCATACGGCTCCCCACAGGCCATGCGCTTGCGGGGAGCATTTTTTTACATCATAAACGGGAAATAAACTTAAAGAATAAATATCCATGGCACGTCTATTATATATCATCACACTATGCAGCCTGTGTCTTTCGATTCATGCCACAGACTTTACAGACGTGAAGATGACTGTAAACGGCATGGCTGTTACCATGAACAACGGTAAAATCGTTGTTTCCATTGGCTCCAACGGCAGAGTAAGTAGCTATAAGTACAATCTTTCAAAAGAGTTACTCGGCTCCAACGGGGTATATTTTGACTATACTACTTCGCAAGGAAACAAAGCCCTTTCGCCTACAAAACTGACGGTGGTAAAAGACACTCCGGATATGTGTGAGGTGCTTTACAGCGCAACTTCGGGGAATACTATCTTCGAACAGGGTTACATTATGCGCAAGAATGTGGCAGGAATATATACATACGTCATTGCTACCGGTACGTCAACATCTGCAAACGAGCCTATCAAGGAAGCTCGCGTTTGCACACGCCTTGCTTCGACAATGTTGCAAGGGTACGTTGACTGGCGCATGAACGGTAAAATACCCTCAAACGCAGAAATGGCTGTTGCTGAGCAGGCGGAGAATACCGTACAGGATGCCACGTACAAACTTGCGGACGGTTCTATCTATACAAAATATAATTGGGCGAACTATGTGGAACGTGACACGATACACGGATTGTCTGACAACTATTATGGTTTGTGGAATATACCTGTATCTTACGAGTGGATTAATGGCGGAGTGGAGCGTCAGGAACTGACGGTTCACGCCACCAGCAAGTCACCCATTACCATACAGATGTTGCAGGGCGAGCATCTTGGCGGCTCGGCGATGGTGCTGAATGATGGCGAAAAGAAACTCTACGGTCCTTTCCTTATTTATTCAAATATGAAGACCCCAAAAGTGACAGGCCCTATCAGTGATGCGCAGATTATGGCAGCGGAACAGAAGGCGCAATGGCCGTTCCAGTGGTTTGACCACGAGCTGTATCCGAAAGCGCGCGGAACGGTGAAGGGACACCTTAATGTCACCACCGGACAGCGTAATGATAATGTGCGCGTGATACTGGCACAGGAGAAAGGCAAGGACCCATTGACGCACACGCACGGCTATCAGTTCTGGGCAAAGACCGATGAAAACGGCGATTTCACCATCGAGAACGTCCGTCCGGGCAACTATAACCTCTATGCGTATGCCACCGCCGGCGATGTCACCGATATGCTGGAACAGGACGACATCACCGTTGTCGAGGGCGAACAGAGCCTCGGTACGATAAACTGGACGCCCACATGCTACACCGACCAACTGTGGATTATAGGCGAGAACGACCGCCGCAGCAGCGAGTTCAACCTCTGCGACGAGATGCGGCAGTACGGGTTGTGGGAGCAATCACCCGCAGATCTTACATACACCGTGGGCCAAAGCGATCCCAAGAAGGACTGGTATTATGCGCAGACCAAGGCCGGTACATGGACCGTAAAGTTCAATCTTAAAAAGGTTTTGGCTCCCGGAACGGCCTGCCTCACGGCCTCTCTTGCCGGCGCTACAAACGCCGGAGCCACTGTAAATGTGAAGGTTAACGGCATATCATGCGCCACATGGAAACCCGGTGTCAACGATGCCGCCATCTACCGCAGTGCCATACAGAGCGGCCGCCATTGGCTTATGTCCGCCACATTCTCCAATGCAAGGTTGAGGTTGGGCAGCAATACCGTGACGTTCACCATGTCCGGCAACGGCAAGAACGGCGGTTTCATGTACGACTGCATCAAGCTGGAGACCGGCAGCCTTGTTACTTCGGTGCGTGGTGTGAGCGATGCCATGGAGCAACCGGCGTATCTTTCCGCCGTGAAGTATGTCAAGGACGGTCGTGTTGTCATTGAGAGTGCCAAGGGCGCATACACCGTTTCCGGTGCGCGGATGCGATGAAACCGGGTGTTTTTGTCGTAACATCCGGATGCGGTGATGCCGTAGTCCGGGACGATTTATGGTAATATTGTTTTCAGAGCCGCACATTTGTGCGGCTCTTTTTATTTTGTTTTTGTTGGGATTGTTATCGGGGTGGTGTGTGATTTGGTGTGGATGGCGTGTGTTGTTTGTATGATGATAACACAGGGCTTACCCCCTGTGCTTGGATATTTCACCCTTTCAGGGTTCGGCGTGTTGTATTGCGGCGATGTTTGCGGTTACGGAGACGATGTGGTACATCGTCTCTATATACGGGTAACAATTCAATGGCGGTGGTGTTTGCAATGTTTTTGGATGGTGATTTTTGTAGGGACGCACCTTCTTGCCGCCGGCATAAAGCCTATGGCAAGCGGCAAAGCCGAGCGGGTGCGTCCGCATTGTCGTGTTTATCCGATGTAGGCGGACGTGTTTCCGTGTGTTGGCAGGTGTGTTTTTCCATATATTCGGACGCACCAAGGTGCGTCCCTACATCGCGGTTTATAACCATTGTTCCGGGGAATTGGTAACGATTGTGGTGATGTTTGCAGCGTTTTTGGATGCGATGTTTTGTAGGGACGCACCTTCTTGCCGCCGGCATAAAGCCTATGGCAAGCGGCAAAGCCGAGCGGGTGCGTCCGCATTGCCGTGTTTATCCGATGTTGGCGTCCGCATTTCCCCGTATAAACGGACGCACCAAGGTGCGTCCCTACATCACGATTTATAACCGTTATTCCGGGGATTGGCAACGTTTGCGGTGATGTTTGTTATCTTTGTATTGGGATGGTGAATGGTGTTTACGGGCTGAAATGCTGTGCCTTCGGTGGGTATGGTATTTGCCCGATTTGCAAAAGGGTGCTGATTACCCGGTAAACAGGTGCTGATTACATTGTAAAAGAGGCCTGATTACGATGCAATCAGCACCCTTTTACAAAATGGCCGGATGGTGATGCCTTTACAGACACTGTATGATAGTGTGTTTCCCCCGATGAAATGGGGATTTTTTGCGTTGTCCTGTGACGGCAAACGCCCTTCCGTTTACCACTCTATCCCGTCCATCCCCATCTCTTTCAGCCATGCGTTGCACCGTGAGAAATGATGGTTGCCGAACCATCCGCCACGGTTTGCCGACAGTGGAGACGGGTGTACGGACTCCAGCACGAGGTGCTTCGACGTGTCTATCAGCCGTTTCTTGGAGCGTGCCGGCGAGCCCCACAGCAGGAATGCGACGTGTTCCCTGCTGTCGGAAACCGTCTTTATCACCGCATCCGTGAACGTTTCCCACCCTTGCCGCTGATGCGACGCGGCCTGATGCTCACGCACTGTCAGCGTGGCGTTGAGCAGAAACACCCCCTGCCGTGCCCATCGTCTGAGGCTTCCGTTATACATCCTTCTGCCGTCGGCACCTGTCAGTATCTCCGGCACAGCCCCCACGTCCTCCTTTATCTCCTTGAATATGTTGACAAGTGACGGCGGCAGCGCCACGCCCGCTTTCACAGAGAAGCACAGTCCCTCCGCCTGTCCCGCGCCGTGATAAGGGTCTTGCCCCAGTATCACCACCTTCACCTTGGGCAGCGGGCACAGGTTGAAAGCGTTGAATATCTCCTTGCCCGGAGGGTAACACACGCCGTTGCGGTACTCATTGCGCACGAATGCCGTCAGGTTGCGGAAATAATCCTTCTCAAACTCCTGTGCCATGGCCTCTTGCCAGCTTTCCTCTATCTGTACCATAATTCGTTTTTTTGTTTGGTTCGTTATGTGGTTGTCTTGTTCTTTCTCCGCTGCCTTGCGGCTATGACAGTGGCAAGGCCGAGCGGTCCGGTAGTTGCAAAGTTACGAAAAACTCCGGTAAAAACGCGCGGAAAACATGATATACTTTCCTTTTTTGAGGGCAAAACGGCGGAAAAAAGGTGTAATAACACTATCATACACCCTATTTGGAACAATTTTCTCCCCATTATCCGATAAGAAAGACTAACTTTGCAGCACAGGAAATGGCAGACACGCCATTCCGCTGGGATGGATAATAGTTTACATAATTAAAGAATATAGTTAGTTAATACAGATTGTAAAGTAGGTAAAGTTACACTTTCGTTTCCGAAAAATATCATGTCTGTCCGTGAGGGTCGCATCCTATTTCCCGGAAATTTTATTGTCCTTAACCTAAAAATCCACCTTTTTGCAGCGGCTTTTGTAATGCGTTGAGTTGTAAAGTGTTGTAGGGACGCACCTTGGTGCGTCCGCCTCGTTATGTTTTCCCACGTTAACAGGTGCGTTTTGCCATGTGTTTTCGGACGCACCAAGGTGCGTCCCTACATCGTCGTTTGTTATTCTCGTATAAAGATCACCGGTTTAGTACCGCCTTGTAGAGACGAGGTATTACCTCGTCTCAAGAAAAAATGTAACGTAATATTATTACGGAGACGATGTGATACATAGTCTCTACATACGGGCAACACCCCCATTGCGACATCGTTGGTTATTATCCTGCATCCTGACCTGCGGGCGTTACGGGTGGAAAATGCACCAGATATGGGGTAAAAATAAATCTTTGTGCCGCTTGGTATGATTCCGGTTGTGCGTCCTTTTACTTTTTTTCTTACCTTTGCACCGCTAATAACAACAAAAATATATCTACAACAAAAAGTCATTTTTCAATGAAACAAAAATTACAAGCGTTATGTTTTACGCTCCTCTTGCTGTTTTATGGGGGGGCAACTATCTTGCGGGCTAATGCCGCCGGCATCAGTATTCCGCAGGAAGCAGGTAGTTACATCAATATGGATGCGGCTAAAACGAGTGGTGATTTAACTCTAAGCAATTGTAAAGTAGATGGCACAAGCAGTGGCAAAGAGTATGCTATCGGAAGTACAAAGAAAGGGAGTTCTTTTACTTTGAGTATGAATAACTCCACAGCAGGTAATTATGTCCTTTCGTTTAACTCTGGAACGAAGAACTATACTGCGGAAATTTCTGTTGAAATAAAGAGTGGAGATTACCAAAGAGTACAGAATTTCAGTGTTGCCTCTACAAGTAATTATTATCCTCTTGCAAATTGCCATTATATGCTATTGAATAATCTTCCCGCAGGAGATATAGCGATGAAGGTTACCATATCAAGTACAACAGATGCGGAAAAAGGCTACGCTGGGAACTATGGTAACTTCTGCATAGCCTCTTTGGCTAATTATAATATTGCTAACATTAATCTTTCAGGCGGGATCTATTCCGGACCGAGTGTGGGAGATGACGGTAGTGTTGGCTTTTGTTCAAATGCAGGTACAGCAACATACATTGCTTACAATCCTACTAATGGAGTTGCCACTCTCAATATGGGTTTGGTTAAGCATGGCGAGGGTACTATTACGGCCACGGTTACAGACATTGCCACCAGTAAAGTGGAACTGACAAAGGTGATAAACATAACAAATGATGTTTGTAATGGTTATGACAGTCCAACACCGTTTGAACTCGGATCTATTACAAAAGGGCTGAAAGAGATAAAGTTTGTTATTGCAACAGCGGACGCATATCTTTGTAATTATAAAAATGTAGGCATTACAGTGGAGAAAGAGGAAGGCTCATACGAAAACGCGTCTGTTACCGCAACGTGGCCAATGGGTGATGCTACGCCTCCAGCTAAGGCTGTAGTCACGGGTGAAGGTGCGGATGTCGCTTTCTGCCTTACAAATTATTCTTCGACAGAAAACTTTACTGTTGGAACAAAATCTTATGGAGATAATGCCTATACAACTTATAGTCCAGATGCAAAACAGAATTCCATAAACAGTGGCTACTATGTGGAATATAAGGTAAAGACTTTGAATGGCATGACTTTCAACCCGTCAACCTTTTCTCTTTCAGCTATGAGATTCGGTACAAATGGTGGTTGTATAACTCTGGGATATTCTGTAGATGGTGGTTCGGAAATCATATCGACCGTAGTAAATGATATTAATCCTAATCGCAATCAAGAAGGTAATCTTCCTACCGTGTTGTCTCATGAATTCTCTGACGTATCTGTAAAAGATGAACTTGTTGTGCGACTGTACATATATAATCTTGATGCGGGTAGAAATGTGGGAATCTTTGGCGTGACACTTGCGGGTTCTGTGGATGGCAAACCACAGACGGAGAATATCACAGTCGGTTCAACCGGCTTCGCCACCGTTGGTCTTCCATACGCTACCACGTTGCCGGATGGTGTTAGGGGATATGCTGTTACAAACGTGACGGAGACAGCTGTCACTCTGACGGAGGTACTTGCCGGAACCAATATCGCTGCAAACACAGGACTTATAATAACTGCCAAGCCGGGCACTTACACCTTCCCCGTATGCGCTGAGGGCGTGGAGATTGCAGACAATGTTCTCGTTGCCAACACTGAGGCAGATAAGATTGCCGAGACCGAGGGTGAGTTCTACGTGCTTGCCGTGACCGATGAGGCTTCAAAGACCGTCGGCTTGGCCCAGATAGCGCAAGGCGGCGTAATAGCCAAGAACCGTGCTTATATGCCGGCAAGCGTTGTTCCGGAGGGTGTTTCCGGCCAGACTTCCAGCTTACGGCTTGTCTTTGGCAATCCTACCGCTGTGGAAGAAGTGGCTGAAAATGGCGTGGAGACAGTGGAGACGGTGGTGTATAACCTTGCCGGACAGCGTGTCCGCACCGATGCCAAGGGGATGGTTATAGTCAAAGGACGTAAGTATTTGAAGAAATAAAAGTGTAACGAAATAAACGAGTTTATATAATATGAAAAAGAAATATGTAGCACCCGCAGTGGAGGTGGTTGTCATTGGCAACCAGAGTATCATGGCTGCGTCAAATCCTTCAAGCGATTCCGGTTATCATTTTGACGGTGGCTTAGGTACGGGCGGTTTCAACAAACCTGCCGAGGGACTGTCTTATGAGATAGATTTCGGCTCTGACGAAGACTGCGGTTGGTAGTGGCTGTATTCTGCCGGTGTGCACGTTGATTTTCGGTCAGATGTGCGCATCGTTGCAAAAGGGTGCCGATTACACGGTAAACAGGTGCTGATTACATTGTAAAAGAGGCCTGATTGCGGTGTAATCAGCACCCTTTTGCGATGGCTTTTGTAACGCATTGAAATGCAACGGCTTGTAGGGACGCACCTTGGTGCGTCCGCCTCGTTATGTTTTCCCACGTTGACAGGTGCGTTTTGCCATGTGTTTTCGGACGCACCAAGGTGCGTCCCTACATCGTTGTTTGGTAATTATCGCCGAACCCCGAAGGGGTGACATATCCAAGCACAGGGTGTAAAGGTTTAGCTCGGCGTTAGCCAACCCTGTGTTAAGGCGTGATGTCCGCAAAACGTATCGGGAACCCCGTAGCCGGCAGGCGAGGAGCACAACGTGCGACGAGGGGTGATATATCCATTGTGCATCATGCGTCATGACATGAATATATTGTGATGGTTCCTTGGGACTTTATGTCACCCCTCGTCGCACGTTGTGCTCCTCGCCTACCGGCTTCGGGGTTCCCGACACCATTTTCCGCACACGAATGTTTACACAGGGCTTACGCCCTGTGCTGTAATATGTCACCCCTTCAGGGTTCGACGGGGCATGAAACAGCGACGCTTGTAATTATTCTGTCGTGTCTTGGCACAAAAAGAGCGCGGCCGATGTGTGGCCGCGCTCCCGGAATGATTGCTTGAGGTTGTAGAATTAGTCGTTGATGAGGTTCTCGCCCGTCATGTCCGCCGGCTGTTCCAGCCCCATGATGTGGAGGATGGTGGGCGCAACGTCGGCCAGTCGGCCGTCTTTGATGGTGGCGGAGTTGTTGTCTGTCACGTAGATGCACGGCACGGGGTTCAGCGAGTGCGCCGTGTTTGGCGTGCCGTCGGCGTTGATGGCGTTGTCGGCATTGCCGTGGTCGGCTATTATGATGGCCTCGTAACCGGTGGCCTTGGCAGCCTCTATCACGTCACGCACGCAGTTGTCAACCGCTACCACGGCCTTGGCTATGGCGTTATATACGCCGGTGTGGCCTACCATGTCACCGTTGGCGAAGTTCACTACGATGAAGTCGTATTTGTCTTCCTTTATCGCTTCCACCAGCTTGTCTTTCACTTCGTATGCCGACATCTCCGGCTTCAGGTCGTATGTGGCCACTTTCGGCGATGCCACGAGTATGCGGTCCTCGCCCTCGTATGGTGCTTCGCGTCCGCCGTTGAAGAAGAATGTGACGTGCGCATACTTCTCTGTCTCGGCTGTGTGCAGCTGTTTCTTGCCCTGCTGTGAGAGGTATTCGCCGAGGGTGTTGGTGACATTCTCTTTCGGGAAGAGTATTCCCACGCCCTTGAAGGATGCGTCGTAAGGGGTCATGCAGTAGTATTTCAGTCCCGGTATGGTGTTCATTCCCTCTTCCGGCATATCCTGCTGCGTGAGTACCTGCGTGAGTTCCTTGGCGCGGTCGTTGCGGAAGTTGATGAAGATGACGGCGTCGCCCTCTTCTATCTGTCCGTTCACGGAGGCGTTGGTGATGGCCTTTATGAACTCGTCCGTCACTCCCTCGTCATAGCTTTCCTGCATGGCCTGTATCATGTCGGTGGCTTTCTTTCCCTCACCTTTCACGATAAGGTCGTAAGCCTCCTTGACACGGTTCCAGCGTTTGTCGCGGTCCATGGCGTAGAAGCGTCCTATGATGCTTGCGATGTTGGCGTCGTTGGCCTTGCACTTTGCGTCAATCTGCTCGATGAATCCCTTTCCTGACTTCGGGTCCGTGTCGCGTCCGTCCATGAAGCAGTGTACGAAGAGCTGCTGAGAGAGGCCGTATTCCTTTCCTACCTCGATGAGTTTGAAGAGGTGGTCGAGTGAAGAATGCACGCCGCCGTTGGACGCCAGTCCCATGAGGTGCAGTTTCTTGCCGTTGTTCTTGGCGTATTCGTATGCCTCTTTCACCTGCGGGTTGCTCACGATGGAGCCGTCGGCGCAGGCGCGGTTGATCTTGACGAGGTCCTGATATACCACCCTTCCGGCGCCGATGTTGAGGTGACCCACCTCTGAGTTGCCCATCTGCCCGTCGGGAAGACCTACGTTTTCACCGGAAGCCTGCAACTGTGACACGCTGCTTACGGCCGTGAGATAGTCCAAATAAGGTGTCGGCGTGTTGTAGATAACGTCGCCCTTGCCTTGCTTTCCGATTCCCCATCCGTCGAGAATCATCAAAAGTGCTTTTTTTGCCATGTCGTTTTTATGTTGTGTTTAATTGTCGTTCCTGTTCCGCTTGCAAAGTTAATGCAATGCGTTGAAATAGGATTAGCGAAATTGTTAAATATTGATAAATGTGCGTTTTGCGTGAAAAAAGTGGAGGAAAGTGGGGAAAAGTGGGGAAATTTTTGTAACTTTGCCTGCAAAAAGAATTATTAAAATAAGAACGCACGTGAGATTCTTGGGAAACATAGAGGCTAAGACGGACGCGAAAGGCCGTGTCTTTCTGCCTGCGGCATTCAGGAAAGTGTTGCAGACAGAGGGCGTGGAGCAGCTCGTGATGCGTAAGGATGTGCATGAGAAATGCCTCGTGCTGTACCCGGAAAGCGTGTGGAACGAGCAGATGGACATGATGCGCAGCCGGCTGAACAGGTGGGACCGCCGGCACCAGCAGATATTCCGTCAGTTCGTGAGCGACGTGGAGCTTGTGACGCTTGACGGCAACGGGCGTTTCCTTATATCGCGCCGCTGTCAGGAAATGGCGGAGATAGAGCAGGCGGTGCGCTTCATAGGCGTGGGTGACACGATAGAGATATGGGCGGTGAAGGACGGCAACGGGCCGTTCATGGATGCCGAAAGCTTCGGCAATGCGCTTGAAGAACTAATGGATAATGCGGGCTGAACGATGGGAGAAGAGCAGATATACCATATCCCGGTGCTGCTGGGGGAAAGCGTGGACGGCATGAATGTCAGGCCGGGCGGCGTGTATGTGGATGTCACCTTCGGCGGAGGCGGACACAGCAAGGAGATTGTGCGCCGCATGAACGGCAGGGGACGGCTGTTCTCTTTTGACCAGGATGCCGACGCGGAACGTAACGTAAGCGCGTCGGAGACGCTGTCGGAAGCGCAGGAGAAGGGTGTATTCACTTTCGTGAGAAGCAATTTCCGCTATCTGAAAAACTGGATGCGGTACTACAATGTGGATCATGTTGACGGCCTGTTGGCCGATCTCGGCGTGTCAAGCCATCACTTTGACGACGAGGCGAGGGGCTTTTCGTTCCGCTTTGACGCCCCGCTGGATATGCGGATGAATACCCGCGCCGGCATAACGGCGGCGGAAGTGCTCAACACTTACGACGAGACGAGATTGGCGGATATATTCTATCTTTACGGGGAACTGAAGACCTCACGCCGCATAGCGGCCGCCGTTGTCAAGGCGAGGCAGGCCGGCGAGGTGAGGACAACGCATGATTTCCTGCGCATTGTGGAGCCGTTCTTCAAGCGGGAACGTGAGAAGAAGGACATGGCGAGGCTGTTTCAGGCGTTGAGAATAGAGGTGAACCACGAGATGGATGCCCTTAAAGAGATGCTGGACGCTGCCACGGAGGTGTTGGGAGAGGGCGGAAGGCTGAGCGTGATAACGTATCACAGCCTTGAAGACCGTATCGTGAAGAACATCATGAAGACCGGAAATGCGGAGGGAAAGCGTAACGAGGACTTCTTCGGAAGGGTGCTTGCGCCGTATAAGGTGGTGAATAACAAGGTCGTGGTGCCGACGGATGACGAGCAGCAGCGTAACCCGCGTTCGCGGAGTGCGAAGCTGCGAATAGCCGAGAAAGTGGCTGCGGAATAAGGGAAACGGTGCCTGACAGGCATACAGGAAGACAATGGACGAAGAGGAAAAGGACATAAAGACAACGGGCATGGGGACGGACACCGATGGCGGCCGGGGCGAGACACCGGCTGAGGATGCCGTGATGCCTGAGCGGAAGGATGCCGGACGGAAAAAGAAAACAACGGAAGGAAATGGAAAAAGCGCTAACGGCGTGCTGGGAAACAAGACCATCGAGGATGTCATAAGGCGTGAGGCGAAAGAGGAGCAGGACACGTCTTCGCCGTTCTCCATATCCAAGACCCTCGGCGGAGTGCTGATAGCGCGTGCCGTCCAGAAACAGATTGGGCTGGTTCTCCTCGTGTGCGCATTCCTTATTATATATATAAACAACCGCTATGTGTGCCAAAAACGCATGGTGGAGATAGGGAAACTGGAGACGCAGTTGGTGGAGGCACGCTATAAGGCGACCGTGTGCACAAGCATATTGACGGAAAAAAGCCGCGAGAGCAACATCATAAAGCTGCTTAACGCGTATGGGGATTCCACGCTGACGATACCCAACGAGCCGCCGTACCTGATAAGAATAGACGAGTAACAGAGTGCAAAAGAGACAAAAGTGACATTTACAGATGAGCAGATTCGAGTATCATAAGTCAATGCTTCGCTACACGGTGTTCGCCGTGTTGCTGACTTTCCTTGCCTTTGGAGTGCTTGCCAAGGGCTTCTATATCATGACAGTGGAGCATGATTACTGGGAGGAAGTCAACTCGATGATGAAGTTTGACAGCATAACTGTTGACCCTGTGCGCGGCAATATACTGAGCGACAACGGCCAACAGCTGGCCTGTAACCTGCCGGAGTACCGTATGTATATGGACTTTGTGGCGTTGCAGGAAAGCAAGGCGGACACCCTTTGGCATGACTCCTTGGGCAATGACACGCCTGTTCTGCTGGCTCTTTGCGACAGCCTGCACACCATCTTCCCGCAGAAAAGCGCGAAAGAGTATCTTGAACACATGAAGAAGGGCTACGAAAAGAAAAGCCGTTACTGGCCGGTTGTGAAGCAACGCGTGTCATATACGGTGTATCAGAAGGTCAAATCGCTGCCCATTTTCTGCCTGAAACCGGGCGTGGGAGGCTTCACCGCAAAGAAGTTCATGGTGCGGAACAGGCCCTACGGCTCGCTGGCTTCAAGCATAGTGGGAGGCACTTACAACGAGAAAGGCGTGGCATATTCAGGCCTTGAACTGGCTTATGACTCCATATTGAAGGGCAGTCCGGGCTACAAGCACCGCCGGAAGGTGCTCAACGGGTGGGTAGATATGCTCGATTCTGCCGCCATTGACGGCAATGACATAAAGACAACCATTGACGTCAGCATACAGGATCTGGCCGAACGGTCTCTTATAAAGGAACTGAAAGCGGTGGGAGGATATACCGGCGTGGCGATAGTCATGGAGGTTGCGACGGGTGATATAAAGGCGATGGTCAACGTAGATCGTGACGATGAGACCGGAGAATACTACGAAGGCCGCAACCATGCCATAGCCGACTGGCTGGAACCGGGTTCCGTTTTCAAGACCGCCAGCTTCATGGTGGCGCTTGATGACGGCAAGATCGACACCACGGACAGGGTCGATACCGGCTGCGGCATAATGCCTATGTACGGCTCGAAGATGCGGGACCACAACTGGCATAGGGGCGGTTACGGCGTATTGTCGGTGCCCCGGGTGCTTCAAGTCAGCTCAAACATCGGCGTAAGCTACCTCATCGACAAGCATTATCATGCTAATCCCGAGAAATTCGTGGAGGGATTGCGCCGTGTTGGCATTGCGGAAAACCTGAATCTGCCCTTCCCCGAGTACATGGCTCCCAAGGTTCGTATGCCGAAGAAGAACAAACACGGGCAGTGGGTGAACTGGAGCAACACGGCGTTGCCATGGATGAGCATCGGATATGAGACCAATGTGCCGCCCATTTCGGTTGTGACGTTCTACAATGCGATAGCCAACGGCGGCGTGATGGTGCGTCCGCGCTTCGTCAAGAGCATAGAGAAGAACGGGGAAGTGATACAGGAATTTCCCGTGGAAGTGCTTAAAAAGCAAATCTGCGGCAAGGAAACTCTCGGCAAGATACAGACGATTCTCCGTCAGGTCGTCAGCATAGGACTGGGCAAGACGGCCGGTTCTCCGTCGTTCTCGGTGTCCGGCAAGACCGGAACAGCGCAGAAAGCGATGGGCGGAGGGTACAAGAACGGTACCGTGAACTACCTGCTCTCGTTCTGCGGCTACTTCCCTTCCGAGGCTCCAAGATACACCTGTATCGTCTGCATTCACAAGGCCGGACTGCCCGCTTCGGGCGGTTTGATGAGTGGACAGGTGTTCCATGACATAGCGGAAGGCATCATGGCCAAGAATATAAAGTATGATGTCAAGGGCGCAAAAGATTCCCTTTCCGTTCTTATACCTGACGTAAAAGCCGGCAATGTGCTTGCCGCCGACTATGTAATGTCACGTCTTGGCTTCGCTTGCAACGGCGGATGGAAGGGCGGACACGCCGAGGGCAAGCCCGTATGGGGCAGTGTCGAGCGCCGTACAGGCACATCCGTGATACACCGTAGCGGCACAGCTGCGGACGGGCTGATGCCAAATGTCATAGGAATGGGTGCCCGCGACGCCGTGTTCCTCATCGAAAGCCGTGGCGCAAGGGTAGTGCTGAAAGGCCGTGGCAAGGTAAAACAGCAAAGCAAACCGTCCGGAGCAAAGATGCACAAGGGCGAGAAAATAACGCTGGAACTGGCATAATGCCGTTCCGTCAACAAGCAAAACGATAAAGAAAATGAAACTGTCAGAACTTCTTACCGGCATAAAGCCGACGGAAACAGCCGGCTCTGCGGATGTCAACATAACCGGCATCAATATCGACTCGCGCCGGGTCGTGCCGGGAAATATGTTCATAGCCATGCGCGGAACGCAGGTTGACGGCCATCAGTTCATACCGAAAGCGGTGGAACTTGGTGCCGTAGCGGTGCTGTGCGAGGACATCCCGTCCGACGCGCCGGCATCCGTCACGTTCGTAAAGGTAGCGGACTGCGAGGACTGCGTAGGCCAAATAGCCACCACCTTCTATGGAAATCCCACGGCAAAGCTACGCCTTGTGGGCGTGACCGGCACCAACGGAAAGACCACTGTCGCCACATTATTATATAATATGTTCCGCAAGATGGGACACAAGTGCGGCCTGCTATCTACCGTCTGCAACTACATCGAGGACGAGGCGGTGCCCGCCACCCATACAACCCCCGACCCGATAGAGCTTAACCAGCTGCTTGCAAGGATGGTTGAGGCCGGCTGCGAATACGCCTTCATGGAGTGTTCAAGCCACGCCATAGCCCAGAAGCGCATCGGAGGGCTCACCTTTGCCGGCGGCATCTTCACCAATCTCACCCGCGACCACCTTGACTACCACAAGACATTCGAGAACTACCGCGACGCCAAGAAGGCCTTTTTCGACAACCTACCCAAGTCAGCTTTCGCCATAACCAACGCCGACGACAGGAACGGCATGGTCATGACGCAGAACACCAAGGCCTCCGTCAAGACCTATTCCACACGCTCCATGGCCGATTTCACGGCCCATATCATCGAGTGTCACTTTGAAGGAATGTACCTTGAAATGGACGGTCACGAGGTGGGAGTGCAGTTCATAGGCAAGTTTAACGTCAGCAATCTGCTGGCAGTATATGGCGCCGCCCGTATGCTCGGCAAGGAAACGGAGGACATACTCCTCGTCATGAGCACGCTGAAAAGCGTCTCCGGCCGTCTGGAGCCGCTGCGTTCGCCGGAGGGCTACACCGCCATCGTCGATTACGCCCATACCCCCGACGCATTGGAGAACGTGCTCTGCGCCATCCATGAAGTGCTGAACGGCAAGGGACAGGTGATAACCGTCTGCGGTGCCGGCGGCAACCGTGACAAGGGCAAGCGTCCGCTAATGGCTCAGGAAGCCGTGAAGCAGAGCGACAAGGTCATCATAACCAGCGACAACCCGCGCTTCGAGGAGCCGCAGGACATCATCAACGACATGCTGGCCGGCCTCACTCCGCAGCAGAAAAGGAAGGTGCTCACCATAACAGACAGGCGCGAGGCCATCAGGACGGCGTGTATGCTGGCGCAGAAGGGCGACGTGATACTCGTGGCGGGAAAAGGACATGAGGACTATCAGGACGTGAAAGGCGTGAAGCATCACTTCGATGACAAGGAGGAACTGATGAAAGCCTTTGGCTGAAGCACGGTTTCAAATTAATAATTAATAGTTAAAAATTAAAAGTTATGATTACGTTTCGCCGCCTGCAAGGGCTCTCTTACAATGGCAGACCTGGCACTCCGTCATGTAACCACGACTTTTCAAATTAATAATTAATAGTTAAAAATTAAAAGTTATGATTACGTTATGCCTGTCTGTAAGGCCAAGCCATAAATGAAAGGTTGAACATTCCATCAGGTAATCATAATTATTAACTTTTAATTCTCTAATTTTTAATTCAAACAGACTCACCATGCTGTACTATCTTTTCAGATTCCTTGAACAGTGGGACATACCCGGCTCGGGCATGTGGAGCTACATATCCTTCCGCTCGCTGCTGGCACTCATCCTGTCACTTGTCATCTCCGTCTGGTTCGGCGAGATATTCATAAAGTGGATGCGGCGGCATGGCGGCCTTGAAGCGCAGCGTGACCGCACGGTAGATCCTTACGGCGTGGAGAAGCGTGGAGTGCCGACCATGGGCGGCGTCATCATCATCGTCGCCACCATCGTGCCCTGCCTGCTCTTCGGAAGGCTGCGCAACATCTATATGCTGCTTATGATTGTCACCACGCTGTGGCTCGGGCTGATAGGCTTTGCGGACGACTATATCAAGATGAAGGTCACCAAGGACGGCCTGCGCCCCATCTACAAACTCATCGGACAGGCCGGCCTCGGACTGATAGTGGGCCTCACGCTGTGGCTGAGCCCCGACGCCGTGATGCGCGAGAACGTCTCGGTACAGCGTCAGGGACAGGAGCTGGTGATACACAAGAGTGCCCCCGTCAAATCGACCACCACCACCATACCGTTCGTCAAGAACAACAACCTGAACTATACCGACGCCTTCTTCTCGTGGATGGGCGAGCATCGCAGTGCGGCGGGATGGATATTCTTTGTTGTTCTGACCACCTTCGTCGTCATGGCCGTAAGCAACGGTTCCAACCTTAACGACGGAATGGACGGCATGTGCGCCGGCAACTCCGCCATAATCTGCGTGGCACTCGGGGTGCTGGCATACGTTTCCAGCCACATCGGCTATGCGGCGTACTTCAATATCATGTATATCCCGCAGTCGGAAGAACTTGTCATCTTCCTGTGCGCCTTTGCCGGCGCGCTGATAGGCTTCCTGTGGTACAACGCTTACCCCGCGCAGATATTCATGGGCGACACCGGTTCCCTCGCCATCGGCGGCATAATAGCCGTCACGGCCATCATCATCCACAAGGAACTGCTCATCCCCCTGCTCTGCTTCATCTTCTTCCTGGAGAGCATCTCGGTCATGATGCAGGTTCAGGTGGCGAAATACGGCAACCGCAAGGGCATGAAACTGCGCTTCTTCAAGCGCGCGCCGATACATGACGCCTTCCGCATCAAGCCCGGGCAGATAGCCGATGACGTGAAAATCATCCTCAACCGTCCGCGCGGATGCTGGCTGGAGTCAAAGATAACGACACGTTTCTGGATTATAACAGTCCTGCTTGCGGCACTCGCCATCGTCACGCTGAAGATAAGATAGGGCGTGGATGTAAAAGGTTTATAATGTGGAGATTATGGCAAAGAAAACGATTATGGGCTTTACATCGTAAATTATACCCTCGCAAAAGGGTGCCGATTACACTGCAAACAGGTGCTGTTTATCATGCAATCAGGTGCTGATTACACTCTAATCAGGTGCCTTTTACAAAACCATCGGCGGATAACCGCGTAAAGAACCTCCGCAACACGAAAAAACAACTACTGGTTATGGATAAGTTAGTAATACTTGGAGCCGGCGAAAGCGGCGTAGGAACAGCCATCCTTGCAAAGCGGCAAGGGTACGAGGTGTTTGTCTCTGACATGGGAACCATCAAGCCAAAGTACAGGAAGAAACTGGACGAATGCGGCGTAAGATGGGAGGAAGGCCGCCATACGGAGGCCGAGATACTCGGCGCTACAGAGGTGGTGAAGAGTCCCGGAATACCCGATACCGCCCCAATGGTGCAGGCATTGGTAAAACAGGGCACGCCGATACTCTCGGAACTGGAGTTCGCGAGAAGGTACAGCAAGGGCAAGACCGTCTGCATAACAGGCTCCAACGGAAAGACAACCACCACCTCGCTCATATATTACATAATGAAGAAGTGGGGCGTGGATGTAGGTCTTGCGGGCAACATAGGCCGCTCATACGCCATGCAGGTGGCCACGGAAGACCACGACTGGTACGTGCTGGAGATAAGCTCGTTCCAGCTTGACAATATGTTCGAGTTCCGGGCCGACGTCGCCGTGCTGATGAACATCACGCCGGATCACCTCGACCGCTACGACTTCTGTATGCAGAACTACGTCGATTCGAAGATGCGCATCATGCAGAACCAGACGCCGAAGGACACGTTCATCTACTGGAGCGACGATGAGTACATCGACGGCGAGCTGCGCAAGCGTTTCGACGGATATGCCCCGAAACCCACACCGTCGTCACGTCCGGCCGCGGCGGGCAACCCGACGCTGGAACCTTTCTCCGACAAGGAGATAGACCCGGAGAGCGACTTCCCGCTGCCCGGCAAGCATAACCAGCGCAACATGATGGCTGCGCGCAGTGCCGTGCGTGCCGCCATGGCCAAGATGGAACTGACGGCAGGGCAGCAGTGCCGCTATGAAGAGATACTCGCGAAGTGCCTCAGGGACTTCCCCGGTGTGGAACACCGCCTTGAAAAGGTCACGGAGAAGGACGGCGTGCTGTGGATAAACGACTCGAAAGCCACCAACGTGGATGCCTGCCATGTCGCGCTGGAAGCCATGAGCCGCCCCGTGGTGCTTATTGTCGGCGGCAAGGACAAGGGCAATGACTATGAGGACATAAAGCCTCTGGTGAGTGAGAAATGCCGCGCGCTGGTGTTCCTCGGCGCTGACAACGCCAAGCTGCACGCCGCCTTTGACGGCATGGGCATCGACATAGCCGACACACACAGCATGAAAGACTGCGTGGCGGAATGCCGGAGATTCGCCAAGAAGGGCGACGTGGTGCTGCTGTCACCATGCTGTGCCTCCTTCGACCTGTTCAAGAACATGGAAGACAGGGGCGAACAGTTCAAGGAGAATATAGCTTGTTCCCATGGATAAAGCCATCCATACGGAAGATAATATAAATATAGGATAAAAGGTATATGTACTCCCCTGAGGGGGAGTCAGAAGAGGACTGCGAATGGAAAAGTTCAAGCGACTGCGCAATGTCTTTAAGGGAGACAGTATCATCTGGATGATATTCTTCCTGCTTTGTATCATAAGCGTGCTGGAAGTGTATTCCTCTTCCTCCATCTTGGGATACAAGACCGGCAACTATTGGTACGCGGCATTCTATCATACCATACTGCTCGGTGTGGGACTGGTGGCCATGGTGTGCGTGCTCAATGTGCCGTGCCGGTACTTCAAGGTCATGACACCGTTGCTTGTGCCCTTCTCCGTGGTGCTGCTGGCGCTGGTGTATTTCATAGGAACGAAGGAGAACGACGCGGCGCGGTGGATAAAGCTGTTCGGCGTGATACCCCTTCAGCCGTCAGAGATAGCCAAAGGTACGATGGTACTTGCCACGGCACACATACTGAGCCAGTTGCAGACACCCAACGGGGCGCACCCAAAAGCGTTCAAGTATGTGTGCATCACGGCCGGAATACTGATAGGACTGGTGTTGCCGGAGAACTTCTCCACGGCGGCGCTGATGGGCGTAGTGGTGTTCATCATGATGATAATAGGCCGCGTGCCGATGCGGCAGATAGGGTATCTGTGTACAGGGGTAGCCGTGGTGGTGGCGCTTGCGGTGATGTTTGTCTTCGTGTTCGGAAAGTCAAAGGAACAGCTTGCGCAGGACAGCAGGATGCAAAGCCGGCAATACACGGAAGTTGTGGCGAAGGATTCGCAAAAGGAAGAGGAGGCGATACCCAAGCGCGGAGGTGTTCTCCACCGTCTGGACTTGTGGAAAGCCCGTGTGGAGAATTTTCTCGACAGCAAGTATGTGGCCCCGAAAGACTATGACCTTGACAAGAACGGACAGGTGGGACACGCCAACATAGCCATCTCTTCAAGCAACTTTCTGGGCAAGGGACCGGGCAATTCCGTGCAGAGGGACTTCCTGCCCCTGGCCTTCTCGGACTTCATCTACGCCATCATCTTTGAGGAATTGGGGTGGCTTGGAGCAGCGTTCGTGGCGATGTTGTATATCTTCCTGCTCTTCCGCACGGGGTACATAGCGCGCCAATGCGAGAACACCTTTCCCGCTTACCTCGCCATGGGGCTTGCGCTGATGATAGTGGTGCAGGCACTGTTCAATATGTGCGTGGCCGTGGGACTGGCTCCTGTGACCGGACAGCCGCTGCCGCTGATAAGCAAGGGCGGTACGTCCAGCATCATAAACTGTGTATATATAGGCGTTATTCTCAGCATAAGCAGGACGGCCAAGAAGAGAGAAGAGGCGGGACTGCCGTTGAGGAGCGGCGCGAACTGATAACGGAAAACCTGAAAATCGTGATACAAAAGAAATGGAGGAACCAAGAATAATCATCAGTGGCGGAGGCACGGGAGGGCATATCTTTCCGGCGGTGAGCATTGCCAACGCCATAAAGGCAAGGCGCCCGGACGCGAAGATACTCTTTGTGGGCGCGGAAGGCAGAATGGAAATGACGCGGGTGCCTGAGGCCGGCTACGAGATTAAGGGCTTGCCGGTGCGCGGGCTCATACGGCCGCTGTGGAGTCCGCGTAACGTTAGCGTGATGCTCGACTTCTTCAAGAGCAAGCGGATGGTCAGAAGCATCATCAGGGAGTTCCGCCCGCAGGCGGCGGTCGGTGTGGGAGGATACGCTTCCGCGCCTACTCTTAACGAGGCGGCGGCACTCGGGATACCGTGCCTTATACAGGAACAGAACTCCTATGCGGGCGTGACAAACCGCTCGCTGGCGAAGAAGGCGGCGAAGATATGCGTGGCATACGACGGCATGGAGCGTTTCTTTCCGGCGGAAAACATAATAAAGACGGGCAATCCCGTTAGGCAGTCGCTGGCAGGAAACACCGCCACCAAGGCGGATGCGTGTGAGGCTTTGGGGCTGAACAAGGACTTGCCGACCATACTTGTCATAGGAGGCTCGCTCGGAGCGCGCACCATTAACGACGCGATAGCGAACGGCATAGGGCGTTTTGAGGAGAAAAAGATACAGGTTATATGGCAGACGGGAAAGTATTATGCCGATGAATGCGCGAGGAAAGCCAAGGAGGCAGGAGCCGTTATGGTGCGTCCGCAGGAGTTTATATCCGATATGGCGACGGCATACAAGGCTGCCGACATCGTAATCAGTCGCGCCGGAGCGTCGAGTATCAGCGAGCTGTGCCTGTTGGGGAAGGCTTCCATCCTCGTCCCCTCACCCAATGTGGCGGAGGATCACCAGACGAAGAACGCCATGGCACTGTCGGAAAAGAATGCGGCGGTGCTCGTTCCTGACGCCTCTGCGGGCAAGACACTGGTGGAAGAGGCCATCGCACTCGTCTCGGACCCGTCGGCAATAACCTCTCTCGAGCTGGAAGTGAGCAAGCTGGCGCTGCGCAATTCCGCTGACATAATAGCCGGCGAGGTGTTGAAACTCGCCGGGTTCAAGGCGTGAGCCATTAGTATTTAACGTAAAAACAAGAACGATGAAAGCTGTATATTTCGTTGGAGCGGGTGGTATCGGCATGAGTGCCATAGCACGTTATTTCATACATCGTGGCATGGTAGTGGCCGGATATGACAAGACCCCGTCCAAACTTACGACGCAACTGGAAAAGGAAGGGATGCTGATACACTACGAGGAGAATGTCGGTCTCATCCCCGTAGCGTGCCGGAACCCTAAGGAATGTCTCGTAATATATACCCCCGCCATACCGGAAGAGCACAAGGAGATGCAGTTCTTCCGTGCCGGAGGCTTCGAGATAAAGAAGCGTGCGCAGGTGCTTGGGATGCTTACACAGGCGCATAAGGGTCTTTGCGTGGCGGGAACGCATGGAAAAACCACCACATCCACAATGTGTGCGCACATCATGCACCAGTCTTCCGCCGACTGCAACGCCTTCCTTGGCGGCATATCCAAGAACTACGGCACCAACTATATACTGTCTGACAGTTCGGACTATGTGGTGATAGAGGCTGACGAGTTTGACCGTTCGTTCCACTGGCTGCGCCCTTGGATGACGGTAATAACGTCTTCTGACCCGGATCATCTTGACATTTACGGCACGAAAGAGGCTTACTTGGAGTCCTTCCGGCACTATACCACGCTGATACAGCAGGGCGGTGCCCTCATAATGCACACCGGACTGGAGATGAAAGCCGACGTTCCGGAAGGGGTGAGGACATACACTTACGGTCTGGAAGACGGCGATTTCCATGCGGCGAACATCAGAATAGAGCGCGGGGAGATAACGTTTGACTTCATATCGCCCATAGAATGCGTCACGAACGTAACGCTCGGACAGCCTGTCCCCATCAATATAGACAACGGTGTGGGCGCGATGGCGATGGCACAGCTTAACGGTTGCACTGCGGAAGAGTTGCGTTACGGCATGATGACGTACAAAGGAGTCGATCGCCGCTTTGACTTCGCGCTCAGGACAGACCGTCATGTGGTGCTGTCTGATTACGCTCACCATCCGAAAGAGATTTACCAGAGTGCCAAAAGCATGCGGGAAGTATATCATGACCGTCACATCACCGCGATATTCCAGCCCCATCTCTATACAAGGACACGCGACTTCTACGCCGATTTCGCCGAGGCTCTGTCGCAACTTGACGAGGTTATACTCTGCGATATATACCCTGCACGGGAGAAACCCATACCGGGTGTCACGTCACAGCTTATATATGACCGTCTGAAAGAGGGCGTAGAGAAGAGCATGATACGCAAGGAAGACGTGCTGAAGCTGGTTGAAAGCCGTGACTTTGACGTGCTTATAATCCTCGGTGCGGGCGATTTGGATAATTATGTACCGGAAATAGTAAAGATAATTGAAGCTAAACATTAACTGGAAGAAGACTCTCCTCGTCACTCTTGACGTGGTAATAGCCGCTTACCTCGTCATGGCTGTCACTTCGTGGAACGCTCCCTCGAAGGAGGATGACGTGTGTACGAAGGTCATTATAGACATTGCCGACGAGAATGTCAACGGCTTTCTCAACTCCGCGGAGATAAAGACGCTTCTTGACCGGAACCGTCTATATCCGTTGTCAAAGCGCATGAAGGACATAAACCCTCGCCGGATAGAGCAGGCTCTCAAGGGGATGCCGTTTGTGAAGACGGCGCAATGCTATGCGACGGAGGACAACCACGTCTGCATAACCATCACCCAAAGGACGCCGATAGTGCGTGTCAAGAGCTTCACCGGCGAGGACTACTACATCGATGACAATGGCGGCGTGATGCCAAACTCGCAATATACCAGCGACATGATAATCGTAACGGGCAGCGTCACGCGGCCGTACGCCTGCCGTTATGTATATCTTCTCGCCCAGGAACTGATGTCTGACGACCTTTGGCGCAACCAGATAGAGCAGATAAACATCCTGCCCGACAAGACGGTGGAGCTCGTTCCGCGCGTCGGAAACCACGTTGTCAACATCGGAGCACTGCCTTCCGCCCCTTCTGACGGCACTCTCCGTGATGCCGTCAGCGCGTTCGTCAAGAAGCAGATGCACCGTCTTGAACTCTTTTACAGGGAAGGATTGAAGTATGCCGGATGGGAAAGGTATGACTACATAAGCCTTGAATACAGCAACCAGATAGTGTGCAGAAAGCGGGAACAGCATAATTAACGCAAACAAAAACAAAGAGAATACAAATATGCCAGCAAAGAATTTCGTCGTAGCCATAGAACTTGGCTCAACAAAAATCAAAGGTATTGCCGGACAGAAGAAGTCTGATGGCAGTATTGCCGTGCTCGCTACGGTCAGCGAGGACGCCAAGGATTGCATTAGAAACGGTGTCGTCTATAACATAGACAAGACCGTGCAGTGTATCACCAACATCGTGCAGAGGCTCAAGGGACAGCTCAAATCAGGCATAAAACACGTCTATGTCGGTGTGGGCGGACAGTCCATACACTCCGAACGCAACGTGATTGTCAGGGAGATACACAACGCCATACCGGTAACCCAGCAGCTTGTGGTGGAGATGATGGACCAGAACCGCAGCATGGAATACCCTGACATGGAGATACTTGACGTGGAAGTGCAGGAGTACAGGGCCGACGCGCTGATGCAGACGGAGCCGGTTGGCATACAATGTTCACGTCTTGACGGCAATTTCCTCAACATATTGCAGAGCCGCCGCCATTACCAGAAGCTCAACACGTGCTTCGAGATAGCGGGAGTAAAGCTCGCCGAGATATATCTCGCGCCCTTCGCCCTTGCCGATGCCGTCCTTACGCCGGTGGAGAAACGCAGCGGCTGCGTGCTGGTCGATATGGGAGCGGACACCACTACGGTGATGGTCTATTACAAAAACATCGTCCGCCACATCGCCGTCATACCGCTTGGCGGAAACAACATCACCAAGGACATCTGCTCGTTGCAGGTGGAGGAGAGCGACGCCGAGAAGCTCAAGCTGCGCTATGCGTCAGCATATACGGCGCCGGAAGACATCGATACCTCGCTGAAATACGACATCGACCGTGACCGCAAGGTTGAAAGTCCACGCTTCATAGAACTGATCGAGGCACGGGTACAGGAGATTATCGCCAATGTCTGGAACCAGATACCGTCCGACTTCACTGACAAGATACTCGGAGGCATAGTCCTTACCGGCGGGGCAGCCAACATGAAGAACATGGACGTGGCCTTCCGCAAGCACACAAGCATAGAGAAAGTGCGCATGGCAAAGTTCGTCACCTATACAATCAGTACCACAAACGCCGAGATAAACGCCCATGACGGCACCATGAACACACTTCTCGGCCTCCTTGCCAAAGGCGACCAGAACTGCTACACACCCGCCGAAGAGACACGTCCGCAGGACATCTTCGCCATGGGCGAGGCCGCCGCGTCCGCCGATGCGCAGCCTGAGGGAGCGCAGGTGCGTGACCCTAACAGCCTTCCGCCGGGCGTAGTGCAGACCGCAGCGGAGAAAGCTGCGGCCGAAGCACAGCGCAAGGCTGACGAGGAGGCGCAGCGTAAGGCAGAGGAAGAACAGCGTCTGGCCGAGGAAGAGCGGCGCAGACAGGAGGAAGAGAAGAACAAGAAGCCGGGCTTAGGCTCCAAGTTCGTTAAGTGGCTGTCGTCCATTACGGCGCCGGATGAGTAAAAACAGAAGTTATAACAGCAACATACAATGGAAGAATTCAAGAACAACATTCTCGACTTTGGACCGGCAGAGAAGGCTAAAAGCATAATAAAAGTGATAGGAGTCGGCGGTGGCGGCGGCAACGCCGTGAACCACATGTACCGTGAAGGCATACATGACGTGTCGTTTGTGCTTTGCAACACCGATGCGCAGGCACTCAACGACTCTCCCGTACCGGTGCATCTGCAGCTTGGCAAGGAAGGCCTTGGAGCCGGCAACCGCCCCGAACGCGCGAGAGCCGCGGCGGAAGAAAGCATAGAAGACGTGCGCCGTATGCTCGACGACGGCACCAAGATGGCGTTCGTGACAGCCGGAATGGGCGGCGGAACAGGCACCGGAGCGGCACCGGTCATAGCCCGTGAGTCAAAGAAAATGGGCATACTGACGGTTGGCATCGTAACCATTCCTTTCCGTTTTGAAGGCAAGATGAAGATAAGCCAGGCGCTGGACGGCGTGGAGGAGATGGCGAAAAACGTGGATGCGCTGCTTGTCATCAACAACGAACGCCTGCGTCAGATCTACGGTGACCTGTCTGTGATGGAAGCATTCGCAAAGGCTGACGACACGCTCAGCGTGGCCGCGAAGAGCATTTCGGAAATAATCACCGTCCACGGAATAATAAACCTCGACTTCCGTGACGTGGAGACGGTGCTCAAGGACGGCGGCGTAGCCATCATGTCAACAGGTTACGGCGAGGGAGAAGAGCGCGTGAAGCAAGCCATAGACGACGCACTCAACTCACCGTTGCTTAACGATAACGACGTCTATAACTCCAAGAAAGTGCTGCTTTCCATCTCTTTCCATAGCGACGATATGCAGCATAAGGGTCTGATGATGGACGAGATGAACTATGTCAACGACTTCATGGACAAGTTCGGCACCAACTTCGAGCTTAAATGGGGTACGGCAAACGACCCCGATCTGGGTGACAAGGTGAAGGTAACGATACTCGCCACAGGCTTCGGACTCTCCAATGTCAACGACGAACTGGCCGACCGCGCGAAGAAACACACCGCGGAAGAGTTGCAGAGAATAGCGGCCGAGGAAGAGGAAAAGGCCAAGAAGGAGGAGAGAATAGATAAATATTACGGTACAGACGGCAAGAACACACCGCAGAAACGCCGTCCGAACATATTTCTCTTTTCATCCAACGACCTTGACAACGAGGACCTTATCATTGCCGTTGAGAACAGTCCGACGTACTTGCGCACACGGCAGAAGCTGGAAGACCTGTCACACCTCGTGGTAGGTTACAATACCTTGGATGAAGACAACCCCGCTCAGGAAAAGCCGTCAGACGATACCGGCGGAGTAATCAGCTTCATGTGATGCCGCGTGACAGAGCGGATGAAAATGTAAAAAGGTACAGATTATACTATAATGGGGTGTCGGTTGCAGCGCAACCGGCACCCCATTGTTGTTTGCGTCAGTGTAGTTGAGGAATAATGTGCCGCCTTGTGTTGGTTGTGCGGCCGCGAAATCAGGCACGGCATTTTGCCGTGCATTGGGCGGAATACCGTCCGCCTTGTAGAGACGATGTATTACATCGTCTCAGTAAACAAACACCCGGTGTCGGCAGGGAGACGATGTGGTACATCGTCTCTACACCGCGGATATGATAACGCATAAGCATACACGGCACGAATGCCCGCAAACGCGATGTAGGGACGCACCTTCTTGCCGCCGGCATAAAGCCTATGGCAAGCGGCAAAGCCGAGCGGGTGCGTCCGCCAACATAGGTGAAACGCCTCCGCCGGCACAGTTATACACGATAATTCGGACGCACCCGCTCGGCTTTGCCGCTTGCCATAGGCTTTATGCCGGCGGCAAGAAGGTGCGTCCCTACAAGTCGTTGCCATTCAATGCGTTACAAAAGCCGTTGTAAAAGGGTGCTGATTACACGGTAAACAGGTGCTGATTACAATGCAATCAGGTGCTAATCACACGGTAATCAGGTGCTGATTGCGGCGCACTGTGCCACGCACTCAATGACCAACAAACCTTAAAGATGCTTTATTTAGCGTTATTTGGCTGTCTGTCTGACTTTTTTATTTGTTCATATCACAATAAATTATTAACTTTGCAGTTGGAAAACCATACGCGTAACACTGCTAATGACAAACAGAATGGTAACAGTAAAAATAATCAACAAGGGGCGTCAGCCTCTTCCCGCATACGCCACCCCGCAGAGTGCGGGGATGGATCTGCACGCCGATAACGACGAGCCGGTAACGCTCAGGCCGCTTCAGCGCCGTCTTATACCCACCGGGCTGTTCATAGCCCTGCCCGAAGGCTATGAGGCGCAGGTGCGTCCGCGCAGCGGGTTGGCCCTGAAACACGGCATAACGGTGCTCAACACCCCCGGCACCATCGATGCCGACTACCGCGGCGAGATAGGGGTGGTGCTGGTAAACCTGTCCGATACCGACTTCACCGTTAATCCGGGAGAGCGCATTGCGCAGATGGTCATAGCAAGATGCGAGCAGGCAGACTTGCAGGTAGTGGCCGAACTGGACGAGACGGAGCGCGGAGCCGGCGGATACGGACATACGGGAGTGTAGGAGGCAATGGCAAGGTGAGAGGTTATGGGTTGTGGGTTTAAGGTAACATCGTTTAATACCGGACACCCGCAACCCATAACCTCCAATCCTCATCCCATGCCCCTGTCTCCAACCTCACAACCTATAACCTTCAACCTCCAACCCGGATATGCGAACATTATTCCTTTTCTTCTTTACAGCGGCGGCGTTGTTGCAGTCCTTTGCGGCCGGCAATGATGCCAAATACCGTTATTACTACATCGAGGCGGTGCGCCAGCAGGACATGGGTAACAACGGCTTGGCGTTCGCGTTGTTCAACCGTTGCAAGGCCATGTCGCCCGATGCGCCGGAAGTAAGCTTCGCTTTGGGCAGGATGTATATGGTGGCGCGGCAGGACTCTTTGGGCGTGGTCTTCCTCAAACGTGCCGTGGAGTTGGAGCCGTACAATACGGAATACGCCGAAAGGCTGGCCAATGTATATCTCTATAAGGATAGCATCGACGCGGCGACGGCGGTGTACGAACGCCTTGCAGGCCTGCAACCGGACCGCACGGAATACCTCGGGATATTGCTGCGGATATACAATCAGCAGAGGAACTACCCGAAGATGCTGTCGGTACTCAACCGCCTTGAGGTGCAGGAGGGGCAGTCGGAGGACATTACCCTGTCAAAGATGCAGGTCTATTCCAACATGGACGACAGCCAGGGAGCCTACAACGAGATAAAAAGTCTTGTCGATGCACATCCCAATGACATGAACCTTCAGGTGATGATGGGCAACTGGCTCGTGAGCAACGGGCGCAAGGAGGAGGCCCTGTCCATATTCCTCAATGTGCTGAAAGAAGAGCCTGACAACGCGCAGGGGCAGATGTCGCTGATGGACTTCTACCGTGCCGAGGGAAAGACGCATGAGGCTGACAGCCTGCTGTATAATATGTTGGTCAATCCCCGCACCGAACCATCGACCCGTGTGGCCATGATGCGCGAGTGGGTGAAGGACAGTGAGGAGCGGGGAGGCGACTCATTGCGCGTCAGCAGTATGTTTGACAAGGTGCTGCAACTGCCCCAGAAGACCTCGGAAGTGGCCGAAATGAAGGTCGCCTACATGATGTTGAAACGGGCACCGAAGGACTCTATACGCGCAGGGTGGGAGAGAGTGCTGCGCATTACGCCCGAATATGTGGGGGCAAGGGTGCAGCTTATCTCGCTGATGTGGCAGGACAGCATAGACGAAAACGTGATACGCGAGTGCAAGAAGGCGATAGAATACGTGCCGGACGAGCCGCAGTTGTACTATCATCTCGGCGTGGCGCAGTACATAAACCAGCATCTTGACGACGCGGTGGCCACCCTGAAGCGTGGTGCGGGCAACATAACGAAGGACACAAAGGCCGAGGTGGCGGCGGACATATACGCCATGCTCGGCGACGTATTGCAGAAGCAAGGCCGCATTCAGGAAGCGTATGCGGCGTATGACAGTTGCCTTATCCATAACCCGGACAACTTCATGTGCCTCAATAACTACGCATACTTCCTGTCACTTGAGGCGAAAGACCTGAAAAAGGCGGAGAAAATGAGCTATCGTGCCATCACCGCCGAGGCGAACAACGGCACGTATCTCGACACATACGCATGGATATTGTACCAACAGGAACGCTATGAGGAGGCGCGGATATACATCGAACAGGCTCTGAACAGTGCCGGATGGAACGCCGCCGGGGACACTCTCGCGGCGGATTCAGTGGCCGGGACAGCCGTGGCGGACACCGTTTCGGCCGTGCCGGGGGATATTCTGGAACACGCCGGGGACATATATTTCAGGCTGAACGACAGGGAAAAAGCACTGGAAATGTGGCAGAAGGCCTTGGAAAGCGGAGTGGATGACGAAGCCACGCTGCGCAAAAAGATAAAGAGAAAGAAAATATAACGATATGAAAAAGACTGTAATACAGACACTGGCGGCACTCTTCCTTGCCGTGACATTGGCCGCCTGCGGCTCAAGCAAGGCAGTGCAGGGAGGGGAAAAAGCCGCAGATACACGGGAGAACGGCGGGAAGACGGAGGTGAAAGACATCGACTTCCTGCGGCAGATAAGCGACAATGCCGTGTATAGCAAGAACATAGTGTCGCCCATAAACTTCTCGCTCTCCGCGCAAGGAAGGAACATCCGCGTCAGCGGAAAGTTGCAGATGCGCCGCAATGAGGTGATACGCATCACGCTGACACCATTGGGACTGATGGAGGCCGGGCGCATAGAGTTCGCTCCTGACTATGTGCTTGTGGTGGATAGAATAAACAGACAGTACGTGAAAGCCACTTACAGCGACGTCGATTTCCTTAAAAACAGCGGGTTAGACTTTTACACTCTCCAGTCACTCTTTTGGAACGAGCTGTTCATTCCGAGCAAGAAAGCGGTGCAGGATTCAGACCTTTCCGCCTTTACCGTGGATATGCAGGCGCGGCAGAACCGCCCGATAACGCTGAAAAACGGAAGCCTTGACTTCCTGTGGACAACCGATGTGGAGCGGAAACAGATAACGCATACGGCGATAACATACCGTAAGGGCACGGCGCAGGAGTCCAAGGCGTCATTCGCTTACAGCGCTTTCATGCCCATGGGAATAAAGAAATTCCCCACGAAAGAGGTGCTGACGTTCGACTCCGACGCCGCGGGAACGGGAAAGATAGTGCTTGACATGGAGCTGAACCGCATCTCCGACGATGCCGGTTGGGACGCCAAGACCACGGTATCGGCCAGATATACACAGGTGTCGGCGCATGATGTGTTGTCCAAACTGATGGGGCACTAAGCCGGAAACGTTGCCGGTTCCATGATAATACCGCTACCAACAATGAACAGAATACTCCTCATTACAGTCCTGCTGGCGCTGTGTCTCGCTCCGTGTGAGGCGCAGCAGAAGCGTAATGCCGCACGAAAACCGGCCGCAACGAAAACGGTCGGCACGGCAAAGAGACCTGCAAAGAAGGCGGTTGCCGCTAAGAAAGGCACTGCAACGAAAAAGAATACAACGGCACGGAGCGCCGCTTCCTCCAAGAACTCCATCTCGGGACTGCGCAACGAGCAGGCACGCATCAAGCAAACCATACGCAAGCAGGAGCAGGCCTTGCGTGCAAACAAGGCTCAGGTGCGCCTGAAACTGAAAGACTTGGAACGCATAAGCAGTGACATGGCACGCCGCCGGCAGTCCATTGACTCCATAAACAGCGACCTGCACCGCCTTGACAACAACATAGGCCTGCTGTCGGCGCAGCTCGACAACCTGCGTTCCCAACTGGAAGAGCGCAAGGCCTGCTACGTGAAGTCCATGCGTTACATGGCGAAACAGCGTAACATCCAAAGCCAGCTGATGTTCATCTTCTCTGCAAAGAGCGTGACCGAGACATACCGCAGGCTGCGCTTCATGAGACAGTATGCCGCCTATCAGCGCACGCAGGGCAAGGCTGTGCAGGAGAAACAGAGGCAGATGGAGGAGAAACGGAAACAGCTGCACGACACAAGGGGCCAAAAGTCCACCATGCTCACAAAGGGACACCGGGAGCATGAGGCGCTGGTGAGGCAGCAGAACGAGCAGCAGCAGCTGGTGACATCACTGCAAAAGCAGCAGAAAACGATAGCAGCGGTGCTGGAAGAACAGAAGAAAAAGGACGAGGAAATCAACGCCCGGATAGACAAACTGGTGGCGGAAGAGATAGAACGCGCCCGTCAGCGTGCCATCGCCGAGGCCAAACGTAAGGCCGAATTGGCCGCCGCCGCAAAGAAAAGAGCCGAGGAACTGGCCCGGAAGAAGGCTGAGGCAGAGGCAAGGGAGCGTGAGAACGCACGCCGTGTGGCCGAGGCCAAGGCGGCGGAAGAGCGTGCCAAGGCCGCCGCAAAGGCCGAAGCCCGCAACAAGGCGGCCAAGGAAAGGGCGGAACAGATGGCCCGCGAGGCCGAGGCCGCACGCATAGCGGCGGAGAGAAAGGCCGAGGCGGACAGGGAAAGGGCTGACAGAACCATCGCGGAAGCGAAGAGAGCGTCGGACAACGCCGTCAATTTCTCAAGCGTCGATCGTGCCCTCAGCGGCAAGTTCGAGAACAACAAAGGGCGGCTTCCGTCGCCGGTTGCGGGGGGACGCATAGTGAGTCACTTCGGACAGCACGGCGTGGAGGGGCTTCCGGGCGTAGTGCTTGACAACAAAGGCATCAACATCCTCGGCCGAAAGGGCTCGGCGGCCTGCGCCATATACGACGGAGAAGTGTCGGCAGTGTTCAATGCCGGCGGTAACTGGGGCGTCCTTGTGCGCCACGGACGCTACATCTCCGTCTATTGCAACCTGTCCTCCGTCAGCGTTTCCAAAGGCCAGAAGGTCTCCACAAGACAGGCGTTGGGCACGGTGGGGCGTGACAATATCCTGCAATTCCAGCTCCGACGGGAGCGTGCCAAGCTCAACCCCGAGGTATGGCTGGCGAGGTAAAACGGTGGGATATAACAGTTTTGTGGCAACGGAAAATAAGAAACCGGAAAACTCATTCTGCCGTGTTAAAACGGTGTTGGCGGCGTGCTGTGCCGGAAAAGGCATGACGCGCCCAAACGGCCTGTAACGGGGCAAAAAACGGATGCCGTTTTTCCGCGGTTTCGTGTGATGGTGATAAAAATGTGAAAGCAATGCTTTTACATTGTAATCGGGTGCTTTTTACATTGCAATCGGCACCGTTTTACAATGTGAAGGCATTGCTTTCGTTTTGTTGTTGCAGGCGTATCACACTTCGCATAGGTTGTTTTTGTCAGATAATAGAGCCATGATTACCGTGAAAACGCCGTTTTTTGAAACGGTTAAGGAAACTTTAACGTTTGGCGGGAGGAAGTGTTAAATGGCGAGTGTAGTCCTGACAGGGTGGCATTCTATGATAACCAAGAACGATATGCAGCCCGGTATTGGTGGTATTCTATGGTTATGGATGGCGATGCGTAGTCCTGAATATATGTTATTTTACGGTTTGTGCTTCGTTCGTTATGGCGCATTTGTTATGACGCCCTTTCAGGGCTACGCTCCGTTTCCTGTGCTAATGTAATGCTTTTCGTACCGGGCTTTGCGTGGATTCCATCCTCAATCGAAGACGAGAAACGGGGACAGACGCGTGAGCTGTTCGGGTGTGAACGATGGCAGGAACATCATGTCCTGCGTGGAACGTATGCTTCCCGAGGTGCGGCGCAGGGCGGTGATGTCCTTCGCCTGCGTGCGGGTCAGCAGCGGATGCGACTGCAGTTCCTGCTCTGTCATGCTGTTGACGCGTAGCGGCGGAAAGTCGTGTGAGGCGGTCATGTAGGCCAATGAGTGCTCCGGGAAGTTGCGTATGGCCAGCAGGTCCTCCGGAGTGACGAACGTCTTGCGCCGTTGGCGCAGCTCCACTATGCGGCGGGCGAAGTATGATCCTATGCCGGGGATGCGCTTCAGCAGTGTGGTGTCGGCGGTGTTGATGTCAACCTTCGCGTCGTCAAGGGTCAGCTTCTGCGGATAATGGCGGCGGGTGGAGGTGGATGCGGCGGTGCCGGAGGGACGGTAATCCTGTGCCGCCGGGGCACTTTTGCTTATCACGTCCGCCGCCATCACCTCGCGGCGGATGGTTATGTACGGTTCCAGACGGCGGTATTGCTCAAGCGTCAGGCCGTGGAGTCTGGCGAAATCCTCCCTCTTGCGGAAGCGTCCGCCGTGCGCCCTGTACCGGTATATGCCGCGGACCTGCCACGGCTTCAGCCCCAAGCGCAGCAGGGTGGTGCTGTCGGCGGTGTTCGGGTCGAATGGGAAAAGACGGTCAGCGAGGCCGTTGTCTGTCGCGGACACGGACCCGTCGCCGAAGCCTATGTCCTCTTGGGCGTAGTAAGCGCCGTCCTTTCCGCCTGTAACGACATAAGGAGAACCGTCACGGCGCATGGCACCGTGGCGGTTCTCCTTATTGCTTTGCGGTCTGTCCGCATTGAACTCGGACAGCTTGTTGTATGTCAGTGTCGCCACAACGACTATCGTTACGATGAACGCCAATGCCCGGCATTCGTCTCCGTTGAAGTTGGTGAAGCTCCGTTTCCGTCTGTATTCCATCGTCGTTGGTGGCAGCCCGGTTATACTATGGGCAGCGATGTGCCGTTGATTTTCTGGTAGAAGTCAAGCGCGAAGACGTCTGTCATGCCGGAGATGAAATCTACTGCCGCCATGATGCGTGTCTCCACGTCGGGCGAATCGATTTCGTACTGGCTGCTGACGCGCCTTAGCAGCTGCTGGGAATAGAAGCGGTCGGGGTTTACTGCGGCGTCGATGAGCTGCTCCATGAGCGTTGTCATCACGCGATAACCCGCCAATTCCACGTCAAGGACGGGCTTTGAACGGTATATTCTGTCAAATGCCACGGCGGAACATTGCCTGTATGCCTCTCTTTGCCGCTTGCCTATGCTCTTTATCAGCGGGCCTTTGAAAGTGCCGTCCATAATGGCTTGCTCGTTGGCGAGGAACGCTTCGGCGCATTCGTTCTCCAACTTTCCGATGACACTGGCACGCATATAGACGATCTGTTCGTTCCTGTCGGTGATGTTCTCGGTCTCTATGCGCTCCATTATGCGCCTTTGCACGTCCTCATCAAAGAAGTTCAGCAGCAGGTTCCGTGTCTCTTCGTATGACAACAGCTTTAACTTGTGGGCGTCCTCGATGTCCATTATCTCGTAACAGATGTCGTCCGCGGCCTCCACAAGATACACCAACGGGTGGCGGGCGTAACGCAATGGCTCGCCGTCTTGCGACAGACGAGGCATTCCAAGCTCGTCAGCCACGGTGCGGAAGGTCTCCGCTTCTGACGCGAAGAAGCCGAATTTGCCGTGCTCTCCGGCGTAGGCTGAGGCGAAAGGGTACTTGACTATCGAGGCAAGCATGGAGTATGTCATCACGAAACCGCCCGTTCTGCGACCCGAATAGCGGTGCGTCAGCAGGCGGAAAGCGTTTGCGTTGCCCTCGAAATGCGTCAGGTCGTTCCATAATCCGTCTGAGATGGTGTTCCGGAGCTTTGCCCCCGCGCTCTCGGTGAAGAACGTTTGTATCGCTTTCTCGCCCGAATGGCCGAACGGAGGGTTGCCGAGGTCGTGGGCAAGACAGGCGGTTGATACTATCGTCCCGAGCTCTTCGATGCGCGTTCCGCCCAGTTCCGGATAGCGGCGGATAACATCCCGCGCTACATCATTGCCCAAGGACATCCCCACACTGGCCACTTCCAGCGAGTGGGTGAGGCGGTTGTGCACGAAGATGCTGCCCGGAAGCGGGAATACCTGGGTCTTGTTCTGCAACCGTCGGAACGGTGCCGAGAAGATAAGGCGGTCATAGTCGCGCTTGAACTCCGACCGTTCGTCGTGGCGTTCGGGGTGATGTGTGCCGCCATTGCAGCCGTTTCCGCCGTCGGAACGGTGTGCCTGTCCGAGGCGTTTGTTTGATATGAGGGTGTTCCAGAGCATGGTTCGTTGCCTTTATTGCCCCCTAAGCTCCGACGGATAGGAGCCGAGGTTACGCTTGACGTAGCGGTTGAAGTATGAGGTTGACGTGAAATGGAACAGCTGTGCGGCCTCTGCCGTGGAGAGTTTGTTTTCCCTCAGCACCTCGTTTATGTCCTGTGAGGCGTACCGGTTGATCCAATATGAGGCGGAGAAGCCGCTCACTTTGTTTGATACCTCTGACAGATACTTTGGCACTACGCACAGTTTCTCAGCGTAATATGCCACTTCCCGGTTCTTGCGGTACTCCTTGTTCTCCAGCATTCCGATGAATTTCGCCATTATGCTTGCCGCGCTCAGCGACGTGTTGTCGTCGTTGTTGACGCGTGCATGGAAGTCGTACAGGTCAAGCATGAGCATGTGTATGGATGTGCGCAGTATGTCATCGTAGAACTTGTGCTGCGTGTTTTCGATGCGTAACTTGAAGTTTTGGAACAAGGCGTTGCACAGTTTGGTCCCCTCTTTGTCCAGTTTTATGACGGGATATGAATACAGTGCCAGCATACCTTGTATGATATACGGGTTGCGCGGCTCGCTCTGTCGCAGGAAACTCTCCTCGATGTAGATGACCTCACATTCCAAGTCCGGTGCCGGAGCTATGTCTTTAAGGAACTTTTTGTTAAGGATTATGGCGCAACTGTCGCCGTTCATCTCGTGTCGGCCTTCGTTGTAGGTCAGGATACATGACCCCTTGCGGCAGTAGATGAACGCCTGATAACCGTCATACTCGTTGTTCAGCAGGTTATCCAGATTACTTTCTATTATTACGTTGTGCATGTGTCTTGTCGTATTTTGTATGTTATGGATTCCGGTGCAAAGTTAATCAAATTATTAGAGAATTGCAAGTCTTTTACGGAAGAAATGTTTTTTCAAACGGAAATATTGTTTGTCGTGCTGCAATTCCTTTCCCCTTGCCGTGCCTTGTAGGCGCACATAGAAAAAGCAGCCTGCCGTTTCCGGTTGGAAAAGGGTGGCTGCTTTATTGCGGTTGTAACGCAAACGCCTTTTGTCTTCAAAGGCGTAAGGCCTTACTTTCCGTGGTGTTCGTCGCTTACGGTGAGCTTCTTACGTCCGTGTGCGCGGCGTGACGCAAGCACGCGACGGCCGTTCTTTGTTGACATACGCTCACGGAAACCATGCTTGTTCACGCGACGGCGGTTGTGTGGTTGGAATGTTCTTTTCATTTTCGTTTAAGATATCTTATATTTTTTATTATTGATTACGGTGTCGTGTCGCGCCGGTTGCAAGGGCTTTGCGGCGGTTGCAGTCCGAACGCATTACGCAATTCAGGGTGCAAAGGTACTGATTTCTTTTCAATTATGCAAGAAAAGTCGGGAAATTAGTGCCTGAAAACGCTAAAATATTGTCTTGATAACGCTTTTACGGAAGTTTTTTATTAATTTTGCAACGATATACGTGCGTATAATATAAACGAAAATAACAATGATTAATTCACAAGACATCAAGAAAGGCGTAGCTGTCCGCATGGACGGCGGTATTTGGGTTTGCATCGATTTCCAGCACCGCAAGCCGGGAAAGGGTAACACCATCATGAACATCAAGCTGAAAAACGCAAGCGACGGCCGCGTGCTTGAGCGCCGTTTCAACATCGGCGAGAAGCTGGAAGACGTGCGTCTGGAGCGCCGTCCGTACCAATACCTCTACAAGGAGGGTGATGATTATATCTTCATGAACCAAGAGACCTTCGACCAGGCACCTATCCCCGCCGACCTCGTTACGGGCGTGGAGTACATGAAGGAGTCTGACATCGTGGAGGTTGTAAGCGACGCCGACACCGAGACCGTGCTCTATGCCGAGATGCCGGTGAAGACGGTTCTGCGCGTAGTGCACTCTGAGCCAGGCGTGAAGGGCGACACCGCAACTAACACTCTCAAGCCAGCGACGCTGGAGACGGGTGCGGAAATCCGCGTGCCCCTGTTCATCAGCGAGGGCGAACTCGTGCAGGTAGATACACGCGACGGCAGCTATCTGCAACGCATGAAGGAATAACAAGGCTGTGCCTGACACGGAAAGTGAAGGAAGAAAAGCGGGAGAAGCGGGTCGGAGGCTGGTTGTACGGCGTGCGGCCACGACGCTTTCGCGCTTGTCTTTCTTCACTTTTTTGCATCCTTCCGGACGAGACGGTGACTCACCCGGCATGAGGCCGCGGCACGCCTGACGTCCGGGCATAAAGTAAAAGGGTGCCGATTACACCGTAATCAGCACCTGATTGCACGGTAATCAGCACCCTTTTGCGATGTAATCGGCACCCTTTTGCGACGGTGTCCGCAAGTGCTTGTGCCGCAATGACTTGACAACGAGATGAAGTACAGCGTTATAGTGCCGGTGTTCAACAGACCGGACGAGGTGGAGGAACTGCTCGGCAGCCTCACGCGCCAGTCGTTCACGGACTTTGAGGTGATAGTCGTGGAGGACGGCTCGGAGGTCACGTGCCGTGACGTGTGCGACCGTTACAAGGACCGTCTGCGCCTCTCCTACTATGAAAAGCCCAACTCCGGCCCCGGACAGACGCGCAACTATGGCGCGGAACGGGCGCAGGGCGAATACCTTATTATATTGGACAGCGATGTCGTCCTGCCCGACGGCTATCTCGATGCCGTGGAGAAAGAACTGTCGGCCGCTCCGTGTGACGCTTTCGGCGGTGCCGATGCGGCGCACCCCTCGTTCACTCCCGTGCAGAAGGCCATAAGCTATTCCATGACAAGTTTCTTCACTACGGGCGGCATACGGGGCGGCAAGAAAAAGCTGGACAGGTTCTATCCGCGGTCGTACAATATGGGCATACGCCGTGACGTCTATCTGAGACTCGGCGGATTCAGTCCCATGCGCTTCGGCGAGGACATCGACTTCTCATACCGCATCATAGAGGCCGGATGCACGTCGCGCCTCTTTCCCGACGCATGGGTGTGGCACAAGCGGCGCACCGACCTGCGAAAATTCTTCCGGCAGGTGTATAACAGCGGCATTGCCCGCATCAACTTGGAGAAACGTCACCCCGGAACCATGAAGCCGGTGCACCTGCTCCCCATGGTGTTCACCGTGGGAGTCTTGCTGCTCACGCTGCTGTCGGCGGCGGGAAGTATGCTGATGTACTATGGCGACCAGCACCGCTGGGCGTTGCTGAGCGTTGTGCCGAGAGTGCCGATATACCTCTATTCCCTGCTGATATTCATCGACTCGTCCGTCCGTAACCGCTCGCTGAAGATAGGACTGATAAGCGTTGCCGCGGCGTTCGTGCAGCTTATGGGCTACGGATGCGGCTTCATTGAGGCGTGGTGGAAACGCTGTGTGCTCGGGAAAGACGAGTTTCAGGCGTTTGAAAAGACGTTCTACAAGTGATTACCCGATACCCGTTACGCTCATGGCTGAATGGAAAGTGACAGAATTTTATAAGCCTTCGCCCGGTGAAGACAATGCGGAGGCGCAGGAAACGGAGGGAAAAAGCCTCACCATAACGCAGTGGGCGGAGGACGACAGGCCGCGGGAGAAACTGGCGGCGCATGGTGCCGATGCCCTGTCGGCGGCCGAACTGCTCGCCATACTCATCGGGTCGGGCAACCAAAGGGAGACTGCCGTCGATCTGATGAAACGCATACTCGGTGACTGCGATAACCGCATCGCCACGCTGAGCCGCATGAGTCTCGACGAACTTATGCGCTACAACGGCATAGGCGAGGCCAAGGCCGTCACGATACTTGCCGCCTGCGAACTGGGAAAACGGCGCGAACGGGAGGACAAACCCGTGCGCACAGTGCTCGGAGACCCCGCCGCCCTGTATGAGCATCTGCACCTGAGAATAAGGGATCTGGACGTGGAAGAGGCGTATGTGGTGCTGATGAACCAGTCGTTCAAGCACATACGCACCGTCAGAATGTCGCACGGCGGACTGACGGAGACGGCCGTTGACGTGAGACTTATCATCAAGGAGGCGTTGCAGGCCAACGCTACCGTCATAGCACTTGCGCACAATCACCCCAGCGGAAGCGTCAGGCCAAGCCGCGAAGACGACGCCGTGACAAGGAAAGTGGCGGACGCCTGCGCCCTGATGCGCATACATTTCCTCGACCATCTCATACTGGCCGACGGCGATTACTACTCGTATCGTGAGGAAGGGAAAATCTGATAACGCATATATACATTATAAATTGTACATTATACATTATAATATCACACAATGACACAGGAAGAACATTCACAGGCGGAGCAGCGCATCATAGAGGTGCTGAAAACCGTTTACGACCCGGAGATACCCGTAAACATATACGATCTCGGCCTTATCTACAAGATAGACCTTGCCATGGACGGCGCGCTTGACATCGACATGACCTTCACCGCGCCTTCTTGTCCGGCGGCGGACTTTATCATTGAGGACGTGCGCACAAAGGTTTCGGCCGTCAACGGGGTCACGTCGGCAAACGTAAACATGGTCTTCGAGCCGGAGTGGGACAAGTCAATGATGACCGAAGAGGCGCGGGTGGAACTCGGTTTTGAATAAGTTAACGACAGTTTATCATGGCTATGGAAAGAAGGGAAAGGCCGTATGCCCGCGGGGAAGAGGACTATACAAGGGCTAAGAACATATATTTTCTTGCCGACGCGCACCTTGGTTCGCTGGCTTTGGAGCACCGGCGGACGCAGGAACGGCGACTTGTGAACTTCCTTGACGGGATAAAGCATAAGGCGGAAGCGATATTCCTGCTCGGCGATATGTTTGACTTCTGGAACGAATACCGCTATGTCGTGCCCAAGGGCTACACCCGTTTTCTCGGCAAACTGTCCGAGTTGACGGACATGGGCGTCGAGGTTCACTACTTCGTGGGCAACCACGACCTCTGGACTTACGGCTATCTTGAGCAGGAATGCGGCGTTATCCTTCACCGGAAACCGGCCGCCATGGAGCTGCATGGCAAGACTTTCTTCCTTGCACACGGCGACGGTCTGGGCGATCCGGACCCTAAATTCAAGGTGCTGAAATGGTGTTTCCACAACAGGCTGTGCCAGAAAGCCCTGAACTTCATACATCCCCGCTGGGGAATGGCGTTGGGGCTGAACTGGGCGAAGCACTCGAGGCTGAAGCGCGAGGACGGCAAGGAACCGCCGTATATGGGCGAGTCGAGGGAGCATCTCGTGCTGTTCGCGAAGGATTACCTGCGCACACATCCCGACATCGACTACTTCCTTTTCGGCCACAGGCACATAGAACTCGACCTGATGCTCACCAAGCAGGCGAGAATGATGATACTTGGCGACTGGATTTGGCAGTTCACCTACGCCGTGTTTGACGGCGAGCACATCTTTATGGAGAATTATTCCGAGGGCGACAACTGACTGTCGCCCTCTTTCGTTGTATGCCGGAATGTGACAGTCGTATAAACAAAAACAAGCCGCAAGCGAACTTGCGGCTTATCGTGTGGTGCCACCAGGAATCGAACCGGGGACACAAGGATTTTCAGTCCTTTGCTCTACCAACTGAGCTATGGCACCGTTTGCAACTTGGTTTGGAATTTTGCTCTTTCATGTCTGTATGGAAGCGCTGTATTTCCTAATTGCGATGCAAAGGTACTGCCTTTTTTTCAATCTACCAAATAATTTGCAAACTTTTTGCAAATTTCTTGTGATTTTCTTCGTTATTTCAAAAAAAAGTAGTAATTTTGCACCCGGATACGAAAACATACAGTTTTTTATCGGGGTGTAGCGCAGTTGGTAGCGCACTACGTTCGGGACGTAGGGGTCGCCAGTTCGAGTCCGGTCACCCCGACCAAAATTACTGGGAAAGGCCTCCGTTAGCTGGGTTTCAGCTTTCGGAGGCTTATTCTTTGTTATTGGTATATGACGTGTTTGTGCGTCCGCCGGACGCGGGAAACGCGGCGATTCGGACGCACCAAGGTGCGTCCCTACAACGTATTGCAATTCAATGTGTTGCAAACGCCGCCGTAAAAGGGTGCTGATTACCTCGCAATTAGGTGCTGATTACACTGCGATTAGCACCTGATTACAATGCAATCAGCACCCTTTTACAATGACAGTCGATAGTCCTCTATATTATATTAATGTACGCCCGCGATGCGGTGAAGCCCTTGTTTCGTGCCGTTTTTGAAAGAATATTCATGCGGAAGGCAAAAAATAACGAGGAAAGTTTGGTTGTTTGCATATTTATTTATAATTTTGCGGTTGCTTTATGAATATTTATCCATGCAGAAGATAACGAAGAAAGACAGGCTTGCTGCGTTGCGCCTGATTGTCACGTCGAACGAACTCAGTTCGCAGGATGAGGTCATCAGGGCTTTGGCGCGTCAGGGTATAGTGGCGGCTCAGGCCACGCTCTCGCGTGACATGAAGCAGTTGAAGATTGTGAAGACGGCCAATGCCGAGGGCAGGTATGTGTATGCCATACCCGACGAGACGGCTTACCGCAGGGTTCACAGGCCGCACACGCAGATCGACATATTGCCGGCACCGGGGTTCAAGTCCATACAGTTCTCGGGCAATATGGCTGTTATCAGGACGCGTCCGGGCTTTGCCAGCAGCATAGCCTCGAACATCGACTCCGCCAATATGAGGGACATTCTCGGGACGATAGCCGGGGATGACACCATATTCATGGTGATAAGGGAGGGCGCGATGAATGTGGATGTGGTGGACCAGCTGTCTGCCGTCATTCCCGACATGGTGTTATAGTCCGGCACCCGCCGGCGGGTGCGGACGGAAAACGAAGACGAATAAAAACAACAGGACAATATAATGAAGGAAATAAGGATTCTTGTAGCGGATGCTTCCCATGAGAAGTATGTTGACGAGATACTCGACACCATACGTGAGGCGGCTAAGAAACGCGGGACAGGCATTGCCGAACGAACCCATGAGTATGTGGCGACGAAGATGATCGAGGGCAAGGCCGTCATCGCTTTGGATGAGAATGACCGCTTTGCGGGGTTCAGTTACATTGAGACTTGGGGCAACAAACAGTATGTAACGACGTCGGGGCTTATCGTACATCCTGACTTTCAGGGGCTCGGGATAGCCAAAAGGATAAAGGACTACACGTTCACGCTGGCGAGGGTGCGATGGCCTCACGCCAAGATTTTCTCGCTGACATCGGGTGATGCGGTGATGAAGATGAACACGGAACTGGGTTATGTGCCGGTGTCCTTTAACCAGCTGACGGACGACGAGGCGTTCTGGCGCGGATGCCGGGGCTGTGTCAACCACTCGATATTGGAGATGAAGAAGCGTAAGTTCTGCATCTGCACGGGCATGTTGTACGACCCTGAGCAGCACAAGGGCGAGCCTACGCCCGCCGAGGTGTTTCAGGACGTGATGAAGACACTTACCAAACGAAACATACCTTTTTGATAACAGCCGCACGGCTGATTACTGATACGGACAGAATAAAAAACAAAAATATCATGGCAAAGAAAAAAGTAGTAGTAGCTTTTAGTGGAGGTCTTGACACCTCTTACACGGTAATGAAACTTGCGCAGGACGGTTATGAAGTGTATGCGGCCTGTGCCAACACCGGAGGTTTTTCCCCCGAGCAGCTTAAAACCAACGAGGAGAACGCCTATAAGCTCGGTGCGGTGAAGTATGTAACGCTTGACGTGACGCAGGAATATTATGAGAAGTCGCTCAAGTACATGGTCTATGGCAATGTGTTGCGTAACAACTGCTATCCGATTTCCGTGTCATCAGAGCGCATTTTCCAGGCGATAGCAATAGCAAGGTATGCTAATGAGGTCGGGGCTGACGCCATAGCGCACGGTTCTACGGGCGCAGGCAACGACCAGATACGCTTCGACATGACCTTCCTCGTTATGGCTCCGGGCGTGGAGATAATCACTTTGACGCGTGACGGCAACCTCTCTCGTCAGGAAGAGATAGACTATCTCAACGAGCATGGCTTCTTCGCGGACTTCACAAAGCTGAAATATTCATACAATGTAGGTATCTGGGGCACGTCAATCTGCGGCGGAGAGATACTTGACTCCACACAGGGACTGCCGGAAACGGCTTACCTCAAGCATCCGACAAAGGAGGGACCGGAGACCTTGAAACTCGGTTTCGAGAAGGGAGAACTATGCTCCGTCAACGGAAAACACTACGATGACAAGATTGCCGCCATACAGGCTGTGGAGGAAATAGGCGCCGCTTACGGCATAGGCCGTGACTGCCACGTGGGCGATACCATCATAGGCATCAAGGGACGCGTAGGCTTTGAGGCCGCGGCACCGATGCTTATCATCGGCGCGCACCGCTTCCTTGAGAAATACACACTGTCCAAATGGCAGCAATACTGGAAGGATCAGGTGGCGAACTGGTACGGAATGTTCCTCCATGAGTCACAGTATCTGGAGCCGGTGATGGCAGACATCGAGGCGATGCTGGCCTCTTCACAGCGCAATGTGACCGGTGTCGTGGAGCTGGAACTGCGTCCTCTCTGCTTCCAGACGGTGGGTGTGGATTCTCCTAACGACCTTGTCAAGAACAAACTCGGCGAATACGGCGAGACGGCCAAGGCTTGGTCATCCGAAGATGCCAAGGGATTCATCAAGGTAACGTCAACCGCCCTGCGCGCTTATTACCTCGCACACCCCGACGAAAGGAAGTAAGGCCATGGAGAAAGTGAAAGTAGGAATACTGGGAGCGGCCGGATATACGGGCGGAGAACTCATCCGTTTGCTTGTCAACCATCCCGATGTCGAGATAGTGTTCGCCAACAGTGAGAGCAACGCCGGCAACAAAGTGTGCGACGTTCACGAGGGACTTGTGGGCGATACGGAGCTGGCCTTTACCTCAGAGATGCCTTTTGACAAGGTCGATGTGGTCTTCTTCTGTTTCGGACACGGCAAGAGTGAGGCGTTTTTGAAGGAACATTCCATTCCGGACAGCGTGAAAATCATAGACCTTGCGCAGGACTTCCGCATCGCGGGAGACCACGATTACGTCTATGGTCTGCCCGAAACGCACCGTGAGGCCATCGCTTCCTGCAAGCATCTTGCCAACCCCGGCTGTTTCGCAACGTGCATACAGCTCGGTCTTCTGCCGCTCGCCAAGGCGGGATTGCTGACGGATGACATCGCCGTCAACGCCATAACAGGTTCCACTGGAGCCGGACAGAAGCCGGGAGCGACCACACATTTCTCTTGGAGGAACAACAACTTCTCCGTGTATAAGCTCTTCACGCACCAGCATCTGCACGAGATTACGCAGACACTGAACGAGCTTCGTCCCGCAAACGCGCCCAGAGTGGTCGATACACTCGATGAAGGCTACGGGGTAAAGGACGGTGAAATCACCGTTGACTTCATCCCTTACCGCGGCGATTTCGCGCGTGGCATCTTCTGTACGGAGGTCATACGCCTCGCCAAGGCAATGCCTGCGGAGGACGTGGTGGCGCTGTTTAAGGAATTCTACGCCACTGCCGCCTTCACGCATTACAGCGAAAAGGCGCCTGACATGAAGCAGGTGGTGAACACAAACAAGGCTATCGTGCACGTGGAAGTGTTCGGCCGCAAGGTGGTAGTGACCTCAATGATTGACAACCTGCTCAAAGGAGCGGTGGGACAGGCGGTGCAGAACATGAACATCATGTTCGGATTGGACGAGAAGGCCGGCTTGAACCTTAAGGCGTCGGCATTCTAACGCCCCCTCCCTGCCTCCCCGAGGGGAGGAGAGACGGTGCGATTCTTCCGTGAATTTACGCTATGGCTTGGAGAACGGGGCGCTATTATAATAAATAAGGTATAAACAATAAAAGACTAATCCCGTCCTCCTCCCCTCGGGGAGGCAGGGTGGGGGCTATAAAAATGAAATTATTTGACGTATATCCCTTGTTCGATGTGAACATCGTAAAGGGCAAAGGCTGCGCAGTATGGGACGCCGACGGTCAGGAATATCTCGACCTTTACGGCGGTCATGCGGTCATAAGCATAGGACATTGTCACCCGCATTACGTGGAGATGATGACCTCACAGTTAGGTAAACTCGGCTTTTACAGCAATTCAGTGCAGAACAAGTTGCAGGTGGAACTGGCCCAACGCCTCGGCAAGGCCAGCGGCTATGACGACTACCAGCTGTTCCTTATCAACTCAGGAGCGGAGGCAAACGAGAACGCTTTGAAGCTGGCTTCGTTCACTAACGGGCGCAAACGTGTCCTTTCGGCGCAGAAAGCGTTTCACGGCCGCACATCGCTTGCGGTGGAGGTTACCAACAATCCCAAGATAATAGCACCCATAAACGACTGCGGACACGTTACCTATCTGCCGCTGAACGACCTCCCCGCATGGGAGAAAGAACTGGACAAGGGCGATGTCTGCGCCGTAATCATCGAGTGCATACAGGGTGTCGGCGGCATACAGATGGCCACACCGGAGTTCGCTCAGGGACTTGCCGCTGCCTGCAAACGTAACGGCACCATCCTGATATGCGACGAGATACAGTGCGGCTACGGCCGTTCCGGAAAGTTCTTCGCCCACCAGTGGCTCGGCATCAGGCCCGACCTGATTACCGTGGCCAAGGGCATCGGCAACGGATTCCCTATGTCCGGCGTGCTCATCTCGCCCGACTTCAAGCCCGTCTATGGCCAGCTCGGCACCACATTCGGCGGCAACCACCTCGCGTGTACGTCCGCCTTGGCCGTGCTTGACGTTATGGAGCAGGAGAATCTGGTGGAGAACGCAAGGGAAGTGGGTGACTATCTCCTCACGAAACTCAAGGAGTTGCAGCAGACACAACCCCATATCACCGATGTGCGCGGTCGTGGCCTGATGATAGGAGTGGAGTTTGACGTGCCTCATTCAGACGTGCGCAAGAAGCTGGTATATGAGCAACACTGCTTCACCGGCTGTGCGGGAACAAACCTTCTGCGTCTTCTTCCGCCGCTCTGCATCACGAAAGCCGAGGCCGACGACTTCATCTTACGCCTCACAACCGTGCTGAACAGCCTGTGAAAATCCTGCCGGCGGAACGTGCTGAGGGACAGGTGATTATGTAAAGGGCAGAATGTACTGCCGTAATCAGCACCCTTTTACACTGTAATCAGCACCTGTTTACATCGCAATCAGCACCTGATTACCGTGTAATCGGCACCCTTTTGCAGGGCAATGTGATATGGTGTAAGAAACACCAAGTAACCAAACAACAAAAGCACTAAAACACAAACAATGAAGATAACAGTAATAGGAGCAGGCGCAATGGGCGGCTCCACCGTTGAGGGAATGCTGAAATTACAGTCGCTCAAGGCCGGTGACATCACCGTTTCCGACCCTATGGCCGACCTTTCACGCTTTGCCGCCGCCGGCGCACGCACCACAACAGACAACGCCGGGGCCGTGAAAGGCGCGGACGTGGTAATGGTCTTCGTCAAGCCTTGGCTCGTTGAGCAGGTGCTGAAAGGCATAAAGGCGACGATGGATTACGCCAACCAGACGCTTGTCGTAATCGCCGCAGGGGTAAAAGGCGCCTCCATCCTTGAATGGATGGACAAGGACGGCACCGCTCCCGCAACCCTTCTCTGTATCCCCAACATCGCCATCGCCCAGTTGGCGAGCATGACTTTCCTTGTGAACGTCAACGCCTCCGACTGTCAGGTGGCCGCCGTCAAGGTACTGTTTGACGAACTTGGCAAGTCAATCCTTACCACCGAGAACCTTCTCGGAGCCGGAACCACGCTGGCCTCATGCGGCATTGCCTACGCCATGCGTTATGTCCGCGCCAGCAGTGAGGGCGGAGTGGAACTTGGTTTCAAGGCTCACGACGCGCAGGAGATAGTCATGCAGACCATGAAGGGTGCCGTGGAACTGCTCCAAGCCAGCGGTATGCACCCGGAGGCGGCCATAGACCTCGTGACCACTCCGGGCGGAGTGACCATCAAGGGACTTAACGAAATGGAACACGCAGGCTTCACCAGTGCCGTGATACGCGGTCTGAAAGCCGGCGCGAAGTAGTCTTCCCGGTTGTAGGTTTCGGGTTATAGGTTTTAGGTCACATCGTTAACGGTCTGCATCCGAAAGACCTTCAACCTTCAACCCACAACCTCCAACCCTCAAAAAACAATCATGCGATTAGTCATAAAGATAGGTTCCAACGTGCTGGCGCGCCCCTGTGGCGGGCTTGACATCACGCGTATGTCGCACCTTGTGGACCAGATAGCCGAGCTTCGCCGCCGTGGTGTGGAGGTGATAATGGTCTCTTCCGGCGCCGTAGCGGCGGGAAGGGCACTGCTATCTACCAGCAAACAGCTTGACAGTGTGGAGCAGCGGCAACTCTTTTCAGCCCTCGGACAGGCGAAACTCATCAACCATTATTACGACCTTTTCCGTGAATACGGCCTTCATGTGGGGCAGGTGCTGACGATGAAGGAGAACTTCTCCACCCGCAGGGAGTACCTTAACCAGCGTGCCTGTATGCAGGTGATGCTGGAAAACGGCGTCATACCCATCGTCAACGAGAACGACACGGTGTCTGTTACCGAGCTGATGTTCACCGACAACGACGAGCTTTCCGGCCTCATAGCGGCCATGCTCGACGCCGACGAGCTGATAATCCTCTCCAACATCGACGGCATTTACAACGGTTCCCCGAACAATCCGGAGGCCAAGGTGATACCGGCCGTAGAGCCGGACCGTGACCTTAGCGAGTACATACAGACCGAAAAGAGCGGTCTGGGGCGCGGAGGCATGATAACAAAGTGTAACATTGCCCGCAAGGTAGCGGACGAAGGAATACGCGTTGTCATCGCCAACGGCAAGAAAGACAACATCCTTCTCCGCCTGTTTGACGCTCCGCAGGAGACGCTCCACACCGAGTTCGTGCCGCGACCCGACGCCGTTTCCACCGTGAAGAAGTGGATAGCCCACAGCGAGAGCTTCGCGAAAGGCGTGGTGCGGATAAACGACCGTGCCGTGAAGGCCATGTGTTCCGACAAGGCCACGAGCCTCCTGTTCGTTGGAGTGACCGACATCGAGGGCGATTTTGAAGAGGGTGACATCGTGAACATCGTCACTCCGGAGAACCGCCGCATAGCGGTTGGCAGGAGTTCGTTCTCTGCTGACACCGCAAGGACATTGATAGGCCAGCACGACCAGAAGCCGCTGGTGCACTATGACTATCTGGCCATTACGGCCCCCGCCCCAACCCTCCCCGAGGGGAGGGAGGGTTTTCCCGCAAAACAAAGACAACATTAAACTTAAAAACAAACCAGTCCGCCATCTCTTCCCTCCTCTTTGGGAGGGAAAGGGTGGGGACTCTTGCCTATGTTACCACAATTTTCCATAGCGAAGAAGGCTTCGCGCACTCTTGCTCTCATCCCTGACGCGCGGCGGGACGAGATACTTAACGCTGTTGCCGACGCCATATCACGGAACGAGGAGGCCATACTCGCGGCCAATGCCGCCGACCTCTCGCGCATGGACGCCGCCAACCCGCTTTACGACCGCCTGCAACTGACGCCCAAAAGGCTTGCCGACATTGCCGCGGATATGCGTCATGTGGCGCAGCTGCCGTCGCCTTTGGGACGTGTGCTGGCCGAGAAAACCCTTGACAACGGGCTGCACCTGCGCCGTGTGGCGGTGCCGTTCGGTGTGATAGGCATGGTGTTTGAGGCACGGCCTAACGTCGCTTTCGACGTGTTCTCGCTCTGTTTCAAGAGCGGTAACGCCTGTGTGCTGAAAGGAGGGCGTGACGCTGACGAGTCAAACAAGGCCATTGTCGGCATGATACACGGCGTGCTTGAGGCCGAAGGCGTTGACACCGGCGTGGTACAGCTGCTTCCCGCCACCCACGAGGCTACGGGGGAGATGCTTGCGGCGGTAGGGTTCATAGACGTGTGCATACCCCGCGGCGGCAGAAAACTCATCGACTTCGTGCGTGACAACGCCAAGGTGCCGGTGATAGAGACGGGTGCCGGCGTGGTGCACGCATACTTCGACAAGGACGCCGACCTTGAGATGGGCACGCGCATCATAAACAATGCCAAGACGCGCAGGGTGTCAGTGTGCAACGCCTTGGACTGCCTCATAATGCACCAAGACCGTCTTTCTGACCTGAAAGCCATTTGCGAGCCGCTGGCGGAGAGCAATGTGAAGGTCTATGCGGACGAGAAGGCGTTTGCGGCACTTGACGGAAGCTATCCTTCCGGCCTGCTGTTCCGTGCCACCGACGAGTCGTTCGGCACGGAGTTCATGGCATACGCCATGGCCGTAAAGACCGTTTCATCGTTTGGCGAGGCCGTGGAGCACATAGCGACATACGGCTCCGGCCACAGCGAGTGCATCATAACGCAGGACAAGGCAGCCGCCGAGGCGTTCCAAAAGCAGGTGGATGCGGCGTGCGTATATGTCAATGCGCCGACCAGTTTCACCGACGGGGCGCAGTTCGGGCTGGGTGCCGAGATAGGCATCTCCACCCAAAAACTCGGCCCTCGCGGCCCCATGGCGCTGGAGGAGATAACCACTTACAAGTGGCTCATAGACGGCAACGGACAGATACGTCCGTAAGGTGGAAAACAATCAGGTGCTGATTATGGTGTAATCAGCACCTGATTACAATGTAAACGGCACCTGATTACACCGTAATCAGCACCCTTTTACAACGGCGTTTTTAACTATTCGCTTAAATGTTTGATAACCACAGAAATACAATACTGTAAAAACAATGACCGAATTATATTCCATCTTCTTGCGACACCCGGTCGTTACGACCGACAGCCGCGACTGTCCGGAGGGCAGTATGTTCTTCGCCTTGAAGGGAGACACGTTTGACGGCAACGCATACGCCGCCGCCGCATTGGAGAAAGGCTGCGCATACGCCGTGGTGGATGAGGCGCGGTATGCCGTGGATGACCGCTACATCGTGGTGCCCGACGTGCTGACAGCCCTGCAACGGCTTGCCAACGAGCATCGCCGCGCGTTGGGAACACGCATAATCGGCGTTACCGGGACAAACGGAAAGACCACTACCAAGGAACTGATAGCCGCGGTGTTGGGCAGGAAATACAGGGTGCTCTACACGCAGGGAAACTTCAACAACCACATCGGCGTGCCCAAGACGCTGCTGCGTCTGACGCCGGAAGACGAGATAGCGGTGGTGGAGATGGGTGCGAACCATCCGGGGGAGATAAAGACTCTGGTGGATATTGTGGAGCCGGACTGCGGCATCATTACCAATGTCGGTATGGCGCACCTTGAGGGATTCGGCTCTTTCGAGGGCGTGATACGCACCAAGGGCGAGCTGTATGACAACCTGCGCCTGCGCGGTGCTGGCCCGGTGTTCATCGATGCGGACAACCCTCATCTGGCGAAGATAGCCGGCGGGCTGACACTTGTGAAGTATGCGGTGGACAGTCAGGCCGAGGACGTGACGGTGAAGGGTGAGGTTATGGATTGCGCCCCGTTCCTGCACTTCCGCTGGCGGGCCTCGGGAGCGGAGCATGAGGTTATGACTCACCTTGTGGGCGCATACAATATATATAATATGTTGGCCGCCGCCACGATAGGACTGCACTTCGGTGTCAAGCCGGAGCAGGTGGATGAGGCGCTGGAAGGCTATGTGCCGGGTAACAACCGCTCGCAACTGACGGTGACGGAGAGCAACAAACTGATAGTAGATACGTACAACGCCAACCCTACCTCCATGGCTGCTGCGTTGCAAAACTTCGCCATCATGGACGTGAAGCCGAAGATGGCGATACTCGGTGACATGGGAGAACTGGGCGAGGCGAGTGCCGGGGAGCATAGCAAGGTGGTGGCATTCCTGCAAGAACACGGCTTTGACAACGTGTGGCTGGTAGGCAGGGAGTTCGGAAAGACGCAGTGTCCGTACCGCAAGTTCCCCGATGTGGCCGCTGTCAAGGCCGAACTTGCCGCGCATCCAGTGGCTGGCCGCTACATATTGATAAAGGGTTCTAACAGCATGAGGCTGTTTGAACTGCCGCAACTGCTGTGATATGAGGTTGGAGGCTGAAGGTTTTGGGTTGTAGGTCATGTTGTTTACTTGCTGCTCTAACCTCCAGCCTCCAGCCCCAAACCTACGACCTGATACCTTAAACCTCCAATTTTTAACCTACACAATGAACCGTCTTAACGAACTGGACTTTCTTAAATGCGCCTTCATACTGCTGATGGTGGTGTTCCATCTGACGTATGTCTCGGCGGTATTTCCTTACGCCAAGCAGGTGACCTACACGTTCCACATGCCCGGTTTCCTCATCATCTCCGGCTATCTGATGAACGTTCACAAGGAGGCCGGCGCCTTTTTCCGTATGATATGGTGGCTGCTTGTGCCGTACTTGGTGATGGAAAGCGGCTATATAGTGATGGCTTCGCTGCTGCCTATCAACGAACACATAGACAATCTGACGCCGGCGGTGTTTGCGGAGCGGCTCTTTGTGCGTCCGCTCGGCCCTTATTGGTATTTGCAGGCGATGATATTGTGCGGCATTGTGTATTATACTGCCGTGCGGATGACGGGGGGGCACTTCATGATACGCCTGCTGTTGTGCGTCGGGGCGTGCCGTATTCTGTCGCTGACGGGTGCGTTGTCGTTCCCGTGTGCCATGTATTTCTTTGCCGGTGCGGCCATGCGCATGCTGTCACTGGGCGTGAAGGAGGTGTTCAGGCCGATGTGGCTGAGTGCCGTCCTGTTCCTGTTGCTGATGGTGGATGGCGCCAACCTTGACAAGGCTTGCCTCGGAGGAGTGCTCATAGTGTATTTCGTGATGAGCGCGGGGATGTGGGTTTACGGCCTGTTGCCAGAGACTTTCCGCCGTCCTTTGCTGTGGATAGGGCGCAATACGCTTGTGATATATCTGTTTTCACCCGTCTTTACCATTGTGTGCAGGCAGCTGTTGCCGTTGTTTCCGTCGCTGTTCGGCGAGGAGGTGAGGGCTGTGCTCTTCATCACCGTGTCCCTTCCGCTCTGCGTTCTCGGCAGTGTGGCGATGGCGAGGGCACTGGAACTGACCGGCGTGGCAAGGCTTATGTTCGGCAGGAAGAAGGTTATCGCCGGCTGAACACTGGCGGATTACATACGGAACAAGGACAAAATGCAAAGGCAACGACCCTCACGGGCTGTTGCCTTTGCTGTTTATAAAACCAATAATGTAATGTTATAGTTCGGTATGTGTTGTCCTTTTGTTTAGAAAGACCAATCCACTCCCAGACCAATCACGCGGTTGGTACGTGTGAATTTGTCGCTGCCGGAGAAGTCAGTCTTTTGTATCTGGCCGGCAATACCGTTCATGGCGCTGTTAAGGGCGGCAGGGTTGAGGCCGGCAAGTTTGGCAAGTGCCTGTCCGGCTTCTGTCTGCATACCCTCCGTAAGGCCTGTCTGCAACTTCTGCGCAAGCCCCTTTATGGTTGCGCCGGCGTTGTTGTAGTCGGCCTGATGGCGCTCATAGTCGCCGTAGAAGGTCTGGAAATACGCCACGTTCACGTTGACATTCTTCGCCACTTTCACCTTGACGCCGAAGCCGAGTGATGTGGAGCTGACGTTGAATGATATGTCATCCATGTAGTCATCGGTAAAGTTGTACTGGGTACGCTGGCCTCCTGCGCTGACGGTCAGCCTGTCGCAGACGTCCCATTCGGCACCGAGGAGGTACTCGTTGGTATCGCCTCCGAGCTTGGTCTGCATATCGTCGTGCTGGTGTCCGTCCTTGTCGAAGAAGTGATGCCAGCCTGCATTGACGCGCACATTGGGCAGAACGCTGTACTGTGCGCCTATGGTCAGGAGGGCAGGGCTGTCCTCTGCGTCGGTTCTTCCGTCCTCAAAGCGGCTCAACTGGGGTATGAGCTTCACGAGTTCACTGTTTGTTGCACGGTTCTCGAGGCGCATACGGGTCTTGAACTCGTACTTCGCCGCGAAGTTAAACTTGTCGTTCAGCTTGTAGTCCACGCCTATGATGGGAGCTATTCCGTAACCCTCCTGGTCGCAGTTGAGCTGTATTCCCTCCTTGAGCAGGCCGTCAATGGCATCCGCCATGAGCGGTGTCGCGGCGTTAAGCATATCAGGATTGGTTATGATGTTGCCCAAAGCACCCTTCACAACCCTGTCGTTCTCCCTTACCCATTTGCCCAATGCCTCTGTGGAAGTGGACGGGAACATTCCGCTTCCCTGTGTGTTCAGCTGTATGTTCCTTACATATCCGTAGTAGTTTGTGGTGCCGTAGAGCAGGCGGAGACCGCCATATACGGACCATTGGTCATTGATTCTGTATGCCGCGCCGAGCGTATAGCCGTAGTAGTACTGGCGTCCGCGCATATAGGTGTCCATACTGTACGTGTTGTTCGTTGGGAAAAGGTTTGCTCCCGCGGCACCGTTCAGCGTGGCGCCGAGTGCGTTGAACACTCCCGGGACGAGCGAAACGAGGCTCTCTATTGAGCCGAGGCCGTTGTTGAACTCGCACTTTCCGCCTCCGCCGGTGATGGCAAAGTTGAATTGGAAAGACCAGTTCTTCCAGTTCTTGGCCACCTGTACTGACGGAACGACAGCCACGTCGGCCTTGCCCTCGAATGTCTTTGTCGGCTGGCCTATGTGGCCTGAGTTGCCGGCAAAGCCCGCAAAGGTAGATTCTATGGTACGGGTCTGGTGCGCATTTTGAAGGTTCAGCGACACGTGCCAGCCTTCCGGCATGAACGCAACGCCCGCAGGGTTGCTGTAAACACCGTCTATTCCTATTGCCGCATCGCGCGCCGGATTGCGCAAAAAGGCTATGTTCTGGTTGGTGTTGGTGAGAAGTCCGCCGGCACTGGCCGTCGTTGCGGCTGCTATGGCAATCACCGCAGCCATAAATAGTTTCTTAATCATCTTTTTAATATTCTTTAATCGGTTTGCTGCACTTTTTGTTTTATTTTGCGGTTGCAAAGGTATTCAATTAATAAATAATTATAATTGATTGTTCGATTTTTCCGTTTGTAATTATGATATATTAACATTAGCGTGTGTAACAGTAACGGAAAGTTTTGTGGTTTGATATTTTTGTTGTAACTTTGCAACACTAAGTATATGGTAATAACAAAGTAAACGGACTACAAGCAATGCGGGCTGTGATACAGAGAGTGGCTCACGCCTCGGTCACCATCGGCGGGGTAGTGAAGTCAAGGATAGGGCAGGGCTGTCTGGTTCTGCTGGGATGTGAGAACGCTGACACGCAGGATGACATAGAATGGCTGGCGAAGAAGATTGCCGCACTGAGGATATTCGATGACGATCAGGGCGTGATGAACCGCAGCGTGACCGATGTTGGCGGCGAGATACTGGTGGTTTCGCAGTTCACCCTGTGGGCTTCGTACAAGAAAGGCAACCGCCCCAGCTACCTCAGGGCGGGCAGTCACGAGGTGACGGTGCCGCTTTACGAGAAGTTCGTGGCCGCCATGGCCGTGCAGTTAGGCAAGCCCGTGCAGACGGGAGAGTTCGGGGCGGACATGAAAGTGGAGCTGCTCAACGACGGTCCGGTGACCATCTGCATGGATACGAAGAACAAGGAGTAGGGGAGACGTCCGGCAGTCAGTATATGATTGTGCGGAGTTGCAGGCCGGCAGCGGTCTCATCCGCGTTGTAGGGACGCACCTTGGTGCGTCCGCCGATGCGTTGAGACATGACCGCCGACACGTGGAAACCACGGTGATTCGGACGCACCAAGGTGCGTCCCTACAACACATTGCGATTCACGGCGTTACAAAGCCCGTTGTAAAAGGGTGCTGATTACCGTGCAATCAGGTGCTAATTACCATGCAATCAGGTGCTGATTACAACGTAAAAGGGTGCTGATTACAACGCCCTCTACAACAAACTGGTTTTCAAGATATAAAAAACAATATATAAATAAGGAACAAACGTATGGCAAACAGGATTAAGGAGATATTCGGAATAGAGCATCCCGTCATAGCCGGCGGCATGGCATGGTGCAGCGGTTGGAGACTCGCCGCGGCGGTAAGTAACGCCGGCGGCCTGGGACTGATAGGTGCCGGCACCATGACGGTGGAGCTTTTGCGTGAGCATATACAGAAAATCAAGGCGGCGACGGACAAGCCATGGGGCATAAACCTGCCGCTGATGTACCCGCAGATAGACTCGCTTATCGACATGATAATAGCTGAAGGCTGCAAGATAGTGTTCACATCAGCCGGCAGTCCGAAGAAATACACGCAGCGTTTCCATGATGCCGGCATGACGGTAGCCCACGTTGTAAGCTCGTCAAAGTTCGCAAAGAAGTGCGAAGAGGCCGGTGTGGATGTGGTAGTGGCCGAAGGTTTCGAGGCGGGAGGCCACAACGGCCGTGAGGAAACGACCACCATGTGCCTCATACCGCAGGTTCGTCAGGCCACCACACTGCCCGTGATAGCCGCCGGAGGCATAGCGTCAGGCGCGGCGTGCCTTGCCGCACAGGTGCTGGGAGCGGAGGGAGTGCAGATAGGAACGCTCTTCGCGCTGGCCGAGGAAAGTTCCGCTTCCGACGCGTTCAAGCAGCGCTGCATCGGCCTTCAGGAAGGAGACACGATGCTGTGCCTTAAAAAACTCGCCCCGTCAAGGCTGGTGAAGAACCCTCTCTACGACCGCATAGCTGAGGCTGAAGGCCGCGGGGCGGACGTGAAGGAACTGCTGGAGATACTTGGGGAGAAATCGACAAGGCGCGGAATATTTGACGGTGACGTCGAGAATGGTGAGCTGGAGATAGGCCAGATAGCCTCCGCCATAAAGAAGGTAGAGCCTGTAAGCGTCATCATGCGCCGTCTGGTGGAAGAGTACAACGCCGCCTTGGCGGGATTAAAATAGACAGACAGCCCGGTTATGGAAGAACAGACGTGCTCCACACTGCGCAGTGAGGGACTGGTGAAGATATACGGCAAGCGCACCGTCGTGAACGATGTGTCGTTCAATGTCAGGCAGGGCGAGATAGTAGGACTGCTCGGTCCCAACGGCGCCGGCAAGACAACATCCTTCTATATGACCACCGGCCTGGTGGTACCCAATGCCGGCCGCGTGTTCATTGACGACACGGAGATTACCTCCATGGCCGTTTATGAACACGCACGCAATGGCGTTGGTTACCTGCCTCAGGAGGCTTCGGTGTTCAGAAAGATGTCAGTCGAGGACAACATACTGTCCGTTCTCGAGATGACGGGGAAGCCTCGGGCCTACCAAATGGAGAAGCTGGAGAGCCTTATCAATGAGTTCAGCCTGCAAAAGGTACGCAAGAACAACGGCGACCGCCTCTCCGGAGGCGAGAGAAGGCGCACGGAGATAGCCCGCTGCCTTGCCATCGAGCCGAAATTCATAATGCTTGACGAGCCGTTTGCGGGCGTTGACCCCATCGCCGTGGAGGAGATTCAGAACGTGGTGTGGCACCTTAAGCACAAGAACATCGGCATATTGATTACCGACCACAACGTGCACGAGACGCTGAACATTACCGACAGGGCGTACCTCCTGTTCGAGGGACGCATCCTTTTCCATGGAACGCCGGACGAACTGGCTGCCAACCAGACGGTGAGAGAGAAGTATCTCGGCACCAATTTCAGGCTGCAGCGCAAGACATTCGATGCTCCGGGCAGTGGGACGGAGGTCTGAACCGCCGCTTGCGAAGATAATAAAGAAGAGCGAAGAAGACCTGCCTATTTCCGCCAAGGGCATCAATGTCGGCATGAGCGGCAAGTCATCGGCCAAGAAAGGCAGTGCCGCGACAAGGAAAAAGGCGGTGAAGAAGAATGCCGGCACGGCTAAGAAAGGCGCATCAACAAAGCGTTCCGTGCGGCGGACAAACGCCCTTAAATGACCTGCGGCGGCCAAACACCGTTGCAGGATGGGGCAGGGCATAACGCAAACAGGTGCTGATTACAATGTAATCAGCACCTGTTTGTTGTGTAATCAGCACCTGATTACGATGTAATTAGCACCCTTTTGCGGCGGCGTTTGTAACGCATTGAATCATAACGTCTTGTAGGGACGCACCTTGGTGCGTCCGGTTTCGCTTGCCGGTGCGTCCGAATCGCCGCACAACTCGCATTGGCGGACGCACCAAGGTGCGTCCCTACAAGGATGGTTTACAAACATCGTACCGGGATGCAGAAGGCTCTTAGCCGTCTGCATGGCAAGGAGGCCGTACCAACTTTCATAGCCATGCAACTACCATTGTGCCATTATTAGAATGTATATCCGGCCGCAATGCGCAAAGTTCCTTTGCTTGGAGAGTCTTCACTGTCGGATGACACAGTACAATAACCTGCGGATATATCGACGCTTTGCTTCTTGCCTGTCATAATTGATATACCAACAGTTGGATTAACTGCAAATTTGATGTCATAATATGCTGCAATTCCCATATCAACCTGTGCAAACGGGTAGATTCTGTCGGTGATATTTACCTGTTTAACCTTATATCTGGCGCGTGCCATAATGTTTCCATAGAAATCTTGAAGATTGTCACTGGAAGAGGCATACTTACCGTTCCATTGCCACTTTTCAGTGAACGTACCCATGCCTATGCTATATCCGGCATATAGATTCGGAAGTTTTGTCGGCATTATAGCATTAAATCTGAATCCTATAAAGTTCTTGTATTTATATTCTGTAACATCGTCTGACGCTCTTTCTTTTGTGTAAGAAACCGGTAACATGGTCTCTAATTCCATGCTATATTCAAACTTCTTGAAGAACCTTGCCAACCCGTGGCCACCGGCATTGAAACTGATACCGGTGTTAAAGCCAAGGTAATCACTGCCACCACCGCTGGCAAGAGTTCGCGTATAGCCGAACCCCAGATTGACAGTATTGTTCTTTGATACCGGGACTTTTACGCCTACAACGGGATTTATGCGTCCGTTTCCGGTGCCGTTTCCGCCACTTACGTTGAAGTCATAGCCCGCTTGGAATGATATGTAGGGCGTAAGGCTTTCCGTAGGGAAATCCACTTCGGCGCGTGCAAAGAGCGGAATGCCTGCGGTTTTGAATTTTGTGTCTGTTATAATACCTGTGCCGGCGCCGATATAAAACTGCTCGTTGATATGCCTGCCATACTCTGTTTGCAGAAGAAGCATATCAGGTACTTCTTTTTTCAGCCCGATGTTGTAGCCTATGTTTACGCTGAACTCATTGGGAGACTTGGCGGTTGTCTGTGCAGATGATATTCCGGCAGATGCCATTGTGAGTAAAAATAATAGGAGATGTTTTTTCATTTGTTTGATAAATGCTAAAAAGGCGCACACCGTTCCCTAATGCTTGCCTCTTTATCCGGTTACCGCCAAGTGACCTTACACATGCCAAGCACGGAACGGTCCACGCCTTATTGACGTGAACTTCCTGTCTGCTTGTTCTCATGTGTATGGCGAATATTGGCGGTATTCGATAAAGAGAGAACAAGAGCCTAAAAGCTCATATACTATGTTTGTTTAATTTATATGTTCAAGTGTGCCCACCTTTCGATTGTTAATAAATAAGAGTAACGTTGGGAACAGTTGCTACCATGGTGGTTAGTTCCCTGATATGGTGGTCGTCTTGTGATGTATTTAAGTTGTTTTGCCTCCTTTCTTGTAATGTTTTACCTCTGTCTTTGTATTGAAACTCTATCGGTATTCCTCCGGCAACTCGTCCCTCCAGTCGGAGTATGGGGCTGTAAGCAGGTTCTTGTTGTAGAAATGTCGGTTGCCGGAAACCTCCGGTCCGAGGAACGGGGGGGCTTCAAACGGTTCGTCTTCGCTTTGCAGTTCCACCTCGCAGAACAGCAGTCCCTCGTTTGAACCGTGAAATTCATCTACTTCAAACACGTGCCCCTTGTATGGCACAAGGTGTCTTACCTTTTCTACATAGCCCCCGCGGCACAGCTGAAGCATGGCTTGCGCGTCGTCAAGGGGTATCTTGCGCTCGAACTCGTAACGCGAGATTCCGCCGTTCATTGACGGCCCTTTGATGGTGAGATACGCCTCTCCGCCGCGCAGGCGGATGCGTACCGTGGCGCCTTTCACGTCCATGTAGCCCTGAAGAATCTCCGTTGACGATGTAACGAGGCTCCGGAACGAGCCGTCACGCTTGACAAGGAACTTGCGTTCTATCTCCATTTATCCGAGTATCATCATGGAGTAAACGGCATATATCACTCCGAGCAGCACGAGAACGGCGAATATCCAGTTTATGACCTTGCGTCCCTCCTGCTCTTTCTTCTGTGCGAATGCGGCGCGCTTTGCGTTGGCCTTTGTCTTGTTTTTGTTCATAGTGTTTTGTGATTTGGTTATAGTATTATTGTATTTCCTCCTTGTTGTTTATTTCCATGAGGTATGCTTTGATGAAGCCGTCGAGCTTTCCGTCCATCACTGCATCGACGTCTGAGGTCTGATAGTTGGTCCTGTGGTCTTTCACCCGGCGGTCGTCGAAGACGTATGAGCGTATCTGGCTGCCCCATTCTATCTTCATTTTCCCGGCTTCTATCGCCGCCTGTGCCTCCATTCTCTTCTTCATGGCGCGGTCATAGAGCTGTGATTTCAGTAGTCGCATGGCGTTTTCGCGGTTCTGCTGCTGCTTGCGGCTCTCGGTGTTGGCAATGAGTATCTCCTCTTCTTCGCCCGTGTCGGGGTCGCGGTACATGTATCTCAGCCTCACGCCGGTCTCCACCTTGTTGACGTTCTGTCCTCCCGCTCCTCCCGAACGGAACGTGTCCCATGAGATGCGGGCGGGATCTACCTCCACTTCTATTGAGTCATCGATGAGCGGGGAGACGAAGACTGACGCGAAACTGGTCATTCTCTTGCCCTGCGCATTGTACGGACTGACGCGCACAAGGCGGTGTACGCCGTTCTCGGATTTAAGGTATCCGTATGCGTATTCGCCCCCTTCGATCTGCATTGTGACGGACTTTATGCCGGCTTCGTCGCCTTCCAGCAGGTCAACGACGGTCACTTTGTACCCGCCTTTCTCCGCCCAGCGCATATACATACGCATAAGCATCTGCGCCCAGTCTTGCGCTTCTGTTCCGCCTGCGCCCGAATTGATTTTCAATACGGCGTCCATCGGGTCCTCTTCCTGACGCAGCATATTCCTCAACTCAAGGCTTTCGATGGCTTTCTGCGCCCTGTCGTAAGCGGCGTCAACCTCTTCTTCCGTCACCATCTCGTCCCGATAGAACTCCATACTCAGCTGAAGCTCGTCGGCGGCGGTGCGGACTTCATCGTAACCCTCTATCCATTTCTTCAGTTCTCCCACCACCTTCATCTGCTGTCGTGCCCTGTCCGGGTCGTCCCAGAAGTCCGGTGCCTGTGTCCTCAGGTCCTCTTCCTCGTATGCTATGCGCTTTTTGTCAATGTCAAGATAGCGTGCCAGTGCGTCGGCACGGTCCGTTATGTCTTTCAGTTGTTCTTGTGTAATCATTCAGTTTATGGTTGTTTTTTGCAGGTCTAAGGCGCATTCCCTATTCCTGATACATCTTTTCTATAATCTCCGCGTAGTTCTTTATGATGACAGGCCGCCTTGTTTTCAGCGTGTTTGTCAGCTCTCCGTTCTCCATTGTGAACGGTTCGGGCAGCAGTGTGAAGCGTTTTACCTGCTCATATCCCGCCAGTCCCTGCTGCAAGGTGTTGATTCTCTCCGCCAGCATCTTTGTTATCTTCGGGTTATCGCACAGGTCTTGCCTGTTCCCGTACGGTATGTTGTATTCCCTTGCGAACTCCTCGAGCAGGCCGTATGCCGGCACTATCAGCGCGGACACGAACTTACGCTCGTCCGCTATCACCGCTATCTGCTCGATATATTTATCTACAAGCAGCTTGGACTCAACCGCCTGCGGGGCTACGTACTTGCCGTTCGAGGTCTTGTAGAGGTCTTTTATCCTTTCCGTCAGGAACAGTTCGTTGCCTTTCAGGTAGCCTGCGTCACCGGTTTTGAAGTACCCGTCCTCGGTGAACGCCTCCTTGTTGAGTGCCTCCCGCTTGTAATATCCCTTTGTGATGGTCGGTCCTTTCAGCAGAATCTCGCTGTTTTCCCCGATTTTTATGTCTATCCCGTTGATGGGAACGCCCACCGAGCCTACCGTGAACGGCTCGCCTTTGTGGTTGCATGACACCGTCGCCAGACTCTCCGTCAGGCCATATCCCACGATCATCTGTATGCCGATGCTCTTTACAAAGGTCTCAACCTCCGGCGATACCACCGCTCCGGCAGTGGGGAAGATGTTTGGTTGCTCCAGTCCCAGCTGCTTTCTGACCAGCGCAAGGATGGTCTTGTTGATGAATTTGTATTTCAGTGCCAGCGCAAGTGACGGCTTCCTGCCCTGCGACTTGCACTCCACGTTCACCTTGCGGCCTGTCTCCAGCGCCTCGCGGAACAGCTTTCTCTGCATCGGTGAGGCCGCGTCTATCTTCTCCTGCACCCCTGCATACACCTTTTCCCAGAACCTTGGCACCGCCGACATACACGTAGGATGCCTCTCGCGCATAGCCTTTTGTATGTTGTGCGGGTTGGTGTTTATTATCAAAGTGGCCCCTTCGGTCAGTGCAAGCACGTCCCATCCGCGCTCGAAGATATGTGTTATGGGCAGGAACGTTATCACCCTGTCCCGCTCCGTGACGTCAACACACTCGTCGTTGGCCTTCAACGCCGCGGCAAACTGTCCCGCCGACAGCATGACCCCTTTCGGTTCGCCCGTCGTTCCCGACGTGTAGAGTATGTTGACGAGGTCGTTTCCGTTCAGTTCCGCCCACCGTTGTTCCAGTTCCTGCTCCTTTGTCATGTTGTGGGCGAGCCTCAAGAAGTCATGGAAATACATCGAACTGTTGTCGTGGTCGGCCAGTGTCACGGTGTGGTCGTAGATGATTATGCGCTCCAGTGTACCGCATAGCGCCTGCACCCGCCGCGCTTTGTCGTACTGTTCCTGCTCTCCCACGAACATAAACCTTATTCCCGCGTCGTTAATCACGTATTGCAGCTGGTTCTCCGAGCTTGTTGCGTAGAACGGGACGGTCACCGCCCTTATGCCGAACGCGCCGAAGTCCGTGTAGATGTATTGCAGTGCGTTCTGCGAAAACACGCCGATGTTCTCCTGGACGCCCACTCCGAGGCACAGCAAAGCGTCCGAGACACGCCTCACATTCTCTGAAAAGTCAGCCCACGAGACGGTCTTCCATGTCTCGCTGCCGAAGTCCTGATACTCAAAGACGGTTCTGCTGCCGTACTTTTTTGCCTGCTCGTGCGGGAGCATGGCCACATGACAAACAGTCTGCATAATACGTTATTTAGGATGGTTTCCATGGCCTTCCCACCTTGTCACCCCGTCTCTTGCGCCCGTTGTGCTGCCGTGCGTCGGGTAAGGGCGGTTGCCGGACGGTGTGACGGCGGCCATTTAATTCTGTTGCAAAAATATGTAAAAATTCCCGAACGGCCAAATTTTTTGCCTGTTTTGTGTTGCCTGTTAAGGGAATTATTGCTACCTTTGTTCCCAAACTACTTATTTTTACCCGTAAAAACCACTGCCATGGCGACAAAAATATTAAGTGTTGACGACGAGCTTGACCTCGAACTTCTGCTCACGCAGTATTTCCGGCGCAAGATACGCAAGGGCGAGTACGAGTTCTTCTTTGTCCACAACGGCATAGAGGCGTTGCAGACGCTGCTGGAGAATCCCGACATCGACATTGTGCTCAGCGACATCAACATGCCTGAGATGGACGGCCTCACGCTGCTGAAGAAACTCAACAGCCGCCACAATCCCGCCTTGAAGGTGATAATGGTCAGCGCATACGGCGAGATGAGCAACATACGCACCGCCATGAACAACGGGGCTTTCGACTTCGCCACCAAGCCCATAGACCTTGAGGACCTGTCGGTAACGATAGAGAAGGCCATTGCGGAGATAGAGTTCGTGAAGCAGACACAGCGCGAGCACGGGCAGCTTGTTGACATAAAGAGCGACCTTGCCCTTGCGGCGGAGATACAATTGGCGATACTTCCGAGCCGTTTCCCCCCGTTTGAGGAGCTGGCCGGCCGTGTCGATATATACGCTTCCATGAAGGCCGCGAAGGATGTGGGCGGCGACTTCTACGACCTTTACAAGATAGACGATGACCATATAGGCTTCACCATAGCCGACGTGTCGGGCAAGGGAGTGCCGGCGGCGATATTCATGGCCGTCAGCCATACGCTGCTCAGGTTCGCCGGGCGCAAGAGTCTCGACGCGGTTTCGGTGATAACAGAGAGCAACGAGGTGCTGGCCAAGGAGAGTTTCGACTCCATGTTCGTCACGTTGTTCTACGGAATATACAACGTCCGTACCGGAGAAGTGAAGTATGTCAATGCCGGACACAACCCGCCATACGTGCTGAGGCACGACGGCAGGCTGGAGACGCTGCCCGCATCGCGTAACATCTGCCTCGGTGTGATAGACGATTACACCTTCCGCTCGGACATGGTGGAACTGAAACCCGGCGACGCCGTCATCGCCTTCACCGACGGGGTGACCGAGGCTTGCTCCATGTCCGGCGGCCTGTATGGCGAGGAACGCCTTGAGACGCTGCTGCGTGACAGTTCGGGTTCAGACGCCAGACAGTTGGTGGAAGGGATAAACGAGGCGGTGCGCGCATACGCCGAAGGTGCGGAGCAGAGTGACGACATCACGGTGTTGGCGCTGAAACGCAAGTGACGTTCAGAAGCATTGGCTGCGAAGGCTGCCACGACAGCGGTCGCCGCACGGTGCTTCTTTTCGCTTTTGTAAAGCATTGGTCTCGTGAGTGTTATGCAATCGGCGGCGAGACCCTCCGCAATCAGCACCTGTTTACCTCGTAAAAGGGTGCTGATTACACAGTGATCAGGTGCTGATTACAAGGTAAACAGGTGCTGATTACGGAGCTACTGAAATACTATACCCCGGAAAACCGCAATGAACGTACAGAAAATCATAAACAAGGGAATCCCGTTTCTACTCACGGCGGCCGTCAGCGGATGGCTGGCCTACTGGCTGTGCGCCGTTAAGTACGAGCGCACCGTGGCCGAGCTGAACGACAGGGTGGCCGAGCTGGAAGACAAAGAACTTTCAGCCATGGTGACAAAGCGTGTCAGCGAGCAGATGGAGGACATCGCCTTTCAGCAGAAAGCCATATCAGACCGCCAGCGCGACCGTGCGGAACGGCAGTCGAGGATTGCCGACATGGAGCGCGGCAAGGCGGAGATGGAGCGCGGACTGGCACGTGAGGCGGAGAGGCAGGCGGTGAAGGCGGCGCGCCAGGCCGACAGCATGAGGCTGCTGGCGGAACGCCAGACCATCGTGGCGACGCAGGAACGGCAGGACGCACTCGCGGCAAGAGCCAAGGCCGACACGCTGTTCTACAACTCGTTGGGAAAGCTGCTGGCGCAGAATGCCATAGCGCAAAGCGACGCGGGAAGCGGGGAACTGGCGTCGCTGCTGAGCTTCGCGTCATGGCACTACGTCAACTCCTACGGCGGAGACGTCTATCAGCAGGATGTGTTCACGTCGCTGTTAAGGACGGCGGGAAACTCCATGAAACTGACGGGGACGCTCGTCGGCAGCGTGAGGAGCATGGCGAAGATAGGCGATGACGGGGAAAGGGGTGGAGACACGTTCGTGGCTGTCAGCGACTATGGCGAGATAGCCGTGCTCGTTCCGCAGCGGGAGGACGGCGGACAGGCGGCACGTTATAACACGACGACCATATTTTCCGACTGCAAATGCGTCTTCCGGGATGTCTGCACAGACCCCTCCGGAGCTTGTTACGCACTCGACATAACGGGTAAACTGGTGCGGCGGCACGTCACGACACCGCAGATGGCGACGCCGCCTTTGCAGCTTCCCCAAGGCAGGTGGGAGCACCTGCTGCGGCGCAGTGACGGCAAACTGGTGGCCGTGGCTCACGACAAGGTGGCGTGGGTGGACGGGAAAACCATGACGGTGGCGGCTGCCGTGGAGGTGGAGGACGGCATAGCCGAGGCCGGACTGCTGGATGATGAGCTGCTGTTGTTCTGCAATTCCGGCAGGATGATAGACTTCAAGGGCTATGAACGGCAGGCATCACTGCCCGTCACCATGCCCAAAGGCGAGGTGGTGACGGCTTTTGGCTACATGGCCGACAAGGGATGGCTTGTGCTGGGCACCGGGACAGGACCGATATACATATACGACCGCAACGGAAAGCTGCTCAGTTCGCTCCACGGGCACACCGGCAGAATTACTCATCTGGAACCGGCGTCGTGGATGCTCGTAAGCTCGTCATACGACCATACCGTAAGGTTGTGGGACATGAGGGACATCACTTCGCTCGTGACACCGGTGAACATAACCTACGACCGATGGCCGCTGTGCTTCGTGACAGACGAGAGACGGCATACCATCCGTGTGGGAATGGAGGGCGGAGACATACGCAGCGTCAACGTGTCGGCGGAAGGTAACGCGCTAAGCACGCAAAAGAACATCACGAGAGACTTCTCGTCAGACGAATGGGAGTACTATATAGGTAAGGAAGTGCCTTACAGGACATTCAGAAAAGACGTGCCATGACAATACGCTTCAGGGAACATACCGTGAGAATGCTTGCGCTCGCGCTGCTCATTCTCGCCGCTGTGGCGGCGGGAGCGGACAACCGCGGCATACCGTTCGTGCGAAGTTATGGCGCGGCGGACTACAACGCGCATAACCGTAACTATGACATCGCCTGCGACGCATACGGCACTGTCTTCGTGGCGAACTTCGAGGGACTGCTCTATTACGACGGCTCGGCGTGGAGAAAGATACATACTCCGGGCATAAGCCGCGTCACCCGCATAGCAAGAGGCAATGACGGACGGATATGGGTGGGCGGATTCAACGTGCTCGGTTATCTGGAACCCGACGTAAAAGGCCGCCTGCAGCTGCGCACAATAGTGTCAGACAACGGCGGAAGACTGTTCGGTGAGGTCGATATGATAAAGGTGGAAGGCGATGATGTGTTTGTCCATACCTCGTCAGGCAGCTCTTATCTGCTGAAGAAAGGCCGCGCGTTGCGCAAGTTGTCGGGGCGGATGGCGGTGAAAATGGTGCAGACCACGGACTCGATAATGAACATCTCGATGCAGGGACAGGCCGTCTCCGCACTGCGGGGACAAGGCATAGAACTGCGGCAGGACGGTGCATCGAGGCTCATTACGGAGTCGGACGGACTGTGCAGCACGGCCATTAACTTCATTACATACGACAAGCGCCGCACGGTTTGGGGCGCTACGGACAACGGGGTGTTTGCCATTGAGCTGCCGTCACCGTTCTCCTGCGTGTCGGAAGCGCAGGGATTGAAGGGCGAGGTGTATTCCATAGGCATGATAGGCGATACTGTTTTCTTCGGAACATTGCAGGGAATATACTGCCTTCGTGACGGTATCGTGACGCAGATGCAGGGCATGAACCTTGCCTGCTGGCAGATAATGCCGCTCTCGGAAGGCGTGTTGCTGGCGGCAACGGCTGACGGTCTCTACCGGATAACGGCCGGAGGACTGCGGAGAATGACGGACGGCAACACGCTGTCAGTATGCAAAGGCAGGGGAAACTTGCTCTATACGGGAGAGATGGACGGCGTGTATGAGGTGTCGGAAAGCGGCGGGTACAGGCTGATAGCGCCCATAGAGAAATGCGTGAAGGTGCAGATGACCGGCGGAACGCTTCATGTCGAGACCCTGTACGGGGAGTGTTGGAAGGTCTCTTTCGACGGGAGAGACAAGGTGGAGAAGGTTAATGGCCACGCTGCGGAGAACGTTGCGAAGATAGATTACATGGACACTGCGGGCAGAAGATGGTTTACCGACTCCGAGGGAAAGAACCTCCGGGTGTCCGTGAGGGGGAGGATAGACAGGAAACTGACCGAGTGGGTGAGGCCGATGGCGGACAGAACGCTCAACGCACTACACGTGAAAGAGGGGCAGACGTTGTGGGTCGGAGGCGATTTCGGGGCCATAAACCTCAGCCTTTCCGCTATAAATGACGGACGGACGGTGAGGGAAAAGGCGTCGTTGTATATACGTCAGGTGGTGGCTTTCAATGATTCCGTGATGTGGGGAGGTTATAGTCCCAAGGGCATCGTGCCCGTTACGGATGTGAGGGACATACGCCTGCCGTCGTCATGTCATAGGGTTACCGTTTATTTCTCTGCCGGAACGATGTCCATCTTCCATCCCACGCAATACCGTTACCGGCTTAACGGCGGCAGGTGGAGCGCATGGTCGAAAGACGCTTACGTGCGTTTCAACAACCTTTCATACGGCCCGTCGCGCCTGGAAGTGCAGGCGTTGGATCTCTTCGGAAGGGTCAGCGGCATGGCGAGTGTGGAGTGGTATCTCGAGTTTCCGTTCTATTGGAAGTGGTGGGCGGTGGTGTTCTATGTCCTTGTGCTGGGGCTGTTGGTGCGCTCTGTGTCGCTGTACCGGATGAAAAGACTTGAACGTGACAAGCTGAGGTTGGAGCATACGGTGAGGGAACGCACCGAGGAACTGTCAACGGCGCTTGATGATTTGCAGCGGACTCAGGTCGATTTGATGCGTATGGAGCGCACGGCTACGGCGGGAAAGCTGACGCAGGGGCTGATAGACAGGATTCTTAACCCCATCAATTACATTAACAATTTCTCGAAACTGACTTCCGGTCTGGCGAAGGATTTGCATGAAGACATAAAGGACGAGAAGGAAAACATGTCGGAAGAGAACTTCGACGACTGCGAGGATATTATCAGCATGATGCAGACTAACCTTGCGAAGATTGAGGAACACGGCGTGAACACCACGCGGACGCTGCGTGCCATGGAGGCGATGCTTAAGAACCAGATAGGCACTTTGCGCAGTACTGACATGACATCGCTGTGCAGGCAGGTGATGAGGGTGACCGCCGAGTACCACAAGAAAGACATTGAGGCGTGCGGGATAGTGCTGCATCCGGAGCTTCCGGAGACCCCGGTGATGTGCGATGTGGATGCTGACGCAATCAACAGAGCGCTCATCGCGGTGCTGACAAACGCCGTCTATGCCGTGGTGAAGAAGTGGCAGCGGCAGCCGTACAGCCCGGAAGTGACGCTGAGGCTGACAACATTGGGAGGCAGCCATATCGAGATTCTTGTCCATGACAACGGCATAGGCATAGAGGATGCCATTGTGGGCAAGGTGTTTGACCCGTTCTTCACCACCAAGCCGACCGGGGAGGCGGCGGGAGTGGGACTGTATCTGGCAAGGGAGATAGTGCAGGACCACAACGGAACCATTGCGGTAAGGTCTGAAAAGGATGTCTTCACGGAGGTCATAATATCCATATAAAGCCTCCGCCCCATAACCTATAACCTTCAACCCTTCGCTCGGCTTTGCCGCTTTCATGGCGACGAAGTAGCGGAGAAAGAACCCCAAACAACACTATGGACGACAAACAGACAATGAAGGAACAACTGCTGAACATGCAGAAGATGGCTTCTCTCGGCATGATCAGCGCAGGGATAGCGCATGAGATACGCAATCCCCTCAACTTTGTCATTAACTTTTCCAAGCTGTCCGGCAGGCTTCTTGAGGAACTGGAGGAAGTGGTTGACGGGGTGAAGGACAGGATTGGCGGGGAGGATGCGGCCGATATTGCCGATATAGTGAGAGACCTTGCGCTGAATATGCAGAAGATTCAGGAGCACGGGGAGCGCGCCGTAAGTATCATACAGGGCATACTCCTTATATCGAGGGGGAAGGAAAACGAGCGCATACCTACCGACATCCGCCACCTGTTGCATGAATACGTGTGGCTGTCTTACCACTCCCGACGCGCCAACGACAAGGATTTCAACGTGTCCATAAAGGAGACGTACCAGCCGGAGATGCCTTATTGCATGGTGATACCGCAGGATTTGTCGCGGGCAGTCATCAATGTGATGAGCAATGCGTGCTATGCCGTGAAGCAGAAAGAGATGGAAGGCGACGCCGACGGCGGCGGGGTGTATGTCCCGACGATAGAGGTTACGGCGGCGGTGGCGGACGGACGGCTTGTGATAACCATCGCTGACAACGGCGTGGGGATTCCGGAAGAGGTGCGCGGGAAACTGTTCCGCCAGACGGTGACGACCAAGCCGGTAGGCGAAGGCACGGGATTGGGGATGCAGATTACGCATGAGATAATAACAAAGAACCACAACGGGGAAATCAACATAGACTCAAGACCGGGGGAAGGGACGACGGTTACTTTTGTCATTCCGCTGTGATGACGCAACCGGATATTTCAAGATGAAATCCCGGCATTGTCTGATGGCATTGTAAAAGGGTGCTAATCATGTTGCAATCAGGTGCTGATTACACTGCAATCAGGTGCTGATCACGAGGTAATCAGGCGCTGATTACAACGGCGTTTGGCAAGCGTTGATTTTCAGTCGGTTACAAAACGGCTTCCCGGGGTTGGTCTGACACACGAAAATATACTGTAAAAATGAGCATAAAAAGCATATCCCTCTGCCTCATGTTGGCGTTGCTTCCGCTTTGGAGCGTGGCGCAGGACGCGAGGGACAGTGTGGAGCAACGTTACGAAAGGGGGCTGGCCGAATATGGCAACGGGCAGTTTGACCTCTGCGAAAGCCATACATTGGCCCTCCTTCCGGAGACGGACGGGATGTTAAGGAAGAGTGTTTACAGGCTGCTTGCGCTGTGCAGGATAGAGAAAGGAGACCTTGACGGAGCGCGGAAGTACGTTGCCGACCTGCTGAGGTATGACCCTTACTTCACCCCTTCGTTGGGAGACCCGCGGCGTTTTGTTGACCTCATAGAGGAGAAAAGGCAGGAGGAGATGGGCATAACGACCGCTTCACGGCAGAGGGAGACCATAGATGAGGCTCCGGTGCCGGTCACACTGATAACCGAAGAGATGATACGCCACAGCGGGGCGGCTACGCTTCAGAAACTGCTGTGCCTGTTTGTGCCGGGCATGACGATGGCGGAGGGAACGGAATCGAATATCGCCATGCACGGGGTCTATTCCCTTTCGCAGGAGAATATACTGTTCTTGCAGGACGGACACCGCATGAACAGTTACTCCACCAACGCCGAAGCGCCGGACTACCGCACCTCTCTTGACAAGATACAGCATATCGAGCTGCTGCGGGGGCCGGCCTCTTCGCTTTACGGAAACATAGCCCTCACGGCCGTGGTGAACATCATTACCCGCAAGGGAGCGTCCCTGAACGGGGGACGACTCAGCGGAACGGCGGGCTCGCAAGGCTCATACGGCGCCTCAATGCTGCTGGGGGGAGGGAACAATGTGGCCGACGTGATGGCGTGGGGCTCTGTCTTTTCTTCTGACGGATTCAGGCATGAGATGCCCAATACCGTTGCCGGGACAACGACATTTTATTCACATTCTTTCCGGGACAAGCCGTCTTACGATGTGGGAATAAAGGGGCATTGGCGCGATTTCACGCTGACGCTGGCGTCACAGAGGTCAAAGAAAGTGCCGTACATAAACGTATTGCAGACTTCGGCGACGCAGAAGATTGTTACAGAGTATGATAGTGAGACGCGGCAGAACTACGGCTACTTCGTGTCGGAAGACCTGTTTGACGCCAACCGGAACTTCAATTATGACCGCTATGCCGCCGTTGACGGTGAGAAACCCGGCGTGTCACGTCTCAACCACAACATGAACGTGGACTATTCCCACACCTTTGGCAATGTGGACTTGCAGGTTTCGGCATTCCTTTCGGTGGAAAACACGGGGCTGTATAATGTGCTTGGAGACTCGGTCGATTCCGGAATAGCGTCGCTTTACCTCGATTTCCTCGGTAAGAGGGAGCCGTTGCCGCAATGGACACGTGGCGCTTACCTTAAAATGAATTGGGAAAACTATACGGCGGGCGGCCAGATACACGCCATGACGAACTATGACTTCTTGGGAAAAGGCTCGCTTCTCTGCGGAATACAGTACGAACACTTCTCCCTTTCCGGCGCTTCCCTGCTTATAGGAGGTGATTATAATGCTTCGATGGTGCACCGGGCGGATTCCGTTTTCAGCGACGGAGCGGAGAATTCTTATTCTGCATACGCCCAGCTGAAGCACTATTTCACTCCCCGGCTCATTCTGAATGCCGGCATAAGGTATGACCATAAGGTCCGCTTTGCGGGCAGTCCGTTGAACCATCTGTCGCCCCGCCTGTCACTGATATATAAGGTCTCGCCAGCAATCTCCACCCGTTTGTCATACAACCACAGCTTTGTCGATGCGCCATACCTGTACCGCTCCTGCCTCGTTTATCTGTTTTCAGGCGGCAAGGACCTGCAACCGGAGATAATGAACGCCTTTCAGCTCGGCGCAGTTTACCACAGACCGGGCTCTCGCTTCAGCGCGGAGATGAGCGGTTTCTATAATATTCTGAAAGACATCGTTATGCTTGACTTCATAATGTCAGGCGACTACGCCTTTGCCAACGCCGCGAAAATGCGGCAGTTAGGCGTTGACGGTTCTGTGCGCTATGTCTCTCCGCGTTTCTTTTTCAATGCCAACGCCACTTGGCAGCGCGTCTGCAAGGAAGAATATTTCACCCAAAACGCGGAGGGAGAGACCGTATCGTCGGATAATTACATCGTCTTCGGAGGCAATACCCTTGGCACTCCCGAGCTGATCTCCAACATAACGGCCGCTTATTGCCCATATACCGGTGAGGGAAAGGGATTCTTCAAGGGCGGGACATTGTGGCTGCGGGGCACTGTCAGTGCGCAGACGAAGACGTATTATAAGGATATTGATATGCAATCCACATTCCATGGTTATATGGAGTACAGCCTGTTGCATGAGGTAAGGTCGCAGTGTACGATAGGCCTTGGGCTGTCTTACGAGTGGAAACACCTTGACTTGGATGTCAGTGTGAAGAACATTACCGATAACCAGTATTGCATTGGCTCGATGCTCACCTGCGGCGTACCGCGTCCCGGCAGGCAGTTTGTGGCCAAGGCGACAGTGAAATTCTAATGAAAAGAGATATGATGACAGAACAATATGTAGAAGATGCCGTTGCGCTGTTAAGGCAACTGATAGCCGTTCCGTCCGTAAGCCGTGACGAGAAAGGTGCCGCGGACGTCATGCAGAGAGCCATGCAGGACTATGGCTTCAAGCCGTTCAGGGAGGGAAACAACCTTTGGATAAAGTCGGAAGACTGGGATGACGGTCGTCCCACGCTGCTTCTGAACGCTCACATAGACACCGTCAAGCCCGTGGCCACATGGGTTCGTGACCCTTTTACGCCTGTGATTGAGGGCGACAGGCTGTACGGTCTCGGCTCAAACGACTGCGGCGGAGGCTTGGTGTCGCTGCTGCAAGTGTTCCGGATGCTTGCCGACCCGTCACGGAAAGACCGTCAACCTCCAACCTCCAACCTCCAACCTTCATTTAATTTCATATACCTTGCCTCGTGTGAAGAGGAGGTAAGCGGAGCCGGAGGCATACGTTCCGTGCTGCCGTTGCTGCCGGAAATCGACGTGGCGATAGTGGGAGAGCCGACTGGTATGCAGCCGGCCATAGCGGAAAGGGGGCTTATGGTCATTGACGGAGTGGCTCGCGGCAAGTCCGGTCATGCCGCCCGTAACGAGGGAGTCAACGCCATTTATGCGGCGCTTGACGACCTTGTGTTCATCCGTGACTACCGTTTCGAGAAGGTATCGCCGCTGCTTGGCCCGACGAAGATGCAGTGTACGGTGGTCAATAGCGGCACACAGCACAACGTAGTGCCTGACGAATGCCGCTTTATCATTGACGTGCGAACCAACGAACACTATACAAACGAGGAGGTGTTCGCCTTTCTGCAAGGCAGGATGAAGAGCAGTCTGCAAGCCCGTTCCTTCCATCTCCACTCCTCGTCGATACCTGCTGACCATCCGCTTGTGCGGCGTTGCGTGGCAATGGGGATGCAACCGTTCGGCTCGCCGACGCTTTCCGATCAGGCTCTCATGCGCTTTCCGTCGTTCAAGTTGGGTCCGGGAGAGAGCTCGCGGTCGCACAGTGCTGACGAATTTATATGCGTTTCCGAGATAAGGAACGCCATAGAAACGTATATTAGGCTGCTGAGTTAGGCGTATTCTGCGCTCAGTACAGTTTCAGATATTCGTAAGTGTTACCCGAAATGGCGAGGTAACGCTCAAATTCTTCATGTGAGATAACCACCGTTCCGCGGCAGTCGTTGGGGTGAAAGCTAAGCGTTTCCGCCTGCTTCAGGCTCTCGTCGAGGAACAGGTGGGTGTGGTTCTCCGTGTCGTTTATAAGTCCGAAGGGCGAGACACTGCCCGGTTCCAGCCCTAGATACCTCGCCATCCGCTCCGGAGAGGCGAAAGACAGCTTGCCGCAAGACGGCAGTCCCTGTGCCGTCAACGACGCTTTCAACCGTGCTTCCAAGTCATGTATGGCGAGATCGTGGTCGCAATGGAAGCAGACCAGATAGTGTTTGTTGCCCTTATGGTTGCGCAGAAAGATGTTTTTGCAGTGTACCGAGCCGTCATCCCGCCACCATTTCTTCGCTTCCTCTATCGTCTTGCCCTCCGGATGGGTGTAGCAGGAGAAGCGGATGTCATGCAGTGTCAGGAAGTCCAGCACGCCTTTCATTCTCTCATTGCCCGGTATCAGCTGTATTTCCGTATCGTATGTTGCCATTAATCCTATATATATAATAAGGTATCACATAAAACCTCCTTCCCGTTACACCTGTGAGTGTAGGGAAGGAGGTTGTTTTATAGAGTAGTTTGTAGTTTTACTTTACAGGGTAGATGTAGAGCATTGACTCTTCGTTCATGCTCAACTCGCCTGCGGCAGGTGCCGTGCGGTCGTCGATGTCGTCAGGCATTACGACGCAGGCAAGCGGGTCTTCCACTCCGGCTCCCTCTACCATGCCCTTCGCATACATATAAATCTTGGGCTGCTTGGCAAAGGATACTACGGAGTTGTTGAGTTTCTCCTGTATCTGCTGGCGTGTAAGGCTGCTGTTGTAGTAGTTCCGTATCTCGAAGTTGATGCCGTCCTCGTACATTGAGCGGCAGTATTTCAGCACGTCGGCGTTGATGCCTTCCGTTGAAACCGTTATGCCGGCAGCGGAGTAAGTGATGTTAAGTGTCACGGGATTACCGTTCACGTTCATTGTCACCGTCTCCGTTGTCTCGTTGTACTGGTATGCGATGTCGTGCTTCTGGACAATCATCATGTCGTCCTGCGGGCAGTAGTACTGCGCCTCTATCGGCATGAACAGGGTGACATCGGTAGTGTCACGCACGTGAATTGACAGGTGAGACTCAATCCAGTCGCCCTGCTCGTGAGGCGCATTGAGTGCGAGGTTCACCTCAACAGAGCCTCCGCTCGGTACGGCCGGGTCGATAGGATCCACCGGAGTAGTCGGCTCGACGGGCTCTTCAGGCGTCTCCGTGTCGCCGGGGATGATGTTGTCAGACGGTACAGTCTCCAATTCTCCGTCGATGGAGAATATTATGTCCTGATAGTCGAAGTCCGTCCAGTCTTCCAGTCCGAGGTATGTCTTGCCGTTGCGGACGAATGTTCCGGCGTGAACCTGGTTGATTGTCTCCGGTGAAATCTTGTTGCCGCCGCCGTCGGTAGCGAACACTTCCTTGTTCAGGTATGAAGAACTGTAATAGACAGTCTTGTAATTATTCGGGTCACCCTCCTTCATGTCCTGCCAGTTGAAGTTGCCGTCCCAGTAGAAACCGAACTTGTAACCCTGTTTGACGGTAACCTTTATGCCCTTGCTGTATGTGGAGACAACCTGTGTGTTAGTCTCATTGTCCCAGCCATAATCGGTGCGTGTGAGGTTATAAATGTTCATGCCTTCCCAGATAAGCTGCTTGTGCATCACGCCACTCTCGTCGTAGTAGAATATGCCGAAGTTCTGCGGGTTGGTTGATGTCTGCGCGTATATCGGGTACATCTCAAACGTTATGTCGCCGTCCTTTGCGTAATAAAGGAAGTCCGTGTTGATGTTGTCGATGTTACCGTTCTTCTCCGGAAGCACGCTTTCGCACAAAGCCTTTTCCGCTTCACGGTCGATGGCCTTGGTTTCTACGGCCTCATACGTTACAACGTCTTCCCCGCCAAGCGTGGTTCCGTTGGAGGTGAAGAGCACCTTTGATGCTTGTGCCGGCTTGAACTCAACCGCATTACCCGGCGTGGTGACGGTACTTTCGTCGCTTGATGAGCACGCTGCAAGCCCCATTGACATGGCCAATGTGGCGTAAAGATAAAGTTTTTTTGTCATAAATTAAGTTAGTTATTAATGTTTCCTTGATTTTCTTGTGTTAGTATAAAATGCTTAGTGTCTGCGACAAAGGTACTGATATATTCTGTATAAGAAAAAGAAAATAGATTAAAAAGTATTAACAGTAAGTTAAAATATCGTAAAGATAATTGCAAGGGTTATTTGTTGCCGTTGTAAAAGGGTGCTGATTACATTGTAATCAGGTGCTAATCGCAGTGTAATCAGCACCCTTTTGCAATGTAATCAGCACCCTTTTGTGGTGGCCTTTGTAATACGTTGAATTGCAATGCGTTGTAGGGACGCACCTTCTTGCCACCGGCATAAAGCCTATGGCAAGCGGCCAAGCCGAGCGGGTGCGTCCGAATTGCTGCGCTTCTCCGTATAGGCTGCGAACCCCGAAGGGGTGACATATTACAGCACAGGGTGTAAACCCTGTGTTTAGGTGGTGTGTCCGCAAAATGTATCGGGAACCCCGAAGCCGGCAGGCGAGGAGCACGAAGTGCGACGAGGGGTGACATATCCGCTGCATATAATACGACATTACATAAATATATGGTGATGATTATATATTGTTTGGTATCACCCCTCGTCGCACTTCGTGCTCCTCGCCTGCCGGCTTCGGGGTTCCCGATACCATTTCCACGCACAAAATGATAACGCAGGGTTTACACCCTGCGCTTGGATATGTCACCCCTTCGGGGTTCATCACACCATGTTTGCGGCGATGTTTTGCCGTTTTTACTCGTATGCCTGCTCGTGAACTCCCGCCACGGCGCGGCCTGACGGGTCGTTCATGGTCTTCCATGCCTCGTCCCATTCGAGGGCTTTGGCGGTAGAGCAGGCCACGCTCGCCTCGTGAGGCACGGCTCTTGCCGCGCTGTCGCTGGGGAAATGCTCCTCAAAAATGCAGCGGTAGTAGTACTCCTCCTTGCACAACGGGGTGTTGATGGGGAACCGTTCCGCCGCATGGGCCATCTGTTCGTCGGTCACGGCCTTGGCCGTTATCTCCTTCAAAGTGTCTATCCATGAATATCCCACGCCGTCGGAGAACTGCTCCTTCTGCCTCCATGCCACGCTGTCCGGCAGCATATCGGCGAACGCCTCGCGCACTATCTTCTTCTCCATCACCGTTCCCGGACACATCTTGTACTCCGGATTCAGGGACATTGCCACGTCAAGGAACTCCTTGTCGAGGAACGGCACGCGTCCCTCCACGCCCCATGCGCTCAGTGACTTGTTCGCCCTGAGGCAGTCATACTGGTGCAGCTTGCCCAGCTTGCGCACCGTCTCCTCGTGAAACTCCCTTGCGTCCGGAGCCTTATGGAAGTACAGGTAACCGCCGAACACCTCGTCGGCACCCTCGCCCGACAGCACCATCTTGATGCCCATCGACTTTATCACCCTTGCGAGGAGGTACATTGGCGTTGACGCGCGCACGGTGGTCACGTCGTAAGTCTCTATGAAATATATCACGTCACGTATCGCATCCAGTCCCTCCTGTATGGTATAGTTGATTTCGTGGTGTACTGTCCCGATGAAATCAGCCACCTCCCGTGCCTTGGCAAGGTCCGGCGCGCCTTTCAGTCCTACCGCAAACGAGTGCAGCCTCGGCCACCATGCCTTCTCCGCACCGTCCGTCTCTATGCGTTTCGCGGCGTATTTGCGCGCTATTGCCGACGTGACGCTTGAGTCAAGGCCGCCTGACAGCAGCACGCCGTACGGCACGTCACTCATCAGCTGGCGCCTTACCGCCCCCTCGAGAGCGTCATGAACGGCCGCCACGCTGTCCTTGTATGACAGCCGTGCGGTGTCAGCCACGGGTGCGGAACACGCTCCCGGCATACGTTCCATCCACTCGCGCCTGTACCATCTCACCATCTTTCCGTCCCTTGACCAGTAGTAGTGGCCGGGCAGGAACGGCTCGTACTCGTCGCAAAAGCCTTCCAGCGCCTTCAGCTCTGACGCCACATAGAGCCTTCCCTCCTTGTCATGTCCGATGTAAAGCGGTATCACTCCTATCGGGTCACGGCCTATAAGGTACTCGTCAGTCTCCTCGTCGTATAGGGCGAAGGCGAATATTCCGCTCGCTTTCTCGAAGATACCGCTCGGGTCTTCGCTGCCCGCGGCTTTCCATTCGCGGTACAGCGCAAGGATGACTTCGCAGTCGGAACCCGTCTGGAAGTCATATTTCCCCGCAAACTCCGCGCGTATGTCGCGGTGGTTGTAAATCTCTCCGTTCACCGCCAGCACCTGTTTCCTGTCGGGAGAGAACAGCGGTTGCTGTCCGGACTCGGGGTCAACGATGCTCAACCGCTCATGGGCGAGGATGGCGGAGCCGCCTACATGGATGCCGCTCCAGTCCGGTCCGCGGTGGCGGATCTTCTGACTCATCTTCAAAGCCTTCTGTCTTAGCTCGGCAGTCTGTTGCCGGATGCCGAAAATACATGCAATTCCACACATAATGTTTGTTCTTTTTAATTGGTTATGGTTTAAGTTTGTCTTGTCTGTTCTATGTCGTTCGCCTCTTGCAGGGTATAGGTTTGTTCGTTGGATTTGCTGTGCATATCGTTTGCATCGTCTAACCCTGAAAGGGTGACATAATACAGCCCGGGGTGTTAACCCCGGGAGTTGTCATGTTGGGCAATGAATAGCATTGGCACCCCAAAGCCGTAAGGCGAGGCGGTCTAAAACCGCCGAGGGGTGTTCTTCGCTTGTTGTCTTGTTCCGATACATTGCCGTTTTGTTTTCTTGTGTGACCATTTCTTGTTTTCTTGTCACCCACTTCTTTTACCCCTCGTCGCACGTTGTGCTCCTCGCCTGCCGGCTTCGGGGTGTCCGATACCTTGTGCTGGTTTGCCAATCTCTTTTCCGGGGTTAACACCCCGGGCTTGGTTCTGTCACCCCTTCGGGGTTCGTTGTCGATGGTGTAAGCCGCCGTAATGAACCCATGATGCAGAGGTTCTTTTGTGAAAGGGTGCTGATTACACTGTAAACAGGTGCTGATTACGGTGTAAAAGAGGCCTGATTGCGGTGTAATCAGCACCCTTTTACTTTACGCTCCGCGGCAGGTTGCAATGTGCCGCGTTTAATATACTGACGGACAGAGGTTTAGTTGTAGCAAGCCTCGCCGTGCTCGTAGATGTCGAGTCCTTCCTCCTCGATGATGCGGTCGCAGCGCAGGCCGTGGGTATGCTTGATGACCGTGAAGAGTATCATGCCGCATACGAATGCGAATACGCCTACCGCCAATGCTCCGAGAGCCTGTGTTCCTATGCTTGCCTCAACGCCGTCGATGGACGGGTCGCAGAACACGCCTGTGAGTATCGTGCCCGCTATGCCTCCGACACCGTGTACAGAGACAGCACCAACCGGGTCGTCTATCTTGCAGACCTTGTCAATGAAGCTTACGGACATACACATGAGGACACTGGCTATCACGCCGATGAGGGCGGCGGAGCCTATGCTTACGCAGTCACATCCGGCCGTAATGCCCACAAGTCCGGCGAGGACGCCGTTGCAAAGCATTGACAGTGACGGCTTGCCATCGACTATCCATGTGTAGAACATCGCCGCTATGGCACCTGTGGCGGCTGCCATGTTGGTGGTCACGAATACGTGTGACATACTCACGGCGTTGGCGTAACCTGTGGCGGCAACGGTGGATGCGGGGTTGAAGCCGAACCATCCTACCCACAGGCAGAACACGCCGAGCGCGCAGATAAGCAGGTTGTGGCCGGGGATGGCGCGGCTTTTGCCGTCTTTGCCGTACTTGCCCACACGGGGACCGAGCACTATCGCGCCCGCCAACGCTATCGCGCCGCCGCAGAGATGTACCACGGTAGAGCCGGCGAAGTCATGGAATCCCATCTCGGAGAGCCATCCGCCGCCCCATGACCAGTGGCCTTCTATCGGGTAGATGAACGCGGAGATGAGTACGGAGAACACCACGTACATGGAGAACTTGGTGCGCTCCGCCATGGCGCCGGATACGATTGTGGCTGCCGTGGCGGCGAATACGGTCTGGAACATGAACGTACACTCGGCGGGAACGTTTGAGTCGCTGCCGATGAAGCCGAACCCTTCCCAGCCGATGAAGCCGTTGCCGTCGCCGTACATGATGGAGAATCCCATGATCCAGAACAACACTGTGCCGAACATGAAATCCACAAAGTTCTTCATAAGGATGTTGGCCGTGTTCTTGGACTGTGTGAGGCCGGCCTCGACAAGGGCGAATCCCGGCTGCATCCAGAACACGAGTATCGCGCCGAGCAGCACCCATACGGTATCAAGACCGTTAACGTAGTCTTTCGCTTCCTCCACTACCGCCGCGAGGGGTGTGGCAAATAATATATCCATCATAATCTTTTCCTTTCTTTGTGTTTGTGTTATTGTCGTGTGTGTTGTTGTCGGCGGCTACTTCTTGTCAGCCAAAACGGTGTCTCCGTGGTCGCCGGTGCGGATGGAGTAGCAGTCTATCATGTCGCTGACGAATATGCGTCCGTCGCCCACCTTGCCCGTGTGCGCCACCTCCATTATGGCCTTTACGGTGGAATCCACGAAGATTTCGCGGCACACTATGGTGATGGCCACGCGCTCTATCACGTCCGTTGAATACTGAACCCCACGGTAAATGCGCTCCTGACGGCTCTGCCCGATGCCGTGGACATCGTGATACTCAAACCAGTCGATGTTGGAGTTAAGCAGGGCTTCCTTCACATCCTCGAACTTAGTCTTGCGGATGATTGCTTCAATCTTTTTCATACTAAATACCCTTTTTGATTAATTAATGTTGTGTTTGTGTTGTTGTCCCGCCGTAATAGCGTTCCTTTTGTCTTGTAATCTGTTTACACCTTATTATATATAAGGGGCGGATAATGCCGCGTTGTGAAACCGTCAGCGTGTCGTTTTGTATTGAATTAATGTGTATAGAACGACGTTTTGTTTGGTTTCTGATGCAAAATTACAACATTTTGTTAGGATAATTAGCATATTGAAAGCGTTTTGCTTGACAAAAAGTCAGTGCGGTTTCAGATTGTAAGCATTGCTGCTTGCATTGCTTATACAATGTGCTCAAAAAGTGCTTTGGTTCTTACAATTTGTTATTTTATTGATATTTTTGTGTTAGAATGACATGATTTCTCTTGTTTTTACGACAAAAAGTAGTAATTTTGCAACGAAATCAAGAATGGAAGTCAAACGTATTCAATAAGGAAATGATGAAGAAGACCATCAAATTCACGAAGATGCACGGTGCGGGCAACGATTATATATATGTCAATACATTGCTGTATGACATACCGGATCCCGCCGCCGCTTCCATCAAGTGGAGCCGTCCGCACTTCGGCATAGGCTCTGACGGACTGATACTGATAGGCAAGTCCACCGTGCCTGACGCCGATTTCTCCATGCGTATATTCAATAATGACGGCTCGGAAGCCATGATGTGCGGCAACGGAACGCGCTGTGTGGCGAAGTATCTGCACGACAAAGGCCTGACAACGGCCAATCCTATAAGGCTGCAGACGCTCTCGGGAGTGAAGGTTCTGAACCTGCATCTCGATAAAGAAGGTGCTGTTGACACCGTGACGGTGGATATGGGAGAGCCCGTATTAAGGCAACCCGCACAGTTCGGGGTGCGTGGCGGTGCGGCCGTTGACTATGAACTGACGGTGCAGGGACGGGCGTTCAAAGGCACGTTCGTGTCGATGGGCAATCCGCATTTCGTGATATTCCTTGACGAGGACGTGGAGAAGTTCGACGTGGCGGCCTACGGTTCTCTGCTGGAACGCCATCCGGTCTTTCCCCAAAGGTGCAACATCGAGTTCGCGCAGGTGCTTCCTGACGGGACGGTAAGGATGAGAGTGTGGGAGAGAGGCAGTGGGATTACCCTCGCCTGCGGTACCGGAGCCTGTGCGACAGCGGTGGCCGCGAAGCTCACCGGACGGCGGAACAGGGAGAGCAGCGTGCTCATGGACGGCGGAATGCTGGGCATACGGTGGGACGAAACGGACGGGCACGTCATGATGACAGGCCCTGCGGCGATAGCCTTTGAGGGGGAAACGGAGCTCCCGTAACGACAGACAAGCAAACTTACAACAATAAAAGAACACGAGAACAATGGCATTAGTAAACGAACATTATCTTAAACTGTCAGCCAATTACCTGTTCGCCGACATAGCGAAGAAGGTAAACGCCTACAAGGTCTCGCACCCGAAGGTGAGGGTTATCAGCCTCGGCATAGGCGACGTGACACGCCCTTTGGTTCCGGCTGTCACCGAAGCCATGCACAAGGCGGTGGACGAGATGGCGGAAAAGGCCACGTTCAGGGGCTACGGACCGGAGCGGGGATACGATTTTCTGCGTGAGGCCATCATAAAGAACGATTACCTTCCGCGCGGAATACACCTTGACCCGAACGAGATTTTCATCAATGACGGGGCGAAATCAGACACCGGCAACATCGGCGACATAGTGCGGTGGGACAACTCGATAGGCATGACCGACCCGATATATCCGGTCTATATCGACTCAAACGTGATGTGCGGACGTGCCGGAGTGTTCGAGAACGGCTCGTGGAGCAACGTGAACTATATGCCGTGTACGGCGGAAAACAACTTCATACCGCAGATACCCGACCGCAGGGTCGATATGATTTACCTCTGTTATCCCAACAATCCCACGGGGACTGTGCTGACAAAGGAGGAGCTGCGCAAGTGGGTCAACTACGCGTTGAGGAACGATACGCTCATACTTTACGACGCCGCGTACGAGGCTTTCATACGGGAGGACGACATACCGCATTCCATTTACGAGATAAAGGGGGCGCGCAAGTGCGCCATAGAGTTCCGCTCCTATTCTAAGACGGCGGGCTTCACCGGCGTAAGATGCGGCTACACCGTGATACCGAAAGACCTTACGGCGGTGACACTGGACGGTTCGCGGCGCATAGAGCTTAACCATCTGTGGGACAGAAGGCAGAGTACCAAGTTCAATGGCACGAGCTATATCTCCCAACGTGCGGCGGAAGCCATCTACACCCCTGAGGGAAAGGAGCAGACAAAGGCCGTGATAGACTACTACATGGATAACGCCACGCTGATGCGCGAGGCCATGACACGCATGGGCTTCGAGGTGTTCGGCGGCAGGAACGCACCATATCTGTGGGTGAAGACGCCCGACGGCTGCTCATCGTGGAAGTTCTTTGACCAGCTTCTCTATGGCGCGAGCGTCGTGTGTACGCCCGGTGTGGGCTTCGGCCCTTCGGGAGAAGGTTATGTACGCCTTACCTCCTTCGGCGAAAGAGAGGACTGCGAGGAAGCCATGCGCAGGATTCGGGAGTGGCGGTAACGCCTTGTCGTACAAGGTATTGCACCCGACAGAAGATGACCGCGGACTAAGCGTGCTGCAATCAGCACCTGATTACCCCGCAATCAGCACCTGATTACAGTGTAAAAGAGGCCTGATTACAGTGTAATCGGCACCTGATTGCGAAAGACAAGCCGCACAGGCACAAACACAACACTATATTTATACACAAACACAAATTATTAACCCTTTAATTCAGGAAAGGAACAAGATTATGAGAATCATCAAAGTATTGACCCTTGCGGCAATGGGTATCATGGGCATCAGCGCGGCGAACGCTCAGGACAAGGTGGAAGGTTCTGTTTCGGCAGATGTGGTTTCACGCTACGTATGGCGCGGCCAGGCACTCGGAGACGCAGCCATACAGCCGTCGGCCGGCCTCTCCTACAAAGGCTTCTCGCTCTCCGCATGGGGCAGCTACGGCTTCCTCAACACGCAGGACGCGAAGGAGTTTGACCTCACGCTGGCCTACGCCAAGGGCGGTTTCAACGTAGGCGTGACCGACTACTGGTTCTCTTACTACGGGGAGGACAACAAATACTTCGAGTATCGTGCGCATGACACCAAGCACGTGTGGGAAGCCAACATCGGCTATGACTTCGGTCCGCTGGCCATACAGTGGTACACCAACTTCGCGGGTGCTGACGGTTGTAACAAGAGCGGTGACAGGGCATACTCGTCATACGTGCAGTTGAGCGCGCCGTTCACGCTTGCCTCCTGCGACTGGACGGCCACGGTGGGCGCCGTTCCATATTCAACGGACTTCTATGCCGACGCCACAGGCGGCTTCAGCGTGACCAACATATCACTCCGCGCGACGAAGACCATACCCGTATGCAAGTCTTGGGGCACCCCGGTGTTTATGGAAGGCTCATGCAATCCGAGCACGAAGAAAGGCTATCTCGTTGTAGGTTTCACTGTTGCGCCATAATATAAAGGTTGCGAAAAACTTGTGTAACTACGGAAAAAACACTACCTTTGCAGTAGAAAAAACAGTAAGGACTAATATAAAAACAAAATAAAATGGCAAATCTAAGATTTCAGGTTGTAGCCGAAGCGTTCAAGAAACGCCCCGTAGAAGTGCCTGCACCGGCAGAGCGTCCGTCGGAGTTCTTCGGCAAGTATGTCTTCAACAAGCAGAAGATGTTTAAGTATCTTCCAAAGAAAGTCTATGACAAGATGCTCGATGTCATCGACAATGGCGCACCGCTTGACCGCGCTACCGCGGACAAAGTGGCGGAAGGCATGAAGAAATGGGCGATGGAGCTTGGCGCGACACACTGCACACACTGGTTCCAGCCGCTTACGGGCACAACGGCGGAGAAGCACGACGCCTTCGTGGAACACGACTGGAAAGGCGGCATGATAGAGGAGTTTGAAGGCAAAAGCCTTGTGCAGCAGGAGCCGGACGCATCCTCTTTCCCCTCCGGCGGCATACGTTCCACTTTCGAGGCACGCGGTTATTCCGCATGGGATCCGACCTCACCCGTGTTCGTTATAGGCGACACGCTGATGATACCGACCGTCTTCATCTCCTATACCGGTGAGGCACTGGACTACAAGACACCGCTGCTGAAAGCCATACACGCCGTTGACAGGGCTGCGACGGACGTCGTAAAATACTTTAACCCGGAGGTAAGCAAGGTGGTATCAAACCTCGGTTGGGAGCAGGAATACTTCCTTGTGGATGAAGGACTGTTCTCCGCACGCCCTGATCTGCTCCTTACCGGACGCACGCTGATGGGACATTCCTCCGCGAAAGACCAGCAGATGGACGACCACTACTTCGGTTCCATACCGGCACGCGTGGCCGCTTTCATGAAAGACTTGGAGATACAGGCTCTTGAACTGGGCATACCTTGCAAGACAAGGCATAACGAAGTCGCCCCGAACCAGTTTGAACTGGCTCCCATCTTCGAGGAAACCAACCTCGCTGTGGACCATAATATGCTCATAATGGCACTCATGAAGAAGGTGGCCCGCAACCACGGCTTCCGCTGTCTGCTCCATGAAAAGCCGTTTGACGGCGTGAACGGCTCCGGCAAACACAACAACTGGTCCCTCTCTACCGACACCGGCATACTGCTCCACGCACCCGGCAAGGACGAGATCAGCAACCTCCGCTTCGTCACTTTCATCGTGGAGACGCTGATGGGTGTATATAAACACAACGGACTTCTTAAGGCTTCCATCATGTCTGCGACCAATGCGCACCGTCTCGGGGCCAATGAAGCGCCGCCGGCAATAGTATCTTCCTTCCTCGGCAAGCAGCTTACGGAGGTTCTTGACCACCTTGAGAACTCCGATGACGACACCATCGCCATTGCCGGAAAGGCCGGACTGAAGCTCGACATACCGTCAATACCGGAGCTCCTGATAGACAATACCGACCGCAACCGCACCTCTCCGTTCGCCTTTACGGGCAACCGCTTCGAGTTCCGCGCACCGGGTTCTGAGGCGAACTGTGCGTCTGCAATGATAGTACTCAATGCCGCAGTGGCGGAAGCGCTCGTTAGTTTCAAGACGCGTGTTGACGCATTGGTGGCCAACGGCAAGGAGGTTCACGCGGCGATAATAAGCGTTCTGCGTGACGACATAAAGACCTGCAAGGCTATTCGCTTTGACGGCAACGGCTATTCTGACGCTTGGGTGGCTGAGGCTGAGAAGCGCGGACTGGACGTCGAGAGCTCTTGCCCGCTTATCTTCGACCGCTATCTCGACAAGGCTTCAATCGATATGTTCGAGTCTCTGAACATCATGACGGCCAAGGAACTTGAAGCCCGCAACGAAATCAAGTGGGAGACATACACGAAGAAGATACAGATCGAGGCGCGCATATTCGGTGATCTCTCTGTTAACCACATCATTCCGCAGGTCGTTGCGTACCAGACCAAGCTCGCGGAGAACGTGGCTGCGCTGAAATCCATACTTCCCGACGATGAGTTCAAGGATGTGGCGGCAAGCAACCTCGCCCTTATCTCCAAGATTTCACAGCGCGTGAAGGCCATAGAGGAGGGCTGCGAGGCTCTGACAAACGCCCGCAAGGTGGCCAACAAGATAGAGTCCGAGCGCGAGAAAGCCATCGCATACCACGACACGGTGGAGCCGTTGATGGGCAAGATACGTTACCACATCGACAAGCTCGAGGCCAAGGTGGATGACGAGGTATGGACGCTGCCGAAGTACCGCGAACTGCTTTTTATCAGATAATGCTACAAGATAAACAATCCATTTCTTTTATTGGTTGTTTAAGTTTGTATGGATGGATGACCGTGAGGTTGTCCATCCTCTTTGTTTTTACAGGGGATGCCAGTCTGTCCGGCAATGCGCTGGGTTGTAATGCGTTGTAGGGACGCACCAAGGTGCGTCCCTACAAAGGTGGTTTACAGCCATCTTGCCGGATGCACGGCAAGGATGCCGTGCCTGCTTTTATGACCTGCAACTTTCATTGCATATTAACGCCTCCGCAAAAGGGTGCTGATTACATTGCAATCAGGTGCTAATCGCAGTGTAATCAGCACCTGTTTACATGGTAATCAGCACCCTTTTGCGGAGGCGTGTCATATATATGGTTATTTGATGCGGTTTTTATTTTTTTGTATTTTTTGCTTTTTGTTCCTTGGAGCCATTCCCGTTATGATATAATATAAAGGTACGCGGATAAAAAAGGGGCGTAAACTCTTGCTTTTACGGAAATAAATTGCTAACTTTGCACTTTGATAGCAACAACCCGGAAGATATATGAAACAGAACGATACCAAGGCATTGCAGGCGGAGATACGCCGTATGTGCAAGGAGAAGAATGCGGTGGTGCTGGCTCACTACTACACTGTTGGCGAGGTGCAGGAGGTGGCGGACTTTGTCGGTGACTCGCTGGCACTGGCGAGGAAGGCCGCGCAGACGGACGCGGACATCATCGTTATGTGCGGTGTTCACTTCATGGCCGAGACGTGCAAACTGCTGTCGCCGGAGAAACTGGTGCTGGCTCCTGACTTGTCAGCCGGCTGTTCCCTTGCGGACTCGTGCGACGCGGAGGATTTGCGCAAGTGGAAAGCGGAGCATCCGGACTATATGGTGGTGCAATACGTCAACACCACTGCCGCCACAAAGGCTCTGACGGATGTCGTGGTGACATCGGGCAACGCCAAGAAGGTTGTCGATCAGCTGCCCAAGGACGCCAAAATCCTTTTCGGACCGGACTATAACCTCGGCTCGTACATCAATTCCGTGACCGGCCGCAACATGGAGTTGTGGGACGGAGGATGTCATGTGCACGAACGTTTCTCCTGTGAGGCCATAGCAAGGTTGAAGCAAGAGCACCCGGAGGCCGTGGTGATGGCGCACTTGGAGTGCAAGGCTCCCGTGCTGGCCATGGCTCAGGTGAAAGGCTCGACGGCCGATATGCTGAAATATGCGCAGGAGAATGCGCCGCAAACGTATATCGTCGCCACGGAGGCGGGCATACTTCACGAGTTGCAGCGCACCTGTCCGGAGTGTACCTTCATCCCCGTTCCGCCGGAAGCGGGCGAGGGAAGTGCGGGATGCAGCTGCAACGAGTGCCAATACATGAAGCTAAACACGCTGGAAAAACTGCGTGACTGCCTGAAAAACGAGGCTCCGGTGGTGGAGGTTGCGCCGGAGATTGCCAAGGAAGCGGTGAAGCCTATCAACAGAATGCTGAGCTTGAGTTAACCCAAAAGCCCCCTCCCGGCCTCCCCGAGGGAAGGAGAGAAAGGGATGGCACAGGGCATTTAATATGTAAACAACTAAATAACAGACCGCCAAACCGTATCTTATCCTCCCCTCGGGGAGGCCGGGAGGGGGCGGCAGATGATAAAAAATGGAACAGACATTATTATTATACAACACGCTCTCCCGCAAGAAGGAGGCTTTCAAACCGATACATCCGGGACACGTGGGCATGTATGTCTGCGGCCCGACGGTATATGGTGACGCGCATCTCGGGCACGCACGCCCCGCTATTACGTTTGACATCCTTTTCCGATACCTGCAACATCTCGGCTACAAGGTGCGCTATGTGCGCAACATAACCGATGTGGGTCACTTGGAACATGATGCCGACGAGGGCGAGGACAAGATCGCCAAGAAGGCAAGACTGGAGCAGTTGGAGCCGATGGAGATAGCGCAGTACTACACGCGCCGCTTCAATTCGGCCATGGAAAAGCTCAATGTGCTGCCGCCGTCGATAGAGCCTCACGCCACGGGGCACATCATAGAGCAGCAGCAACTGGTGCAGGAGATACTCGACAACGGCTACGCTTACGTTAGCAACGGCAGCGTCTATTTTGACATTGAGAAGTACAACAAGGACTATAAGTACGGCATTCTCTCCGGCCGCACGCTGGAAAACATCAAGGATGCGTCACGGGACACGCTGGCGGGAGTGGGTGAAAAGAAGAACCAGGCGGACTTCGCGCTGTGGAAAAAGGCGCAGCCCGAGCACATAATGCGCTGGCCTTCCCCGTGGTCTGACGGCTTTCCCGGATGGCATTGCGAGTGTACGGCCATGGGAAGGAAGTATCTTGGCGAGGAATTTGACATTCACGGCGGCGGAATGGACCTCGTTTTCCCGCACCATGAGTGCGAGATAGCGCAGGCGCAGGCCTCGATGGGCCATCCGGCGGTGCGCTACTGGATGCACAATAACATGATAACCATCAACGGACAGAAGATGGGTAAGTCGTACAACAACTTCATTACGCTTGACCAATTCTTCAAAGGAGAGCACGAACTGCTCACAAAACCGTTCTCACCGATGACCATTCGCTTCTTCATCCTGTCCGCCCACTACCGCGGAACGGTCGATTTCTCGTCTGAAGCGCTGGAGTCTGCCGAGAAAGGCTTTGCCCGTCTGATGCAGGGATTAAAGGACTTGAAGCGCATTCAGCCCGCCAAAGGCTCGTCACCGGAGGTGGATAAGTTCGTCAGCGAGTTGGAACAGAAGCTCTATGACGCGATGAACGATGACTTGCAGACACCTGTCGTCATATCATTATTGTTCGAGGCGTGCCACAATGTCAACCTGCTCGTTGACCGTAAGGCCAAGATTTCGCAGGCGCACCTTGACCAACTGTCGAAGACCATGCACACGTTCACGGAGGATATACTCGGTCTTACCGCCGCGGCGCAGGGCAGTGGCGACGCCACGAGGGAGCAGTCGTTCGGCAAGGTGGTCGATATGGTGCTGGAAATGCGTGCCAAGGCCCGTGCCGAGAAGGACTGGGCGACGTGTGACCAGATACGCGACGCGCTGAACGAGGCGGGCTTTATCATCAAGGACACACCTGACGGAGCTGTATGGGAGTTGTAGATTATGAGATAATGGCGCCGGTAGGCTCGCGTGAGAGCCTTGCGGCCGCAATCAATGCCGGGGCGGATTCCATCTACTTCGGCATTGAGAAACTTAATATGCGTGCCCACTCCGCTGCGCCGTTCACCATCGCCGACCTTAAAGAAATAGCCGCATTGTGCGGCAGTCACGGCATAAAGACGTACCTGACGGTCAACACCATCATCTACGGTGAGGACATTGGGCAGATGCACGAGATAATAGACGCGGCCAAGGAGGCCGGCATTACGGCGGTGATAGCCTCTGACGTGGCGGTGATGATGTACTGTGCGGAGGTCGGACAGGAGGTGCATCTATCGACACAGCTTAACATTTCCAACATCGAGGCGTTGCGTTTCTACGCCAAGTTCGCCGATGTGGTGGTGCTGGCGCGTGAGCTTCGCATGGAGCAGGTGAAGGAAATACACGAGCAGGCGGTGCGCGACAACATCTGCGGGCCAAGCGGCCGTCCCGTCCGCATAGAGATGTTCTGCCACGGTGCGCTGTGTATGGCCATATCGGGCAAGTGCTATCTCTCGCTGCACAATGCCAACCGCTCCGCCAACCGGGGCGAATGCGTGCAGATATGCCGCAGGGGTTACGACGTCACTGATGCCGAAACGGGCAACGAACTGCTTGTGGATAACAAGTATATCATGTCCCCCAAGGACCTGAAAACCATCCGTTTCATCGACAGGATGATGGATGCCGGCGTCAGAGTGTTCAAGATTGAGGGACGGGCGCGCGGCGCGGAGTATGTTGATACGGTGGTACGTTGCTACCGTGAGGCCATAAACGCTGTGTTGGCCGACAAGGAGGAGGGGGCGGAAACGCCCGTCCACTTCACGGAAGAGGCCAAGGACGCATGGGACGAGAGGCTCGCCCGCGTTTTCAACCGCGGCTTTTGGGACGGTTATTATCAAGGACAGACGCTTGGGGAATGGAACGATTCCTACGGTTCCAAGGCCACGGAGAAGAAGGTTTATGCCGCAAAGGTGGTCAAATACTTCTCGAAAATCGGCGTGGCGGAGTTGCAGGTGGAGGCGCACGAGCTTCAGGTGGGTGACAAACTGCTCATCACCGGTCCCACGACCGGCGCCATGTATATAGATAAGGTGGAGGAGATACGCTTTGACTTAAAGCCCGTTGACGTGGCCAGGAAAGGCTGGCGTGTCAGCATTGCGGTGCCGGGAAAGGTGCGGCCGAGTGACAAACTCTTCATAATGCAGAAACTTTAATTTACGCCATGATTATTAAGCCTCCCGCAAAAGGGTGCTGATTACCGTGCAATCAGGTGCTGATTACACAGTGATTAGGTGCTGATTACAATGTAATCAGGTGCTGATTGCGGAGCAACCAAATTCTATATGGAAAACAAGGCATACAAGCCCCTTCCCCTTGGAGAGGTTGGGAGGGGGCTGGACAATATAAAACAACAAGAAACAAGCATGACAATAAACGAGATTCAGGACGAGGTAATATCCGAATTTGAAGGCTTTGACGACTGGATGGACAAGTACCAGCTGCTGATAGACCTCGGAGGAGAGCAGGAACCGCTTGAAGACAAGTACAAGACGGAACAGAACCTCATCGACGGTTGCCAGAGCAGGGTATGGGTACAGTGTGACAAAGAGGCGGACGGGACACTCACCTTCACCGCGGAGAGCGACGCGCTCATCGTGAAGGGCATCGTGGCCCTGCTGCTGAGGGTGCTCTCCGGCCATACTCCGAAGGAGATACTGGACGCCGACCTTTACTTCATCGAGCGCATAGGGCTTAAGGAACATCTCTCGCCCACACGCTCAAACGGCCTGCTTGCCATGGTTAAGAGAATCAAGGCATACGCCATAGCCTACTCATTGTAACCCCTTTCAGACAACAACGCCAAACCGCTGCCAGATGAATAACGCCATATTCTCCTCCCTCGGTGTCAATGACAAGTACCTGCTTGCCATCTATACGCTGTTCAATGCAGACGGCTCCGAGACGGGAAACCTGAAAGACGCCATGGGGAAACTGACGGGAAAGCCGTTTGTTGACATGGAGATGGCGGCGGGAATACTGAAAGGCAAGGGGCTGATACGCGAGGGAGCGTACAACTGGCGCACCGCCACATACGACTATTCGGTAAGGGATGAATACCTCATCCCGGCCATGATGTACCTGTATGGCGAGGAGAAAGAACTGACGATAGCGGTGCTTGAGGCCGCGAAAGCGTTGAGACCCTCTGCCGTGCAGAAGATGCTGTGGCGGTATATCAGCAGCGATTACAGGGACATCTCGCTGTTTGAGATAAGCGACTACGAAATATCCATGCGGCTGCGGTGCTTCATCCCCGCGGTGCACAACCCCGACTTCGCGCAGCTTCTCATGCTGTTCGACCACAATAACTTCTCCTCCCTGCTGCATGACACGTTCGTAATGATGTTCGTGGACGAGGAGATTGCGGACACGACACACATCCGTTCCCTTCTGTCCGGCTACCGCTTCTTCATGTCCGGCGGTGAGGAACGGGAGACTTTGGCAGGCATTTGCGACCTGTATGACTATCTCGCCTACGGCAGGTTGCCCCGTATGCTGCTGCCGGGGTATATGAGTCACCGCATCATCGCTGCCATGTCAGAGGCTTACAAGGGCAATATCAGAATATCATTCGAGCATTTCAAGAAGGCTTTGGCGCTTTATAACAACCGGCAGTCACACGCGTCAAAGAAGACAAACTACTTCCCTCTCGACATAGTCAACTTCTTCTTTGTACTTATATCCTATCTTACAGGCACCGATGAGGGGCGGAGAAGGGCGCTCGGCGTCAGCAAAGCCGTCGAGAACGACGTCACATCCGCCGGCAAGGTGCTCTATGACATATTGTACGGAGGCTCTACCGACAACGCCGTCAAGCGCAAGCTGACCGCTCTCCTGTCCTCTTCCGGCAGGACAACGCGCGCCCTTGCCGTGCTGATGTGCCACTACCTCGGCAAGGAACTGTCGCAGGAACCGCAGCCGCAGTGGCTAATCATGAAACACGAGATGCGTGCTTACCGCGCCATCGACGCCGCATCAGAGTCAGATGCCAATGCAGCGTACGGCAAAGAGGGGCTGCTCGCCTCTACATATCATAAGAAGGAGTGGGAGAATGTGCTGGAAGACCTGATGGGACAGGCTGCGAGAACGGTGCGGGAAGGTGTCAGGAACTCGAGAATCGCTTACTTCATGGACAGCACATCGTCGTCACTGGTCACCGTAAAGGTGCAGACGATGCTGAAAAACGGCTCGTGGAGCGCGGGAAAGACGGTCAGTCTGGCGAGCTTCTACAACGGAGGACTGCCGGAAATGACCCTTGCCGACAGCCGTATAGCCAACGCGGCACGCAAGACTACGTATGATGACAACTGGCTGGAAGTGAAACATCTGCTGCCGGAAATGACCGAACACAGCCGTCTTTACGTGGGAAGCCACTCGCCATACCGGCTTGTCGAGGTGATAGAGGAGATGCCTTACATCACCCTTCTGCGCACACCTTCAGGCTTCCTTGTCAGCAGTAACGTGCCGGCAGACAAGATAGACGACGGCATTATCATAGTGCATACGGGGGAAACAACCATCAATTTCCTGCGGATAACGGAGGAACAGCAGCCTTATTACAACCGCTTGCTGTCGTTAGGCCATTTCCCTCTCGAGGCGGAAGAGCCCTTGCGGACGTTCCTTAGGGGCATAGGCGGCAAGATAGAGGTTAACAGTGACCTCATAGAGGGCGGCAGTACGCTGCCGATTACCGGCGGACAGGCGCGGATGACGATGCAGATCAGACCCTACGACCGTAACAATTACGCCGTCAGCGTGTTTGTACGGCCGTTGGAAGGAGGCCGCATCCGTTGCAGGCCGGGACGGGGTGAGGACATAATAATGGACGGGACGGACAGCGCACACTATACAAGGGTGAGGCGGAATATGGCTGAGGAGACTGCGAATATGCAGCATTTCCTTGACAATACGGGCATGAAGTCCGCCGAAACAGACGCCACCATGGTGCTGGATGCCTACGATCTGCTGCCGCTTGTGGAGTATGCGCAGCAGAATACCGACCGTATCACCTGCGAATGGCAGGACGGTGCGAGGATAAAAGTGCGCGGACGCAGTTCCTCAACCGTATGGAACGGGGCGATAAAGAAAACGGAAAACGGATGGTTCGAGATTGAAGGAACGGTGGAACTGGACCAAGGCAAGGTCATAACCATGGCCCAACTGCTTGACCTTACGAGCCAAGGCCGCGGGCGTTTCATAAAGTTGGGCGACGGAGAGTTCCTCGCTCTCAGCGAAAAATTGCGCCAACAGCTCAGCAGACTCGATGCCATCGCGTCACGTTCGCATGGTAAGGTGCAGGTATCTCCATTCTCCGCCGCACTGCTTGGCGCCGATTTGCTGGACGGGGAGCTGTCGATTGCGGAGGACGGGGAGCTGAAACAGATAAGGGAACGCATCAAGGAGGCGAGCACATACTCGCCGGATGTACCGAAAACGCTTAACGCCACCCTGCGCAAATACCAGAAGGAGGGCTACCGTTGGATGTCAAGGCTGAACCGGTGGGGTGCCGGTGCGCTGCTGGCAGACGACATGGGACTGGGCAAAACGATACAGACCATCGCCTTTCTGCTGTTGAAGGCGCAGGAAGGGCCGGCACTTGTCGTCGCTCCGGCATCCGTGGCACCGAACTGGCAGACGGAGTTCGCCAAGTTCGCGCCGTCACTTAATGTCACCATCCTCAACTTTGCGGAGAACCGGCGGGCAGTGGTCAGGAACGCACAGGCCGGTGATGTGGTCATAACCACGTACGGACTGCTGCTCAGTGTGAAGGAGTTTCTTGTCAACAAGCACTGGACAACCATCTGTCTTGACGAGGCTCACATCATAAAGAACCGCGGAGCGAAGACCTCGGCGGTCGCCATGCGGCTGACAAGTGACAACCGTGTCATGCTGACCGGTACTCCCGTGCAGAACCATCTCGGTGAGTTGTGGAATCTTTTTCAGTTCGTCAACCCCGGCCTCTTGGGCTCTTTTGAGGATTTCAGCAGGCGTTTCATCGTGCCGATAGAGCAGAATGGCGACAAGACGAGGCAGCAGGAACTGAACCGTATCGTCAAACCTTTCATGCTCCGGCGCACCAAGGACAAGGTGGCCAAGGAACTGCCGGAGAAGGAAGAGATATACCAGCGTGTCACGATGAGCGAGGAGGAGATGCTCGTCTATGAGGTGTTGCGCCGCAAGGCGGAGGCGATGCTGCTGACAGAGGGCACCGGCAGGGTGTCGATGAACACCCTTGCCGAGATAACACGCCTGCGGCAGTGCTCGTGCGACATACGCCTTGTGGAAGAAGGAAGGAGCGGCGGCACAGGCACGACGGGCTCAAAGATTACCGCCCTTGTGGAGTTGTTGCAGACGATAATAGAGGGTTTCACCACCGATGAGACCGGAAAGATGCAGGGTGGGGCGCTCGTGTTCTCGCAGTTCACGTCGTATCTCGCGCTGATAAGGCAGGCTCTCGACGCTGTCGGCATCCCTTACCTGTATATAGACGGCTCGGTGGATATAAAGACGCGCCAGAATCTTGTGGAGAAGTTCCAGAACGGCGCTTGTCCCGTGTTCCTTATCTCCCTCAAGGCCGGTGGTCTCGGACTGAACCTTACGCGCGCCAATTACGTGATACATACCGACCCGTGGTGGAATCCGGCGATAGAGGCGCAGGCCACGGACCGTGTTCACCGCATAGGGCAGAAACAATCCGTGACCGTCTATCACCTCATTGCGGAGGGAACGATAGAGGAGAAGATACAGCGTCTGCACGAACGCAAGCAGGCTTTGGTGCAGGACATACTCGACAGCACGGACATGAGCCACAAACTGACGGGCGAAGAGTTGCTGGAAATGGTGCGGTGACATAATAAACGAACTACACAGCGAGGTTGTAGGGACGCACCTCGGTGCGTCCACCGATGTGTGTTTCGCGGAGATTCGGACGCACCAAGGTGCGTCCCTACAATGTGGCAGATTACAGAAATGCAATACGCTGCAATATAACATATTACATACGTCACGGTAAAAGGGTGCTGATTACCTTGTAAACAGCACCCTTTTACCGTGTAATCAGCACCTGATTGCAAGGTAATCAGCACCCTTTTATTTCGCGCCCCGTATATAGTACAGATTGTACCGGTAACCGATGGAAATATGACAAACGCGAAACAGCCCCGGAAAGAATTGCCTTCCGGGGCTGTTTCGCGTTTTATTGTGCCGTCGCTTAGTTGTTCACTATGCTGTTGGCATCGGCTACCGTTATCTTGGAATCATCGTTCATGTCGGCTACGGAGCGGTCGAAACCTGTCTGCTGAACGCCGTGGAAATGCTTGATTACCATGTCCGCGTCAATGGAATCCACTGTCCCGTTGCCATCTACGTCACCGAGCAGGCAGCTTGTCAGCCCCTCGGCGGGAAACGCCTTGATGAGCTTGTTGTACTCACTTGCCGTGATTGGCATCACCGTGCCGTGCCGCGGAGTGAACGCTCCGCTCGTGGCCGTCTGTGCTTTCAGGGTAAACTTCTTCCAGTCCGTGGTGGTGCAGAACTGGTAGTAGCCGCTGCCGTAACAGTCATACATCACTACCCACGTGTTCTCTCCTATGAGCCGGAATATACCTCCGCCCTCTACCGCCACGTTTGTCTGCTGCACCGTGCCGGTGGGTGCGCTCCATTGGCTGCCGGTCGGCATCCCCTTTTCCGGCGTCAGACGCTCTGCCGTGACGTGGCATATACCGCCCGAACCCTCGTTCTTGTATATCATGTGGTACAGTCTGTCGCCCTCGTCATACACGATGTCCGCGTCAATGGTGGCCGATCCGCGGTCGTAGAAATGCACAGGATAATCCAACAGGTCGGTGAAGTCGTCGTTGGCGTAGCAGTAATACACCTTGTCGTAGGTGCAGGTGCCGTCGTCACTCGTCAGAAGTGAGAAGTAAATCATGTAGCGTCCCTTGCTTCCGTCAGTGTTGACATAGTCTGCATCCCATATAACCTCAGGTGCCCACACGCGTGTAACGCTGCTCCATCCGTCGGGAAACCTGTCGGGGAAGTGTACGGTAGAGTGCTGCCAGTGTATCAGGTCGGTACTCTTGTACATGACAATGCCGCGGTTGCTTGCCCATCCTTCGGCGCATCTCATGTCGGTAGCGACCATGTAGAACGTCTTGCCGTCGGCTCCCCGCAGTATGTGCGGGTCACGTATTCCTTTCTTTATGGCCACGGTGTCTGACGCCATCACGCGCTGTCCGTTGTTCAGCACGGTGTAGTTGAAGCCGTCTTCCGAGTATGCGTAGTACAGGTTCTCGTCGCTGTTGGACGGGAAGAAGGCGAAGAGATAGCCTTTGTAGAGGTCGGAAGAGCGGTCAACGGCTATGCGGTACGCGTCGAGTTCCTCGTACATGGCCTTCACCTTGGCTATCGCGTCAGTGATTTCCTGCTGTGTTTCCGCCGCCGTTGCGTCCTTAATGAGTTTCCGTGCCTGCTGTTTCTGTGCGTCGGAGAGTATCTTTTTCGTCTCAATCAGGCCTTGCAGCTTGTTAATCCACAGCTCAAGGGATTTCTTGTAGCCGCTGGTCGCTTCGCCAATCCATTGCAGGCGGAAGTTATCTACCGTCATCCAGTTGGCGTCGGTGCCCGCACTCTTGAAGCCGATGGTAAGCTCTCCGCCTATCGCCGTGCCCGTAACGGAGTATTCCGCCGTGCCGCTAACCTCGGTAGTGTTCTCTCCTGCGAAGAGGAACACGCCGCTTGCCTTGGCCGGTGTGCCGCTTTGGTTCTCGGCATGACAGGTCGCCGTCACCCTGTAAGTGCCCTCCGGCAGCCCTGTCACCGTCTGCTGCACGTAGCCGTCAGGCAGGTGTCCCGGTGCTTTCGTCCACCGTTCGCAGTAGTATGAGCCTGTCTTTGCGGCGGAAGGCTCGCTGTTGTTCTGGGTCTGCATGCCGTTGTTGTCCCATCCGTTCAATGCGTTCTCGAAGCTGGGGTTGGTTATTGACGATGTGTAATCTACCGCTTCGGCGCACTGTTCCAGCTTGGCCGCGCCCCATATAAGCCAGCTTGCCGTGATTTTCTGTTTCAGTTCCAGCCCCACCGTCAGGCATCCGTCCTTGTCGGAGCGGCCTACCACGGCGTTGTTGTACTTCCCTTCGCTGAAGCATACGGCCGCTTCCTCCATGGAGTTGGGCCCGGTTGCGCCGGTTCTGTCGCTCGCCCAGTCCGCGAAACGGTGCGTATTGCCGCCCGCAAAGATGTAGGCGTTGCTCATTTCGTAGCCCTTTTCCGCGTTGGCCACGCATATATCGCTTGCCGTATTGCGGAAGAAGCCTTGCAGAGAGAAGCGGTACAGCGTGTTAGGTGCAAGTCCTTTCACCGTTTGTTGCAGCAGTGCGCACTTCTCGTACAGCTCGTTCACGCCGGCTCTTGTTGTCGGCGAGTAGGTGTTGCCGCCCACATAGCCCTTGCATTCCCATCCGTCTGTGCCTTGCGTCATGGCCGGATTCTCCATTATGTCGGTCACATCCACGCTCATTGTGCCGTCAGTCGCGGCGAGAAGTGAATCCTGTACGGCCGTGATGGCTTTGTATTGCACGTTTCCTATCAGCTCAAACAGCGTCGCCTGAGCCTTGTCCGCGGTCTTGGTGCAGCCTGAGTGCAGGGCGTTTCCTGCTATATAGGCCTGCGCTTCGGGGCAGAATATCCTTATACGGCCATCCTCTGCCGGGATAAACTGCCATGTTACGGGGAAGGTCTTGGCCTTGTCGGTGTATATGTCGCCGTCAATTCCGATGAATTTGTCCGTAAAGTCTGTCTGCATCATGGTGTAACCGTCGTCTCCGGACTTCGTTATCGCCACGGGAAGACCGTATTTGTCCAGCACGGCCTGTGTGCCCCATGCCGCTCCTCTGCCCAAGAACGCGCCCTCTTCCTTATTGTATAGGTAGTACGTTCCTTCCGGAACAGCCACCGCCTCGCTGCCTGTCTCGCCTTGACTGACGTTGAGTTCAAGGATGTTGAACGAGTAAGCCGGTACCGTTATGAGCATCTTGCTGCCGCTTAAGGCCATCTCCTGCTCCGTCGGCACCACCGCATAATGGTCGGAGTTGGTGTTCTCCGCCTTGTCGGTCGTGCTTGTCATCTGCACCAGCTTGCCGCTTGTGGCGTGGTATCCTTTAAGGTTCAGCGTGGTGTTCTGGCTCTCTGAACCGGGGTTCACTATCTTGACATACAGTTTTCCGGTGCTGTCGTCGATGCTGGAAGACACATATACCTTGCGTTCTGTCGGCAAAGCGAAGGAGTGGAGCATACTGCCGTCAAGCCAGCACCTTACCTTTGCCCCCTCAACCTCTATCTTTATGTGGTACGTCTTGCCTGTCACGAGGCTGCCGGCGGCACTTGCCACCGTTGTCTTCGTGCCGTCCTTGCATACCTCCACGGCGTGTTGCGTGTTGTTCCAGCCACCGAGATTCCACCAGCAGAAGTTGTCATTGTCGTTGTAGTTGAACGCTATCAGGAATCCCTCAGCGCCCGATGTCTTGGTGGCATCAAGCTCAATGGTGTAGTTGTCGCCCAGTTCCGTGCTGAGATTGGCGTACAACAGTCCCTGCATCGATGCGCTTCCCTGCGTCAATGTGCCGTTGCTTTCCGCCCAAGAACCGCCGTTGTCTGTCCATTTCTCGGTGCCGTTGAACTTGGCGTTGTATGTCGTTCCGTCCGCTTTCGTCACCTTGTAGTTGGTGAATGTGGCCGTTGTTGACCATGTGCTGAGACCTCCGTAGTTGGCTTTGTCGTTGACTTTGTTGCCTGTCTCCACCCATTTCACGTTCTCCTTGCCCACATAGTTCGGCATCAGTTTCTGCACATAGTACGACGGAGTGCCGTAACTCTCGCTGGCGTTGAAACGTATCATGTCCGGCATCCACTTCTGATCGTTCTCGTTCACGAATATAGGAGCGTAGCTTCCCATGATACATATATCGGAATTGTTTTCCATTCCTTGCATATATATGGCCTCGCCGAGCGCTGCGGCCAATGTTCCCGTGGTGCCGAAGTTCTGTGTTACGGCGTATTCTCCGGCGTAAATCTTCGGTGACTTGGTGCGGTCATAGCCGTCATATTTGCTGTACTGGCTCACGAACCATGACGGTGAACGGTAGTAATGCTCGTCCACCGCATCCACGGGATAGCTGTTCCTCCATGTCGGGTTGTCCGTTCCCCATGACTCCACGTTGCCTATGCAGACGGCATCGGGGTACGCCGCCTTTATGGCTTGGTAGAACTTGTAATAGCGTTCGGCGTATTCAAGGCTCTGGTCGTTGTTCGTCGTGGATGAATAGTTATAGTTCTCGTTGCCTATCTCTATCAGTCTCAGGTTGAAAGGCGCTTCATGTCCGTTGGCTATTCGCATCGCCCCGTACTTCGTGTCAGCACCCCCGTTGGCGTATTCCATGGCGTCCAGCGCCTCCTGTATGTACTCGTCAAGGTCGTCCAAGGGCTGATACCACCCGTGGCCGAGACCTACGTTGACCACGAACAGCGGTTCCGCGCCTATGTCCTCGGCCAGTTGCAGCATCTCGTGGAAGCCCAGTCCGTCGCTCACGCGGTAGTTCCAGTTCACGTTCTGGTGCCCGGGGCGCGTCTCTATGGCGCCTATCGTCTCCTTCCACTTAAACCTGTTCTGCACGCCATTGGCCCACTGCCCCTCTATGTAGCATCCTCCGGGGAAGCGCATGAAAGCCGGTTTCATGTCGGCCAGCTTCTGCGCAAGGTCTATGCGGCAACCGTTCTCCCTGTCCTTGAAGGTAGGCGGGAAGAGGCTCACCACGTCTATGCTGAACGATGCCGCCCCCGTGGCGGCGTTTACTATCGCGAACTTGCCGCGCGGACATGAGCCTGTGGCGGTTATCGTGGCTGTCATCTTCTTCCATTCCGTGCCTGCGCTAACCGTCAGCGGAGCCTCTCCGATGACTTTGCCGCCGTCGTCCTGCAACTGCATCGCAAGCTGTGCCTTTGTGCCGGCTTTTATAAATAAGGAGAGCTTGTACGCCTTTCCGGCCTCGATGTTCATTCCCCAGAATCCGCTGTTGGCCACAGCGTCGCCTTTTGCGGAGAAAGTAACGTCGGCATATCCCTGCTGTGCGCTGTTCAGCGGCGCCGTTGTGCCGCGGCTTATGGTGGCCTTGCCCGTGGCAGACCAGTACTCTGTCGAGGCATTGTCCTCAAAAGAGCGGTTGCGTATCAGCTCCGCGTAGAGGCCGCCGTCACCTGCATGGTTTATTTCCTCGAAGAAAATGCCGTAGTGCAGGTTGCCGATGGCGGTGCCGCGTTCGGCTGGTGAGATGTCAAGAGTTACCTGTGCCTGCATCTGTGAGACGCACAATGCAAACATAGTCCATAGGGACAGTAGTCGATGTAGGTTCATATCTTTAATCAAGTTAGGTTGTTAATCAGTTATATGGTGGCCCGCTGTACCACGAAAAAAGTTTAGTCGTATCACCTGCAAAGGTACATAACATTCTGTGTAATTGCAAATTGTTACACGTTTTTTAACATTCTGCGTTCTTGTTTGCAGTGATTTGAAAAAGGGGGAAGGTAATATGCGTTCATGTTAACATATATAAAACAAAAAAAAAAAAACAAAATTCAGAGTTACGGGATATAGTTTCTTTGTGGTAAAAGTACTAACTTTGCACCACCTATTATATATAGGTTCCGGCAAAGGCCGTATCAAAAGGAGTAATAAAGAAGAAAAAATCATCTATAATGCAGAAAACAACCAATCAAAATGCCTCCGGCGGGCATCACGGGCACAGCCAGCATCAGCATAGGAAAAAGGATTCTACGTCAGAATTCAGAAGGTATATGCTCAACAGAGGCCGTCGTCGCCGCAGGATGGAGAACTTCCTTTTCGGAACGCTTGTGTGTGTCGCCGTGCTGTTGGGACTGTTTCTGGTCTCCGTCTATCTGCTGGGCATATAAGCCTGTCGCCGCAATTTCATGGTATGCCGGTTGCGAACCGGCGTTATAGGAGCGCATCTTGGCGTGTCCGCCGATACGGGAAATGCGGCAATTCGGACGCTACCGCACGAAAATCCGGACGCACCAAGGTGCGTCCCTACAATAGATTAATATTCAATACGTTACAAAAGTTACGATAAAAGGGTGCTGATTGCATTGCAATCAGCACCCTTTTACTGTGTAATCAACACCTGTTCACACGGTAATCAGCACCCTTTTGCGGAGAGAACTTTTATATGGGCTTATCCGACATAACCTTAAACGCATTGTTTGTACTGCTGTCCGCCCCATGCAAAGGGCTAATACCGGGAACTAACCCCGAAGGGGTGACAGAACACAGCCCAGGGTGCAACCTTGGGAATTATCGCATTGTACGGCAAGACGTATTGGCACCCCGTAGCCGGCAGGCGAGGAGCACAACGTGCGACGAGGGGTGTTTGGACTCTATCTTCGTTCGGATGTGTTACCGCTTTGTTTTTGTCGTATAATGATTTACTCCCCTGTCTCGTCCCCTTTTTACACCCCTCGTCGCACGTTGTGCTCCTCGCCTGCCGGCTGCGGGGTGCCAATACTTTTTTTCATATACGCCATTAATGTTCCCAGGGTTGCACCCTGGGCTGTATTCTGTCACCCCTTCGGGGTTCGCCGCCTATATGCGGTTCCCGAATGTTTCTCCTTTTGCGGAGAACCTTGCGGTCAGGCCTCCTTTGCCGGCCTTCTCCTTTTGTAGTAAACGCTGTATGCCGCTATCACGATATAGCACACCAGCGGCACGGCAAAGGCGCGGCTCATGGCGTGTGTGGTGTCGGCTATGTAGCCCATTATCGGCGGGGCGACCGCTCCTCCCACGATGGTCATTATGAGCAGTGACGACGCCCGCTTGGTGTTCCCCTTGGCGGAGCGCAGCGCAAGGGCGAAGATGGTGGGGAACATGATGGACTCGCAGAGGTAAAGCACAAGGAATGCCGCCATGGATGACCATCCCGCGGCGAAGATGATGAACGCTGTGGCGATGGTGGCTGTGGCGGCGTAGATGCCGAGCAGCGTCTCGCCGCGGACGTAGTTCATCACTATGCCGCCCGTCAGACGGCCGAAGACGAACAGTCCCATGCCTCCGAAGGCGAGCCACTGCGAGGCGGTGACGCTGTCGAGGGCGGTGTTCTCGGTCATGTAGTTGATGAAAAAACTGTTTACGCCGGTCTGGGCGGCCACGTAAAGGAACAGTGCCGTCAGTCCGAAGACGAACGGTGCGGTGCGGAGAGAGGAGCAACTGTCGCCGGAAGCGGCCTGCACGTCACAAGTCTGCCGCCCGTCTTCTTTGTCCTTTATCTCCGGCAGCTTGGCGAGGGCGAACATCACCGCCACAAGTAACACGGCGATGCCGACAATGGCGTAGGGCGTGGCGATGCTGCCACCGTTGAACAATAACGCCCCGCCCACGAAGGGACCGGCAATCCATCCCAGCCCGTTGAGACACTGGGAGAGGTTGATGCGGCTTTCGGCCTTGTCCGGATCGCCGAGGACGGTGGTGTAAGGGTTGGCGGAAGTTTCAAGACATGTCAGCCCACAGCCTATCACGAACAGCGAGAAGACAAAGAAATAGAATGAGTTTATCTGTGCTCCGGGAATGAAGAGCAACGCTCCTATGCCGTAAAGGGCCAGTCCCGTCAGTACGCCGGCCTTGTAACCCCAGCGCGAGATGATGTAGCCGGCGGGCAGAGCCATGAGGAAGTAGCCGCCATATACGGCCGCCTGCACGAGCGAGGCCATGGTCTTTGATATTTGGAACGACTCCTGAAAGTGGGGGTTCAGCACCTCGAGGATGCTGTGGGCGAAGCCCCACAGAAAGAAGAGTGAGGATATTAACAGGAAGGGAAGCAGGTAGTTGCGCCCTTTGTAGGTGAACATTTGCATTGGTTTAGTTGTTGGTTTTGGGGTTATTGGGTTAATTAAAAGTTAAAAGTTAGGAATTAATAATTATGATTACCGGACTGATAGTCTTTATGTGCGGCCCCGTATTTCCCGCATTCGGTTTCGTATTTGCATCTGAAACAGGTAATCATAATTATCAATTCTTAATTGTTAATTATTAATTCTGATAATCGTCAGCCCGTCACGCAGGGGCAGTATCACCCTGCTTACACGCGGGTCGGCGGCTATGTGGTCGTTGAACCGCCTGATGCCGGCGGTCTGTTTGTCCCTGTCATAGTCCGGGTCTATCACGTGCCCGTCCCAAAGCGTGTTGTCGGCAAGTATGAATCCTCCGGCGTTCATCAGCGGCAGCAGAGCCTCGTAGGTCTTGATGTAGGTGCGCTTGTCACCGTCTATGAACGCCATGTCGAAGCGTTTGCCCAGCTTCTTGGCCCCGGTTATGGCGTCGCCGATGATGAACGTGATGCGGTCAGCCCATGGCGAGTTCTCAATCCACGGTCTTGTGAACGGTTCCTGCTCGTCGTTGATTTCGAAGGTATATACGTGTCCGCCGTCGTCCAGCCCCTCCGCCATGCACAGGGCGGAGTAACTGGAGAACGTCCCGACCTCTATTATGTTGCGGGGGCGTGCCATCTGCACCAGCATCTTAAGCAGTCTGCCCTGCAAACGGCCCGATGCCATGCGGCCGTGAAGTATGTGTATGTTCGTGGCCCGCCACAGACGGTACAGGTATTCCGGCTCGGGGTCGGAGTGGGAGAGTACGTATTCGTCAAGCAACGCCTCGCTTTCAGCCCCCTCCCCGGCAGGGACGGGAGTGGTATGCAGCGGGTTCTGTGTGTGTGACTTGGCCATTATCCGTTACATTCTATTAACGCCTCAATGCCCAGACGGTAGCTGGCCAGGCCGAAACCGCATATCACTCCCTTGCAGGCGGGGGACAGATAGGAATGGTGGCGGAACTCTTCACGGGTGTGGACATTGCTTATATGCACCTCTATCACGGGGCATTTCAACGAGCGGATACAGTCGTGCAGGGCGATGGAGGTGTGGGTATAGGCTCCGGCATTGAGCACAACGCCGTCGTAGGTGAAGCCCACCTCTTGCAGCTTGTCAATCAGTTCGCCCTCGATGTTGCTCTGGAAATACTCCAACTCCACGCCGGGATAACGCCCTTTCAGTTGCGGCAGGTAGCTCTCGAACGAGCTGTTGCCGTAGATTCCCGGCTCCCTCACGCCGAGAAGGTTGAGGTTCGGGCCGTTCATTATTAGTATCTTCATTGTTCTTTCAGTATTTTTATAAGTCGTTTCATGCCCTCGCTCGCCCCGCTCTGTATGTGGTTGAGGTCCGCACGCGCCGCCACCGGCTTGGGATCGATGAGATATACCGGCGTGCCGGGGCGCACATACTGCACCAGTCCTGCTGCGGGATAGACGTTGAGTGAGGTGCCTATTATGATGAAAATGTCGGCTGTGAGAGCCTCTTGCACGGCAGACTCCATGTTGGGGACGGCCTCTCCGAAGAAGACTATGTACGGACGGAGCAGCGAACCGTCGGCGGCCTTGGCGTCATGCGGCACCTCCAATCCCGTCATGCCGAACCCCTCGTGCGGCAACCGGATGTGACAGCGCGGGTTTTCCACATCGCGGCTGGAGCACATCTTCATCAGTTCGCCGTGCAGGTGTATGATGTTTGTGGAGCCGGCGGCCTCATGCAGCGCGTCAACGTTCTGTGTTACCACCGTGACATCATACTGGTCTTCCAGCGACGCCACCAGTTTGTGCCCCTCGCAGGGCTTGACGTCCTTGTATTTGGTGCGCAACATATTGTAGAAGTCATTGACATAGCATGGGTTGGCCTCCCAACCCTCGTGCGTGGCGACACGCTCTACGGGGTAGTTGTCCCACAGGCCGCCCGCATCCCTGAACGTGGTCAGGCCGCTTTCCACGGACATTCCCGCACCCGTCAGCACCACTATTTTCTTTTTCAGCTTCATAATCGGCAGTGTATTTGTCATTGCAAAGGTAGGTATTTTTCTTGATTTATATTAGGTAAGGGTGCGCTTTTAAGTGTTAGGAAACAAGTCTTAACAATATTTAGCGGTACTATAAAGCCTTTATTCTAAACTTTTGCTTAATTTTGTCGCAATTATGTGCAGCCGGTTCTCGCCGGCTTTATTCAGCAATAAGAAACAAAAAAACGAATAAACAGGATGGATAAAGTAAGCTATGCCCTCGGTTTGGGTATCGGTTCCCAGCTGAAAAGCATGGGCGCAGAGTCTCTCTGCATTGATGATTTCGCTCAGGCGATAAAGGATTCACTTGCCGGCAAGGAGCAAATCAAGGCCTCCGAGGCGCAGAAGATAGTTCAGGAATTTTTTGAAGAGCAGGAGAAGGTGCAGCGCGCAAAGGCTGCCGAGAACGGTGCCAAGGCCAAGGCTGCCGGCGAGCAGTATCTGGCCGAGAACGCAAAGAAGGACGGCGTGAAGGTGACTGAGTCCGGATTGCAGTACATTGTGCTCAATGAGGGCACAGGAAAGCAGCCCAAGGCCACTGACAGTGTGGTGTGTCACTACGAGGGTTTCCTCACGGACGGCACCATGTTCGATTCAAGTGTGCAGCGCGGAGCGCCCGCCACATTCCCGCTTAACGGTGTCATTGCGGGATGGACGGAAGGCTTGCAGCTGATGAAGGAGGGTGCGAAGTACCGTTTCTTCATCCCTTACAACCTCGGATATGGCGAGGCCGGCGCCGCGGGAGCCATCCCTCCGTATGCCGCTCTCATCTTCGACGTGGAGCTGATAGAAGTGAAGTAAGGCACGGAAGAGTACAGAAAACATAAGAACACATAAAATAACAGAACTAAAAATGAAGAAAGTCACACTTGCAGCAATGGTTGCTATCGCAGCGGCTGCTTTCACATCTTGCGGTAACGGTACCCCAAGTGCAAACCTGAAAAACGACATTGACACCCTGAGCTATGCCATAGGCGTGGCGCAGTCAGACGGTATCAAGGAATATCTTGCCGAGCGTATGGGCATAGACACAGCATACGTGGACGAGTTCCTCAAAGGTGTAACAGAGGGAGCAACGGCCGGTGACGACAAAAAGAAGGCCGCATACATGGCCGGCTTGCAGATAGGACAGCAGTTCGGAACGCAGATGGTGAAGGGCGCCAACTACGAACTCTTCGGCAATGACAGCACGCAGACAATATCATTGAAGAACGTTATCGCCGGTTTCGCCGCCGGAGTGAAGGGCAAGGGCATGCTGATGACCACGGAAGTGGCACGCAAGACGCTTGACACAAAGATGACAGCGATAAAGAAAGCCAGCATGGAAAAGCAGTTCGGCGACTACAAGAAGGAGAACGAGAAGTTCCTTGCCGACAACGCCAAGAAGCCGGGCGTGCAGACATTGCCAAGCGGCGTACAGTACAAGGTGCTCACAGAGGGCAAGGGAGCGGTAGCTACCGACACCACAAAGCTGAAGGTTCACTATGAGGGCAAGACCATCGACGGGCAGGTATTCGACTCAAGCTACAAGCGCGGCGAGCCGGTTGAGATGATTCCTACACAGGTTATACCGGGATGGAAGGAAGTGCTCACCAAGATGCCGGTAGGCTCAAAGTGGGAGGTTTACATCCCTTCTGACCTCGCTTACGGTCCGGAAGGCCGCGGACAGGTAATCAAGCCTTTCTCAACCCTCGTGTTTACAATAGAGGTTATCGGCGTTAAATAAGACTAAACAGTATAAGTTTTGGGTTGTATGTCCTTCGTATTCGGATGTGATAGCGTCAGAATGCGGCCGGCCTACAACCCAAAATGTTAAATGGACAGATATAAAAAGAAATGAAAAAGTTATTACTTGCATTGTTATGCGTGGCCTCATTCTCTGTGGCCGAGGCAAAGAAAAAGGCTCCGAAGGAAGCTCCGAAGCCTGTTGTCGAACTGAAAAACGGCAGCGATTCGCTGAGCTATGCCGCCGGATATGCCAACACTCAGGGGCTTATGCCGTTCTTGCAGCAGCAGTATAAGGTCGATTCCGCGTATATGGCCGACTTCACGCAGGGCTTCAAGGATGCGAAAGAGAAAATCAATGACTCGCGTTTCCTTGCGTATTCCGCAGGTGCTGAGATAGCCAAACTGGTTGAAAACCGCATGATCAAGGAACTTTCCGACGGTCTGAAAGACTGTCCGGACACCCTTGTCCGCGACATTTTCTATCAGGGTTTCATCGATGCTCTGGCGCAGGACACGGCAAAGTTCAAGATGGAAGACGCCACAAAACTCTTCCAGACACGCATGACGGCCTACCAAAAGGCAAAGACAGACAAGCAGAACGAGGAAACCCGCCTCGCGGGAGAGAAGTTTTTGGAAGAGAACAAGACCAAGGAAGGGGTGCGCACCACGGCGAGCGGACTGCAATACAAGGTCATCACCGAGGGCAACGGCCCCATACCGACGGCCGAGCAGGAGGTGAGCGTGAAGTATGAGGGACACCTCATCGACGGAACAGAGTTCGATTCAAGCTATAAACGCAAGGACCCCGTGACCAAGTTCCCCGCCAACCGTGTGATAAAGGGATGGACAGAGGCTCTCACCATGATGCCGGTCGGCTCAAAATGGGAGCTGTATATACCTTATCAACTGGCTTACGGCGAGCACGCGCAGGGCAAGATAAAGCCATATTCCGCACTCGTCTTCACCGTAGAGCTTGTTGGCATAACGCCTGACGAGACGAAGAAGGATGACGCCAAGGTTGTCCCGATGAAGAAACTGACACCGGCCAAGAAGGCGAAAAAGTAAGCTCAATATTCCCGGTGAATACTGCCGGAAAGATGGGTGTAAACAACCATCACAGTAAAAGGGTGCTGATTACCATGTAATCAGCACCCTTTTATCGTGTAATCAGCACCTGATTGCAACGTAATCGGCACCCTTTTACGGAGGCATTTGTAATGTGTTGAAATATAATGTATTGTGGAAGGGTGCACTGTGGCTGGCGATGAACCCCGAAGGGGGTGATATAATAAAGCCCAGGGTGTGAACCCTGGGTTTTGTCATGTTGGACGATAAAACGTATTGGCACCCCGCAGCCGGTAGGCGAGGAGCACGGAGTGCGACGAGGGGGGTAAGCCTTCTTTCTTGTTGTTTTCGCATGATGGGATTCTCATATCCTTGCATCCTTTTCACACCCCTCGTCGCCTTGCAGGCTCCTCGCCTGCCGGCTGCGGGGTGCCGATACGTTTGGTGTGATGTAAGATCATGTTCCCAGGGTTTACACCCTGGGCTTTATTATGTCACCCCTTCGGGGTTCGCCGGTTTTCAATACGCCTTCACTATCTCCGCCCCACGGTAGTAGTGTGCGAGAATGTCATTGTATGCTATGCCTTTCGCGCCCATTACGGCGGCTCCTATCTGGCACAATCCTACGCCGTGTCCCCATCCCTTGCCGTTGAGTATGAAGGAAGTGGGGTAGCCGTCGGCGTCCTTGCCGTGTGTGGCCACGGTAAATGACGAGCTGTAAAGGCAGGTGTCGGACAGTGCCTTGCGTATTTCCAGCTCCTTGCCAATGGTGAATGTCTTGCGTTCGCCTATGATTTTCAGCAGGGAGATGCGTCCGCTCTTGCCGCGTTCCACTGCTTCAAGTCCCATGATGCGGCCGAAGTCCATCTTCAGTTTGCCGCTGATGAGGCCGGAAAGCTCTTCCTGTGTGTATGCCACCATCCAGTCATGGAAGTCCGTTGTCTCCTGATCGTAGCCGTTGAGTACCTCCGAGAGTATCTTCCTGTCCTGCGTGTTGCAGTAAGGGTCGCTTACGGATGTGAGGTATGGCTTTGTGATGTTCTCCCAACAGTAACGATATTCCTCTGTCATGCCGCCGCAGCATTTTGAGAATCGTGTGTCGCATATCTCGCCTTGGTACGCCATTACCTGCCCGCGGGTAGCTTTCACCGCTCCGACCACGTGCGGATTGGCGGCGTTCGTGATGCCCTGATACCGTTGGCAGTGGTCGTCGGCGCAGACATCGAATATGGTATGGTCCTCCCTGTCGTACCATCTGATGAGCGTGTCGTCCTTTTTCACGAACGAGAAGAAGCTGTCCGCGCCGCTCTTGAGCTGTTGCCGGCGTGCCATCTGCGCCAGAAGCCACGACCGTGAGATTACGGCGTGGGCCTTGAGAAGTTCAAGGCTTGACGTGGCGGCCATCTCACTGGATATGACACTTTCCAGATAACGCTCCACGGGCAGCTCGTTTATGGCGCAAATCTTGCCGCCTTCCACCACAAGGCGCAGCGTGCCGAGGAATGTCTGCCGTTGTTTCCGCTCCCAATGGAAGTCTATGCCTATGGTGACATCCTCTATCGTAAAGGCGGCATCGGTTGTCTTCGGACGGAAAACCAGTTCCCTGTACTGTGTGCCTTGCCACAGGATGGTGCCTTCGGAGCAGGTGACAGTTTGCTGTCCGGTGATGTCTCCGCCCTTGGCGGTATATGTTCCGTTGAGGATGAAGTGCAGTTCGTCGGCGCTTACGATGCCGACTTTCACGTCAGGCTGCTGTGGCAGGGTTATGGTGCGGTTGTTTTCGGCCTGGCTTTGCGGCTGTTGGCACAGCGCCTCTATTATCTTCTCCGCGTCAGCGGCGGTTATTCCCACCTCACGCAGTATTCCGGCGGCCTTGTCGGCGGTCAGTTTCTCGAAGTCCTCACGGCGTGGCGTGATGATAAGGCCGCTCATGTCGAGTGCCCCGGGGCTTATCAACAGTTGGCCGTCACCTTGCCCGTAGTAGCAGTCGGGGCGGTGTTTGCGGCGCGGCAGCACCACTGTCAGCTGCTCGTCGCCCTGCCTCCACGCCACGATGTTCATCATAGGCTCCTCGTCGTTGTCAGCCTTTGTGCCGGATGCGGCCTGTACCTGCGCCATGGCACGGTACAGACGGCGGAACAGTTTGCGCTCCGTTTCGGCGTGGCGGCTGCGTATCAGGAATGCCGGGACGACATAGTCCGTCAGCAGGCTGATGCTTTCCCCGTCGCCGGCGGATGTGATTTCGCGCAAGGTGCGCATCATTCGCGGCATCATCGACTGCAAAGGCGTCTTCCCTGAGGTGCCGGCTTGCAGGTGTAGATGGTCCGGTGCCGACGCTCCGCACCGCGGACCGTTGTAGAATACCATCAGTTTCGGGTGCTGGTGCAGCAGATGGTGTATGGCCTGGAAGTGCGTATAGATGGCCTGAGGCTCATGGCGCAGCAGGGGAATGGTGAAGTGTTGCGGCAGGATGGGGTAGGGATTGACGAGTATTTCCATTTCCTGCTCCTCGTTTTTCCAGAACAACGGCTTGCTGATCTGCCGCTCCGGACGGTTCGTCTTGCATAGGAAGCAGGGGCGTTTCGCCAGTGTCTGCCTGTCGATGCTTGCTCCGGTGGATACTATCCGCGCCGGATTGTACTGCAACCGCAGGTCTCCGACGTCCTTTGTCTGCACGTTTTGCAGGTCGGAGTAACGCTGCCGCACCTCGTCCCAGCGCTCCAGCTGACGGTTGAAGAACCGTTGCAGGCTGTCGCCTACGGTGAACGGGAGCATTCCTGCGTTCATCTGGCGGCGTGCTTTCAGCTCCATTGTGCGCAGACGGTCTTTGTACAGGTTGTTGGCGTTTATCTTTTCTATGCTGAGTGCCGCGTCGCTGTTGCCTCCCCACCTGCGGCACAGGTACAGTTCGTCATACAGCCGGCCGATGCGGAAGCGTCGGCTGAACGCCAGTCCCAAGGCGTAGTCCTCGCCGTAGCTTGTGTTCGGGAAGCCTATCTGGCGCAACAGCGGCGTGAAGAAGGCGCGCGGCGCGCCGAGACCGTTTATGCGCAGCGCGTTGTTGGGGCCGTTGGCGTCGGTCCATTCGCGGTGGTCTATGATGCCGGGAGGCAGTGTGTTGAGGTCGAAGTCGCACATACGGTACGCTCCTATGACCATAGCCGCCTTCTGACGGTGGAAACAATCCACTATGCGTTGCAGCGTATCGGGGCCGGAGTAGAGGTCGTCCGAGTCCAACTGCACGGCGAAGCGGCCGCAGCGGTCATCGTTTACGGCCACGTTCCAGCATCCGCCAATGCCGAGAGGCAACTGCTGGTGAGTGCTGTCACCGTCGTTTTCCGCCGTTCCCGGGTCCGGTATGATGTGTATCAGCCTGCCGGTCTCGCCGTATTCCTCTTGCAGTTGGCGCAGGATGGCCGTGGTGTTGTCCGTGGAATGGTTGTCAACGACGATGACGTTGTACTCGAAGCTCGCCTTCTGTGACAGCGCGCTGCGCACTGCATCGGCAATGGTTCTCTCGCGGTTGAACACAGGTATCACGACAGTTGCCTCCACCGGGAAAATCTGTTCGTTGAAGTCAGGCGTCAATGCGTTGCCGGGCTCTATCTTGGCACCTATAGCTTCCAAGTGTTCCGTCGCCACCTGCTCCATCTCTATCTGCCTGCTGCGGTTGCGCGGGTCAACGTAGTCAAACTGTTTCTCGCCGCTTTTGCGCGTGTCCAGCTCCTCTTCGGTGTAGAGGTATTCGTTGATGTGGAACAGTTCGCCGTGCCGTTGCAGGTAGAGTCGCATCGCATAGATGCCGGCGTAGGCGTAGTCCGCCTTCTGCTCTTTCACGAAATCCTTGAACAGTGACGCTCTGACGAGCAGCAACTGGCCGAAGTCGAAGTCGTCGCGTATGCTGCCTTCCTGATAGTCGATGAGCGGGTGCGCCTGCCGTTCGCCGTCCGTTACGGTGTAATGGTCGGCATATACCATCGCCGCCCCGGTGTCTGTGGCGACGCGCAAGAGCCTTTCCAGTGCTTGTCTGCCGAGGGTGAACGGCGTGGATTTCTGCGATAGCATGATATAGTCGGCCTTGGCGGCGGCGGATATGTTGCGCAGCGTGGCCATGGTGAAGATGTTTTCCCCTTCAAGCAGGTGCAGTTTCCTTATGGCTTTCTCCTTTTTCAGCATTTCCGAGGTAGCCTTGAAGTGGTTGGCGCTGCTGCAAGGGATGAAGATGTCTATTTTCTGAAACATGGGTTTGTAAGTGGTTGTTATTCAATCGGGTTCTGCCGCTATTGCAAAAGGGTGCCGTTTACCGTGTAATCAGCACCTGATTGCATGGTAAACAGCACCCTTTCACACTGTGATTGGCACCTGATTGTTTTATGAGTGTTTATTGCCAATAATTTGGTTAGATGACTTTCTTTATCGGATAGAGCACTGACGCGAATCCTACCGCCACCACGGTGAGGAAGATAAGGATTACGTCGGAGTAGTGGACGCTGACGGGATAGGCGTCAACGACGAAGGAACCGCTGGACTCTCCCAGTGACACTATGCCGTACTGTTGTTGCAGCAGGCACAGCAGCAGGCCGAGACCTACGCCGAGGATGGCGCCGATGATGCTGATGAGCCAGCCTTCGAGAAGGAATATCTGCCTGATAAGGGAGTCGCGTGCGCCGAGGTTGCGCAGGGTGTCGGCATCCTTTTTCTTGTCGATGATGAGCATGGAAAGCGAGCCGATGATGTTGAAGCAGGCCACGACAAGTATGAAGGTGAGGAAGATGTAGCCCATCAGTTTCTCTATCTTCATTATGTTGAACGTGTCTTCCTGCTGCTCGTAGCGGTCCATTACGCGGAAACGCTCTCCGCACACGGCCTGCATCTTCTTTTTCACCGTGGCCACGTCGCATCCCGGTTTCAGCTTTATCTCAAGGGCGGACAGTTCCCCGTCGCACTGGAACAGCATCCGCGCGAAGGCTATGGAGGTTATGATGTGGTTCTTGTCATACTTGCCTTGCTGTACGCAGAAGACCACGCCGGGGGAGAGCAGCGAGTCAACGACAAAGCCGTCGAGCGGGTTGGCCAGATCCACCTGCCCCGTTCTGCGCGGCGCGTAGATGTGGAGGTAGCCGTCATAGCGTGCCGGCATGCCGAGCGTCTGTGCGAGGCGTATGCCCGGTGTGCCGTATTGTATGTCGGCGGCGTGCAGCTCAAACAGTCCGTCACCATAGCAGATGTCGTTTATCCGGCTCAGTTGCGTGAAGTTGTCGTCAACTCCCTTTATTACCACCATGGCCTGCTTGTCGCCGTAAATGGCGAGAGCCTGGTCCTGTACGCACTCTGTCGCGACCTCCACCTCGTCCATCTTGCGTATCTCGACCAATGCGGGGTCGTCGGCGGCGACGGTCTTTCCTTTGGCGGGAGTTATCTCTATCTGCGGGTCAAAGGCCGTGAAGAAGGTGGCGACAAGGTCGCTGAAACCGTTGAACACGCTGAGTACGACCACCATGGCCATGGTGGCCACCATGACACCGATGACGGAGATGGCGGAGATGAGGTTGATGACGTTGGTGCTTTTCTTTGAGAACAGGTAGCGACGGGCAATGAAAAAGCCGACCCGCAGGTTGCTTTTCCCGCGGGACTGTTGCCTGAGGCTGTTGCAGTTGTCGTTCTCCATGTGTCCTTGTTACTTACTTATTGTTTCAGCAGGGTGTCGATACGGTCGATGTAGTCAAGCGAATCGTCGATGAAAAAGCGCAGTTCCGGAATGATGCGGAGCTGGTTCCGCACCTTTTGTCCGAGGTCATAGCGTATGGTTGCGACGTTGTTGTTGATGTTTTGCAGCAGTTCCTCGCCTCTTTCCGACGGGAAGATGCTGAGGTATGCGGTGCACACGCTGAGGTCAGGTGATATTTTTGCGCGTGTGACACTGATCATTACACCGCGCATCTGGCGTGTCTGACTCTGGAATATGAGGCTCAGTTCCTTTTGAAGGAGGCGTGCAATGCGGTTTTGTCTTGTCTCTTGCATAGTAGTACTTGGTATTATTGGTTATGGAAAATCGAATCCGTTATACACGTTTATATCCACATCACCGTGTATTCCTTTCACTCTTCCGTCGGGGGAGAGTTGCCAGTAGCTCAGGTTCACGTCCGGTTTGTACTCGCCGTAGCGTGCTATCCATACGTTGTAGTTATTGTGCAGGTCCGGCGCAAGGGATAGATACTTGTTCACGAAACGCTGGCTGATGTAGAGGATGGGGCGTACCCCATGTGCTTTCTCTACCGTGTTGAGCCACTGACGGGCGTGGTGGAAGAGATTGTCGATGCCTCCCATTTTCCTTATCTGCGCGTCGGTGGGCTCCAAGTCAAGTACGGGCGGCAGGTCACCCTTGGTGTATCGGCTGTGGCGCAGGAAGTTTATGGCTTGCTGTCTGCCGGAAGTCTTGGTGGAAAAGAAATGATATGCGCCGGTGCGGTAGCCGTGTTTGCGTGCCGCGGCATAGTCGGCGGCGAAGTATCTGTTCCTCACCGTCACGCCCTCTGTGGCCTTTATGAACACGAAACGTACGGGATAATCCACCTTTCCGTGTATTATCTTCTTGGACTTCTTGCCCAATGAGATGATGCGGAGGTCCTTCCAGTTGATGGAATAACGCTTCTTTCCTTTCTCATGCTGGTGCCGTGAGATGTCGATACCGTATATTCTCTCCGGCGTATAGGCTATCCTCTCGCCGAGAAACCTGTCGTCTTTCCATTCGCCGAGGCACAGACGCTTGCCCGGTATGATGGAGAAACCGACGCCGGTGCGCTTTCCGTGCACCCATTCTCCTTCATAGTAGGCTCCGTGGAAGGTCAGTAACCGTCCGTAACCGTGTGGCATTGCCAGCGAGTCGCGGCCTCCCTTGTATGTGCCTATGCTGTCAACGGCGGATGTCTTTGGGGCTGTTTTGCGTGGACGGAGGCCTTTCAGCAGGGCGGGAGCGTCCTGTTTCTTTGGCAGCCGGCTTGTCATTCCCGGCTCACCGCATGGCTCTTTCACCGTCAGGTATATCAGACCGCCTTTGGTCTTGACCGGAATGCACTCCGTTCTCCTGCCGGTGCTGTCGGCGAAGAGATAGTATCTGCGCTCCAGCCGCAATGACAGTGACTTGCTTTTTTGTGCGTTCTTTACCACGTTTGCGGCCTCTGCCAACGCTTTCGCATTCTGTTCGAGCTTCTTTCCGTAGCGTGCCACGATGTCAAAGCCGTTGTCAAGCACGGTGTGGGTGCGCAAAAAGTATTCTACATCCGCCTGTTGCTCCCTGACGTTTGCCTGCTCTTCCGATATGTTCCGTGCCTGTTTGTCAAGCAATGGGGCGATATTTCCCGGCGGGATGCGGCAGATTGAGGCGGTGTCAGGCGCTTCCGCCGCAAGGTTTCCGCCGTTGTACGGCAAGTATTCCCATCTCCTTACCCACAAAGCGTTTACCGTATCTCTGACGATTGGCTCCTTTTGTGATGCGGAGGCGTTGCTGATGCCTTCGAGAATGGTGTCCCCCCTTGTCGCGGTGAACGCCAGTATGTCGTTTGTATCGGAGGAGATTATGTATCTTGTTTCGGTTACAAGACGCGTGGCAGAGTACGCTTTCTCCTCGTCTGACAGCGGATAGAAGTACCATAATGCCCACAACGCCACGGCAATGGCGGACACAAGTGCCGAAAAGGCGAGGCATCCTCCATGGCGTTTCCCCGCTCCGGTGTTGCGGGAAGGGCGGTAACTGCCCTGCCTGTAACCCGAGTGGCGTCTGCGGAAAATTATCGGTAACATCATAATGCTTTACAAACTCCTTTACATTTCGTAGCCTCCCATCGTGTCGGAGTCATCGTCTTCGGCTTGCTGCCGCTCCTGTTTCTTCTTCAATCCGCTCTGGTTTCCGAAGTTCCAGGTAGCCGTGAAGTTCACCCTGCGGCTGCCTCTGCGGTTCTGTTGGTACCTGTCGAAGGAGTCACTGCTCGTGTAACTCTCCCATTTACGGCTGTTAAGCACGTCGCGACAGTTGACGGACAGTACCAGCTTCCGGTTGAAAAAGTTTTTCTTTACGCCGAGGTCGAGACCGTAAGATGCCGGTCTGTGTCCCTGTGTTATGACCCGTCTGGAGTTGTATCTGCCGCTTGCCTGTATGCTGAAGTCGTAAGGCAGTGTCACGGCCGCTATGATTCTGGCGTTCCATGTGAAGTTGTCCTGCGCCTTTCCCGATACTGTCTGCCCCTCGATGTCATAGTCAAAGGCGTCCAGTTTGTAGTAATAGGCGTTGACATTGGTGGTAAGGTCGAGCGCTCTTCCTATCTTGCTCTTGCCGGTCAGCTCTATACCGGTGGATGTTGACTTGGCAACGTTCATCGGAGTGCGGTACATCAGGTTGTCGCTTTGGCTGCGATAGTTGATGCGTTGTATCACGTCTGTGGTCGGACGGTAGTATGCTGACACGAGCAATGAGTGCATATCCCACTGCTTGAGGTAGTTCAGCGAGAAGGAACTTGAATACTCCGGCGTCAGTTCCGGGTTACCGAAAGAGATTATGGAGGCGTCGCTCGTGTTGCGGAAGCTGTTCAGTTCTCCGCCCCAAGGCCTGCGCAGGCGGCGTGTGTAGTTGAGTTGCAGCTGCTGTGTCGGCGTGAGTTGGTATGACATGAATACCGACGGGAACAGCTCGAAGTAGTCTTTCTTGAAGGGACTGTCCTTTGTTGTGGTGCCATGTTCCTGCGCCCAGTTCAGTGACTCCGTCTCTATGCGCCAGTATTCGCCTCGCAATCCGGCCATGAGGCCGAACTTGTCCTTGTTGTAGGACAGCGTGGTGTATAGCGCATGAACGTTGTTGTCATACGTGAAGCGGTTGAAATAGTCTTGGTCTTCCGCAAGGTTCATGCCGTCCCAGTTGTCGGCTTCGTATGAATACTGCGGCGTGTTCTCGCGTGAGAACGAACCGTTGTAGCCGGCTTCCAGCTTCAGATGCTCCGTCAACGGGTTCTCATAGTCCGCCCTTACCTCCGTCCTGTGGTTGTTTATGTCGAGCGGACGTGACTGATAGCTGCTTGATGACGGCAGCGTTTCGTCCATGTAATGGATGTAGTCCTGATAGATGTTGTCGTTGTCAGAACTCCATCTGTTGTGTGATACGATGAAGTCAATGAAATGTTTGTCCGTGAAGTTGTGGCGATAGTTGAACTCCACGTTATACATATTCATCGGTCCGCCGGAGTAAGAGTCTCTCTGCCTTATGCGTTCCATTACCTCTCCCGCCGCGGTATATGCGCCATAATAATAAGGTGTAGATGAGTACCCCTTGTTCTTTCCGGTAAACAGCATTCCGTTTACAGAGAAGTCGTCCTTGTCTGTGGCGTGCCATGTCAGTCCGGTGCGTGCGAAGAGCATATTGCCCCTTCTCGTCTCCTCGGTGAAATGCCGTTCGTATGACACGGGTATGCCGTTTGCGATGTTGTCCTGAGTGCTCTCGTTGCGCCCCACGTTCTCCCTGTGGCGGTAGCCTATGTTGAAATACGCGTCCAGTTTTGAGGAGTTGTAGTTGATGTTGAATGACGTGTTAGCCCCTCCGCGGGTGTCGGCGCCCGCCTGCATAGAGCCGTAATAGCCGCTTTTCCGTTCCTTTTTCAGCACGATGTTGATTATTCCGGCTGAGCCTTCCGCCGAGAACTTGGCCGATGGGTTGTCTATCACCTCTATGCGCTCTATGCTCTCGGCCGGCAGCTGTTGCAGAATCTGCGCCCGGTTGTCGCTTGTCAGTCCGCTTGCGCGTCCGTTTATCCACACCTCTACGCTTGAGTTGCCGCGCAATGACACGTTGCCGTCGTTGTCAACCTCTATTGACGGTATGTTCTCCAGCACCTCGCTTGCCGTCTGTCCGGCTGTGGTTATCATGCTCGCGACGTCGAACTCCTTGCGGTCAACTTTCAGTTTCATGGTCGATCTGCGTCCTGTCACCTGAATCTCGCTGAGCACCTGGTCTTCAATCTTGTTCTTCTTGCCGTCCGCCTTTTGCGCCTGCACCGTGGTGGCGAGGGCGAGAAGCAGGACGATGTGTAGCGTTTTTCCGTGCATATCCAATCTTGTGTCTTTCCTTTTGATGTTTGTTCCTGTTTGTGTGTGGCGTGCTGGTCAGACGAAAGCGTTGCGTATCTTCTCCGCTATCGCCTGCATCTCCTCCTGCGGCAGTTGCAGTTTCTCGCGGCGGAAGTCCATGTCTCCCTCGCTGTTCATCGGCATGAGGTGTATGTGTGCGTGCGGCACTTCCAGTCCGAAGACCGACACGCCTACCTTCTTGCATGGGAAAGCGGCCTTTATGGCCTTTGCCACACGCTTGGCGAAGATGTGGAAACGTGACAGTTCGTCGTCCTCCATGTCGAAGATGTAATCCACCTCACGGCGCGGGATGACCAACACGTGTCCCTTTACGACAGGGTTGATGTCGAGGAAAGCGTAAAACTCTTCGTTTTCCGCACATTTGTAGCTGGGTATCTCACCCGCTGCTATCTTTGAGAAAATATCCATTATCGTAGTGGTTTTTAGTGGGTTGCATATACCTTTGCCCGCCGTTGCGAGGCAAGGGCGCAGGCATGGGTTTGTAAAAGGGTGCTGATTACCTTGCAATCAGGTGCCGATTACACTGTAATCAGGTGCTGATTATGCGGTAATCAGGTGCTGATTGCGCCGCGCCCCCGTTATGCTGCCAAAAGAAAGGGCGGCCGCGGCGCAGGGCAATCAGTATGTAATGTTCTCGATTTTGAGTTTCAGAACGCCGCGCGGAATCTTCGCTTCCACCTCGTCACCGACCTTGTGGTTCAGCAAAGCCTGTGCGATAGGTGTCTCGATGGAGATTTTCCCCTCGCGCAGGTTGGCCTCGTTGGCGCTGACGATGGTGTAGGTCATGCGTGCCTTTGTGGCCAGGTTCACCATTTCCACCTTCGACAACAGCTGCACGGCGTCGGTAGATAGGCGGCTCTTATCTACTATCTTCGCGTCGGCAATGGTGTTCTTCAACTGGTTTATCTTGTTGGCAAGGTGTGACTGCGCTTCCTTTGCCGCGTCGTACTCAGAGTTTTCTGACAGGTCACCCTTGTCTCTCGCTTCCGCGATAGCTGCACTGGCCTTGGGCATCTCTATTGCTTCAAGGCGATGTAGTTCTGCCACGAGGTTCTCGTAGCCTTCTTTTGACATGTATGCCATAATTCCTTTTATTGGTTAAATGTTTGTATTCCGGTTAGTGGGCTTAGACAGATAACAAAAAATAAGAACCCCGACTTGTGCCTATACCTTGTAGATGAAGAGTGGCAGCCAAGCCTCGGCTTCTGTCACTCCATACATACAGGGCCTTTATCAGTCGGAATCCCTTGTCTGTTTAATATGTCGTTAATCCTTTGTCGTAATGCGGCATATACCCAATGCCGGCAGATAAGATTTATCGCCGGCAACTGTTCGTAACGCCGTATTTTCTGTTTGCAAAGGTAAGTATTATTTTATTCATGTGCAAGTTTTTACGGATTTTTCACTCTTTTTCCTGCACAAATTTGGCGGTTTCGTGCAAAATGCTTATCTTTGCATTCAAAAACATAAAAAATTACAATACATACAATAAAAAGAAGTAAAGGTTATGTATAAAACAATCACGGCTGTTGAAGCCGCTTCGTTAATCAAAAATGGTGATTCGTTAGGGTTGAGTGGGTTCACACCGGCCGGTGTGCCTAAGGCTGTGACCAAGGAATTGGCCAAGATTGCAGTTGAAGAACATGAAAAGGGTAACGAGTTTAAGGTGAGTTTGTTTACAGGTGCATCGACCGGACAGAGCACAGACGGTGACCTTGCCGCCGCACAGGCTATCAGGTTCCGTGCGCCTTACACCACAAACCCGGACTTCCGCTCTCATGTAAACAAGAATGAGATATCATATAACGACCTGCATCTCTCGCACATGGCGCAGGAGTTGCGATACGGCTTCTACGGCACTCTGGACTGGGGAATACTCGAAGTCTGCAAGATAGAGGACGCGGGCGACAAGTATCACGTGTATCTCACAGCCGCAGGCGGTATCGCTCCCTCTGTGGCGCGCATGGCCAAGAACATCATTCTGGAGCTTAACTCGTTCCATAGCGAGGGCGCAGCATTGCTGCATGACGTCTATGAGCCGGCTGACCCGCCGTACCGCCAGCCCATAATGATAACCAAGGTGAGCGACCGTATAGGCACGCCATATCTCGAAGTTGACAAGAACAAGGTGGTGGGAGTAGTGGAATGCAACCTACCCGACGAGGCCCGTGCCTTCAAAGGCTCTGATCCCGTTACCGACCAGATAGGCGCTAACGTGGCGCAGTTCCTCGTAAACGACATGAAACGGGGCATCATACCGGCGGAATTCCTGCCGTTGCAGAGCGGCGTGGGCAGCACGGCCAACGCTATTCTCGCCGCATTGGGACAGGACAAGAACGTGCCTGACTTCAACATCTACACCGAAGTGTTGCAGAATGCCATCGTGGACATGATGCTTGACGGACGTGTAAAGGATGCTTCCACATGCTCCCTGACCGTGGATAACGAGTGCCTGATGAAGGTATATGACAACATTGACCACTTCGCGAAGCACCTTACGATACGTCAGTCGGAGATTTCCAACTCTCCGGAGGTGATACGCCGCTTGGGAGTGATTGCCATTAACACCGCAATAGAGGTCGATATATACGGCAATGCCAACTCAACACACATCTCGGGAACAAAGATGATGAACGGAATCGGTGGTTCGGGCGACTTCGAGCGCAACGCCTTCATCTCCATCTTCACCTGCTCTTCCGTGGCCAAAGGCGGACTTATCTCTTCCATCGTGCCGATGGTAAGCCATCAGGACCATTCGGAACACGACGTGAACGTAATCATAACGGAGCAAGGTATAGCCGACCTGCGCGGCAAGTCACCGCTGGAGCGTGCTCACGCCATCATCGAAAACTGCGCGCATCCGGACTATCGCCCGTTGCTGAGGGAGTATCTCAGCATAGCGACCGGCGGACATACACACCACAATCTGCCGGCAGCCTTCGCGATGCACGACTCTCTCCGCCGTAAGGGTGATATGCACCTGACGGACTTTTCGGAATACGTTAAGTAGTCGTTTGGCTGTTCATGGGGTTGGTTGTTTTGCTAAATGCGTAAAAATGCCAAGCCCACGGACAACCGGACAGCCGACCAACAGAACCAACTAACAATATTAATTAAAACTAAACTACTATGGCAAACTTACAGAACTTCTCCCTTGAGGGAAAGAACGCATGGATTACAGGCGCGTCTTACGGCATTGGTTTCAATATAGCCAAGGCTTTCGTCGCTGCCGGTGCGAAGAACATTATCTTCAATGACATTAATGAAGCCGCCCTTGAACGCGGCCTCGCGAACTATAAAGAGGCAGGAATCACCAACGTAAAAGGTTATGTCTGCGACGTAACCGATGAGGAAGGCGTAAAGGCTCTCGTTGAGAAAATACATCAGGAGGTAGGTCAGATAGACATACTTGTAAACAACGCCGGCATCATCAAGCGCATACCGATGCACGAAATGAAGCGCGCCGAGTTCCAGCAGGTGATAGACATCGACCTTGTTGCACCGTATATCTGTTCCGCTGCCGTGCTGCCGGAGATGATGGAACGTAAGGAAGGCAAGATCATCAACATCTGTTCAATGATGTCTGAGCTTGGCCGCGAGACCGTATCGGCATACGCTGCCGCCAAGGGTGGCCTGAAGATGCTCACGCGTAACATCTGCTCTGAGTACGGTGAGTACAACATTCAGTGTAACGGCATAGGCCCCGGCTACATCGCTACGCCTCAGACAGCACCTCTGCGTGAGCGTCAGCCGGACGGATCACGCCATCCTTTCGACTCGTTTATCTGCGCAAAGACACCTGCCGGACGCTGGCTTGACCCGTCAGAACTCGGCGGTCCTGCCGTGTTCCTCGCTTCAAAGGCATCTGATGCGGTTAACGGTCACGTGCTTTACGTTGACGGCGGCATCCTTGCCTACATCGGCAAGCAGCCTAAGTAAATGCCAGTCATAATAGAATCGGGGTGCGCCAATAACCGTATTGGCGCACCCCGATTGCGTTTTATGGTGTCACAAGCTGCGGGAGTGACAATGAAACAGAGCGCAGTCGTTTTATAATGCCATTATAGTATGATACACCTTGTCCATGAAACACTCGTAGTTATTCAGTATTACAGCGTTAGCAAAGTCCTCGTACTCATGCTGTGACAACTCCATCTCAGGACTGATTCCCTTGTAATACTCCATGTATTCCTTACGCGTTTGCAACTTTTCGTTGTCGGGAATATGTACAACGTAAATCAGTGTCTTGTTCGGTGTGTGAAAGAATATGTCGGTATTATCATTCGACAGCGTCACATATTTGCTGACATTATGGTCGGTGAAGGTTTCCCATCTCCTTATTCTCTTGTCTTCATCGTAATATGGCAGTTTGTCAAGTATTATGAAAATCTGGAAATACGGGCAGTTTACAGAGCGTATGTTCGCAGTCTCGCCCAGCATGTTTTCAAAATAATTATTCGAGTTCTGCGAATAGTTCTGCACGGCAAACTTTACCGCTATTCCGCAAACCGGCTTTCCGTTGTGCTTTATGGTAATATCGACTCTCTTGTTTATGTATCGTCCTTCTATGATTGCTTCTTTCCCTTTTCCGTATCCTTGGGAGAAAACAGTGTAGCCATCACCAAGCCGTTCTGCTATATCTTGCGCTATTTCTCCGTGCAACGGCTTTAACTTTGCCGTGCTTGTTGATGTTCCTGACGCAAGAAATTCCTTAAACGAATTGGAAATGACATTGAGAAACTGTTGGTTGTCCATGATGATTTCTGCTTTTTAGTTTGTAGTTTAGAAATTGCTCCACATCTTTTGAGTTGAACGTATAGTACCCTCCGCTTTTGTATTTCTTAATACATTTGACGTAATCAATAAACTCTTCTGTCATCAAAAGCTCCTTTGCAGTGTCAATGTCAATGTCACCTATGATGTAAAGGCCGCTGTATATGCCCTCACCCTTATTGACTTGCTCTATCTTCAAGTCTGTGGCAGTCCTCACAAGTGTGTTTATCGCTATTTTGTTCTTCCACACATCTCCCAACGCTTGTGTGCGTCCGTACAGGTGCCAGCCGTCATATTCCGTCTTGCCTTTTAGAAGATTGTCTTTTTCTTTGTTGAAATGCTCACTCAAGATTGGGTCGGAGAATATCAGTTTTTTTGGCAAAGGCTTGCCGTTCTTGTCGTAGGGGAACAGGCCTTTTGTCCATTTCCCCGTTGAGCCTTTGACTATCGGGATGGTTATAAACGTGTCGGGAATGTCGTTGCCGATGAAACTTTTGTCCGCCAACGTCGCGAAACCGTTTTTTACGCTGACACATTTCCTGTAATTTCCTGCCTTGACTTTTTTCAGCGTCAGCAGGCTTTCCCGTTTTGCTATGTAGAAACATGAATCTACAAGAACATCGTCGTAATTTAGCCGCGTTATGAAATCTCGCGTCAGTGTATTGCCGTTGAACACGTAATAGTCGAACTCTTTCGACCGTGTATCTTTGGAAAACAGTGATATTAGCGTGTATGTTGTTATGTTTCCGAATGGTTGGAAGTGCCCGAGGTCAACCAAAGAGATAAGGTTTTCGTGCTGCACTATGTAGCTTCTCATGTTTGTCGCGGCTACGCTGTGCAGCCATGACGACGGTGTTATGTAGCACATTCTGCCCGTTTCGTTCAACATCCGGAAGCCAATCTCGAAGAATACAAGGTACAAGTCTGTCATTCCGCCTTCCGCGAACTTGAAACTTTTCACCTCGTTGTATGTCTCATCCAGATTATGAACCCTTACATACGGCGGATTTCCTATGACATAGTCCATCTTTCCGTTGTAATCACTTACCGATAAAGCGTCCGTGAGGCGTATGTCCCATGCCACATCGTGCAGGTTATGTTTCGCTGCGAGGCCGTTGAGGTTTGCCAGACAATTCTTTATCGCCGCTTCATCTGTGTCAATGCCGTGGATATATGTTTCCAGTCCGGAGCGTATTTCCTTGTCGGAACAACCGTTCTTCATGCCGGCTTGTATGTATCGCTCTACTATCTGCATCAGAAAAGCCCCGTCACCGCAGCTGTTCTCCATGACATGTTTCCCTATAATGTCGTTTTCTGCTGTGTAACCGGTATAATCCAGCATTTCATGCACAATGAAATCCGGTGTGAATACTTGGCCGATATGTTTTTCTTTCTTCTTGGTTGGCATTTACTTATGGTAGTGGTTTAGGCTTACAAAATTATAACAAATTCTTGATTTGACAAAATAAAAACCGATATTTCTATTAGGTTGGCAAGTGTCTCCGGCAACGGCTGCGGCTGCATGAAAAGTAAAAGGGTGCAGATTACCTTGCAATCAGCACCTGATTACAGTGTAAAAGAGGCCTGTTTACAGTGTAATCGGCACCCTTTTGCAAAACCATGGTAAACAGCCGTCTGCCGGAGGGTGATGTGCCGGCAGGACATTCCCTTGTTTTCCTGTGGCGGAAAAGTCTTGATACAGAGCCGGATTAAGGCGTGTGTCATGCGCTTTCGGATTTGTAAACGTAACTTAAAAAAGCCCTTTTTGCTCATAATTTGTATAATTAAATAAGAAAAACGTGCGATTTTCAAGATTTTATGATTAATTTTGCAGATGGTTTATAATTTAATTGTATAATATGGTAGCATGGCCGCATGGCCTCTTCCTGATAACAACAGACTGATGACATTGAAAACATATTTATCGGCTGTCATGCTTGCCGTGGCATTTCTGTGTACCTCCTGTCTCAACAGTGACGATGAGGTGGTGACATACGAGGACACCGCCGTGACGGCTTTCACGCTGGGGACGGTGAAGTGTTACCGCACCGTGAAGACTGCCGCGGGCAAGGACAGCACGTACTCATACACTTATTCCGCCTCAACGCTGCCTGTCTATATAGACCAGATAAACAACCGTATTTACAATGAGGATTCGCTCACGGTGGGCACGGACGTGTCACGCGTGCTGACATCCATCTCTACGAAGAACAATGGCGTGGCGCTGCTGAAGAATCTTACGGACGATAACTGGACTTTATACTCTTCAAGCGACTCCCTTGACTATTCGCAGCAGCGCACATTGCGTGTCGTTTCGAGTGACGGACAGCATGCGAAGGACTATATTGTGGATATCCGCGTGCACAACGAGTATGCCGATTCCTTCTCGTGGAGCCGTATGCCGGCAGACGCTGCCATAGCTTCCTTCACGGAGGTTAAGGCCGTGCAGGCCGGACAGGTGATGTATCTCATGGGCACTGACGCCGCAGGAGACATCAAGTTGCTGGCTTCCGCTGACGGAAATGCGTGGAACGAGGTGGCGTTGCCGGATGGCGTGACACGGGCAGGCGTGTCCGTTGCCGCATGGGGAGACACCTGCGCCGTGTATGACGGTAGCGCGATACACATCACTGACGATGCCGCCACATGGGGGATTACCGTTCCCGACGTGGCGCTGACCTCCCTCTTGGGCGGAGGAAACGGGGAAATCTATGCCTTGAATGCCGAGGGAAAGATAATGATTTCAAAGAACCATGGCGAGACATGGGAGCAGGATGCCATGGAAGACGATACGTATGTTGACAATAGCCCATACGTTCCGGCTTCTGACATCAGCGTCATAACGTCCGCAACCAAGACCAACGCCAATGTCACGCGTGCCACAATGATAGGCAACAAGGCCGTGGGCGGTGAGGGAGACGGTGACTTCAAGACCGCCGTAGTGTGGAACAAGGTGGTGGATAAGGATGCTCCGCAGGCGTGGATATATACAAACGTGGCGTGGAATAATTACAACTACACGCTTCCGCGCATGAAAGGCGTGGTGGCTGTGGCATACGCTGACGGCATACTCGCCATTGGCGGGACACCTGTCAACAACGCTGCCGCGCCGTATTCCACCATGTATTACTCTCCCGACTGCGGCGCAACGTGGCACACGCAGGCGAGCATGAACGTGCCGGAGGGCTTCTCCGCGTCAAGGAATGCCACCATGGTTGCAGACGGAAAGGGCAGCGTCTTCCTTATAGGGGTTAACCCCGATGCGGAAGATGAGGCCGGCAAGTGCCTTATATGGCGCGGAAAACAGAACAAGGTGATGTGGAAGACACCGGAAAAGTATTACGAATAATGAGCTGAAACCTCACGTGCGCATACATTATATATATATAAGGCTTACGCTGATGGCGTTGATTCTCCTCGCTGTTGCCCCGAAGGCAGCGGCACAGGACGATGTGGAATACCGCATGGAGATAGGTGCGGGAGTCGGGATGACGGCCTATCAGGGTGACTTCAACGACGGTTTGTTCAAGGGAATGCAGCCGTCCGGAGCGTTGGTGTTCCGTGCTATCGTCAATCCTTACATGGCAGTAAGGGTGTCGGCCATGTATGCACAGGTGAAAGGAGATATAGGTGGCGTGACGACTGTATATCCCGCGCTGCTCGAAAACGGCGGCTACTCATTCAAAAACACCCTCGGTGACTTGTCCGCTACATACGAGTACAACTTCCTTCCGTATGGCACGGGCCATGAATACCGTGGCGCACAGCGCATCACGCCGTTCATATCCCTCGGCTTCGGCATGACATACGTGAAGTGCAAGGACGGGAAATGGGATTATTCCTCGCCCTCGCCTTACAGTTCTTCCAAGAGTGTCGTCACGGCGAATGTGCCGATCGGCGTGGGCGTGAAATGCAAGATAGCGGACCGCCTGAACCTGTCGCTCGACTGGCAGATGCACTTCTCGCTCAGCGACTACATCGACGGGGTGAAAGACCCGTACCGGATCAGCAGCTCGGGATTGTTCAAGAACACCGACTGCTACTCTACTTTAATGCTGGCGCTGACATACAGTTTTTCGCCAAAATGTCCTGATTGTCAAAAAGAAAGATAAATGATAGATCCTAACCGCATACCGCAGCATATCGCCATCATTATGGATGGCAACGGCCGATGGGCCATGGAGCGTGGCAAACCACGTAGTTACGGACACTCAGCCGGTACCGACACCATACGCAGAGTTACCGCCGACTGCGTCAGACTCGGCGTGAAATACCTCACCCTGTACGCTTTCTCCACCGAGAACTGGAACCGTCCGCCGGAGGAGGTGGCCGCACTGATGGACTTGGTGCTCACGCAACTGACGACGGAACTGTTCGACAAGAACAACGTTCGCTTCCGTGTCATAGGCGACCGCTCACGTATGCCGGAGGCGGTTCAGAAGAGATTGCGCGACACGGAGGAGCATACCGCGTCATATACCCGCATGACCGTTGTCGTGGCCTTGAGCTATTCGTCAAGGTGGGAGATAACGAACGCCGTGAAACTGATGGCGCAAAAGGTGAAGGACGGTGCGCTGGAGGTGCAGGACATCAACGAGAATACGGTGTCGGAGCATCTCAACACCTGCTTCATGCCCGACCCGGACCTGCTCATTCGCACCGGGGGCGAGCAGCGAATATCCAACTATCTGCTCTGGCAGATAGCATACTCGGAACTCTATTTCACCGGTGTCTATTGGCCGGACTTCAATAATGACCACCTGTTGGAGGCCGTGGAGTATTACCAGTCAAAGCAAAGACGCTTCGGAAAGACAGAGGCTCAGATAGAAGCCGAGCAATCAGAACAAAACAATAAGTGATTATATGTTGCCAAAAAGAAATGCCTTCCTGACACTCGTGCTGCTGTTTTCCGCCGCAATCACGATGGCTCAGGACAAGATAATAAACCCTGACATATCATATACGGCAAAGGTTCGCCTGTGTACCATCGCCGGAATAGCCGTCAGCGGGGTTGAAGAATACAAGGACTATATGCTTACCGGCATATCCGGATTGTCCGTCGGGCAGGAGATAAGCGTGCCCGGAACGGAGATAACGGATGCCGTCAAGCGTTATTGGAAGCACGGATTGTTCTCCGAAGTGCGCATAGCGGCGGACTCGATAGTGGCGGATTCCATCTATCTGCATATCTATTTGAAGACAAGGCCGCGCGTAAGCGCAATCAATTATTATGGAGTCACGAAGAAATCGGAGCGTAATGACCTTGAACAGAAACTCGGATTGCTGAAAGGTTCGCAGATAACGCCCAACATGATAGCGCGCGCCAAGATTCTCGCGCAGAACTATTATGAGGGCAAGGGCTTCAAGAACGCCGAGGTAACGATAATGCAGCGTGATGACGTCACGCAGAAAAACCACGTCATTCTCGATGTGGATGTCGATAAAAAGCAGAAGACCAAGGTAAAGAACATCATCATAGAAGGCAACAAGGAAGTCTCCACAAAACAGCTGAAAGGCGGTATGTTCTCCAAGGGAGCGTTGCAGAACATACACGAAGTAAACAAGTTCAGGAACATATTTAAGAAAAAGAAGTTCACGCCGGAGCGTTACGAGGAAGACAAGGCCAACCTTATCGCCAAGTATAACGAGCTTGGTTACCGTGACGCCATCATCCTTGAAGACAGCGTTTCATACTATGACGAGAAGCATGTGAACGTTTATATCAAGGTGTTTGAGGGGCAGAAATACTACATTCGCAACATAACATGGGCGGGAAACACCGTCTATCAGACTGATGTCCTTGCCTCGATGCTCGGCATGAAGAAGGGAGATGTCTATAACCAGACGCTGCTTCAGAAGCGTATCAAGGAAGACGAGGATGCCGTTGGCAACGCATATTGGGACCATGGCTATATCTTTTACGACCTGACACCGGTGGAAATAAACGTCGTGGGGGACAGCATCGACCTTGAAATGCGTATCAGGGAGGGTGTGCAGGCGCACATATCACACGTCCGCATCAACGGAAATACCCGACTTTATGAAAAGGTTGTGCGCAGGGAACTGCGTACAAAGCCGGGCGATTTGTTCTCAAAGTCAGCGGTAATGCGTTCCGCCAGAGAGATAATGTCAATGGGACACTTCGACCAAGAGAAGGTGGAACCGGACATAAGGCCTAACGGTGAGGACGGAACAGTCGATATATCGTGGAACTTGGAGCAGAAGTCCAACGACCAGATAGAGTTCTCTCTCGGTTGGGGACAGACCGGTGTGATAGGTCGTATAGGCCTGAAGCTAAACAATTTCTCCATGGCCAACCTCTTCAACAAGAACAAGGAGCACAGGGGAATAATGCCGGTAGGTGACGGAGAGGTACTCTCTGTCGGCGCGCAGACCAACGGAACGTATTACCAGTCATACAACCTGTCATACTCCACAGCGTGGTTTGGCGGCAAGAGACCTATCCAGTTCAGCGTCGGAGTGTTCTATTCCAAGCAGACAGACGTTAACTCCAACTACTATAACTCAAACTGGTACAACAATTACAGCTACTATTACGGAGGCTACGGGTCATCATATAACAATTATTCTTACGAGAACTACTACGACCCGGACAAGTCAGTCCAGCTGTTGGGAGGCTCCATCGGCTGGGGCAAACGCCTGCGTTGGCCGGACGATTTCTTCACCCTTATGGCGAATTTGTCCTACACTCGCTATATGTTGAAGAACTGGAACTACTTTCTTGTGACCAACGGCAACTGTAACAACCTTAACATCGGACTGACACTGGCCCGCACTTCCACCGACAACCAGATGTTCCCGCGCAGCGGTTCCACCTTCGAACTGTCGGTTACGGCCACTCCGCCATGGTCACTTTTCAGCAACAAGGACTACGAACACCTTGCCACCGACCCGTATTCCGCCACATACGCCGCGGAGCAACAGGAGAAATACCGCTGGATAGAGTACCATAAGTGGAAGTTCAAGAGCAAGACCTACACAGCGTTGTCAAGCGCGCAGAAATGCTTTGTGCTTATGACAAGGGCGGAAATTGGCCTCCTCGGCTCTTACAACAGATACAACAAGTCGCCTTTCGAGACCTTCTACATGGGCGGTGACGGTATGTCCGGCTATTCAAGCAGCTACGCAGAGGAGACCATCGGACTGCGAGGCTACGAAAACGGAGCACTCACCCCTTACGGCGCTTCGGGCTACGCATACGACCGTTTCTCCGTGGAACTGCGCTATCCGTTCATGCTTGGCAACACGACCATCTACGGTCTCGGCTTTGCGGAAGCCGGAAACGCATGGAGCGACACCAAGGATTTCAACCCGTTCGACATGAAACGCTCCGCCGGTCTGGGCGTGCGTCTCTTCCTGCCTATGGTCGGTCTCATGGGACTTGACTGGGCATACGGCTTTGACAAGGTGTATGGCACCAAGGGCGGAAGCAACTTCCACTTCATCCTCGGACAGGAATTCTAACGTAAAACAACATTAACAACTGCGTGAAATATGAAAAAAGCACTCTTCACACTGGTCATACTGTGCGCCGCACTCACTGCAAGCGCGCAGAAATATGCGCTCATCGACATGGAGTACATATTGAAAAGCATCCCCGCCTACGAGCGTGCCAATGAACAGTTGGCGCAGGTTTCAAAGCGCTGGCAGGCCGAAGTGGAGGCTCTCAACACAGAAGCCGCCACGATGTATAAGAACTATCAGAACGAGGTCGTCTTCCTTTCGCAGGAGCAGAAGCAGAAAAAGCAGGACGCAATAATGCAAAAGGAGAAGGAGGCCGCCGACTTAAAGAAGAAATACTTTGGCCCGGAAGGAGAACTGTTCAAGAAGCGTGAGAGTCTCATGTCGCCCATACAGGACGAGATATACAACGCTGTCAAGGAGGTAGCGGAACTGAGGGGCTACCAGCTTGTGCTCGACCGGGCCTCCGACAACGGCATCATCTTCGCTTCGCCGCGGATAGACATCTCCAACGAGGTGTTGCAGAAGTTAGGCTACTAACCGTCGCCAGTGAAATTATTAACAACAAAAAACAATAGAACAACAAAAAGATGAAAAAGATTATCATTGCACTCGTTGCCGTGTTTGCGGTTGCGCTCAGTGCAGACGCACAGAAATTCGGCCATGTTGACACACAGTCCATCATGCAGAGCCTTCCCGAACTCACCAAGGTCAACGGCGAGTTGCAGGCCATAGCACAGCAGTATGACAACGACATCAAGGCCATGCAGGAAGAGTTGCAGCGCAAGGCTGAGGAGTACGAGAAGAACAAGGCTACCATGAGTGCCACTGCCCAGCAGGAGCAGGAGAAGACCTTGCAGGACATGTACACCAAGATACAGCAGACAGCCCAGCAGAACCAGCAGGAGTTCCAGAAGCAGCAGGCGGAGAAGATGCAGCCGATACAGCAGAAGATCGTCACCGCCATACAGAACGTCGGCAAGGCCGGACAATACACATACATCTTCGAGCAGGGGGCGGCACTGTATATCGGCACCGGCTCAAAGGACGTAACGTCAGAAGTCAAGGCTGAAATCAACAAGCTGAAATAATACGGTCGCACGGTAAGTTGTGGGTTGTGGGGTTACAGACCGCCCGTGTTGCGGGTGATATGTCCCGCAACCCACAATTTCCTTTTCGGCCGTTTGCGCCACGAGTGTCCCAATATACAATAATCCCAAACCACAGTTATGCCATTTATTATGAAGAAAGCAATCTTTACCATGGTTCTCCTTCTTCTCACCTCTGTCACCGTCAGTGCGCAGAATGTCAAGATAGGCTATTTCAGTTACAAGGCAATCCTTATGTCGATGCCCGCCTATTCCACAGCCATGACCGACATGGACAAGCTGCGCAAGCAGTATGCCGACGAACTGGACGCCGCACAAAAGGAGTTCAACGAGAAGTACGAACTGTTCCTCAGCCAGCAGGCGCAGCTCGCGGAGTCAATAAGACAGAAGCGGCAGGCGGACTTGCAGACGCTCCTTGAGCGCAACGAACAGTTCAGGAAAGAAGCGGAACGCCTGTTGGCGCAGGCCGAAAAGGACGTCATGGCGCCCTTGCACGAGAAGATAAGGAACGCCGTCGCCAAGGTAGGACTGCAGGGCAGCTATGCCGTGATAGTCAATACCGACAGCGAAGCCTGCCCGTACCTCTCCCCGGAATTGTCAGTTGACGTTACCTCAACCATCTCAGACTTGTTGAAATGACCTCACCCATCGGCGTATTCGATTCCGGCTATGGCGGTCTGACCATCCTTCAGCAGTTGCGCAGGCGGCTGCCGGAGCACGACTTCATATACCTTGGCGACAACGCCCGCGCTCCCTACGGTCCGCGCTCCTTCGATGTCGTCTATGACTTCACGCGTCAGGCCGTGCTCAAACTCTTCGACATGGGGTGCCATCTCGTCATCCTCGGCTGCAACACCGCATCGGCAAAGGCGTTGAGAACCATCCAGCTGAACGACCTCCCTATATATAATAAGGAGAAATTCGGTATCACCTCCCCGTCGGAAACACCGTGGGGCGGCAACAGGGTGCTCGGCGTGATACGCCCTACGGTAGAGGTCGTGGGCGGACTCACCACCTCCCGCCACGTCGGCATAGTGGCCACGGAGGGCACTGTGCGCTCCGAGAGCTATACATTGGAGATAGCCAAGTTCCACCCCGACATCGTTGTCACCGGCCAGGCCTGCCCGCTTTGGGCGGCGATAGTGGAGGCCGGCGAGGCAGAAAGCGAGGGAGCGGAGTTCTTTGTGCGCAAACGCATCACCCAACTGCTGGAGAAAGACCCCTTGATAGACACCATCATCCTCGGCTGCACGCACTATCCGCTGCTTATGAACGCCATCCGCAAGGTCACGCCTCCGGGCATACACATCGTGGCGCAAGGCGAATACGTCGCCTCGTCGCTTGCCGACTATCTCGTGCGCCATCCCGACATGGCGCGGCACTGCAGCATGAACGGCCGCACGGAGTATTACACCACCGAGTCGCCCGACCGCTTCAAGGAGTGCGCCGCCATGTTCCTGCATGAGGAGGTGGCTGTACGCCACATAGACCTCTGACGCATACCGTAAGGCGAAGAGCCATAACGCCGCACCGGAACACGGATGTTCCGGTGCGGCGTTGTTTTTCCTTCATCCCAAACGATGATATAGAACCGGCTTTGTAGGGACGCACCTTGGTGCGTCCGAATTACCGTGTTTCCCGTACAGGCGGACGCACCAAGGTGCGTCCCTACAAGGCGTTGCAAAACAATGCGTTACCAAGGCTGTCGCAAAAGGGTGCTGATTACACTGTAATCAGCACCCTTTTACGTTGTGATTTGCCGCTGATTACACGGTAATCAGGCGCTGATTGCGGAGCCTTCGCCTGTCATGCCATTGGCAACAGGCAAGCCACTGCCGGATAATGCCGCCCTTGCGATAGGAAAACGCGATACCGACATTCGTTTTTTCCGTTGGCAATCGCTTGCAGGTGACGGCGGAAATACCTACCTTTGCACCGGCAAACAAGAATAAGGACGCTACAAATTTCAAATCAGACAATGGAACTTAGACAACTGCGGGCTTTCGTAAAAGCAGCCGAGACACTTAACTTCACAGAGGCGGCCAAAGCATTGTGCGTTACGCAAAGCTCTTTCTCTCAATCCATAAAATCCCTTGAGGAGGAACTTGACGTGACGCTTTTCCACCGTAACAGCCATGAGGTGACGCTGTCGCAGGCCGGGACGGAGCTGCTGCCCTTTGCGCGGCAGACGTTGCAACAGGCCGACAACTGCGTCAACCGCATGAACGACCTGCTGAATCTGCGTGCCGGAACGCTTAATATCGGCGTGACACATTCTTTCAGTCTTCTGATGAACGAGACCATCATGCTGTTCCTCAAAACATACCCCGGCATAAAGCTCAACATCTTCTACAAGACAATGGGAGAGTTGATGGATATGCTTGTCAAGCGGGAACTGGACTTTGCGCTTTCCTTCAAGCCCACCGTGAGCTATCCGCAGATAGAGTCGCACATGCTGTTTGACGACTGCCTGTCGGCCATAGTGACGAAAGACCATCCCCTCGCGCGGCATTCCAGCGTCACGATACGCCGTCTGGCGGAATATCCGATAGTCCTTCCGTCCAAGGGATTGCAGGCGAGAAACACCCTTGACGCAATACTCTGCCGGAGTAATATGGAGATAACGGCACTGATGGAGATGAACTCCGTCAACCCCTTGCTGCGCCTTGTGCGTAACTCCAAGTTCGTGACGGTGCTGTCAAGCGCATCCATCGAGACATATCCCGAACTGTGTGCCATACCTATCGACGAGCCGGAGGCCACGATGACAGGCTCCTTCCACATATTGAAAGAGTCGTACAAGAAGGAGGCCACCAAGGAGTTCATACGTATGTTGTGCGAGACCAACGCCATCAAGGACAAGCTGCACTCGTGGATTGACGGTTAATACTGACGGAAGCATTACCTTAACATAATAACCTGCGACTATGATTACTCTGTTTACAACCGCCGCACAGGCCACTGCGGCGTCTCCCGCCATCTCCAAAGAATGGCTTGTCTGGCTCTGTGTGGGCGTTACGCTCTTCCTTGCCTTTGGCGTCACCCTGCTGAAAAAGGCCTTGCGCTACAACAGGAAGCACCATATCATCGGATGGGATGAAGGCCGGGAGATTACTATCGAGTGGAAAGAATACAGTGACACGCGCCATGACTGACGACAATACCCGCCGGCGGCTGAAGGAAGTGGCCCTGTTCCTCTCGCGCTATGCTGCGTCTCTGCTTGCCTGCGGCGCCACAACAATCCGCGTAGAGAAAAATGTGGAGCGCATGGCCGGGGCTTACGCCACTACCGCCGAGGTCACAATCTTCCCGCTTCACATAATGATGACCGTGTGGGACAGTGAGCATAACCACTCATATACCAACAGCGAGCGCATCAGCGGGAGCGGTATCGACTTCGCGCTCAATACCGCTCTCAGCACCCTCAGCTGGCGTATAGCCGACCGTAGGCTGCCGTTGCCGGTCGCCATGCGTATGTTCGGGAGGCTTATGGGCCGTCCCCGCCTCAATGCGCAGCTTGTACTGCTGCTCGTGGGACTGGCCAACGCCTCTTTCTGCCGCCTGTTCGGCGGTGATGCCGTGGCCATGCTGATAGTCTTCGTGGCCACTGTTGACGGCTTTTATATGAAGAACAAGCTGCGCTCTATGCGCTGTGATATACGCATAGCCACCGTCGTTGCCGCCTGTTTCTCGGCCGTCATCGCCTGCTCGGGCTTTGTGTTCGGATGGGGAGACACTCCCGATGTGGCCCTCGCCACAAGCGTGTTGTACCTTGTGCCGGGCATACCCTACATCAATGCCGTCAGCGACATGATACACGGGCACTATATTTGCAGTGTCTGCCGCTTCATAACGGCTTTCATTCTCACCGCCTGCCTTGCCCTCGGGCTGTGCCTTGCCATTATATTGATGGACATACAGTTTTTCTAAACACATACATATCATGTCAGTTCCCGACCTTTTTCAGGATGGATTCTTCGCCGCAGTGGCCGCCATTGGCTTCGGCAGCATCAGCAATGTGCCCGTCAAAGCCTTCTCCGGTTGTGCGCTCTTGGCGGCCGTGGGGCACGTTACCCGCTTTGTCTTGATGGACTGCGTGTCGTGGTCGATAGTCCTTGCCTCCTTTGTCGCCTCCCTTGTGATAGGAATAGCGTCCGTGTCATGCGCCAAATGGTGGCGCTGTCCGGCGGAATCACTGTCCTTTCCCGCTCTGTTGCCCATGATTCCGGGCATGTACGCCTACCGCATGATGGAGTCACTCGTGCGCTGTCTGACGGACATACCGGAGGAGGAGTTCCACCATTACAACTATTTGCTCTGCTATAACTGTATGATGTGCCTCGCCATCATCATCGTGCTGGTCATCGGGGTGACCATACCTCTGTTCCTGTTTGGCAACGCTCCTTATGAGGTTACAAGGAGAAAGCGGTGCAGGTGACGGTCTTACACCTTATTATATATAGCCGCCTGCACGGTCTTTATATAGCCGCAAAGCGTTAATTAATATGAAATATGCGGACAAAAGCGACGGTATGTTGCCCCGTTTTAGACTATATTTGTATATTTGCACAATGTATCGGCGTTTGCCGCCGGTAGCTATTACATAAGAAACAGATATACATGATAATGAGAAAGACATTGCTTTTGTTGTTCTCCCTTGCCCTTTCGGTGCAGGGAATGGCACAGTCCGGACGCTATGGGACGGAAAAGGATATGCCGGTGTTCTACCAACAGTTGAAGGAACAGCTCACTTATCCGTGGGCATGGCAGAAGAAACGCGGCACGATGACATTCGACGAATGGCGCAAGGAGGCCCGCAAACAGGTGGAAGCCACCATGCAGCTGGCGCCGCCCGCACCCCTGTCGCATGACTATGAGGTCGTTGCCCGTGAGCAACGCGACGGCTATGAGGCGCAGAAGATACTCTTCAACATCAACAAGTGGGAGAGGGTGGAGGCCTATCTGCTCGTGCCCAAGGTGAAAAAAGCCCCCGCGCTCCTCATGCTTCACGACCACGGGGCGCATTTTTCCATAGGGAAGGAGAAGATGGTGCGCCCCTTCGGTGTTGATTCCACGCTCCTTGCCGATGCCGAGGACTGGGCTGTCAGGTGCTATGACGGCGTGTATGTGGGTGACGAACTGGCCAAGGCCGGTTACGTTGTGCTGTCTATCGACGCGCTGTTCTGGGGCGACCGCGGCAGAAAGGAGGGCGTGCGCTACGACTCCCAGCAGGCTTTGGCCGCCAATATGATGCAGATGGGAGCGTCATGGGGTGCTTGGATCACGTGGGACGATATGCGTGCGGCGGACTTTCTGGCGCATCTGCCGATGGTGGATGCCGCCCGCATAGGCTGCCTCGGCTTCTCCATGGGCTCTTACCGCTCATGGATGCTGGCCGCAATGAGCGATGTGGTGAAGGCGGGAGCGGCCGTATGCTGGATGAACGACACCGAACACCTCATGTCCCTGACCAACAACCAGAACAAGGGAGGCTCGGCTTACTCCATGCTCATACCCGGAATACGCAACCTTATGGACTATCCTCATGTGGCGTCAATGGCCTGTCCCAAGCCGATGCTGTTCTTCAACGGCGACAGGGACAAGCTGTTTCCCGTGCCGGGAGTGCAGGCCGCCTACGGCATCATGCGCGAGGTATGGAGCGGACAGGGGGCGGACGGCAGGCTCGTGACAAAGATATGGCCGGAAAAACACTTCTTCAGCCGTGCCATGCAGGCCGAGGTAAAGGCGTTCTTCGATAAGAACCTTTGAGGCATGACGCGTTGCACTGGCTGCCGTCAGTATGCCGTTACACTCCGGCCGGCGCCTGCGTTTGCAAAGCGCAGGTAGCAAAATGTCGTAAATAACGTGCCGGTAACGACATTTTGAACTAAAAAATTTGTCCGTATTAAAAGAAAACACTAACTTTGCAATGTCTTAAACAGACAAATGTCAGAAAAGGATTATTTAGTTATAAACAATAAAAAACAAACAAACCAATGGTAAATTACAAAGATCTCGGCCTCGTAAACACCCGTGAGATGTTCAAGCGCGCCGTTGCCGGTGGTTATGCCATCCCGGCTTTCAACTTCAATACAATGGAGCAGATGCAGGCTATCGTCATGGCGGCGGTAGAAACCAAGTCACCGGTCATCATGCAGGTGTCAAAGGGTGCGCGCAACTATGCCAACGGAACAATCCTCCGTTACATGGCTGAGGGTGCCGTGGCATACGCCAAGGAGCTTGGATGCGAGCATCCGGAGATAGTGCTTCACCTTGACCACGGCGACAGCTTTGAGCTTTGCAAGAACTGTATCGACATGGGCTTCTCATCTGTCATGATCGACGGTTCAAGCCTTCCGTATGAGGAGAACGTGGCACTCGCAAAGAAAGTAGTTGACTACGCACACCAGTTCGACGTAACGGTAGAGGCTGAGCTCGGCGTCCTCGCAGGCGTTGAGGACGAGGTTTGCGCTGCCGAGTCACACTATACAAAGCCGGAAGAGGTGATAGACTTCGCCACACGCACAGGCTGTGACTCTCTCGCAATATCCATAGGCACCTCTCACGGAGCCCACAAGTTCACACCGGAGCAGTGCACCCTCGTCAACGGAGTGCTCGTTCCGCCACCGCTCGCGTTCGACATCCTCGCCGAGATAGAGCAGAAGCTCCCCGGATTCCCAATCGTTCTCCACGGCTCTTCATCCGTTCCTATGGACGAGGTGAACACCATCAACCAGTTTGGCGGACACCTTGAAGCCGCCATCGGCATACCGGAGGACCAGCTGCGTCAGGCATCCAAGTCTGCCGTTTGCAAGATAAACATCGACTCTGACTCACGTCTTGCAATGACAGCAGCCATCCGCAAGCACCTTGCAGAGCACCCCGGAGACTTCGATCCGCGCCAGTATCTCAAGCCGGCACGTGAGAATATGAAGAAGATGTATATCCACAAGATTGTGAATGTACTCGGTTCTGACGGCAAACTTGCACAATAGTGCGTAATATTTCATAAGCTGACAGAGGGGGAAAGGTTGCGTTATGCACCTTTCCCCCTCGCCGTTTATGCCGGCAAGCAGGCACGACATCCTGCCGTGCGGTCACCTTATATGCTTATGCGTTGTCGTACCCGCGGTGTAGAGACGATGTATTACATCGTCTCGATAGGCGTCACACGGTATTGGCAGGGAGACGATGTGGTACATCGTCTCTACAATGTTGGCGGCTCTTCGCTCACTGCACGGCATTCCGCCGTGCCTACTTCTTTATCATGTGGCATGATAGGAGCGGGTTTGGACGTATGTTTTCTAAGGCAATGTTTTGTAGGGACGCACCTTGGTGCGTCCGTTTTTGTTTGCCGGCGCGTCCGGATTGTAACGTATTCCCGCGTGTTTACAATCTCGTTAAACGCCGGCGTCGAACCCCGAAGGGGTGACATAATACAGCACAGGGTGTTAACCCTGTGTTTATATGGCATACCTGCAAAACGTATCGGGAACCCCGAAGCCGTCAGGTGAGGCGGAGTATGCCGCCGAGGGGTGATATATCCATCGCATATCATACGCCATGGCACATCGTTTCAAGATGTTTCCCCATGATTTTGTGTCACCCCTCGTCGCACGTCGTGCTCCTCGCCTGCCGGCTTCGGGGTTTCCAATACCATTTACACCCATCCGAACGGTAACACAGGGCTTACACCCTGTGCTGTAATATGTCACCCCTTCGGGGTTCAACGCATCATGTCGCGACGATGTTTGCTATGCTTTTGAATGGCGATGTTTTGTAGGGACGCACCTTGGTGCGTCCGAATTTACACATCCCACGCACAGGCGGACGCACCAAGGTGCGTCCCTACAACGTTGTTTGTAATCATCATGCAGGGAGACCGCCATCGGCGCAAATTGTAAAAGGGTGCAGATTACCTTGTAAATAGGTGCAGATTACGTTGTAATCAGGTGCTGATTGCGATGTAAACAGGTGCTGATTACATCCGTGCCCTTTATCCGTTGATTATTCGCCGGTTGGCGGTCACAGCCTGATACAAACCGCTTCCGTAAAGGGGAAAAACACACTAATTTGCTGCAAAAGGCAAAAAAATGCCGAAAAAACTTGCAGGTTCCGGAAAAAGGTTGTACCTTTGCACCGCAAATAAGAAATTATTGCACACCGGGTGCTTGTTCTTCTCCCGGGCGTTTAGCTCAGCTGGTTCAGAGCGTCTGCCTTACAAGCAGAGGGTCGGCGGTTCGAATCCGTCAACGCCCACAAGATAGCACATCAAAGAAGGGAATACCCGGAGGGCGTTTAGCTCAGCTGGTTCAGAGCGTCTGCCTTACAAGCAGAGGGTCGGCGGTTCGAATCCGTCAACGCCCACTTCTCTCTCTCTAACTCTTTTTAATCCCGTGGCCGAGTAACATTGGTTGCGGGATTATACGTTTATGACCGTCCGGGTCACTGAAAACGAAAAAATACAATCCTTTTTCTTCGTTTTCTCGATTTTTATTCATAACTTTGCACGGAAAAAGAAATGCGGAATAACAGGCATTATAATACAATATAAATATACAGACACATGAAAAGAAACCTCGAAACCATCTGTATCCACGGAGGATGGAAGCCTCAGAAGGGTGAGCCGCAGCAGCTGCCGATCTATCAGAGTACCACGTTCAAATATGACACCAGCGAGCAAATGGCACGCCTGTTCGACCTGAAGGACTCCGGATATTTCTATACACGCCTCGCCAACCCTACCAACGACGCGGTGGCAAAGAAGATTGCCGCGCTTGAAGGAGGCGTGGGGGCGATGCTCACAAGCAGCGGACAGGCGGCTAACTTCTACGCCGTGTTCAACATCTGCGAGGCGGGCGACCACTTCATAACGAGCAACACCATCTACGGCGGGACATTCAACCTCTTCGGAGTGACAATGAAGAAACTCGGGATTGAATGCACCTTCATCGACCCTGACTGGGATGACGAGCGCATAGAGCAGGCCTTCCGCCCGAACACCAAGTGCTTCTTCGGAGAGACAGTCTCCAATCCCGGAGGCAATATCTTCGACATCGAGCGCTTCGCGGCCATGGCTCACAGGCACGGGGTGCCCCTTATCGTTGACAACACCTTCGCCACGCCAATCAACTGCCGCCCGTTCGAGTGGGGATGTGACATCGTAACACACTCGACAACGAAATACATGGACGGACACGCGACGCAGGTGGGCGGCGTAATCGTGGATAGCGGAAACTTCGACTGGGATGCGCACGCCGACAAGTTCCCCGGCCTGACAACGCCGGACGAGTCTTACCACGGCCTGACATACACCAAGGCATTCGGCAAGATGGCCTACATGACAAAGCTGATAAGCCAGCTGATGCGTGACCTCGGCAGCATACCGGCGCCGCAAAACTCGTTCCTGCTCAACCTCGGACTCGAAACTCTCCATCTGCGTATGCGCCAGCACTGCGCCAATGCGCAGCAGGTGGCAGAATGGCTTGAAAGCAACGACAACGTGGCATGGGTCAATTACGCCGGCCTGAAGTCAAACAAATACCACGCCTTGGCACAAAAATATATGCCTCAGGGCATCTGCGGCGTGATAGCCTTCGGCCTGAAAGGCACGCGTGAGGACGCCATAAAGTTCATGGACAATCTTGACTTCATATCCATTGTCACTCATGTGGCCGACGCACGCACCTGTGTCCTCCATCCGGCGAGCCACACACACCGCCAGCTTTCCGATGAACAACTGCGTGAGGCGGGCGTGGCCCCTGACCTCATACGTCTCTCTGTCGGCATAGAGAACGCCGAGGACATCATCGCCGACCTGCAACAGGCAATGGAGAAGATGAAGTAAGGCCGCCTTTTTCCGCATCGTAATACAGCGGCATACATACCGCCATAATGCAATGCCGCACTCCATACGGAGTGCGGCATTTTACTTGTAAACAAAATCACTCTGCCGTCGTCGAACCCCGAAGGGGTGAAATATCCAAGCACAGGGTGTAAGCCCTGTGTAAAGGTGGTATATCCGCAAAACGTATTGGAAACCTCGAAGCCGGCAGGCGAGGCGGGAGTATGCCGCCGAGGGGTGACATATCCATCGCATATTATATACCATGACATAAATTTATGGTGATTATTTCACACGATTTTATTCCACCCCTCGTCGCACTTCGTGCTCCTCGCCTGCCGGCTTCGGGGTTTCCGATACCATTTATCTCGTCCGAATGATAACACAGGGTTGACACCCTGTGCTTGGATATTTCACCCCTTCGGGGTTCGTAACACTATGTCGCGGCGGTGTCTGCAACGTTTTTGAATGGCGATATTTTGTAGGGACACACCTTGGTGTGTCCGGTTTCGTTTGCCGGTACGTCCGAACCACCGTGTTTCCCCATGTCGGCGGACGCACCAAGGTACGTCCCTACATCATTATCGTGGGGGAATATCGTTACCTTTTCGTAATGTGTTATTATTAAAAGAATGTTAAAAACGATGCAATTTGCATACTGTTTTACAAAAAATATGTATCTTTGCATAAAAATTATGTGCGCCCATGCGTGAACATAACGGCAATAGGCGTGGAATAAAAGTATAGCAGCGGCTTTTACTAATACATAAAATAATAACTAACTTATAACAAATGAAAAGATTATTACAGTTTTTTACACTGCTCGCCTTGGCACTTGTTGGGGGGGCACAAACGGCATTGGCGGAAGAAACAACCGAATGGTTAACCGTTAAAAGTTGGAATCTAAAAACTCTAAGTTGGACAAAAGAGACAGGATTCGGAACCAATACAATTACAATTAATAAAGTAGCTTGCACCTATTGTACAGGTGCATTGGAGGGGCTGGCTCTACAAGGAGGGACTGGAACAAGTTGGACAGTAAATTCTAGTGGTTTAACACAGGGTAATGGAGGCAGAAATATTGCAATTCTTGACTTGAAAGCTGGAGACGTTGTTAATATATCTACAGCGACAACTCTATCAAGTATTGTTAATGGTACAGGAGAAACATATACAGGAGATTGTTCTTTTACTGTAACGCTAGATGGAGCATTTGGTTTTAATACAACTCGAGGTGCTTACATATCAAAGATAGAGGTTATTAGGGAAAAGAAAGCTGGAGTATGTGAAAAACCTGGATATAACCTTTCGGCAGCTGGTACATCCCGTAAGTTTACTTTATCCTGCATGACAGGGGATGCTGTGATATATTATTCAGAAACAGAACTTGCCGTCGGAGATGATGGCTGGAAAGTATATACCTCAGAGGTTACAACAGAAGCAGAAAACATCTATGCTTATGCAAAGACAGCAGATGCAACATCAGAGGTTATAAGTTTTAAGACTGGTGCAGGTGCTGCAATAAAGTTGAATGCTCCTGTAATTAGCAGGGATTCTTATTCTGGCGGCAATTATATTGTATCATTTTCTTCAACACAGACAGATTTGTCAGTGGTACCTTCTTCGGTAGCTTATTCTTACAGCATTGATGGAGGTGAATTTCAAACAGGGGCAAATGCAAAGGTAGCAGAAGGTTCTACAATAACTGTAGTTGCAACATCTGATGGCTATGATAATTCAGAGAAGGTGGCCTGGACTTCAAAGTCGCGTCCGACAGATTTGACACAAATATGGAAACAAGATTATACAAACCTTACATCTGTTACGGGTGATGGTGCGTATGGTGTAGTTTTGTCTTCTGATGCAGCTTTCTCCTGCAATGATAAGGATTTTTATAATATAACAGGTTATAATGGAGGAAATGGTAATATTGATGTTGTGGTAAATGATAATGTCGGACTGAATACAAGTGAAAATTTTTATCTTCGTTGTAACGGAAACAACTCTGGTATTTTACAAAATAAAAAAACAGGTTATTTAGGAATTAAAAATCTTTTACCGGGGCAGACAATAATTATAACAGTAAGTAATGTACCGCTAAGGGCAGATTATGGAGTAACTCTTGAAGAGGGTATGTCAACTTCATCAGAATATTATTTTACTGCTACAGGCACAACGGCTTCTATCGTTGTTCCAAATGGTACATATAACTATGTTAAAACTATTGAGGTAAAGGGTAAAACAGAAACAATCACTCTTCCCGCCGACTACACTTATTCTACATTCTGCTCTACAAAAGCGCTTGACTTTACCGACAATTCAGACGTAGAGGCTTACATTGCACAGGTGGAGAATGATGGTGTTACCGTTACTCTTACAAAAGTTGAGCAGGTTCCTGCCGGTGAGGGCGTGATATTGAAGAAGACAGGCGATAACACTACCGCTGCAGTTAAGGTATTGGCAAGTGCCGAGGCATTAAGCAACAATGCTCTTGTAGGTGTAACGGAGGCTAATACCGTTTCATTGGAGACATTGGCAGCAGCAGGCAACGCATACGTGCTTGTTAGTGACGAGAAGTTCAGCAAGGTGTCAGAGGGCGCAAGCGGTTACATTTCTGCCGGAAAGGCTTATCTGGAATACATACCGGTTGCCGGTGCGTCTGTAAACAGCCTGAGAATTTCTTTCGGCGAGCCAACGGCTGTGGCTGACGTGGAGGCTAAACAGGAGACGGGGGATAACGCAATATATAATGTACAGGGCATCCGTGTTAGTAAGCCAACAGCACCGGGTATGTATATCATGAACGGTAAGGCGTTTATCGTGAAGTAATCTATGTTTCATCAGTAAAAACAAGAATATAGCAACTATGAAGAAGAATTATATAGCACCGGCAGTAGAGGTGTATGAGATGGAGTCTGACGTAATGCAGTGGACGATTAGCGGTAGTTTCACAGGTACAGATGCCGATGTCCGTTCAATAAAGAGTGATTTTGTCTTTGAGGATGAGGACGAGGATGATTATAAGTGGTAATAAGCGCAGGGCGTGATAGCCTTGGTGCATATAGTAACAGCCACCATTCCTATTATGGAATGGTGGCTGTTGTAGTTGTTGTAGGATATTGTGCCGCCTGTTATACATATCTCTATACATATAGATGTTGCATATCTTTGGCTCATGTATTACCTTTGCAGAACTTTTGGCGGGGATGGGCTGACGCTTCACCTATTATATATAATATAAGCGGTGACCCATAACCTAAAACCCATAACCTTTAACCTTCCAATCTCGCACTCACTTGAACCGCTTTACGATTTCGTCGTGTGTTATGATGGTGATAATGCGTTTTCCGTCGGCGGTATATTTCTGTGTCTTACACGCGAAGAGTTGCTTCAGCAGATTCTCCATGTCTTCGTTGGAGAGGAACTCTCCGTAGGGTGTGGCCGCTTTCCGTGCCAGTCCGCCGGCCAGTATGTTGTGTATCTTCTCTGTTGCGGTGACGTCTGTATCCATGGCTTCCGTCACAAGGTCGCTGACAAGGCGCACGGTGTCAAGCCCTCCGAGTCCTGCCGGTATGCCGGCGATGGCATAACTGCCGCCTCCGAGGTCTGTTATCTCGAAGCCGAGTGTGCGCAACTCGTCGAGTATGACGGCGATGGTAGGGACGCAGGATGGCGGGAACTGCACCATCTCGGGGAAGAGAACCTTCTGCGTGTGGGCGTTGCGCGTCTCCAATATGTTCATGTACTGTTCAAATAGGATGCGCTGGCTGGCACGGTTTTGGTCGGTTATCATCAGTCCTGACTGTACCTGTGTCACGATGTAAGAGCCGCGCAGCTGGTAATGTTCCGTGGCTCGCCCTGCGTTGACGGCCTGCATATCGGTGTCTGTGGTGTCTGCTGACGGCTTGCCGCTGTCGTAATCTTGCCATGACAGGCGTGAACTGAACAGTGTGTCGTTGCCTTTCTCCTTATTTATATGTGACGTGTTGTCGTCCTCCGGTGTGCCGAACAGTTCTTCCCAACCCTTGGCTGCCTTGCGTTGCGGGGTGTAATCCGCGGTATGCGGCTTCCCGTTGGCGGGTGTGCTGTTGGTGTGTGCCGGTGTGTGGAAGGGGTTATACTGCGGGTTGAAGTCGATGCGTGGCGCCTCTATTGGGTCGGCTGACGGGTTGAACACGGGTATGTCGGGCTTGCCTTCCGTGTCAAAGTCGAGTGTAGTGATGTCAGAGAACTTGCCTATGGCGTCGCGTACGGCGGCCATGAGTATCTGCCAGATGTCCCGTTCGTTGTCGAACTTTATCTCTGTCTTCACCGGGTGTATGTTGACATCTATGTCTTGCGGGTCAACGGTAAGGTAGATGAAGTATGATACCTGTTCTCCGTTGGGCACCAGACGGTCGAAAGCTGTCATCACGGCCTTGTGGAAGTAGGGGTGCTTCATATATCGTCCGTTGACGAAGAAGAACTGCTGGAAGCCTTTTTTCTTTGCCGACTCGGGCTTGCCGACGAAGCCGGTGATATTGCATAGCGTGGTTTCTGCATTGACGGGCAGCAGTTCTTGGTTGATGCGCTTGCCGAATATGTCTATTATGCGTTGGCGTGTGGTTGTGGCGCGCAGTTGCTTCATCTCCGTCCCGTTGCTGTAAACGGAGAAGTTGATGTCCGGATAGACGAGTGCTATGCGTTCAAACGCCTGCATGATGTTGTTCATCTCGGTGGCGTTTGTTTTCAGGAATTTCCGTCTTGCGGGGATGTTGAAGAATAGGTTTTCGACGAGGAAGTTGGCTCCTACGGGGCATGATACCACCTCCTGCTCTATGAAATGCGAGCCGGAGATGACTATCCGAGTGCCTGTATCGCTGTCTTTGGTTCGTGTTTGCAGTGTTACCTGTGCCACTGCGGCTATTGATGCCAGTGCTTCTCCGCGGAATCCCATGGTGCGGAGGCTGAAAAGGTCTTGTGCCTGTCGTATCTTTGATGTGGCATGACGCTCGAAGGAGAGCCTTGCGTCGGTGTCGGACATGCCTTTCCCGTTGTCGATAATCTGTATGGATGCCTTTCCTGCGTCGCATACAAGGATGTTAATCTCGGTAGCTTCGGCGTCGATGGCGTTCTCAACCAGTTCCTTTATCACTGACGCGGGACGCTGTATCACCTCGCCTGCGGCTATCTGGTTGGCCACGGAGTCGGGCAGCAGTTGTATGATGTCCATAGGGTTTGGTCGTTTTTGTAGGGTTGTTGTTACGCGTTAGCTGTCTTGATTCTCCTTTGCCGGCTCCGCATTATCCGTTGTTTCGGTCGTCTTGGCGGGCTGCGGAGCGGTTAGGTTTATCTTCCTTCTCGGTGCTTCACGCCGCTTTTCCTCTTTCAACTCCATTCCTGCGGTTTTTGGTTTCCACACGAAAATGTCGTCTTTTGACGTGGGACGCATATAGCCGAACCATGCGAAATTGGGCAGTTTGTGCTTGTCCGGCGGCGTTTGTGTCAGCGGGTACAACGTTCCAGTGTTGGCACACATCCATATTCTGTCGAGTGTCCTGTCGGGCTTGATATACATTTTCATGGTGTCCGTCTCCGTGTAGTTAAGCCCGATGATGGTGGAGTCGGCGTCATCGATGGGGTAATACACCACTTTCACGTTTGAAACGGCCCAGTTTTCACGCAGTTGTCCGTCCTTGAAGTAGGCCCGCATATCTCTTGACGCCACTTGGTTGTAATGTATTGAGTCGTCCATCATCTGTACGGAGAGGGCTTGCGAGAGCACTTCCGCATAGCGTATGGTGGAATCGTTCATATAGACCTTTATCTTTTCGCCGAGCAGTTGGTTGCCCATGTTCCACACAATGGGGTCCTTATACATCGTCATGCACGAGTCTTCGGTGTGATATACAAGCGAGTCACATACCGCTTGCAGGTCATTTCGGAACGCCCTGACGTGGTTGTAGCAGTATATCTCGCGCCGGACGCTGTCGGTGTTGATGTCTATGGTGTGTATCTTTATCGTGTCTCCGTGCATCCATAGCGTGTCTTTCTGTGAGTAATCCACCGCCACGGCACGCTTTGTGGCATATCCGTCGCCTGTGTGCTTTTCGTAATATACATGATTCCCGAGCAGCATATTCCTGTTTACGGTATCGACATATATTGCGTTCCCGAAGCCTTCGTTGATGCCTGTCTTGTCATTGCTGTACAGAGTGTCGGCCGTTATGGTCTTTGCCCCGTTGTAAACGGTGGAGCGCGAGAACAGTTCCGAGTTGTCGGTGCCGGTATTGTAGAAACCGTTGGTGGTGTGAACAATGCTGCCTTGTGACTTGATTACGGATGGTCCGGTGACGTGTGCCAATGATGTCTTGTCGTAATAATATAGCGTGTCGGTGTCAATCCGCAACCCTTTGTCGTTTGTCAGCACGACGTTGAAGTAGAACTCCGAATGCCTTGTGTCGGTATAGTGTCTTCCCCAGTCAGCTGTCAGCACGTCCTTGCCTTTTGTCAGCTTTATGCCTGCCGCCCCGTAAGCGTCGGCAAAGGAATAGATACGGTCGTAGTCGAGTGTGTCGCAGTACAGTTTTGACTTGCGGTGTGTGAGTATCACGTTCTCCCATGCGTGTGCAACCTCGGCGTTTCCGTCGTAATACCCCTTGTCGCTGGTCAGTGTCAGCGTGTCCCCCTGCCACATCCTGACGTGTCCGAAGGCGCGGAACGAGTTGCTGCTTTCATAGAAATACGCGCTGTCACAGGTGAGATACATTCCTTTGTGCAGGAACTTCACATTGCCACGCAGGAACTGTGCGTCGGGGGTAGGGCCGTAAATGTCGTATGACAGCGTGTCGGCATGTTGCAGATACACCTTTGTGTCAACCTTGTTCTCTTTCCTTGCGGTGTTTGTCCGCTTGCCCTTCGGCCTGCCGGAGAGTACTGCGGTAAAGGCAAAAAGACACAGAACCATTAATGTCATGATTCTGTGTCGGCGGTATTGTGTGTTAAGACGCTTTCCGTTCACGTTCTTTTACAGTAGTTATTCGTTCCTTATCTGAACCACCCCTCATACTCAAAGTCGCAGCCTTTGAATCTGTCGTCAATCCTGACGTAGGTGTTCCTAATCTTTTTCTGTATCCAGTCTTTCACCTTCTTCTCGCGCATTTTTTCGAGAACCATGTCGCTCATTACCTGGAAGTCTTCCGTTATCTTGGCCTTGTGCCCCTCAGTGCGGCTTTTCAGCTTTATGACTGCACACACGGTTTTACCCTGTCTGTTTACCATGGAGAATGCCTTTGACACCTGTCCCACTTTCAATGTATCGACAATTCGTGCCACTTCCGTCGGCAAATCCTTCATTTCGAAGCGTGAAGTGTGGCTCAGCCCGTCTTCGGTGGGCTTCGCCATCAGTCCCCTGTTGTTCTTTGTCTCTTTGTCATCGGATATTACCGTGGCTCCGTCCTCGAATGTAAACACGTTGTTCCGCAGGTCATCGCCAATGGAGTCCATTCTTGCCAGCGCCTTGTCGATAGCCGCTTGCGGCACGCGTGGCTTCCGCAGGATGTGGCGGCAGTTTATTTTGTCACCGCGTTTGTCTATCAGCTGTATGATATGGTAGCCGAATTCCGATTCCACTATCTTTGACACTTTCTTCGGATCGCTAAGGTTGAACGCCACTTGTGCGAACGCAGGGTCTAACGTTCCGCGTCCGGTGAAGCCCAGTTCGCCACCCATTCGTGCCGAGCCTTCATCCTCTGAGTACAGGCGTGCCAGTGTAGCGAAAGACGTTGAGCCTGCCTGCACACGGTTGGTGTAGTCACGCAGCTCGTTCTTTATCTTGTTGATTTCCTCGATAGGGATGCGCGGTTGGTTGGTGATTATCTGCACTTCCACCGTTGTCGGGACGAAAGGAATGCTGTCTTCCGGCATCTTTCTGAAATATTCCCTCACTTCCGCCGGTGTAACCTTCACGTCTTGCATCAGCTTCATCCTCATGCGTTGTGTCAGTTCGCGGTTCTTGAAGTCGTCATGCAGGCTTTCCTTTATCTGCGTGATGCTCATCTTGCGGTATTCTTCCAGCTTCTCCTGCGAGCCTATCATCTGTATCCATCCGTTGACCTGCTGCTCCACACCTTGTGCTATCTCTGCCTCCGTCACCTCTATACTGTCCAGTGCGGCCTGATTCAGAAACAGTTTCTGCACAGCTATCTGCTCAGGAATGCGGCAGTCCGGATTCCCGTCCCATGTCACACCTTCCTGTTCCGCTTGCAGGCGCATCATTTCTATGTCCGACAGCAGTATAGCCTCATCTCCCACAACCCATACTACCTCGTCTATGTAGTTCGGGTTGGTGATTTTATCGCTTATGCTGTCTGCCGTTACAGCGGTACTGTCCGCCTCCGACTGTTGCGCATTGTTGCCTTCGGTCATCATCGAGCGTGATGCCGTGGCAGACATTGCAACGAGCATCAAAGCCGCCGCACCGCAGACCAACTTATTTGTTTTAACTGTCATAAGTAGCAATTTATGGGGATTATACAGTGGAAGTGCATTGGTGTGTCTTGCCTTTTACTTTTCTTTTGGCTTCACGGTCTTCAACACCTCTTGGTTAACCTCGGCAGGATATTTCGCTGCAAGGGTCTTTAGCCATTCCTTTTCCATCATTTCCTGATAGTCAGCCACAACGAGAGCTTTCACGTCCGAGAACTCTTCCGGTGTCTTTATTATCTTTCCGAAGGTCGCTACGTTCGGGAAATCCTTTACCTCCTTCACTTTGGCATCGGCCACTCCGAATTCGTTTCGGTCAACAAGTCCGTTGTCACCTTTCTTGAATATACCCTTTTCCACACGTATCCGGAGCACGGAGTCGTTGTTGAATGTGGTGCGCAGTATCTGTGCCCAGTCGTCAAAGTCCTTGCCTTTCACGCTTTTCTTCACCGCTTCCACATCGGCAACCTCGCGTGTATGGTATGATATACCCTTGAATCGCGGCTCGTCCCAAGTGTATTTCTTACGGTTCTTCTTAAAGAACTTCGCCAGTCCGGCCTCGTCTTTCGCCGCTTTCTCCCACACTTCACGGTTGCTTATCTCAAACAGCAGCAGGCCGTCATGGTATTCTTGTATCAGGTACTTCATGTCAGAGTCAATGGCGGAGATGGAGTCTGCCCTGTTATCCATAACCTGTTCTTCCGTCATCCCTTTTGTTTCGGCTATGGATTTCAGCCTGTTCTTGGCCATTGCCTCGCGTATTCCGCGTTTTTCTATGAAGTTGTGTATGTCCGTGCGCAGTGAGTCGTATGGCTCAAGCTGCTTGCGTCCCTTAATCTTAATAATGTGATACCCCACTTCCGACAGTACAGGCTTTGACACCTCTCCGTCTTTCAGGGCGAAAGCTGTCTCTTCAAACTTTGGCAACGTCTGTCCGTGCTGTATCCATCCAATCTCGCCTCCCCGCCGTGCGCTGCCCGGATCCTGGCTGTGTGTGGCGGCAAGGATGTTGAAGTCCGCCCCGTTTACGATGGCGTTGTATATGGAGTCCGCCCTCTGTCCGGCCTTCTGTTTCACCGCCTCGTCATCATTCTGCCCGACGCGGATCAGTATGTGCTGCGGATTTATGAGGCCGTTAGGCCCTATGCGGTCTTTGGTGTCCCTGTAAATCTTCTGCGCCTCCCGCTCCACATCGGCCGCATTGATGAGTGTCGGCGTCACCTGCTGGTCACGATACTGCCGGAATTCCTTTCTGTAACTGGTCAAGGTGTCATATTTCGCGTCCAGAGCCGCCTCCACCTTACGTTTATAGTTAATGAAAAGTTCCACGTATTCCTCGACCGTCTTGTGGTCAATGACATCCGCACCGTTGTTCTTGTTGTAGGAATATTCAAATTCCGAGCGCAGGATAGGCTTTCCGTTTATCGTCATTATGACCGGATCCTCGTCCGCGGCTTGTATGGCAGACACGGCCGCACACAGCATGACCATGGCGGAAGCCAGAAGCGTTTTCTTGTTCATCGGGTCAGTTTTGGGTTTTCAGATATTGAATATTACTGCGGCCTGCTGTAATTAGGAGCCTCGCTTGTTATTATAACCTCGTGCGGATGGCTTTCCAGCATTCCCGCATTTGTTATGCGTGTGAACTTCGCCTGATGCAGTGCGTCGATGTCCTTTGCGCCGCAGTAGCCCATGCCTGAGCGCAGACCGCCCACGAGCTGATAGACCACTTCCTGTACCGTTCCTTTGTAAGGCACACGTCCGGCAATGCCTTCCGGCACCAGTTTCTTCGCGTCAGACACTCCACTCTGGAAATAACGGTCCTTGGAACCGTTCTCCATCGCTTCCAGCGAGCCCATGCCGCGGTAAGCCTTGAACTTACGGCCGTTGAAGAGTATGGTCTCTCCCGGAGCCTCTTCCGTGCCTGCTACGAGCGAACCGATCATCACGCTGTAACCGCCGGCGGCAAGAGCCTTGACCACATCGCCGGAGTAGCGCAGTCCGCCGTCGGCAATCAGGGGCACTCCCGTGCCTTCCAGCGCTGACGCTACGTCATATACGGCTGACAACTGCGGCACGCCTACACCTGCAACTACACGGGTGGTACAGATGGAGCCGGGGCCTATGCCCACCTTCACGGCGTCGGCACCTGCTTCGACAAGTGCTTTCGCAGCTTCGCCGGTGGCTATGTTGCCCACTACTATATCTACGTCGGGGAATGCGGCCTTCGCTTCGCGTACCTTATCTATTACGCCTTTGGAATGTCCGTGCGCCGTGTCGATGATGATGGCGTCAACGCCTGCCTTCACAAGGGCCTCCATACGCTGGAACGTGTCGGCCGTGACTCCCACGCCGGCAGCCACGCGCAAGCGTCCCTTGCTGTCCTTGCATGCCATCGGCTTGTCCTTGGCCTTGGTAATGTCCTTGTATGTTATGAGTCCGAGCAGGTGGTTCTCGCTATCCACCACGGGCAGTTTCTCTATCTTGTGTTCCAGCAGTATGCTGCTTGCGTGTTCCAAATCGGTTTGCTGATGCGTCACGATAAGGTTCTCGCTTGTCATTATGTCGTCGATGAGACGGTTGCCGTCACTCTGGAAACGCAGGTCACGGTTTGTCACGATGCCCACCAGCTTGTTGTCATCGTCAACCACCGGTATGCCGCCGATGTGGTACTCCTTCATTATATCCAGTGCATCCTTCACCGTCTTGCCGCGCTTGATGGTGATGGGGTCGTATATCATGCCGTTTTCCGCACGCTTTACTATCGCCACCTGACGCGCCTGTTCCTCTATCGGCATATTCTTGTGAATGACGCCTATGCCGCCCTCACGGGCAATGGCAATAGCCATGGGAGCCTCTGTCACGGTGTCCATGGCGGCGGTGACGAACGGGATTTTCAAGTCTATGTTACGGGAGAACTTTGTATTAAGAGATACCTCACGCGGAAGAACTGCCGAATATGCCGGAATCAGCAGTACGTCATCAAAAGTGATGCCTTCCATTACAACCTTGTCTGTAATAAATGAAGCCATAAAAGTACTGTATTTTTTAAGTTTATTGTCTGCAAAGGTACGATTTTTTTTTGAGATATTTATGCAATACAGTCCATTTTGTTCGCATATTAAAGCAATTTAACCATTGGCGCAATGGCGGTTCTTGCCTGTGTCAGAATTAATTTGTACTTTTGTACGCACTATTTAATCAGGTCATAATTTACAGTGAATAAAAAATGTTTCCGTTAAAACAACTGCATACATTAGGCTCCTACCTTACGCTGATGGGGCGTTGCATAGCCGTGCCTGACCGCTGGCGTATGTTCATGAAACAGTACGTCAAGGAGATGTCTCAGCTTGGTGTCGATTCCATAGGCATAGTGTTGCTTATCTCGTTCTTCATCGGGGCGGTAATCTGCATACAGATAAAGCTCAACATACAGTCGCCGTGGATGCCGCGGTGGGTGTCGGGATATACCACGCGTGAAATCATGCTGCTGGAGTTCTCCTCGTCAATCATGTGCCTCATACTGGCGGGAAAGGTGGGCAGTAACATCGCCTCGGAGCTGGGCACCATGCGTGTGACGCAGCAGATAGACGCCCTTGACATAATGGGTGTCAACTCCGCCAACTATCTTGTCACCCCGAAAATACTCGGACTGATGACGCTTATGCCCTTCCTCGTGATTTTCTCCGACCTGACAGGCATAATAGGGGCGTACGCCACAGCGTATATCGGGCATATACTTTCGCCTGGCGACCTCACTATGGGCTTGCAGCACTCCTTCAACCCGTGGTTTGTGTGGATGTCAATCATCAAGAGTGTCGTCTTCGCCTTTATCATCGCCAGTGTCTCCTCCTACTGCGGGTACAGCGTTGAAGGCGGTTCGGTGGAGGTAGGCAAGGCCAGTACGGCGGCCGTCGTAAACAGCAGTATCATCATTCTATTCACGGACGTGTTCCTAACTCATTTGCTCTCATGATAGAAGTAAAGAACCTTTATAAGTCATTCGACGGCAGGGATGTGCTGATAGACATCAACGCCACGTTTAGGGACGGGCGGACAAACCTCATCATCGGACAGTCCGGGTCGGGAAAGACGGTACTGATGAAGAACCTTGTGGGGCTGTTCATACCCACAAGCGGGCAGATACTGTATGACGGGCGCGACTTTGTGCAGATGACAAAGCAGGAACGCATAGCCATGCGCCGCGAGATGGGCATGATATTCCAGTCCGCCGCGCTCTTTGACTCGCTCTCCGTATTGGAGAACGTGATGTTCCCGCTGGATATGTTCTCCAGCATGACGCTGCGCGAACGTCAGCGGCGTGCGCAGGAATGTCTTGACCGCGTGAACCTTACCGACGCGGGAGCGAAGTTCCCGGGGGAGATTTCCGGCGGAATGCAGAAGCGTGTGGCCATAGCGCGTGCCATCGCCTTGAATCCGAAATACCTGTTCTGTGACGAGCCGAACTCTGGACTTGACCCTAAGACAAGCCTTGTGATAGACCAGCTGTTGCACGGCATTACGGAGGAGTTTGGCATAACGACGATAATAAACACCCATGACATGAATTCCGTCATGGGGATAGGCGACAGCATTATCTTCATCAGCAAGGGAAGGAAAGAGTGGGAAGGTGACAAGACAATGGTCATGTCCGCCACCAACGAGGACCTCAACGACCTCGTTTTCGCGTCAGAGTTGTTCAAAAAAGTCAAGGCGGTGGAAATGAGCAAGGCACAACCCGCACGGTAAAAGGGTGCTGATTATATTGCAAACAGGTGCTGATTATACAGTAAAAGGGCGCTGATTACAGTGTAATCAGCGCCCTTTTACTGTGGCTTTGGTAACGTATTGAATTATAATGTGTTGTAGGGACGCATCTTGGTGCGTCCGGAATTTCATACTGCTGCGCCCGAATCGCCGTGTTTCCCGCATTGGCGGACGCACCAAGGTGCGTCCCTACAACTGCGTTTTAATCATCGGGGCGGTTGCCTGTATGTTATGTCTTCGTCTTAACCCACGCGTAAGGCATGGCCTACAAGGTGTCCAATGTCAGCGTGACACCGGCCGCGGTGCAGTCGGCGGGCATTGGCGGAGCCACTTTGCGGATGTCCGCCGTTACGGCGGTGGCCTGCGGAAACCGTGCCTTTATGGCTCGGCAGATGCGGTAGGCCACGTGTTCAAGCAGGTTGGAACTTACGGCCATCTCCTGTTTTACCACTTCCGCGGCGTCGGCGTAGCTCATGGTGTCGGCCACGTTGTCCGTCAGGCACGCCGTGTCTATCGGGTAATCCACGGTAAGGTTGATGATGTAGTCGTTGCCTACCTCACGCTCTTGCGGCAGCACGCCGTGGAAGGCACGCAGCCGTATGTCCTGTATGTATATCTTTCCCTGCATGGTTACTGCCGCACGGGTTGTGTCAGTCGAGGTGGAAAACCTCTTTTACGGGTATTGTGACGGGTGAGTTGTCCGGGTTCACCTCCATGATGTCGGCCATCATGTCCCACCATTTCTGTGTGATGGGGTCAACGCCGTTGGTGGTGTCCTGACTGTTTGTCTCGCTGCTGCACTCTTGGTAGCCGAAGAGGATGTTGGTGTCTTTGTCCCAGTATATACTGTAATTGCTGACGCCGGAGTCCTTAATCATCTTTACCAGCTCGGGCCAGATGGCGGCATGGCGTTTCTGATACTCTTCCTCGCAGCCCGGTTTGAGGAACATCTTGAATGCGAATCGTGTCATAGTGATTAGTAGTTGTTTGGTCTTTTAGTTATTTTTTGTTGTTTGTTTGATTGTTTAGTGGTCTGGCAGGCTTGTTGTGCGGTTTATGGTATTAACCGGACAACAAGCCTGCCAAACCACTGAATCACGAACTATGCCTCCCCTCCGTTGCCGAACGGATTGGCCGTGCGTGGCGGTACAGGCGCGTTCTTGGGATTTTCGAGTTGTATCTTGCCGAACTCCTGTTCGTATCGCATTATGTTGTCCTGCAAGGCGAGGGCGAGACGCTTGGCGTGTTCCGGTGCAAGCACAACGCGGCTTACCACCTGTGCCTTGGGTGTTCCGGGGAGGGTGGAGGCGAGATCCACGATGAACTCGGCGTGGGAGTGGGAGATTATGGCGAAGTTGCTATATACGCCTTGTGCTATCTCCGGTTTGATGTCAATCTGGAGCTGCTGCCCCTGCTGTTGTTTGTTGTCCATGTTTGTTGTTTGGGTTATTTGTTTTTGGTTTAAGGTTATATGTGGCGTGGCTTCTGTCACGCTGTCGTTTCGTGCCTCAAAGTTACAATCTTTTCCTGATACGGCCAAATAAATAATGTTTTTTAACCCCGCCGCAGGCGCGGCATACTGACGTGCAACCGCCGTATGCCCCCGCATTATCGCCGGTTCTTGCCGTATAGTCGTCGCGCAAGTTGAGACGATGAACCTCATCGTCTCAATGCCTTACACGTTTTTGTCGTTCGGACTTCACCGTATTATGCCGAAATGCAGCAGTGCCTTGGCTATGCCGTTGGCCTCGTTGGTGTCCGTGGTATAGTCGGCCACGGCCTTTACGGCCTCCTCGGCGTTGCCCATGGCGATGCCGATGCCGGCTATCTGTATCATGGTGATGTCGTTGTAACTGTCGCCGAACGCCATCATGTTGCCCGGCTCCATGCCGATGTGCCGCATTACTTGGGACAGTGCGTGCCCCTTGTCGATGCCCGGCGGCAGCAGTTCGATGAAGTAGGGCGTGGAGCGGCAGATGTTCATGCGGCCTTCCATCTCGCGCTGCATGGTCTTCTCCCATTGTGGCACGAGCTCGGGACTGCCCACCATGAGGCATTTGTTTAGCGGGCGCGGGGTGTCGCGGATGAAGTTCTCAACGTGGCGGACGGCCATCTTGTTGTTGCGTGAGGACTGTTGCACGTATGGGTCGCCGGGGTGTTCGGTGTATATGTGGCTCTCGTGGTATGTCATGAGGGTCATTCCGGAACGTTGCTGGAAACCGTGCAGATGTGGGAGAAGGGCAGGGGAGAGCGGTTTCTCCACCAATACCTCCCCCGTTTGGCAGTCTTCCACGTGCCCGCCGTTGTAGCACAGCAGTATGCCGCCATACCGTTTCATTTGCAGTTGCTCGGCCAATGGCCGCATACCGTATGGCGGGCGGCCGGAGGAGAGGCACAGTCTGATGCCCTGTCGTTGCGCTTTCATTAGCGCATCGAGGGTAACGGGCGTTATCTCTTTCCGCTCGTTGGTGAGTGTGCCGTCGAGGTCGAGGGCTATCAGGCGTATGTCGTGTGTCATCTGTGCTGTCGGTTTGCTGTGGTTGTGGGTGGTATGTGCTGTAATCCAATCGGTTTTCCTTGCCAAAGCCAACGTGAGTTCGGCAATGTTAGATGTGCGGTTTTCAACACCTTAATAAACAGGTGGTTAGAAGTGTTGTTGTAATCGGCACCTGATTACCGTGTAATTTGGTGCTGATTACATTGTGATTTGTACCTGATTACACGGTGATTTGCACCTGATTGCCGTGGAGGCCGATGTCGCTGTGATTTCGTTGAATCAGCGCCAAAGTTACTGCTTTTTTGCCAAACGGGCAACTTTTGTGGCGGATTATTTTTGGTCCATTCCACATTTGCGTGTATATTCGGACGCACCAAGGTACGTCCCTACACCGATGTTTGTAATTACCGTGTTTGAAATCACCGATATATCGCCGCCTTGTAGAGACGAGGTACTACCTCGTCTCAATGCCCCACGCAATGTAATTCGGTCGCGGAGCCGATGTAATACATCGTCTCTATATGCGGGTAATACCCCCGTTGCACCGATGTTTGCACCACGTTTGTATGGCGATGTTTGTAGGAACACACCTTGGTGTGTCCGCATTTCGTTCGCCGATGTGTCCGAATTACCATGTTTCCCGCGTATTTGAATGCCGTTAATATGCCGCCATAGAACCCCGAAGGGGTGACATATACAAGCACAGGGTGTAAACCCTGTGTTAGGTGATACACCCGTACAACGTATTGGAAACCCCGAAGCCGGTAGGCGAGGCGGGCATTGTCCGCCGAGGGGTGATATATTCGCCGCATATCGTACGCCATGGGATATTTTTTGTGTCACCCCTCGTCGCACGTTGTGCTCCTCGCCTACCGGCTTCGGGGTTCCCGGTACCATATCCCCGCACACCAATGACAACACAGGGTTTACACCCTGTGCTTGTATATGTCACCCCTGCGGGGGTCGACGCATCATGTTTCGGAGATTGTTCGCAACACGTTTATCTCGTGATTCGGCTATTGGGACGATGTAATACATCGTCTCTACATGCGGATAACAATCCCATTGCAACGCGTTTGTAGGGCGATGTTTGTAGGGACACACCTTGGTGTGTCCGCATTACCGCGCATTTCTGGGTATATTCGGACGCACCAAGGTACGTTCCTACAACGCTGTTTGTTATTATTGTGTTGAAATCAGCGGTTTATCACCGCCTTGTTGGTGCTGTGTCAAAATATGTGCACCACCTTTTCACACTATATTATAATACAAAGAGGGTGTGTCAAAATTAGCAGGAATCCGCATTTTGACACACCCTCTTTTCTTATATTATGATTGTGAAAAGCTTTTACATCTTGGTCTAACTTACAATGTGATTCTCATCTGATTGTTTCGCGTAGCATATAATTTGTTATTTCGTCATACATTTTGTTGTTGATGTTGTGGTTGTACCGCCTTCACCCGTGGCTTGACATTTTACATAGTATGTTGTTTTCCGTTTCAATCCTGCTTTTTCTGCCCAAATAGTGTTTCCACTAATATGACCGTTTACACTCGAATGTGGATTACTGGTTTCGCCGAAGTATATTTTCGCCTTAGTGACTTTTGCTTTTTGGCTGTTGTTTATTTTATAATCTACATGTAAAATTGTATTCTTTGCTGCGACACGAAAGAAACTAATATCAGGTTTTTCAGCCTTCGTATTGTTTCCGGATCCATTACCATTGTTATCTTCACCGGAGGTATTTTGGTCTTGGTCTGTTTGGGATGTGTTTTGATTATTATCCCATTGATAATCATCATCATCATCGTCTGATGAGCATGCAGCGAAGTTTACACACATTACTACGGCAAAAATGGCTATGCCTATATATCTTAAAGTCTTCATTTTTGTTGATTTTTTGTTGTTTTGATGTTATGATAGATAATAAGTCCGGTTGCTGGGGTGAGACAATAAAAAGCGTGGACTAATAACTTCATATACGCTTATCGAGGTATCGCCAAACACCGTTGCACACATATACGAGTAAAAAGCCCACGCCATATAGGCATGAGCATTAACCATTACTCTTGTGTACTTATTTTAATTTGGCGAATTTCGATAAGCAAGAATAAAGCTAACGCTTATTTATCTTTATGTCTTTGACTGTTTATTTTATCATAGGCATTTCTGTTTGCGGTTTGTAAGAACTTGTGTATGGAACCTTTATTGGTTCAGATATTGTTGCTCGGCGGTTATCGCTGCGGCTTGCAAGTCGTTATAGAGAGCTGGCGGGAGGTTGTAGCCGGGGGCGGAAACATATTCCGCATATCCGCTTTCTATGCCATACAACTCTGATTTGGGCAGCTTCCCTGTGCCTATCCATTGGTTGACGTATAGCATGATGAGGCGGTCCGTGTGTTTTACGCAGCTGCCTATTATTTTGGAGCAGAGTGGAGACTGGTCCAAGTCTGTGCCGGACAGTAGCGGGGAGTTTGCGGGATGTTCGTTGCTCCAGCGGTATATGCCGAGGTTGGAGCCGCCGGCGATGGGGAAGATGAAGTCATACGTGTTGCTCCAATTATCCATTTTGGCGTATGCTTCGTCCGCCATGATGTAGCTTTCTGCGCCTTCTCCAAGGTATTCCGTGTCTATCGTGCGGTTGTTGGCATGGGTACTGCTGTTGAAACCATACTTGAATCCGTCACCAAAGGTTTTCACCGCCATGTCTGTTTGGTTGGCGAGAAGCACCAATATGTTGCGTGTGAGGTCTTTTGTGAGGTATGCGGCTGCACCGCCTGTTATGTATGATGTGCCGAAACTGGATATGAAGAACGTTGAAACGCCGTCCGGTAGTGGTTTGGTCGGGTCAGACTCAAAGATGAGTATGGATTTGTTCGTCGGGAGTTTGCTGGTGACATACTTGCTGATGAGTGCCTTATAGTCGCTGCCTGCAAGGATGAACAGTTCCTTGTTTGTGGCGGTTCTCTCAACCCATTGCTTGAAAGTCTGTTCCGCCATTGCCGCTGTTGTTGGCTTGTGGACGCTTACATTTACATCTCTATTGTTGTTGGCGATGGTTGTTATTGCGCTTGCGGCAAGGTCACTGTAACCGCCATCGTCCCAATCGTTTACCGAGAATAGATAGTCTATGGATGGTTTTATGGTCGTCTGCTCCTCTTTGTCGCCGTCGCAGCAGGCTGTGAGGCATACGGAGAGGAGTGCAAGCAGGATGAGGTGGTATATGCGTTTCATTGTTGTAAGTGTATGTTGTTCTCTAAATATGTTTATACCCCAAACTCAACAGTAACGGATATTCCTCTTGGGTAGGGCGTTATTGTTGGGTTTGGGGTATGGAGTGGTTCTGTATTTTATTCGCCTGTACCTACAATAGCCTTTGCACTGGCGTTCTCCGAGTCGAGTTGCAACAGCTTTTGGGCGTGTTGCTTTGCCGTCTCCATGTCGTCCATGCAGTGCACGTAGTATGCGCATACAGCGCTGTATGCGTTAATCAGGAGTTTTGTCTCGCCTTCGCTGCGGTCTTTGCTGGCTTCAAGGATGTTTGCGAGGGTAAGGTAGTGCGGGCCTGCCATCTTGAGTTTCTCCATGTCGGTTGCCTCAAGGGCGAATGGTAACTTGGCACGCTTGCTGGCGATGTAGGCGGCGTTGGTTGGGTATTTCTCTGCCAACTGTGCGTAGATTTCGTCTGCCTTGGCGTATGCTTCCTTCTTGCGCTCCGGCGTTGTCTTGTCGTCCATCAGTTCGTCTGCGAAGAGAGTGGCAAGGGTTTCGTCAAGACTGAAGGATGATTGTGTCTGCGCTTTGAGATATTTGTCGAGATATTCGCCGGCTTTGTTGTAGTTGCTGAGCTTCTTGTAGCAGTCAGAGATGTCCTTGTTCTTCTCTGCAACGGTTGCGGCGTCGATGTCCTCGAGTTGCTGTATCTTTTCGTAGCTCTTGATGGCTTCCTCGTACTTCTGCGCTCCTTTGAGGGCGGTAGCGTAGTAGTTGTAGTCGTAAGCGGTGATCTTTGCTGAGTCTGATGCGTTGAAGAGGTTGTTGCCTGCGGCTATGGCTGCGTCGTAATTCTTGTTGGATGTCTCGTTGAACATGATGAGACGGTTCATTGAGGCGTTGCGCGGCCACTTCTGATGTCCGTAGTTGGCTACTTCAAGAGACTTGGCATAGTCTTGCGAGAGGAAGAGGTTGGTGGAGTAGTCGGAAACCTGATAGTCCTTCATCTTGTCGAGGCTGACCTTTGAGTAGTATTCATTGGCCTGCTTCATCTTGCCGCTGCTTGAGTATATCTCCGCTGCGATGAGGTCAACGGGATAGTCGGGACGGTGCTTGCGCAAGTCTTCCAGTGTCTGCACTGCGCCGTTAGGGTCTGTCTTGCTCATGATTTGCGCATAGCGGCGGTAACCGTCCGGGTTCTGCGGGTCGCCATAGATGGCTTGCTGGAACCATTGTGCGGCTGCGCCACCGTCATCTTCCGCCACGGCGATGTTGCCGAGAAGAACGAATGTCGCACCCTTTTCCTCTGCGGTGCCTTTCTTGTTTACAAGCTCAAGGGCTTTGTTTGCATATTCCTTTGCGTTGGCTTTGTCGTTGGCTGCAAGGTATGCTTTGGCGATACTTACCAAGGCAAGGGCGTTCTTCTTGTTTTCTTTCGCTATGTCCTCTATCTGGTCTTTTGCGTCATCAGTGTTGCTTTTGATGAGGGCAGATACCTTTGTCATGATTTCGTCTGGCTGGGATTGAGCCATGGCAGGAGCACCGATGATAATCATCATGGCTCCGATAATGAGTTTCTTTGTTATCATTTGTTCTATGTTTTTATTTTTGTTGTATTGTTAGTCGTTGAAGGCTACCGTGTATTCAGTCTGTCACGTGTATGTTGCGCACCGTGAGGTTACCGTATGCAGGCAACAGTCCGGCTTTCAATATTACTATCTGGCCGCGGTCTTGGGATATTATGAAGTTCTTGAATCCGGTAGGCAGACCCATGTGGGTGTCGTTAAGTAAGATGTAGATGGTGCGCACGAATGGGTAGTTGCCGTTGTAGAAGTAGTATTGGTATGGTTTCCAAGAGTTCCTTACGTTGGCGACATCGAGTTTTGATACAGCCATCGGGCGCACTTCCTTGCGGAAAGTGAGGTTGGTGCTGTCACGCTGGTCGTTCAGCCAGTTGCTGCCGATAATGCCGATGGCTCCCTTGTGCTTCTCTACATAAGTGACCACGTCGGCTGTCTTGTTTACCGCAAAGACATTGGGGCTTGTTATAGGCTTGCCGCCAAGGATGCTGTCTTCCACATAGTGTACGGTGGAGGAGCGGCGGTTGTCAAAGACTACGGTGATTTCTCCCTTGTCGGAACCGGGGTATATCTGGTTCCAGTGTGTCACCTCGCCTGTCAGTATTTTCTTTATATCTTTTACACTGATGCAGGAATCAGTGTTTGCAGTGTTCTGAATCAGGGCCAGTCCGTCGTATCCTATTCTGACGGAGATGGGGAATTGCTTGCGGTCTTTGAGACTTTGAAGTTCCGCAGGCTTGAAGTCACGCGCGGTGACGGCCATGCTCACCTTGCCTTGCAGCAACAGGTTGATGGCTTCCGACTCGCTGGTGTATATCGGGGTAAGCTTTGCGAGCGGGTATAACGCTTCGAAGAGCGAACGCTCCTCATCGATGATGGGGCTAAAACTTTCGTCAGAGGCGAAAGAAATCGCCCCTGACGAGTAAGTGTCTGTACGGCCGCTTTTGTTCTTGTGACCACAAGAACAAAAGCCTGCCATAAGTGTTAATCCTACTATTATGTAAGATATGGTTTTACGCATTTTACAAATTTTGTGATGAAAGGGATTATTGGAGACGGAATGTCACAGGCAGGGTGTATTTCACACGTACTGCTGAGCCATTCTGCTTACCGGGAATCCAATGTGGCATTGACTTGATGACACGCATTGCCTCCTTGTCGAGTGACGGGTCAACAGACTTTGCTACACGCACGTCTGTGATAGAACCGTCACGCTCTACGACGAAGGTACATATCACGCGTCCTTGGATGCCGTTCTCTTCCGCTATCACCGGATAATGAATGTTTTTGTTGAGGTATTGCATCAGTGCACCCATACCGCCGGGATAAGAAGGCATCTGTTCAACAACGTCGAACACCTTGTTCTCTTCTTCCTTTGGCTTGACAGGCTCTTGTGCTATGACCTCCTTGGCTTTCAGCACTTCACCGCTTTCGTCGTTACCGACCACATCGAATGAACCGATTGCGGCGCTGCTCTTCATAATCTCATCCTGTGATTTCAACTCGTCCTCAGGCTTCACTTCATCATCTTTCTTGATGACAGGGGCGGTGAACTTAACGGAGCTCTTTACCTTCTCCACTACTTTCTGAACTTCCTCCTGCTTCACAAGCTGCTTACGCTCTACCTTCGGTTCCTTCTTCTTCTGCTGTGTAAGAGCAGAGAGTTCGGTCACTTGGTTCATAGCTGCTCTTTTTGCTGCTGCCTCATCCGCAATGTTCTTGAGGGTAAGACCGATCTGACATGCGATAGCGAGCAAGATAACAGCCACAATAGCCACTACATTACGGCGGCCGGTACTCTTACGGAGGGCGTAGGCGCCATAAGCCTGGTTACGGTCCGCAAAGACTATGTCGGTCCATTCACCAGATATTAGATCTATTTTTGACATTGTAATTATCTTTTTGATTGTTAATACTGATCCTTGCCTTACGACGGACTATTTTACTCCTTTCTCTTCAAGGAGCTTTTTGTCCTGATCGTTGATTTTGTCAAGGACGTACTTGCCAATGCTGCATATCTGCATCTCGTCAAGGGCGTCAACTACGTTCTTGTAAGTGGAAGCGTCTGTTGCCTTTATGATGATGGTCATGGTTTGAATCTTCTCGCCATTGATAACGCCACCCTTAATTTTTGAAAGCTCTGCGGAGTATTCTGCTTCCGTCATCTTGTCTTTCTGTTCGTCAAGTTTGGCCTTGGCCATCATTACCTGAAGTACAGGCTGTGTGCCATCCTCTGTCACGTGTTTCTGGAGAACCTTGCGTATGCCGTTCTTGCCCCATGTCGTTTCTTTAAGGCAGGAAGGGTCGTCATACTTTGGCTGTCCTTCCACATAGTAGAGTTTGTTGTTTGAGGCAACATACATGGTGATGGTATATGAAGCCTTTGTCACTGACTTGTCATTATCTTCAAGGTTCTTGTCGTTTGACGGCATACTCAGTTCCATTGACTGAGGTTTTGCCAGAGAGGTACAGAGCATGAAGAAAGTGATAAGAAGCATCATCATATCAACCATCGGCGTGAAGTCCACGCGGACGTTCATTTTCTTTTGCTTTTCTTGTTTCTTTGCCATTTATTAATCCTCCCCTGTCTTTAAAGATGTGATAAGGTAGTAACGGTTCTGATCCATATCCTGAAGCTCAGACATAATTTTCTTGATGTTGGCATACGGAGTGTCAGAGTCTGCCTTGATGGCAATCTTGATGTCCTCTGTATTTTCAACGACAGAAGTTACCCATTCCTGAAACTCGCTCTTTCCGTTGTTTATGGAGTCGGTAGGTATGCCGGCTTCCTTGCCTGTGATGGCTTCCGTCATCTTGTCGTTTGGAAGAGAGAGATATGTTTTCAGCAGTGACAGGCTCATGCCCCACATTGGGTCGGTCTGAAACTTCTTCATTTCCTGGGCAGTCAGTTGCAGGTCAAACTTGGAATCCATGTCCTGGATTACAGTCATCATGTCGTTCTGATTGTCCATACTCATAAATACCTTGCCGCTTTTATCGACAATGATATTAAGGACGTCTTTCTCCGGAATCTTGATCTCCGATACGGACATCGGCTGGTTTACCTTTACCGGCTCATTCTTCACGAACGTTGACGTGAGCATGAAGAATGTCAGCAAAAGCACCATCACGTCCGACATAGGAGTCATGTCAATCCAGACGTCGCTTTTCTTAATTTTTAACTTACCCATAACTGAATAAAATTTAAAGGGTTAGCAAAAAATTAAGCTTCTGGGTGCTTGTCTTCGTATGTATGAGCGATTGTGTAACCAATCTCGTCCATTGCAAATGTAAGCTTGTCGATCTTGTTTGTGAAGTAGTTGTAAGCAACTACGGAAACCCAAGAGGTAGCGATACCAGAAGCGGTGTTCACAAGGGCCTCGGAGATACCGGTAGAAAGTGCCATGGAGTCAGCGCCGCCACCAGCTGCAAGAGCTGCGAATGAACGTATCATACCAAGCACGGTACCGAAGAGGGCGGTAAGAGTACCAAGTGTTACGATGGTTGCGATGATAGGAAGGTTCATCGTCATTGTAGGCATCTCAAGTGCACTTGCCTCTTCGTGAGCGTTCTGGATGGCTGCAACCTTCTCTTTGAGCTTGATAGGAGCGGTTTCCATTTCCTTGTAAGCCTTGAGGTCTGCGAGGACAACGTTAGCGACAGAACCCTTCTGCTTGTTGCAGAGCTCTTCCGCCTTTGCGATGTCTCCGTCCTTGAGAGCTTTCTTTACGTTCTCGGTGAACTTTGTTACGTTGCCCTTACCTGCGCAAGCTGAGATGGCGATGATACGCTCGACAGACATTGCGATGACAGTGCAGAGAAGACCGAGGATGATAGGAACGACCCAACCACCTTTATACACTGTTCCGAGCATGTTCAGAGGGTGACCTTCCGGATCGCCGTTAGCGAAGTTGCTTGGGTTACCGAGGAAGAAGAGGTAGAAGCAAACACCCACTGCGAAAGCAAGGATAATGATGATGATTGCGTGTCTTACACCCTGGAAGCCTGCTGACTTCTTAGGTGCGGCTGTTTTTTTTGTAGCTGCCATAATTGTTTGATTAGTTTTAAATTATTAATTAATTAAATTGATTATAGTATTAATTTCGTGTTTTGTTTTAAGGCGGTTTAAGGTCAGTGATGATATGCGTCCGCACGTTTTCAAACACAAAGTTAGCAAATAAAATAGAACTACGGCAAGGATTTAGAACTTTTAACAAAAAAAAGTTGGTCTCACCCGTTTATTGCGCGTAAAAAGGAGACCTGACAAGTCTCCTTTTTACATATTGTGTTTCTGCATTGTCATTATCGCATATAGGGCGGTAATCCTGTCCTGCGTGAGTCCTGTAAAGCCTGCCGGTGCCGGTGCTCCTGACAAAAGGGTGCAGATTACCTTGTAATCAAGTGCAGATTGCATTGTAATCAGGTGCTGTTTGCGCTATAATCAGGCGCTAATTACATCCGTGTCCTTTTGCCGTTGATTATCAGGCGGTTTGCTTTCTGGTTTCTCTCTGACCCTACATTGTTAATATATAGGCCGTCATTATTTCAGTTTCGCGAGGCATTCCTTTATCCTGCGCATAGCTTCGCGGATGTTGTCATCGCTTGTGGCGTAGCTCATGCGGAAGCACTCCGGGTCTCCGAAGGCGTCACCGCCCACTGTGGCCACGTGTCCTACCTCCAGAAGGTACATCGCGAAGTCGTTGGTGTCGTTGATGACACGTTCGCCGTCTGTCTTCCCAAGGTAGCTTACGCATTTGGGGAATACGTAGAATGCGCCGTCCGGAACGTTCACTTCCAATCCCGGAATTTCCTTTACGAGGTCAACGATGAGGTTGCGTCTGCGCTCAAATGCCTTGCGCATATCTTCCACGCACTGCTGGTCTGCCGTGTAAGCGACCATTGCTGTCTTCTGGCTTACGGAACATGGGCCTGACGTGTATTGTCCTTGCAGCTTGTTGCATCCCTTTATTATCCATTCCGGTGCGGCCATATAGCCTATGCGCCATCCTGTCATGGCATACGCCTTGCTGACGCCGTTGATTATGATGGCCTGCTCTTTCATGCCGGGGAACTGGGCTATGCTTTCGTGCTTGCCCACATAGTTGATGTGCTCATAGATTTCATCCGCAAGCACATACATGTCCGGATGCTTCTTTATCACGTTGGCAAGTCCCTCCAGCTCATCCTTTGAATACACTGAACCGGTAGGGTTGCTTGGCGAGCAGAGAATCAGCATGCGTGTCTTTGGCGTGATGGCAGCCTCCAGCTGCTCCGGCGTGATCTTGAAGTTCTGTTCGAATCCGGCCGGGATATGCACGGGCTTGCCGCCTGCCAGCAGTACCATCTGCGGGTAGCTTACCCAATAAGGAGTCGGTATGATGACTTCTTCACCGTCATCCACGAGTGCCATGATGGCGTTGCACACAGCCTGTTTCGCGCCGTTGCTGACAGAAATCTCGCCCGGCTTATAGTCAAGTCCGTTTTCTTCCTTCAACTTTTTGGCCACAGCCTCACGCAAGTCTGCATAGCCTGCCACCGGAGAATATTTTGACCAGTTGGCATCCACGGCCTTCTTGGCAGCCTCTTTGATGTGGTCTGGCGTATTGAAGTCCGGTTCTCCCACGCTGAGGTTAATCACGTCAATGCCCTGCGCCTTCATCTCGCTGCTCTTTTGTGACATGGCGAGTGTTGCTGAAGGAGCCAATCTGTTCAATCTGCTGGATAAACGTCCCATGTAATTAGTCTTTTTGTTTATTGGTTGTTTCGTCGCTTCGTTGTTTTATTGCGTGGCGCAATGTATGGAACAACGTGTCACAACATTACTGAATGTGTTGGTTTTCGGGTGCAAAGTTAATACAATTCTTCCGAAAAGGAAAACTTTTGTCTTTATTTTTGCCTTTTTCCTTACATTTTGTCTGCTATTCTGCCTATTATCTGCTCGTTGAGACGGTAAATCTGTTTGAGGTCTCTGTATAGACGAAGACGGAAAATACACATTCTTATATATAGTATTATGCCCAGTGGCAGGATTATGGCTGCCGCTATGTTCAGCCATTTACGGTCGAAAGGCCTTGTGTGCGCCTTCTCTGACAGGACCGGATACTTGTTTATGTACGACATGATGTATTTGTCGCGCGTATTTCCCAGGTCTTCTATCACTTCCTCCAGCTGCGTCGCTATCCTCTCTATCTCGTGGTCATCCTGATAAGTGAAGAAAACTTTTATCGGGTTAGGCAGCTTCATAAGGTTGTGCTCGTGCGAGTATTGCGCCAACTCTCCGTTCATGTCCGTGAGCTGTCGGGCGTCCAAGGCGTAGTCGGGGTCGTGTATAATCACCTCTTTCGCCATTATGCTTCGTTTCAGTCTTATTCCGAACAACTTTGTGAAGAACAGGCGGTATGCGTCCATGTTGAACACCACCGAGTCCTTGTTGGCCTTGTAGGTGATGAAGACCGCCAGCGGAATCAACACTGCGGGAGCCAGTCCCTTGCCGAACCATATTGCCCAGGCTCCCTGTCTGGCCATGCGAAAGCCCGTGTTGTCAAGAATGTAGAATATGATGAATACCAGCACGGATATGATAACCGGCACTCCAAGGCCGCCTTTCCTGATGATGGCGCCAAGGGACGCGCCGATGAAGAAGAAGACAATGCAGGTCAATGACAGCGAGAACTTGTTTATCATCTCCAACTTGTACTCCCTCTCCATTTGGTTGTAGTGGTCCGCCACGTTCGCCCTGAATTCCATGTCGTATGCCACCATCCTCACACTGTTTCCCGTTGTCTGCATCACCCGCCGCTGTTTCTCTGGCGTCATGTGAGCGAATATGGAGTCATAACTGAACGTTCCTTTTGCGACCTTAGCCATAGCCTTCGCCGAGTCCGCCTTATTCACCTCCGGCGTGTGGAACACTCCGCTGCGGAACGTCTCCGCCACCTGCCGTCCTATGCTGTCGCCGGTATGCCTTACGGAATCAGTTTTCACCAAAAGTTGCGGCAGGCTCTGCGCCGTTGCCGACTGGGATATGCCCGATGCCTCAGCAAGGTTGAAGCCATTGTCAAAGTCTAACAGTATCACTTTGTGCGAGAACGACTCCCGCCTGTACGGAACGTTGGCCGTACTCATTATCTCCTGCGACCTCATGTTCTCGAACCACTCGCCGTTATACAGCGTCAGCAGCAGGTGTTGTTTCTCCGCCGTCGATTGCAGTTTGCCCGAGTCTGCCAGTATTATGGCCGCGTCCTCAAAACTCTCCGTCATTCGGTAGATCATGACACCGTACAGCATACCCGTCTCCAGGTCCTTGTGCTGCACATAAAGGTTGCAGTTCGGTATGCCGCCGTAGAACACCTCCTCCGGTATCTCCAATTCCGGACTTTTCTGTTTCATCGACAATAGCAACTGCCTTAACTGCACAAAAGCCTGCGGACCGATGTTGTTCTGGAACACGAAGGAACACCCCGCTATCACGACAGACACGAAAAACAGCGAGCGCAACGCCTTCACCAGCGATATTCCGGCGGCCTTTATCGCCGTCAACTCGCTGCTCTCGCCGAGGTTTCCCATCGTTATCAGCGACGACAACAGTATGGCGAGCGGCAGAGCCTGCGGCACAAGCGTCAGCCCCATGTACCAGAAGAACTGTCCAAGCACGTCCATCGACAGGCCTTTGCCTATAAGGTCATCCACATAACGCCACAGAAACTGCATCATCAGCACGAAAAGGCTGATGAAGAACGTGCCGGCGAAAAGCAGCATGAACTGCTTTAACATGAATATGTCGAGCTTCTTTATTATCGGTCGCATCGCGGTTGGTTGTCCTTATACGTCTTGTCTTTGCGGCATGAAAATATATCCGCCCTCCTGCCTTGCGGCGGATGGCGAATGGTTATATGTGCATATTAAGCGGTGCAAAGGTACAAATAATATTTGAGAACAAATCATTTTCCACCGACAAAATGCGTTTCTGGTAATGATTATGTTTCGGTTTATCTGTTTGCGTCTTTGTTCTTTATATGCGAAACAACCAATCCAGCCCCGCTATTTGTCGGGGATGGATTGGTTGTCTTTAATTATATAATAGAGGTATAGCGTTACTGCCAACCGCTTAATCCATTGCCTTCTTCAAATTATTTCACCAAAATCTTCTTGCCATCAACGATATATAGGCCGGCAGGGAGCGATTTAATGTCTGTTACATTAGGCAGACGGCGCCCCGTGATGTCGGAGATACCCTCCTTAGCATAAGGCTTCAGATCGCCATTTAGCTCTGTCTCTATCTGGTCAATGCCAGTATAGACAGCACCGCCAAGACCACGTACAAAGCCGGCATATACATGTTTGCGGTAATAGTTGTAGTCCCAAATGCCAACAGGGGTATTTGCGCGCCATCCGCTGTTTGCCGGGGAGTCAGTTGCGCACCATTGGCAAATGCCCCATTGCTGGGCAGGAGGGACAAGGCTGAAATACTCTTTCAGAATCCACTCGTAGAAGTCAGCCATTTCCTTGTGCTGTGCCTCTGTCATGTCTGCTGTGGAAACATTGTTGCCATTTGCGTCAACGTACCCCATATCCATCTCGCTCACTCGTACATACTTGCCGGTAGCGGCCATAAGCTTGAACATATTGGTGATGGCTTTCTTCTTGCTTGCCTGCGTGCCAGAGTTCTTATAGTAAGAAATGTGCATCTGTGTACCGATACCGTCAATCTTAGTCACGCCGTCGGCTTCCCATTTCTTTATCCAGTTTATGAGCGATTTCAGTTTTTTGTTACTGTCCCAGTCACTCTCGAGGTTATAGTCATTGATGAAGAGTACTATATCCTCCGGTCCGTACTTGCGGGCCAGGCGGCAAGCCTGACGCACGTATTCCAAGTCGCCCATGAAGTCCTGCCAATAGAAAGCGTCGCCGCCTACATCCCATGTACCGTTGGGGTTATACCCCTCTGAGTGCTGAAGCGTATAGTTACCCGAGCCGTCATTGCCTCCGCCGGATATAGCCTCGTTGACAAGATCCCAAGCCTTTACTTTTCCTTTGCAGGCATTCATCATGCCCTTGATCCACTTGTCCATGGCATAAACAAGGGTGTCGTGGCGTTCCTCGTTGCTAAGAGGGATTGATGTCGGCGTATATACATAGGTTATACGGTCACTGATTGTCGGGGCGACGGCACCGCCGCCGTATTCCTTCACTTTGAATGAACTTACGTCCGTGCCTTCAAAGTCGCCGTTCTTTATCTTCTCTACGCCGTTGATCTTGAAACTCACGTTGTCGAAGTAGTAGTTGTTCTCGTCTTCCAACTCGCTAAGGTTAAGGGCTATGCTCTGTCCCGCCTTGCTGAGTCTTCCGCTGAGAGTAATGGTTTTCCATTCGGTAGTGAAAGGTACTGTGCCGATGGCCTCGTAATGAACGTATGCTCCGGGAGCGTTGTGAATCTGCGTGGAAGCGGTAGCCTTCTTGTCTGCACGGACGTCTGCCGTGAACACATAACTTGCGTTGGCGCTGAAAGAACCCGGAACGAGCCATATCTGATTGTCGTAAGTCTCAGATTGCCTTGCAGTAGCATGAGCTTTCAGGCAACGGCGGTCCTCAATGACAGTCTTTCCCTTCTTCGTCTCCTCGAACTTGATGTCCTTTATGTATATGTCTCCGACGAAATCACCACACTGCAGCAGATAGAAGCAATTGGCCATTGTCGCCTTATAGTCCACTGACACTTCCTTCCATTCGGTCGTGAACGGGACATCAGCATTTGTTCCGCCACTCCAGTCGCCAAGTTTTGTGTGCAACTTGCCGGCCTTGGTGCCTTTGACGGTCATCGTCATCCTGTACTTCTTGCCGGAGGTTGTCGGTATGTCTGTCATACTGAGGAACTGCACCTCCCATGAGTTCACCTTCTTTGTGCAATGTATGTTGAGACCGTCTGTCGCGTCAAAATTAAGTTTGTAGCCGTATTGGTTCTCGTCAGACTTCCATCCTACATTCTGCTGTGTACGGAAGTCCTTGGCTGCAACTGACACATATACATCCACGTCACCGTCTGCAAGCTCCGGAGCAGGCTTGTCGGCAATGAGTTTGCGCAACCAACCGTTAGGCTGCTGTGAGTGCCAGGCAAGCGTATGCCCGTACACATTGAGCCCTGCCTGCGTTGCCTTGTTTACATAGTTCGTGACAGTAGTGAAGTTCATGTTGCCGTTGCCATCCACGCAACTCGCCATCTTCATGGCATTGCCGGCAACAGTCTCCGTAAAGTTGCTGTTAATCATGTTGCGCACCTCGGTATTATTCAGGTACTCATTTACGGTAGTGCCGATGCCCAACTTGAAATTGGGGTATTTGTCGTAGTTGATATACTCCTTGAGGTTATGGTAGTCATCCAGATAACGGTAGTTCGTGTCATTGGGCTTGCCCACCTCATAGTTCGATTGGGCCATGGTAGCCCCGACGACTCCAAGCAAGATGAATGTTGTGTAGATATTCTTCATATTATAAATTAATTAATGGTTTTAGTTTTTCCTGTCCTTAAAGTCATGACCGACAACTCGCAAATTGCTGCCCGCAACTCATGATTAATAACTGCCCCGTGGCTTACTTCTTGCGTCTGTTGGCTCTCTGCTCGCGGTATTTCGCCTTCTGCATGGCCGAGCCTGAGCCGTGCGCACCGGTGATGTACTTCTTTTTCTTGGCCTTGGTCTTCACCTTGCCGTCCTCTTTCGGCTTCTCTCCTCCGCGTCCGAAGTTGATGCCGTTCTGTAATATCAGGTCAAAATCGTCCATAAATCAGTGTAGTTTGTAATATGTTGGAAAACAAGTTGTTGCAATAGACGTTGTAAAAGGGTGCTGATTATATTGTAAAAGGCACCTGATTACCATGTAAAAGAGCCCTCTTTACATGGTAATTGGGTGCCTTTTGCAAAGCAAGCCGGTATTAGTCCCGCCTTGTTGCCGTTATCAATGGTGGAAGAGGCGTACGCCGGTGAACGCCATTGTGATGCCGTACTTGTCGCAGGTCTCTATCACATTGTCGTCGCGTACCGAGCCTCCGGCCTGTGCTATGAACTCCACGCCGCTCTTGTGCGCCCTCTCTATGTTGTCCCCGAACGGGAAGAACGCGTCCGAACCCAATGCCACTTTCGTGTTTTGGGCTATCCATGCCTTCTTCTCCTCGCGTGTCAGAGGCTCCGGTTTCTCCGTAAAGAAGTTCTGCCATACGCCCTCTGCCAGTACGTCCTCATAGTCGTCGGAGATATAGACGTCGATGGTGTTGTCGCGGTCGGCGCGGCGTATGCCTTCCTTGAATGGCAGTTCCATCACCTTCGGGCACTGGCGCAGCCACCAGATGTCGGCCTTGTTTCCGGCCAGGCGCGTGCAGTGTATGCGGCTCTGCTGCCCGGCTCCTATGCCGATGGCCTGTCCGTCCTTCACGTAGCATACGGAGTTGGACTGCGTGTATTTCAGTGTTATGAGCGCAATCATGAGGTCGCGCTTGGCATCGGCCGTAAACTCCTTCGCCTTTGTCGGTATGTTCCCGAACAATGCCGGGTCGTTCAGCTTTATCTCGTTGCGTCCCTGCTCGAATGTCACGCCGTAGCACTGCTTCGTCTCGATGGGTGCGGGTGTGTAGTTCGGGTCTATCTTTATCACGTTGTATGTGCCCTTGCGCTTGTCTTTCAGTATGGCGAGAGCCTCGTCGGTATAGTCCGGCGCTATCACTCCGTCGCTTACCTCGCGCTTTATCAGCGTTGCCGTGGCGGCGTCACACGTGTCGGACAGTGCTATGAAGTCTCCGTAGCTTGACATACGGTCTGCACCGCGGGCACGGGCGTATGCGCAGGCTATCGGCGTGAGGGGCACTTTCACGTCGTCAACGAAGTAAATCTTCTTCAAGGTGTCGGACAGCGGCAGTCCCACTGCGGCTCCGGCAGGGCTTACGTGCTTGAAACTTGCGGCAGCCGGAAGTCCCGTTGCCTCTTTAAGTTCCTTCACCAGCTGCCATGAGTTCAGTGCGTCAAGGAAGTTGATGTAGCCCGGACGGCCGTTAACCACCTCTACCGGCAGCTCGCCTTCGGTCATGTAAATGCGTGATGGCTTCTGGTTTGGGTTGCAGCCATACTTCAATGCAAGTTCTTTCATTTGTCGTTATTTATGTCGTTATTTTGTCTTTATGCCAGCGTTACAGGCTGTTGCCTGTTATTTCGCTGCAAAGTTATACATTTTTTTTGAAAGTACCAAGAAAACGTTTGGCTGTTTCGGAAATATTAGTTATCTTTGCAGATGTTTCCATATCAATCTGTTGGGAGACGGAACAGACTGCCTGCCGTTTGCGTTGCGGGCCTGATCTGTCGTTTCCCCTTAACCGCAAAAGCCCTATGAGAGCACTGTTGCCACTGTTTTTCTTCATCGTCGTATATCTCGTCTCATCCATTGTGGCGGGCGATTTCTATAAGGTCCCCATCACCGTGGCGTTCATGCTCACCGCCATAGTGGCCGTTGCCACGTCACGCGGCAGGCTGCCCAAACGCCTTGAACGCTTCACCCGCGGTGCGGCGGAGCCTAACCTGCTGCTGATGATATGGATTTTTGTTCTCGCCGGAGCCTTTGCCAACTCGGCGAAGGAGATGGGGAGCATCAGCGACATGGTGAACCTTACGCTCAGTGTGGTGCCGTCGGACGCCCTGCTGGCCGGCATATTCATCGCCGCCGCGCTCATATCGCTGAGCATAGGCACCAGTGTCGGCACGATAGTGGCGCTTACCCCCATCGCCATCGGTATGGCCGAGACGATGAATGTATCCACGGCCATGCTGACGGCGATAGTCGTCGGCGGCTCGTTCTTCGGCGACAACCTGTCCTTTATCTCCGACACCACGGTGGTGGCGACACAGTCGCAGGGCGTAAGGATGAGCGACAAGTTTCGCACCAATGTCCGAATAGCCCTGCCGGCCGCCTTGCTGATGGTGGCGGTATATGCCTTTCAAGGCCGTGAACTAACGGTGCCCACGAACCTGCCGGCCGTCGATTTCCTTAAAGTCATGCCGTATATCGTGGTGCTGGTGGCGGCCGCCTGCGGCGTGAACGTGCTGTTCGTGCTGTGTCTCGGCATCCTGCTCACGGGAGGAGTGGGCATGATTAGCGGCGATTATGACTTCTACTCTTGGTTCGCCGCCATGGGAAACGGCATATCGGGAATGGGCGAGTTGATCATAATAACGATGCTTGCCGGCGGAATATTGGAGATAGTGCGCTCCAACGGCGGCATACGCTATATCATGCAGAAGGTGCTCTCTCACGTCAATTCGCAGCGGAGCGCGGAGTTGAGCATAGCCGCTCTTGTCAGCCTTGTTGACCTTTGCACCGCCAATAACACCGTGGCCATCATCACGGTGTCAGGCATCGCCCGGGACATCTCGCGGAAGTTCTCGCTTGACCCCAAGCGGGTGGCGAGCATACTTGATACCTTTTCCTGCACCATGCAGGGCATCATACCGTATGGCGCGCAGCTGCTGATGGCGGCGGGACTGGCAAAGTGCAGTCCGGTCAGCCTCATGCCCTACCTCTATTACCCCGTGACGCTGGGGCTGTTCGCCTTGCTTGCCATCCTGTTCAGGAAAGGCAAGCCACGGGAAAAGGCGTAGAAACCATAGAAAACAAAACAAAGACATTATGACAATAGAAGTAAACACTAACGTACACAAACGGCCGGAGGTGCTGGAGTGCGACGTGGTCCGCTTCCAGAATGCCAAGGACAAGTGGGTGGCATTCGTGGGATTGCTGGACGGAAAGCCGTATGAGATATTCACAGGACTGCAAGATGACGAGGAAGGGATAATGCTTCCGAAGGCGGTCAACAGCGGAAAGATAATCAAGACGGTGCTGCCTGACGGCACAAAGCGTTATGATTTCCAGTTTGAGAACCGCCGGGGATACAAGACAACGGTGGAAGGCCTGTCGGAAAAGTTTAACCCTATCTACTGGAACTACGCCAAACTCATATCCGGTGTGCTGCGTTACGGAATGCCGATAGAGAACGTTGTCAAGCTGGTGTCGTCCCTCGAGATGGACAATGGCATTGATACATGGGTGACAGGAGTGGTGAGAGCCTTGAAGAAATATGTTAACGAGTAGCCTGCTTCTTGCCGCTCTCGCCTTTATCACACCCTCTTTGGACGGTGGTGACGGTGTGGAGACACAGCTGTTGCCGCTGTATGAGAATACGGATGAGGACGCCGCGGCGTTGGAAGAGGCGTATGACAACCTGCAACAGCTGCGTGATCATCCTCTCGACATAAACCTTGCGGGCTCCGATGAACTGTTGCAGATACCGGGAATAGACCTCAATGCCGTCAGCGCCATATTGGCTTACCGGCACCGTTACGGCCATTTCCGCAGCTTGCAGGAACTTGATATGATTCCCGCCATTGACGACAGGATGCGCCGTTACCTCGGTTCCGTGCTCTTTGTTGACGGCAATGATACCGTTGCATGGTACTCCCCGCAGCGTCTGAAGCGGGACATAAGGCGCATAAGGCACACCTTTCTCCTTACGGCAGCGGTGCCTACGTATTACAGGGCGGGCGACAAAGGCGCGACATCAGCCTCCGCCTATGGGGAGAACAAGTACGCCGACACATATCTTGGAGACCCTTTGAAGCACACGTTGAGGTACAGTGCCGCCATGGGAGACAACCTACAACTCAACCTTACCGGCTCAAAGGCGGCGGGAGAACCGTTCTTTTCCGGCGGAAACGGCATGGGTTATGACAGCTATGCCTTCAATATCTCGGTTAAAGACCTTGGCGTTTTCCACCGGATAATACTCGGACAGTACCGTGCCCAGTTCGGTATGGGGCTGGTAATCAATAATAATCTCTCTTTCGGCAAGCAGGCAATGCTCGCCTCGGTGGGACGTCTGGCAAACATATTCACGCCCCACAGCAGCACGTCTGACTCCAAATACCTTCAAGGGGTGGCCGCCACGGCAAATCTGCGTGGGGCCACCCTTTCCGCGTTTTGGTCCTACCGCCGTGTCGATGCCACGCTGAACGCTGACGGAACGGTATCTACCATCCTCACGGACGGCTATCACCGCACGGAGAAAGAGATGGCAAAGAAGAACAATACCACGCAGATGACCGAAGGACTGCACCTCAAGTGCGGGTCGGAAGAGGGCGGAAAGACAGAGTGGGGCATAGGTTTCTCATTCCTGCATACAAGGTTTAACCGTGCCCTCAATCCCGTTTACAGCAAGGCGGACACCGTAAGTGCAGGGAAAATGTATCGTCTTTATTACCCGACCGGCACCGGTTTCTGGAACGCGGGCGTTGACTATAAGCTGATATGGGGGGGCATATCCATCCTCGGAGAGACCGCATTGTGCGACAATGGGGCTCTTGCCACGGTCAACAATGTCATATTCAACGCGGCTAACAGGCTCACCCTGACCGCCGTGCAGCGCTTTTATTCATATAAATACCATTCCCTTTACGGCTCAGGCATAAGCGAAGGGGGGACAATACAGAACGAGAGCGCAGTGCTGTTAGGGGTACGCTGGGGCGTAAGCCGCCGTCTTACGCTTGACGCTTACACCGATTTCGCCTATTTCCCGTGGCGCAAATACCGTGTCTCCGCATCCTCCCGGGCTTGGGACAACAACCTTTCCGCCACATTGCGGCACCGCCATTGGACATTCTCCGCACGCTATCGGGTGAAGATGAAGCAGCAGGACAAGACGCAGGAAGATGCCGACGGCAAGCCGTTCAAGGCTCTTTCCGACCGCACCACACACCGTTTGCGCTTCACTGCCGTACTGGACAACCGCCGTTGGACGGCGCGCAGCCACTGCGAGGGCATCATGACGGAGGACAATGACAACGGATTCATCCTCACGCAGTCACTCGGTTACAGGCTCGGCAGGCGCTGGTCGTTCTACGTCTCGGCCGCTTATTTCGACACAGACGACTATGACACACGCCTTTACGCTTACGAACGCGGTATGCTTTACGCCTTTTCCAACGCCTCCTACTACGGCAACGGGATGCGGACCGCACTCCTTGCCAAGGCGGACATATCCGAACGGCTTATGGCGCAGATGAAGATTGGCCGCACAAAGTATTTTGACCGCTCCGTGATAGGCACCGCCGAACGGCAGATTTTCTCCTCTTCGCAGACGGATATAGACCTCCAACTGCGTGTAAAACTGTAATTTCCGAAGAATTGGTAAATGCTTATTGGGTTCGGGTACAGGCGCATTAACGGAAAAACCGTACCTTTGCACCGTCAGAAACACTATACTAACAATCAAAAAACAGCTATATGAAAACCAAGAAAACATTACTCGCGGCCGTTATGCTACTCGCTTCTGCCGCCGCATTCGCACAGTCAAAGGTGTATTTTACGAAAGACATCACCCCCGAGTCACTTGTCAAAATCTACGAGGCGGTAGGCAGAAAAGCCTCCGGACGCGTTGCCGTCAAGATCTCAACAGGTGAGGATGGCGGCCACAACTACCTCAAGCCGACCCTCATCCGCAACCTTGTGGAGAAGGTTAAGGGCAACATCGTGGAGTGCAACACGGCATATCCCGGCAACCGCAACACCGTGGAGGCGCATAAACGCACCATACACAACCACGGTTTCGACAGCATCGCCACCGTAGATATAATGGATGAGTTCGGCGATATGCGCATACCCGTGCAGGACACCGCCCGCATCAAGTACGACATAGTGGGCAACCACCTCGCCAACTACGACTTCATGATAAACCTCGCGCACTTCAAGGGCCATCAGATGGGCGGCTTCGGAGGCGTGCTGAAGAACGCTTCCATAGGCGTGGCGTCATCTTCCGGCAAGGCATACATACACTCTGCCGGCATCACAGAGGACGTGAAGAAGATGTGGAGCCATATTGATGACCAGGACGGTTTCCTCGAATCGATGGCCGCCGCGGCTCAGGGCGTGCACAACTACTTCGGCGGCGGAGAGCGGATACTTTACATCAACGTCATGAACAATATGTCAATAGACTGCGACTGCAACGCACATCCTGCGGCACCGGAACTGAAAGACATGGGAATACTGGCCTCAACAGACCCCGTGGCGCTCGACCAGGCCTGCCTTGACCTTGTGTTCAACCACGAGAACAAACCCGGTGACACGGCGAAACCGCTCACGGCACGCATACAGAAGATGCACGGCACGCACACCGTTGACCATGCCGAGAAGATAGGGCTGGGCACAAAGAAGTACGAAATCATAAACATCGACAAATGAGCAACAAGGGATTGATACTCTTCGCGGCACTGTCCGCCGCCGTTTCCGCCTCCGCACAGACAGGCGGCGACACCTCCTTGGACGAGGTGGTGGTCACCGGCACACGCAACGCGGTTGACGTCCGACACCTGCCCATGACCGTAACGGTGTTGGGACGTGAGCAACTGACGGAGCAACACCAGATGTCCGTCCTCCCGACCGTCATGCAGCAGGTGCCCTCTCTCTTCGTCACCGGCCGCTCGGTGATGGGCTATGGCGTTTCAACCGGAGCCGCGGGAGGCATCAACCTGCGCGGCGTTGCGGGCGGAGCAGGGCAGATGCTCGTGCTTATCGACGGTCATCCGCAGTATAACGGGGTGTATGGCCACCCGATAAGCGACAGCTACCAGACCCTCATGGCGGAACGTGTCGAGGTGCTCCGCGGACCGGCTTCCGTGTTGTATGGCAGCAATGCCATGGGCGGTGTGATAAACATCGTCACCCGCTCCATGCACGCTGACGGCGTTAGGACGCACGCCACAATCGGCGCGGGCAGCTACGGCACGGTGCAGGCTGAGGCCTCCAACCAGCTGCGCAGCGGCAAGTTCAGCAGCACGGTGTCGGCACAGTATTCCCGAACGGACAACCATCGCCCCGACATGGGCTTTGAGCAGTACGGCGGTTACGTGAAACTCGGCTATGACTTTACGCCGCATTGGAACGCATACGTCGATGCCGACGTCACGCATTTCAACTCATCATACCCCGGTTCGGTCACAAGTCCTGTCTATGGGGCTGACCAGTGGATAACAAGAGGTGTCGTTTCCGCCGCACTTGAGAACCACTACAACCGCACGAGCGGCGCACTCAGCGTGTATTCCAACTTCGGAAGGCACAAGATTGACGACGGCAGTTCCGACCCGTCGAAGCCGACACAACGCTATTTCCGCTCCAAGGACGCGCTGACGGGAGTGTCGTGGTATCAGAGTGCGCAGCTCTTTGAGGGCAACCGCATCACCGCGGGCGTTGACTACCAGCACATATACGGCAACGCATACTATACCTCCAAGGCGACGGGAGAGGTGCTTGACACGCCGAACAAGCAGAGCGGGCGTTCCTATCGCAACGAGATTGCGGGCTATGTGGATTTCCGTCAGGACCTGCTTACAAGCCTCACCTTCGACGCCGGCATACGTTTGGACCATCACAGCGTCACCGGCACGGAGTGGATTCCGCAGTTCGGCGTGGTGTTCCGACCCGTGACCACCGGCGAGATAAAGCTGATGGCAAGCAAGGGATTCCGCAATCCCACCATGCGTGAGATGTACCTCTATCCTCCTTCAAACGAAGAACTGGAGCCGGAGCGGCTCTGGACATACGAACTGTCATGGCGCCAGCGCCTCAATGCCTTCACATACGGTGTGAATGTGTATTATATAAAAGGTGACAACATGATACAGACAGTCAACCGCCGCAATGTGAACACGGGCGAGATAGAGAACTATGGCGTGGAGACGGATATGGCCTACCGCATAAACAGCCACTGGTCGCTCAACTCCAACCACTCTTTCCTCCACATGGAGCACCCCGTCGTGTCGGTTCCGGAGTACAAGGGCTTCATCGGCGCCAACTTCACCGGGGGACGGTGGAGCGTCATCGGTGGGCTGCAATACATCAGCGGGCTTTACACAGAGACGGGACAGGACGAGCGGAAGGAGGATTTCTGTCTGCTGAACATGACCGTCAACTACACGCTCATGAAGCAGTGTACGCTTTGGCTGCGTGGTGAGAACCTGCTGGCGCAGAGCTATGAGACCACTCTCGGCTACCCTATGCCGCGCGCCACATTCATGGCCGGCGTGAATTTGAGTTTCTGATATTGCGGCATCATGCCCCGGTTGGATAGAGACGATGTACCACGTCATCTCAAGATGTGATGGTTTGTGATGCGGAACATGAGACGATGTAGTACATCGTCTCTACAAAGCGGACTGCCATTTTTAAGTTGTTGAGATACACTATTATACGGACTTGTTTGCAATCAGCACCTGATTACCTTGTGATCAGGTGCTGATTACGTTATGATTAGCACCTGATTGCACAGTAATCAGCACCCTTTTACATTTGTAAGCCTATACCCCTCTTCCGCAAACGGTATAATGGGGGATTATAGTAGGCACGGCATCCTGCCGTGCAATGACGGACATAACCCGGAAAGGCGGTTGCACGGCAGGATGCCGTGCCTACTTTTGTCGCCGTACAGTGGAACAAATGGCGTATCGAAGGAAATTGAACGGCATTTTCTTTGCCGTTCGGGGGATTATTTGTAACTTTACACCGAAAAAGCAACAGATAACAACGATGTACACAGTTTTCCATAAATTCAGGGACACTTTCTTCCGTGCGTTCCGCCGTTACGACCTGACCCGATGGGAGGGGGAGCCGGAATGCGACAAACCCATATACGGAGTCTATCACGTGTATTGCGACAAGGAGTGGCAGACGATGGTGAGGGATCAGATTGGGAGATTGAAGGAGAGCGGACTGTACGCCGCCACCACAAGGCTGTTTGTCAGTTGCATCACGGGAAACACGGACGACTTGCGGCAGTTGAAGGACATAATAGGCGAGGAGAAGATGGAAATAATCTCCGCCACTGACGACCCGCGGCGCTTTGAATATCCCGCGCTGATGTTCATGCACGACAGGGCGCAGAGGGAGGACTGCCTGTTTTATTATTTCCATACCAAGGGGATAACGTATCAGTCCGCCGGCAATTCAGACCGTAAGTTCAATGCTTTCAAACGTAATATAGAGGCTTGGCGGCACATGATGGAGTATTCCATATTCTTCAAATGGCGCGTGGCGGTCAATGTGCTGCTTGCCGGTTACGACACGTGCGGCTGCTACCGCCTGCCCCCGATACCGCAACCTTATTATCTCTATGCCGGTAACTTTTGGTGGGCGAGGTCGTCATACCTGCGCCGTCTGCCGGCGTTTGACGAGACAATCTTTGCCTCCAACCGCTTTTATGCGGAGGAGTGGCTGTATAAGGCGGGGCCAAAGGACTTCTCGACGTTTGACACTCAGGCCGACCTTTATTTCGTCTATATGCCCGAAAGCCTGTATGCTGACAAGCGGTTGCCGCTTTGGGAGGCGGTGAAATTTGTCCTTACATACAATCTCCGCAAGGCGCGCAAGCAGTATCTGCACCACGATTACAAGGCGGAATACCAAAGACGTTATCAGGTGTTGAGGTAGGTTGAGTGGTGGTATATATGTGTTTGCCATGGCGGCGAACCCCAAAGGGGGCCGGTGTGTCATCAATACAGGCTCCGGAATAATCGTTGTTACCTGCGCCTTAACGCTTTCATGACGAACCGTTCGCACTCTTCCAATATCTCCGCACCGGCTATTTTCATCACCGCATAATACAGAATGGCGGCGAGGCAAATCCTTGCGGCGAGAAGAGGCCATAGGGACTGTATCATCATCGTGGCGTAATGGGTGGCCGCCATCACCGCCGCCGAGGCGAGGACAAAGGGTGACAGGTCACGCAGCAGGTCGGTGAAACGGTACTGTATGAGGCGGCCGGCGAAGATATGCCATGGCAGGAGCCACACGATGAGGAAGGCGGAATAGGCGCAGACCATGAAGAACATACCGTAACCGTGGAAACATAATATCACGGCTGCTTGCAGTATGATCTGCCAGATGTTCAGCCACATATACACGTCACTGCGCCCTTGGCTGATGGCGAGGTTCTGATACATCACATATACGGGCATGAACGCTCCGCTGACACACAGCGCCTGTAACAGCGGCACGCAGCTTTCCCATTCCGCGCCGATGGTGAGAAGGATAAATTCACGGCTTACCAGAGCCAGGCCGAACATCACCGGCATGGCGAGAAAGCAGGTGAAACGCAGCAACTTGCGGTAAATGCGCAGCTGGCGGGCGGTGTCGTGCTCCCCGGTATCGGCCTCTACCAGCACCGCCTGGGCTATCTGTCCGACGGTGTTCGCCACCAGTGAGTTGGCCATAGTGTCCCATTTGTACGCCTGTGAATAGCTGCCCACGCTGCTGATGGGAAAGAGCCGGCCGAAAATCACGGTCAGTATGTTGCCGCTGAGGGTGTTGACAATCTTCGTTACCAGTATCTTCACGGCGAAAGAGGCCATCCGCCGCACCGGAGAGAGGTCGGAGGTGAGGCGCGGTCGCCACTCGCGGACGTAATAGTACCTGCCTATGTTCACCACGGTGATGTATGTTACCTGCTGCCAGGCCAGTGCCCAGTAGCCTTGGTTCATGAACGCTAACGTGATGCCCACGGTGCCGGAAGAGAGCAATGCAGCCACTCCGATGATGGCCATCTCACGGTTCATCATGTTCTTTGTCATGTAACCGCCGTGGGCTATGCCCAAAGACGAGATGGTGATGGTGAGGAACACCAGCCGGGAAACGTCTGTAAGGCACGGCTGGCGGAAGAAGTCCGCTATTAACGGGGCGCAGAAGAAGAGAATGGAGTACATCACCACGGAGACAAGCACGTTGAAGGTGAAGACGGAGTTGTAGTCCTTGTGTGCGGGATGTTTTATGTTTACCAGTCCCTGCGTGAACCCTGCGCTTTGCAGGTCGCCCGCAATGGCGGTGAAGATGGTCAGCACTCCCACGATGCCATAGTCCGCTCTGGTGAGCAGACGTGCAAGGACAATGCCGATGACAAGGTTCAGCACCTGTGTCGTTCCGCTGTTCATGGCTCCCCAGAAGAGGCCTTTCGCGGTTTTTTGTTTTAGTGATTCGGGCATGATAGATTAGTTTTAGGTGAAGCCCCACCCCCGTCCCCTCCCGGGGGGAGGGGTGAGAATGCCGAAGAAGGTATGGTGATGCTTGTAGGGACGCACCTTGGTGCGTCCGCCGCAAGTGCGTGTTACAATGCGGATGAAAGGCGGAATAGCCTGTAAAACATATCCCCTATATTATATAAGGTGGGCTTATGGAACAGCCGGCAGATTAGTCTTGCGCGGTAATGTTCGGGTACATAGCCCATGATGTCATCGGCAAGGGACAGCGGAAAGCCGTTGCCGCGGCAGATGCGGTAGGCGTTCAGCAAACCTATTTCCAGCGGAAAGGGCAGGTGTCCGCGCAGGTGATAGAAGCGGAGCACCTCCTTGTTGGCGCGAAGGCATGACCTTACGTTCTTCTCGCCGGCGTCTTTGGTGTATGATGTGCGGTTGTCCGTGCGGTAAAGATATACCACTTCGTCTGTCCACGAGCGTGAGACAAGGGGCAGAAGGCGTGCCATGGCGCAGAAATCTTCGGCGCAGTCTATGCCGTCAAAGAACATATTGGGCAGCTTTTGCAGCACGGAAGCCTTGTATAGCCGTCCCCACAGCTGGTGTGTCCCGATGCTTTGGCAGAGTATTCTGTTGAGGTAAGCGTCCTTGTTTCCATGAAACGGCAACTGTATCGGTCCCTCCTTACCGTCGGAGTACTCTCTGTATGCGCCGTCAACGATGTCCGTTCCCGTCTCTTTCATGCGCTTTACGAGTGTGGCGATGGCCTCGCGGGGTAGCAAGTCGTCGCTGTCGGCAAAGAAAAAGCAGTCTGTCCTTACCTCTTTTACAAGTCTTGCGCGTGTCATGCCGATACCGCTGTTGCGCTCGTTGCGTATTATCCGCACGGCGTTCCTGCGCTCCGGGTATCGCTGTATGGCCTTTTCCAGCACACGGATGCTGCCGTCCGGTGTGCTGTCATCACAGAAAACATACTCTATGTCGGGGTATGTTTGCGAGAAAAGACTGTCCGCACAGTCGGCGATATACCGTTCTACACCGTATATGGGGATGAGTATTGTTACTGTCATGTAATGATATAAGCCCCGTTCCCTTATCCCTTTGCCGGTGACAAAAGGGTAGGGAAGCGGGGCTTCGTTGGTTTATTGTTGGTATAAAAGTTCGTATTTTCTCTGCATTTCGCCGATGGAGAACCGCTTGTTGACGAAGTCTTGTGCCTTGATGACAAGCGCCTTGCGGTCGGCGTGGGGCAGTATGTCGCGGAAAAGCCGCAGCCATTCGGCGGTGTCATTGCCATGAACGGCCAGCGGCCAGTCTGCCGGCAGGGTGTCGGATAGTCCCGGACAGCTGTTGATCAGTGTAGGAAGGCCGTTCATGGAGGCCTCCACGGAAAGAAGACCGAGCCCCTCGAAGGCCGACGGCATGATGAGATAGTCGAACGAACGCATGATGGCGGCGATGCCGTGGAGTGGCGGATGGATGGTGACATTGCCCGTGTTGCGCAGCGAATCGACGATGTTCTGCTGCCTGCCGGCACCGAATATGTGGAAGTGGTAGCGTTTGTCGTCAGCCAAAGCCTTTATGATGGCGCAGAGGGTGGTTATGCCTTTCTGTTCCTCAAAGCGTCCGGCGAAGAGGATATTGGTCTTGTTTGGCACGATGCCGGTGTATGTCCGCTGTCCGGTCGGGGCTATACCATTATATATTATGGGCGGCATGGCGGAGCCATAGCGGTCATGGTACGCCGCCTGCACGCCCGGTGAGATGGCTACGTTGGTGCCCTTTTGCTGCATAAGGCGTTCCACCCGGGGGCCGATGAAGCCCATACCAGTCCACAGACAGGTGTTGTGGATGGTGCGTATGAGCCTAACCTTGATGAAGGGAAACAGCCTTAGGGTGAGCCATACGGCCATATCGGGCATCTCTGTGTGGCTGTGTATGACGTCAGGACGGTGCCTTAACCACAGGAACAGGAAGCGGATGGGGAACAATATGGACACAAGGCGGTCGGCATAGTAGTGCAGATGCAGATAGACCGGCAGCCAAGAGCGGTGGAAGTGGATGCCGTTCTGCTTGAGTTCCGTCAGCATTTGGCGTGTGAAGGCACTGTGTCCGCGCTGTAACTCCACGATGTGGTGCTCGAAACCGGGGCTTTTCGACATGGCGATGTTGACGGCAACGCGCTCCGCTCCGCCCATGTCAATGTGGGTTATGATGTGAAATACCTTCATTTTATGATATGCTCCACGATGATTTTGAGGTTGTGTCCCCATGAGAAGACGGTGAGAAAGAGCAGCGAACAGAGGACAGCCATGTTCAGGACAGGCCGCATCTCCGTGGCTTTAAGCAGGTATGCCGCCGCTATCGGCATTAGAAAAGCCCAGTGGGCGGTCATGATGTATGTGTCGGCATTGGCAAATTCCAGTCCCACGTGCAGCATCATGTCGAAGAGGAACATCGCCATCGTCATCCATAAGAGCCTCTTCCGCCGTCCGCACCATACCCCGGCGGCGAGCAAAAGCACCGTCATGGCCTCCAGAGCGTAGTACCACCAGTAGTTGTAGCGCACCAAGGCGGGGCGTGTCTTGTTCGCGTCCATGAGGGCATAGTCCTCATGTAGCAGGAAGCCTTCGCCGAAAATGTTTTCCACAAGGGACGGTATTCTGTCTATATGATGCTCCGTATTCGTCACTATTGGTATGTCAACAATCTGCTCCGCACGCCTTTTCTTTATGTCAACCTTCTCCTTTTCCCATTGTTTGGCGAACACACTGTCGCGCTTAGCCTTCTTCACCATCATCTCGGTGTTACTCTTTTGCTCCTCGGCCTGCACCGTGTCTTCCTGATAAAAGTACAGTCCGGCGAGTATGGCAAGCGGTATCAGATAGGCGGTGAAGTGCAGTACGATGCGCGGAAATGGCTTCCTTCCCCATTGGGTGAACAGGTCTGCCAGCCCTACTTTCACCATATTGGTGGTCGTTATGCCCGTTGAAACGAAGAGAAGCGGCAGTGATTGCCACAGCGGCATGGCTCGTTTGCGGTTTATTGCCTTGCCGGCCAGATAGACGGTGAGCAGCAGCAGCGGCAGGGTAAGGCTCATGTGGTCGGGCGTGAAGGTCACAAGCATGATGTGGGAGAAGGAGAAAAACCATGCCGTCAGCAGCAGACTGTGCGCCAATGACAGCCCTGTCAGCCTGCGCAGGATGCGGAACATCAGCAGCCATGAGGCCGATGCGAGCAGCGTCCACACCACGGCGACGATGAATATGGTGCAGTTCATGCCGTATTCTGCCATCAACCAGCTGTTAAGTTCGGCTAACGGCCACATAATCGCTGCCAGAAGAGGATGCCGGACCAGTATATACAGAGGGCGCCATTTACTTATCGTTATGTAGGTCAGCGGGTCAAAGCCCGACAACTCGAACCTGTTGTAGAAGGCAGACCAGAACCCTACCTTCGGATTTGTCCACACATCGTAGTGGTATTGCAGCATCATGACGTTGAGGGCGGCCATCAACAGCAGTCCGGACAGCGCCACAAGCAGGGTCTCCTTATGTCTCTTTACGAATGAAGGCATGGTGTATTTCCTTTCTTTTATGATGCGAAACTACCGCAGATTACCGTCATATTCCACACGAAACACCACAGGGCGAGTTGTGATATGAACACCGTCATGTAGCCGGCAAGGCTCTTTCTTCCCTCAATCCGCCGTATCATGTACGCCATGGCGATGGGGATGACGAAGAGATAATGCGCCGACATGATGTAAATCTCGTTTATTCCGAACCCCAATCCCATGTGCAGCGTCATGTCCATGATGAAGAATGACATTGCCGTCCATAGGAAAAGCAGCCGCCGTCCGCACCATATCCCGATAAGGAACATAAGCACTATCGCCCCTTCCACGGCGTAATTGACGTTCTTCCACAACCCGCTGTACCTCACAAATACCGGCCTGTTGCGCAGCACGTCGCCCAAAGGATACGCCTGATGCAACTGTATCGCCTCTCCAAACAGGTTCTCCACGGCGGTGTCCCAGCGTGAAGTCGTCTTGTCAGTCCACCGCATGAACTCGCCTTTCGCAAACGGTTTACCCGTGTTACGGTTCCATATCATCCTGTGGTCAGCCCTGTATTTCGCTTCGGCACGCTGCTGTTTTATCCGCTTTACGGCCTTGTTCACCGACGCTTCGTCCTTGTTGGCGATGGTATCGGCCACCTGTCGGCGCAGCAAGGCGGTGGCCTCACGGTCTTTCCGCATCTTAACCTCCTGCCGTTTCATGTCTTTCGGCCACTGCCATGTCCTGTATTCCCACCTTGCGAAGCTCCATATCATGGCGGAAGGAAGCACAACCGCCAGCAGCAGATACTTCCATCGGAAGAACCTCCGGCGTCTTGTCACCATGGCGGCAAGAAAAACTTTCAGTCCGTTGTTAAGGGATACGCCGGCGGTGAGCGTGAACAACGCTATGGTCTGCCACATATTGAGGGCGGAACCGCGCTTCAGCTTCTCGCCGCCGAGCCATATCGTAAGCAGAAGACAGCACTGCGACATCACGAAATGGTCCGGAGCCATGGATGAAAGCATGGTGAATCCGAACGAAAAATACAGCGATGCCAGCGCCAGAGTGTGCCAATAGCCTATCCCGACCACGTTTCTGAGAATGCGGTACAGGAACACAAACGAGTAGGTGGAGCACACAACGAGTATCAATGCCATAAGTATCGTGGCGCAGTTTACACCCGTCAGCCACATCAAGCCTTGGTTAATGAGGTAGAAAGGCCACATAAAGAATGCCAGCAACGGGTGTCTGTATATGTTGTATGCAGGGAACCAGTCGGATATTACCTCGTAAGTCAGCGGGTCAAAGCCCGATACACGGTATGTGTTGACAAACAGTTTGTGGTAGTTTTCGGCCGGGACGCTAAAAGCATTCCAGTACCCGCACACGTTGATGGCGTTGAGAATGATGAACACCACTGCCGCCACCGCCACCGGCTTGTATTCCTCCCGGCGCAGTTCCACTATGTTTATTATTCGTCTGAGCATAATATTTACTGTTCCTCGTACACTTTTCTGTATCTCTCCGCTACGCTCTTCTCGCCGTAACACCTTACCGCCTTTTCCCTTGCGGCCTCCGAAAGGCGTTCCGCATTGCCCTCCGCCGTTACGAAACGTATGCCCTCCGCCAGACTCGTGGCATCCTTATAGTCCGCCACATAGCCGTTTTCCAGATGGTCGATCATCTCCGGTATGCCGCCGACATTGAACCCCACGCATGGCGTTCCGCAGGCCATCGCCTCCATGATGGTGTTCGGAAGATTCTCCGACAGCGACGGCAATACGAAGGCATCGGCGGCGGAATAGACCTTGCGTATGGTGTCCGCGTCATTGACGTAGCCCATGACGTGAACCCGTGTGGTGTTCATACGCTCTGCCATGCCAGTCTCTTTTCCGCCGAGCATTACGAGTTCCACGTCCTTGTCGCCCATTCTGTTCACCGCTTCCGCCAGGTAGTCCATACCCTTGTAGGGGTTGCTCACGCTCTGGGCCACAAAGAGAAGCAGCTTCTTGTCCTGCGGAAGGTTCAGTGAAGAGCGGCAGGCCGTGCGGTCTTGCGGCGCATAATATGCAGTGTCGATGGGGTTTGGAATCACGGTCACTTTCCTGTCGCCCAGCAGCGAGCTCCTCATCGCCTCGCCATACAGCCACCGGCTGCAAGTCACGAACGTTATGTCATGCTGTGAAAACAATGCCTTTTTCTTCTTCCAGACACTGTGTGAGAGGTCGTTCCCGCCTTTCCTGCGCAGGTACTTGCAGTTTCCGCACTCCCTTGTGAAGTTGTCGCACCCTAAGGTAAGGTGGCATATCCCCGTCGTAGGCCACGCGTCGTGCATCGTCCACACTACTTTCTTGCCGCTGCACAGTATCTTGCGCAGTTCTTTCAGTGACACAAAGCCTTGGTTTATCCAGTGCAGGTTAATGACGTCAGCCTCCCTGAACGCCTTGGTCTCCGTCACATCCTCGCCGCAGGCGGCTGTGTCAATCGCGAAAAGATCGCGTAGGCTCATGCCGTTGGCAAGGAAAATGCCCAGCCGTTCGATAACGGCCGGCACGCCGCCCCATTTCTTTTTCCATAACGGCAGCGGCAGACTGCGGCGTGAAAGCATCGACGCCTCTATCCCGTTGGCGTTGAGCGCGTCCGAAAGCCGCCGTGCCGCTATCGCCGCACCGCCCATGTCATCGAATGTACTTATTATTAATACCTTCATCTGTGCTGTCTGTAATATATAGCCCCGCATCCTGTTGCCGCCCCGATGAGCGTTCCGAGCGCATTGCACGCGGCGTCAAACCAGTCGCCGGAGCGGCAGGTGGTGAGGTAAGCCTGGGCCAGTTCCACGGCACCTCCCATCATAATGGGCGCCAAGACTCCGAAAACAAGCAACCGCCGCCATGATATTGTATTGTGGCAAATGGCATATTCCAGCCAGATTACGGCTGTCATCGTGCCATACATCACGAAGTGTGTCCATTTGTCGATAAAATCCACATCGTCCAAAGGCGTCTCCGGTATAGGTATCAAGCACACTGCCCAAATCACCAAGATAATGGCTATGCTGAAAGGATAGCGTGTAAATTTCCTGATTTTCACTGTTTTTGTATGTGTTTTCTTTCCGTTTTGTGTGCAAAGTTAAACTATTTTTTGTAATTTTGCAAAGAAAAAGAGTGGTTTCTGGGTTTTAGGTTTTAGGTTTTAGGTTTTTGGTCACATCGGTGGCAGACTAAAACAGTCCTCAAAAGACCAATAATCTCCACCCGAAAGACCTCATAACCTCCAACCCACAACCTCCAACCTCAAGGAATAAAGACCTCACAACCTATAACCCAAAACCTCCAAACCTTATAGAATATGTCACAGGTAAACTTTGGTTCCAAGCTCGGCATGATACTTGCCACCGCCGGTTCCGCCGTCGGACTGGGCAATATATGGCGTTTCCCCACCACAGCCGGCGAGAATGGGGGGGCGGCTTTTATTCTCGTTTATATACTTTTCACCCTGTTGCTCGGTCTGCCCGGCATGCTGGGTGAGTTCCTTGTAGGTCGCAGCGGCGGCGGTAATGCGCTGCATTCATACGCCAAGGCCGGCAGAAACCGCCTTTGGGGACTGACGGGTGTGATGGGGATGTTCTGCTCCGCCATCATTCTCGGCTTTTACAGTGTGGTGGCCGGATGGTGCCTCTTCTACCTTTTTCAGGCCGTTTGCGACAATGTCTTGGGCGACAGGGCTTTCATCCAGTCCGAGTTCAACGCCCTTGTGGCTCATCCGTGGCTGCCGGCCGTAATCAGCGTAGCCTTTATCTTCTTCACTCACGCCATCATAGTGCGCGGCGTGCAGCGTGGTATCGAGAAGGCGTCGAAGGCCATGATGCCCATGTTGTTCGTCCTTATGCTGCTCCTTATAATCGCCTCCTGCTCCCTTCCCGGAGCTATGAAAGGCATAACGTTCCTCTTCAAGCCCGATTTCTCCAAACTGACGGCGGACGTCATGTATGAGGCCATAGGGCAGTCCTTCTTCTCCTTGAGCCTCGGTACGGCCTGTCTGTGTACCTACGCCGCATATTTCCGAAAGGAAGTAAACATCTTCAAGTCGGCAGTGCAGGTAGCCGGCATAGACTGTGGCGTGGCCATCATGGCGGGACTGATGATATTTCCCGCCGCTTTCGCCGTGGGATTGCAGCCCGATGCGGGCCCGAGCCTGATATTCCAGACGTTACCCTACGTGTTTCAACAGGCGTTTCCGCATACGGTGGCATACGTGGTGTCCATCATTTTCTTCGCCCTGCTCACCCTTGCGGCACTCACTTCCACTATCTCCATGCACGAGATAGGCACTTCCTTGCTGTCGGAAGAGATGCGCCTGTCGCGCCGTGCGGCGGCGTTGGTGGTCACATTGTTTTGCAGTGTCATAGGCATTCTGAGCGCATTGAGCATGGGACCTTGCCCGATGGGATTCTTCGGCGACACGCTTTTCGGTAATTTCGATTCCCTTACCTCCAATATCCTGCTGCCGTTCGGCGCTTTTGTCACCTCGCTCCTTGTGGGATGGCGTATGCCGAAAGACGTGATTATGGAGGAGTTGACCAGCGGCGGGCGTTACCCTTGGGCACGCTGGGCGTTCGGAACGTTCCTGTTCCTCGTCCGTTTCTTTGTTCCCGCCTGTATAGCGGTCATCATTCTCAGCCGCTTCGGGGCGATTTGACCGTGCCGCCAATGCCTTGGTAGGGGTACACCTTGGTGTGCCACTATAAAATATCGCAATGCAAGAGCATTACCAACGCAACAAAAACATGGTGTGATGAACCCTGAAAGGGTGACAGAACATAGCACAGGGTGTAAACCCTGTGTTACCATTTAGGACGAAAAAATAGTATCTGAAACCCCGAAGCCGGCAGGCGAGGAGCACAGCGTGCGACGAGGGGTGTCACAATACAAAAAGAAGTCATTATCATAAATTAGTGCCACGGTGCATAATGTACAATGGATATATCACCCCTCGGCGGCCTTCTGCCGCCTCGCCTATTGGCTTCGGGGTTCCCGATACGTTTTGCGGGCATCACATCTGAACACAGGGCTTACACCCTGTGCTATGTTCTGTCACCCCTTCGGGGTTTCCCGGCGATAATTAACGATGTTACAAATACGTTCCAGTGACATCTCAAACCACATCCGTATTCCACTGCAATGATTACAAACATTTCCACAAACGCCACCAACCTCCCAACACGAATGATTACAAACGACGTTGTAGGGACGCACCTTGGTGCGTCCGCCGTTGATGTGAATTACAAATTGTTTCATGCCTTTACACCGTTTCGGACGCACCAAGGTGCGTCCCTACAAAGGCGGTATTCCTCCGTACATTGCGCTGATTGTGGCGCCGCAAAACAATCAGCACCTGATTACCGTGTAAAAGGGTGCTGATTACAACGCAAACAGGTGCTGATTACACTGTAATCAGCACCTGTTTGTTTTGGCGGTTGTTTACCTCTGTTTCCCAAACAATTACAACACGTTCTTCGATAGCCGCGCTTTTTGTCCGCTAACCGCTATTAACACGACCTTCAACTCTATATGAGCAGCAAGGAAGAAACAGAATCATATCAGAAAACTTGCAATTTATTTGGAGATAAAAAATAAAAGTTGTAACTTAGCGACCAAATTAATAATATTATGCCGACATTGACACTAAACATACAGGACAAATCGATGCTGCCAAGCCTTAAACGAATCCTTGGAGCGATAGAGGGTGCAACCATCGTGAACACAAAGAAAAGCGAGATGGAGAAAGCAAGGGACGATGTTAAGGCCGGCAGGTTATTGACCTATTCGTCCAAGGAAGAACTGTTCAAAGATTTGGGTATCTAATGGATTACACTGTTAAGATTACCAAGAATTTCAAGAAGAATGTAGCGTTCGGGAAAACAAAAAGATAAGAAAAACGAGATTACCGACATAGGAGAATATTCAAGACATAAATAAACGGGGTACTTCCGCCAAATGGAAGTACCCCGTTTATATTGATATTGGAATGTGCCGCATAACGGATGAATGGCGTAAAGCGGCATAAGCGCCGTTTCTTACAGCGCCTCGAGCATACGCTTTATCACCACCTCTGCGCTTATTTCGCGGTTTGCTGCCTCGGGTATCACGAGCGAGTTGGGGCTTTCTATGACGTCATCCGTCACTATCAGACCGCGGCGGACGGGCAGGCAGTGCAGGAACTTGCCGTTGTTTGTCCATGACATGTGCTCCGCATCCACCGTCCACGACATTTCCTTGGAGAGTATCTTGCCGTAGTCGGCGGGATTTGTTACGCCCGGGCAGGACCAGTTCTTGGCGTAGATGAAGTCCGCTCCCTCAAAGGCTTTCTTCTGATCGTACTCCACCGTGGCTCCGGCCACGAAGCGCGGGTCGAGCTCGTAGCCCTCGGGATGCGTGATTACGAGGTCAACATCGGGGGCGGCGAGCATCCACTCGGCGAAGGAGTCGGGCACGGCCTGGGGCAGGGCACGGCAGTGTGGCGCCCACGTCAGCACCGCCTTGACACGTTCCGTGGTCTTGTGCTCCTCGATGGTGATAAGGTCCGCGAAGGCCTGCAAGGGGTGTACGGTGGCCGTTTCCATGGCGAAGACGGGCTTGCCGCTGTACTGCACGAACTGGTTTACGATGGTCTCGGCATAGTCAAAGTCCCTGTCGGCAAGGCCGGCAAAGCTGCGTATGCCGATGATGTCGCAGAAACTGCCCATCACGGGGATGGCTTCAAGCAGGTGTTCGGACTTGTCGCCGTCCATTATCACGCCGCGCTCGGTCTCCAGTTTCCACGCTCCGGCGTTGACGTCAAGCACGATTACGTTCATGCCAAGGTTCATCGCCGCCTTTTGTGTAGATAGGCGGGTGCGCAATGAGTTGTTGAAAAAGACCATCAGGAGGGTCTTGTTCTTGCCCAGATGCTGGAAAGCGAAGCGGTCGCGCTTCACCATCTGCGCCTCGGCAAGGGCTTCGGTGAGGTTGCCAAGGTCTTTTGCATTGAAAAATGTCTTCATTATATTTACGTAATTAATGTCAGAATCGCTTTACGATGCAAAAATAATGATTTTTTTTGACAAATGGCTTACTTGTTGATTAAATTTGGAAAAAAAGTTTGCGGGAGTGCGAAATTATTGCTACTTTTGTAGCACGAAAGGGAAGAAGCCACGTGTTTGTTCCGCCTTTGAAAAACTATGTCAAGCCACAACACACTACAATCCATATTGCAACGCAAAGGTCTCCGTTGCAACGGTATGCCCGTTGTGATGGGAATACTGAATTGTACCCCTGACTCTTTTTATGAGGGAAGCCGCAAACAGACGGAGAAAGAGATTGCCGAAAGGGCTGACGGGATTTTGCGTGAGGGCGGGACGATTATCGACATAGGCGCGTTCAGCACACGGCCGGGAGCCGGGGAGGTAAGCGAAGAGGAGGAACTGAGGCGGATGTCGTTTGCCCTCGAAGTGGTGAGACGGAGCCATCCCGACGCCATGCTGAGCATAGACACCTACCGTCCGGCCGTGGCGAGGATGGCGGTGGAGGAATATGGCGCCGACATAATAAACGATGTGTCCGAAGGAGGCATCACGGGCATTGTTGACAAGCCGCTGGAAGGAGAGAAGAACGAAGGCGGCGTGCCGGCCATGTTCGCCGAAGTGGCACGGCTTGGCATACCTTATATATTAATGTCAGTGCAGCCCGACATGGAAACTATGCTGCGAAACTTCCGCAAAGAGGTGGAGACGCTGCGCGGACTGGGGGTAAGGGACATCATCCTCGACCCCGGATACGGCTTCGGGAAAGACGTGATAAAAGGCAATTACGGGATTCTGCACCGGCAAAAAGAGATTAAGGCGGCATTCCCGGAACTGCCGTTGCTCGCGGGAATGAGCCGCAAACGCATGATATGGCAGCTGCTCGGAGGGACGGCGCAGGACGATTCCGCCATGCGGGGCACGATGCTCGCCAATCTGGCGGCAATACAAAACGGGGCGGACATACTGCGTGTCCACGACGTGAAAGAGGCACGTGAGACGATACTCATGGCCAACGAACTGAACTACTAAACAAAAAAACAACCGGAACTTGTTCATATCTTTCGGCATAAAAGACGCAGTGGACATATTGTTTGTCGCAATACTGCTCTACTACACCTATCGGTTCATGAGAGAATCGAGAACGCTTAATGTGTTCATAGGCATACTCTCGTTCATCATAGTGTGGCTGCTCGTGTCGCAAGTGCTGGAAATGCGCCTCACGGGCGCTATCTTCGACAAGTTCGTCGGGGTGGGCGCACTGGCCATAATAGTACTGTTTCAGGAAGAGATACGCAAGTTTCTATATACCGTGGGCGAACAGAGAAGGATGCACACCTTTGTAAAACTCTTCATAAAGAAAGAGGAGAAGCAGGCCATTGACCGGGAGGCCATAATGCCGATAGTGATGGCTTGCATCAACATGGCAAGGACAAAGTGCGGCGCACTGATAGTGATAGAGCGCGGGACACCGCTGAACGACATAGTGGAGACAGGAGATACCGTCAACGCCAACATCAACCAGCGGCTTATAGAAAACATATTCTTCAAGAACTCGCCGCTTCACGACGGGGCGATGATAATATCGAAGAAACGCATAAAGGCCGCAGGGTGCATACTGCCGGTAAGCCATGACCTCGACATACCACGCGAACTGGGACTGAGACACAGGGCGGCGATGGGAATATCACAGCAGTCGGACGCGATAGCGATAGTGGTTTCAGAAGAGACTGGCCGCATATCAGTGGCCATGAAGGGACAGTTCCGCCTGAGACTGTCGGCGGAAAACCTTGAAGCCATACTGACAGAAGAACTATAAACTGAACTAACATAACACTAAAACAAAACAAACATGAGCTTAATTGATCAGATTGTAGCACGCGCAAAGGCTAACAAACAGCGCATCGTACTCCCTGAAGCGGAAGAGGAACGCACCCTTATAGCAGCGGATAAGGTGCTGGAGCAGGAGATAGCTGACCTCATTCTCATCGGTAACCCGGACAAAGTGGCGGCACTTGCGAAGGAACATAACCTTCAGAACATCGGCAAAGCCACGCTCATCGACCCCGAAAACTATGAGAAGTCAGAAGAGATGGCACAACTGCTTGCCAAACTCCGCGAGAAGAAGGGCATGACAATCGAACAGGCTCGTGAGCTCGTCAAGAACCCACTGTACCTCGGTTGCCTCATCATCAAGTCAGAAGGAGCTGACGGACAGATTTCCGGAGCACTGTCAACAACAGGCGATACCCTCCGTCCGGCATTGCAGATAATCAAGACTGCGCCCGGCATCACCTGCGTGTCAGGTGCCATGCTCATGATAACCGACAAGCCGGAGTACGGCGAAAACGGCGTACTCGTATTCGCAGACGTAGCCGTTACGCCTATGCCTGACGCCAACCAGCTCGGCCAGATAGCCGTATGCGCGGCACAGACAGCCAAGTCCGTGGCAGGATTTGCCGACCCTCGCGTGGCAATGTGCTCCTTCTCAACCAAGGGCTCGGCCAAACATGAGGTGGTGGATAAGGTTGTTGAGGCTACGAAAGTGGCCAAAGAGCTTGATCCTTCACTGAAAATCGACGGCGAATTGCAGGCTGACGCAGCGCTGGTACCGGCTGTCGGCAGCAAGAAAGCACCCGGTTCAGAGATTGCGGGCAAGGCAAACGTACTGGTATTCCCTAACCTTGAAGTGGGCAACATCGGCTACAAGCTCGTGCAGCGCCTTGCCGGAGCACAGGCACTCGGCCCTATTCTCCAAGGCATAGCACGCCCGGTGAACGACCTTTCACGCGGATGCTCGGTAGAAGACATCGTAAACCTCGTTGCCATCACAGCCTGCCAGGCCATGGATGCGAAAAAGTAAACACCTAAAAACACACGATCCCATGAAGATATTAGTATTAAACTGCGGCAGTTCTTCCATCAAGTACGCCCTGTATAACATGGACAACCACTCCGTAATGACCTCCGGAGGCGCAGAGCGCGTGGGTCTTGACGGCGCCTTTGTCAAGGTAAAACTCGCCAACGGAGACAAGAAACAGATCATGCACGACATCCCCGAGCACACCGAAGGCGTGAAGTTCATCTTCTCACTCCTCACCGATCCGGAGATAGGCGTGATCAAGTCACTCGACGAAATAGACGCGGTAGGCCACCGCATGGTGCACGGCGGCGAGAAGTTCTCACAGTCTGTGCTCATCACTCCGGAGGTAATCAAGGCATTCGAGGAAGTCAGCGACCTTGCTCCGCTGCACAACCCTGCCAACATGAAGGGGGTCAACGCAGTGTCAGAACTTATGCCCGGCCTTCCGCAAGTGGGCGTATTCGACACCGCTTTCCACCAGACAATGCCGCCAAAGGCATATATGTACGCCATACCTTACGAGCTTTACGAGAAGTACGGCATCCGCCGCTACGGCTTCCACGGCACTTCCCACCGCTATGTAAGTGCCCGCGCCCTTGAGTTCCTTGGCATGAAGGCCGAAGGAACGAAAGTGATTACAGCCCACATAGGCAACGGCGGTTCGCTGGCAGCGGTCGTTGACGGCAAATGTATAGACACATCAATGGGTCTTACGCCGCTCGAAGGCGTGATGATGGGTACCCGTTCCGGAGACATTGACGGCGGTGCCATTGCGTTTATAGAGAAGAAGCTCGGCCTTGACGCCGATGGCGTCTCCAATCTTCTTAACAAGAAGTCCGGCGTTTACGGCCTTTGCGGCTACACGGATATGCGAGACGTGGCCTCGGCGGCAGCCAACGGCGACACGAAAGCGGCCATTGCGCAGGACTCCTACTTCTACCGCGTGAAGAAATACGTAGGCGCATACGCAGCCGCCATGGGCGGATGTGACGTCCTTGTGTTCACGGCCGGCGTGGGAGAGAACCAGTCTGCCATCCGCGAAGTGGTATGTTCCGACATGGAATACATGGGCATCAAGCTTGACAAAGCCAAGAATGATCAGATACACGGCGAGGAAGCACTCATCTCAACACCAGACTCCAAGGTCAAGGTAGTGGTCATCCCTACCGACGAAGAGCTGATGATAGCCTCCGACACCATGGCTCTTGTAAAATAAGTCACAGCACCCCATCCCCCGTTTCCTTCCATTCCAAGGGAGGAACCGGGGGATTTTTCGTATATTTTCCCAACACATTCCACATCATGAACATCGCGATCATCATAGCGGGAGGCTCAGGCAACCGCATGGGACAGGACATACCGAAACAGTTTCTCAACGTCTGCGACAAGCCAATACTGGTCTATACGCTCGAAAGTTTCCAGCGTCACCCCGACGTTGACGCCATAGGCGTGGTGTGCATAGAGGGTTGGGAGAGTTTCGTCAGGTCCTACGCCAACCAGTTCAACATCACGAAACTGCAATGGATAGCACCCGGCGGAAACAGTGCGCAGGAGTCTATACGCAACGGTGTCAACGCCCTTGCCGGACGATGTGCCGCCGATGACATCGTGATAATACACGACGGCATACGCCCTCTCGTTGAACCGTCGGTACTGGAAGACGTCATAAGCAAGGCGAAAGAATACGGCAACGCCGTCACCTCCATGCCTTACAACGAGCAGATATTCGTCGTGAGCGATGACGACGACACCACAACCACGCAGTACATACCGCGCGAGACACTCCGCAGGGTAAGCACTCCGCAGGCATACCGCTTCGACCTGCTCAGCGAGAAATACCGCGAGGCATTCGAGAAAGGCATCGGCATAGCCGGTTCCAACTACACCAACACCATGATGGTGCAGCTCGGAGTGCGCCTTCACTTCGCGAAAGGAAGCGACAAGAACATCAAACTCACCACGAAAGACGACCTTGAGCTCTTCAAGGGCTATCTGGCCAAAGACAAGGACACTTGGCTGAAATAACCGTTATGAACAAGAACCACCCACTGTATCAGGCTGATCTCCGCTCCATCCACGCCGTAAGCGGCATGGAGACGCTGCGCGGCAAAACCATTCTCGTAACCGGCGCCACCGGAATGATAGGCACACACCTCATCGACGCGCTCATGTCCTTCGGCGGCATCAGCGTCATCGCCGTGGGACGAAACAAGGAACGCGCGGCGGAAAGGCTGGGCGAATACTACGGTTCGCCGCTGTTCACATTCATTGAGCAGGATGTCTGCCAACCGTTCAGCGCCGGTCTTCATGCGGACTGCATCATACCGCTCGCCAGCAACACCCACCCCCTCGCCTATTCGCAATATCCCGTCGAGACACTCCTTATTAATATAAAGGGCGCGGAGCACGCCCTGAACCTTGCCGACCGCTGCCACGCCACCGTCCTTTACCCATCTACGGTGGAAGTGTATGGCAACGCACGCGGTGCGGACACCTTCACAGAAGACTACACAGGGCAACTTGCCCTCGCAACGCCACGTGCCTGCTACACAGAGTCAAAGCGTTCGGTCGAAGCCTTGTGCCAGTCATACATGGCCGAGCACGGCACCGACGTGAAGATTGTGCGCCTCAGCCGCATATTCGGCCCCACAATGCTGAAGTCAGACAGCAAAGCCTCATCGCAATTCATAAAGAAAGCCATGGCCGGAGAGGACATAGTGCTCAAGAGCAAGGGCGACCAGTTCTTCTCCTACACATACGTCACCGACGCCGTCAGCGCAATGCTCCACGTGCTTCTGCACGGAGAGGCCGGAACACCGTACAACATCAGCAACGCCGGTTGTGACGTACATCTGCGCGACTTCGCCGGACTCTGCGCGCAATATAACGGCAAGGACGTGATTTTTGACCTGCCTTCCGACACCGAGCGGCAAGGGTTCAGCATCGCCACGCAGGCCATACTCGACAACTCACGCCTCCGCAGCCTTGGCTTCACGCCACGGTACGGCATGAAGGACGCGCTGACAAGAACCATAGAGATACTGAAAGACCAAGAGAAATGGAACTGACACCGGAACAACGCTCGCAATGGAAGACGATAATCATCGGCTGCCTGCAAAAGTTCATAGCCCTGTGCGAGGAGCACGGACTGACATATTACTGCGTGGGCGGCACGGCGATAGGTGCCGTTCGGCACCAAGGGCTGATACCATGGGACGACGACATAGACGTGGCGATGCCCCGTCCGGACTACGACCGCTTCCTGAAACTGTGCCGTAACACGGACCTCGGCGACTACGAACTCGCCACCCCCGACAGGAAAGGCTACCCGTGCCATTTCGCCAAGCTGTGCGACAAACGCACGACACTGATAGAGAAGCGCGACGTGCCGTGCGTCTATGGCCTTTATATCGATGTGTTCCCCATAGACGGCACAGCCCCCGACATGACCGAAGCCAAGAGACTGCTGGTCAGATACAAGCAGTGGAGCAACAAACTCGACGCCGCACTGACCCGGCACACGCTCCGCCAATACCTCGCCATGGCCGCAAAGCCGAAGGAATGGGGACGCATGGCGGTGCAGACGGCAGCCATACTGCTGGGCAGGGAGACGGTAAGAAGATTCATCATCGGCCGTCTCGACCGCATGGCAAGGCGATACGACTACTCCTCCGCCACCCTTGTGGCCAACTACGACGGCGCATACCGCGAGCGGGAGATATTCCCCAAGGCATGGACGGACACCCTGTGTGACAAGCCGTTCGGGCATCTCACCGTGAAACTGCCCGGCAACTACGACGCTTACCTGAAAAACATATACACCAACTACATGGAGTTTCCGCCGGTGGAACAGCGTGTGTGCCACCATCTTCACGACTACCTCGACCTCAACAAAAGGGTGGCGGAAAAAGACATAATGGCAAGCCTCAAAACAAACAGGTGCTGATTACAGTGTAATCAGCACCTGTTTATGTTGTAATCAGCACCCTTTTACACGGTAATCAGGTGCTGATTGCAGCGATGTCTATTTGCGGTCATTGTAGGGACGCACCTTGGTGCGTCCGCCATTGATGTGGATTGCAAATCATTCCATGTCTTTACACCGTTTCGGACGCACCAAGGTGCGTCCCTACAAAGACGGTATTCCTCCGGCATATTGTGCGGATTGCGGCGGTGTTTATTTGCGAGCCTTGTAGGGACGCACCTTGGTGCGTCCGCCGTTGATGCGGATTACAAATTGTTTCATGCCTTTGCCGTGTTGTCAATAATGTCAGTCGCAGTGTCATCTTTGGCATATCATGATGCGGCAGGGCAATTATTAAAAAACGGCGGGCAAATATTAAAACCGGAGGTGAATATTGAAAAAGGGCGGGGGAAGGCTTAATAAAGTTTGCGAAAGGTGAAAAACACGCTGACACCGTGGCGGTTGGGCATACGTATTGCACTATGAGGGGCAGAGGTTGCGAGACCGGAAACGCCATGACGGGCAGACGGTCAACAAAGGCCTTTTAATTGAATGTCTAACTAAAATTAATGGGAGGAAAGATTATGTTACCTACAATGTATTCTAATCGCAATCAGGGATGGATTCCGTCAATCTTCAACGACTTTTTCGGCGACACTTGGATGCCGGCAAAGTTTGCGGGCACCACGCCGGCAATCAATGTCAGTGAGGACGACAAGGCTTACAAGGTGGAGGTCGCCGCGCCGGGAATGACGAAGGAAGACTTCAAGATCAGCGTCACAAACGACGACCTTGTCATCTCGATGGAGAAGAAGACGGACAACAAGGAGGAAGACAAGGCTAAGAAATATCTGCGCCGCGAGTTCAGCTACTCTAAGTTCGAGCAGCGTCTGACACTGCCGGACAACATAGAAAGGCAGAACATCAGCGCCGGAATGAATGACGGTGTGCTGGCCATCAGCATTCCGAAGATGACGGAAAAGGAAAAGGCGCAGGAGACACAGTGCATAGAGATACAGTAGCTTCCAGATGTTTATGAAAACAAGCTCGGGCTGTCCGGCAATGCTGCCGGGCGGCCCTTTTTCTGTCTTTTATGGCATACACGGAGGGAGTCAGGTGTATTTCCCGCCGTTTTTCCTTTGCCGTTCCGCAAAAAATGACTATCTTTGCGGCTGTCTTACAACTCATAACCGAGAACTCATAACTCATAACTGAAAAATGATATGGACTGACAAGATACGGCAAGTCAAGATAGCCCTGATGTCGGCGGCGGTGCTTATCGCCGGCGTCTCGCTCGTTGTCAGCCATTTTCTGGTAAAGGACCTGGCCCGCGAGGAACGCCGCCGCATGGAGATATGGGCTGAGGCCATACGCACTCTCAGCGTGGCGGAGAGTGACGCTGACCTTAACCTCGTGCTGAAAGTGCTGGAGGAGAACAGCACCATACCCGTGATTGTCACGGACGCGAGGGGTGATGTGCAGACATTCCGCAATGTAAGTATCGATGCTTCCGACGCTTCCGACAGCATGATGGTGGCAAGGAGGATGGCAGAGATGATGCGCGGACACCGGCAGAGCATCAAGGTAAAGCTGACGGACGCGCCGGATGACTATCTGCTGGTGTGTTATGACGACTCTTCTCTGCTGAAACGCCTTGCCTATTACCCCTACATACAGTTGGGAGTGGTTATGATTTTCGTGGTGATAGCCATCTTCGCCCTGCTGACTTCGAAGAAGGCGGAACAGAACAAGGTGTGGGTGGGGCTGTCGAAAGAAACGGCGCACCAGCTGGGCACGCCCATATCGAGCCTTATGGCGTGGACGGAGATACTGCGGGAGACATATCCCGATGATGACCTCATACCCGAAATGGACAAGGACGTGAAGCGGTTGCAGCTGATAGCCGACCGCTTTTCGAAGATAGGCTCCACCCCGGAGAAACAGGAGGTGGCGCTGGCGGAACTGCTGCGCCATGTGGTCGATTACATGGACCGCCGCACGTCGCAGAAGGTAAGGATAACGCTGGAGGTGGAGGATGAGGCCGCTGTCGTCAGCGTTAACCCGCAACTGTTCGAGTGGGTGTTTGAGAATCTGTGCAAGAACGCCGTCGATGCCATGGGGGGCAGGGGCGGAATACACATCCATGCCTTTCACTCAGAAGGGAGAATGTTCGTTGACGTCACCGACACCGGCAAGGGCATAGAACGCAAGAACATAAAAAACGTGTTCCGGCCGGGCTTCACCACCAAGAAGAGGGGATGGGGACTGGGGCTCTCTCTGGCGAAGCGGATAGTGGAGGAATACCACTCCGGCAGCATATACGTGTTGCGGTCGGAAGTAGGCAAGGGCACCACGTTCAGGATAGAGGTATAGTATGGCGACGGCATAAAAAGGCCTTTAACGTTAAAAACTTGAACTTTTGCCGCGTAATACTTGCTTTTCTTGGCTGATTTTTGTAACTTTGCCGGAGATAAGTCGCACCGCTTCCGGTATTGTTCCCCCTCCCTCGGGAGGGGGAAGGGGGTGGGGCTCTTCTTTATAATCATAAGAAAAAGATGTCAACAATAATATATCCGTCACCCGTTTTCGGCCCGATACACTCGCGGAGGCTTGGTATCTCGCTCGGCGTGAACCTTATGCCGCCTGACGGTAAGGTGTGTACCTTCGACTGTCTGTATTGCGAATGCGGTTTCAACAAGGACTTCCCCGCACACGGCAAACGCCCGTCAAGGGAGCAGGTGAGGGAGGCTCTGACAACGATATTGGCTCAGAGGCATCGCAACGGCGAGCCGTTGGACTGCATAACATTCTCCGGTAACGGCGAGCCTACCGGCCATCCGGACTTTCCCGGCATAATAAATGACACGCTGGAGGTGCGTGACCGCTACTTCCCTGAGGCGAAAGTGTCTGTGCTGAGCAATGCGACGTTCGTGGGAAACGAGGCGGTAAGGCGTGCGCTGATGATGGTTGACAACAACATTCTGAAGCTCGACACGGTGGATGAGGACTATATAAATATGGTGGATAGACCCGTGCAGCCGTCATATAACGTGAGGAAAGTGATGGAGAATCTTAAACTTTTCAACGGAAAAGTCGTCATACAGACAATGTTCATGAAGGGAACGACGGCGGGAAAGAGCGTTGACAACACGGGAGACCGCTTCGTGACACCATGGCTGGAGGCACTGAAAGAGATAGCGCCACGGCTGGTTATGATATACACCATAGACCGGGAGACACCCGAACACGGGCTGAGGAAGGCGGAACCGGCTGAGCTTGACGCCATAAAGGCAAGGGTGGAGCAACAGGGTATAGCCTGTTCGGTAAGCTATTGATATTCTGCTAAACTAACTAAACGACTAACAATACCAAACTATTGACATGAGAAAGAAAATCCTATCCGCACTGATGTGCCTGTTGGCGATTGCTGTTTCCGCGGCGGAAAAGACGGGAAAAACCTGCGAAAAAGGCTCCGGCGACTGCTCGCTGACACTTGCCCGGCGTGCCAACGATTACTTTATGGCGAAGTGGAGTGACCCTACCGCCCCGACGATGGCCAAGAAAATCCGTCCGAGCAACCTGTGGACGCGTGCCGTTTACTTTGAGGGCTTGATGGCATTGAATGCCATTGACCCGCAGGAAAGATACAAGGCATATACCGACAAGTGGGGGAATTTCCACAAATGGATGCCGCGTAACGGAGTGACAACGGTTCATGCCGACGACCAGTGCTGCGCACAAGTGTATCTGGAGCGTTACTGTCAGGCGGGAGGAAAGGAGAAGATACAGAACGTAATAGAGAACTTCGACAAGCAGATAGCACGCGGAACCAACCGCGACTGGACGTGGATAGACGCCATACAGATGGCGATGCCGGCGTATGCGCAGCTCTCTGCCATCATGGGTGACAGCAAGTATATTGACTATGCCATGCGTTCCTACACGTGGAGCCGTGACACCTGCGGCGGAAAACTGTTCAACACGGAGGAAGGCCTGTGGTGGAGAGACGCCAACTTCGTGCCGCCCTACAAGGAAAGCGACGGCAAGAACTGCTATTGGAGCCGCGGAAACGGATGGGTGTATGCGGCCTATGTACGTGTGATGATGCTGCTGCCGAAGAAGGATAAGTACTACAAACAGTTGAAAAAGGACTTCATCATGATGTCGAAAGCCTTGCTCCCGTTGCAGAGAGAGGACGGATTCTGGAACGCAAGTCTCGCTTCGCAGGACTTCGCAGGCAAGGAATTGACCGGCACAGCACTGTTCCTTTACGGTATGTCGTGGGGTGTAAGCCACGGAATATTAAAGGAAAAGGAATACCGTCCGGCGATAGACAAGGCATGGAAGGCCATTGCTTCCTGCGTGCATAAGGACGGATTCCTCGGCTATGTGCAGGGAACGGGTGACAGACCGGCGTCAAGCCAGCCTGTGACTTACGAGAAAGAGCCGGACTTTGACGACTACGGACTGGGCTGTTTCCTGCTCGGTGCCACGGAATATTACAAGCTGAACCACGGCATTCTCAAAGATATTGCAATAAGACACTACAACAACTAACTGACTAACCGAACTGTATAATGACAACAAAGAAACTTTATGCCGCGTTGCTCGGCCTCACATGCTCCGTTGTTCCTTCGTTGGCCGGTGCGACATCAGATACCATCAGCCTTGACAGAGGATGGCTTTTCAAACTCGGTGAGGGTGCCTCACCGGCCATAACCGTGCAGAAAGCGCAGGCGGAAGGGTGGAGAACGGTTAACGTTCCGCATGATTTCCAGATAGAACAACCATGGGTTGCCCCCGCAGCCGACGAGCGTTCGGACAACAGTGATGCCGGTGCCAACATCAAAAGCCGCCTTTCTTCCCGCGGATTCAAGGAGATGGGAGGAGGCTGGTACGTCAAGACCGTCACGCCGGATGCCGCAAAGAAGGGCAAGAGGGCGTTGCTTGACTTTCAGGGAATAATGTATTACGGTGACGTATATCTTAACGGCGAGCGTGTAGGCGGCACCGACTACGGCTATGTTGGCTTTGAGATTGACGTGACAAACAAACTGAAATACGGTCAGGAGAATACCGTTGCGGTGTATGCCAACACGGGAGAACCGAAGCAATCACGATGGTACACCGGCGGAGGATTGTTCAGAGACGTGAGCCTTATCTACACGGAGGCGCAGCTGTATTTCCTTCGTCACCCTCTATATATCACCACAACAGACAACAAAACGGTACACATTACGGCCAATGTGCAGTGTCATACCAAGCAGAACACGGTGGCAATGCGCGTGATAGTGACCTCACCGGACGGCAAAGAGGTGAAGGACGAGGTGTATAAGGTAAAGCGTAACCGCAACTATAAGCGCGGACAGGAGCTTGCCATACCTGCTTTCGACATTGAATCACCGATGCTTTGGGACTGCGACAACCCCAACCTCTATACTGTACGGGTGGAGTTGATTAAGGAAAACGGGGCTGTTGCCGCCGTTACATCGCAGCGTTTCGGCATCCGTACCGTAGAGTTCGGCCCGGAGTTCGGCCTGAAACTCAACGGAAAGAAGGTGCTGTTGAAGGGCTATGCCAACCATCACACCAACGGAGCGCTTGGTGCTGCCGCGCTGCCAAGAGCCATGGAGAAGAGAATAAAGTTGATGAAGGAGTACGGAATGAACCACATACGCACCTCGCACAACCCCTATTCCGAATCATTCCTTGACCTTTGCGACGAGAACGGCATACTGGTTGTCGATGAACTGTATGACAAATGGAACGACCAGTACGTCGGTGCAGGACGCAATCACTTCACAAATCTGTGGTCAGATCATATTCAGGAGTTCATAACCCGCGACAGAAACCACCCCTCTGTGGTGCTATGGTCATTAGGAAACGAGCTGCAATCATACAACGATATGCCCTATAACGACTTCGGTGTGACGATGTATAAGCTGCAAAAGACACTTGTCGAGCGTTACGACAACAGCCGAAAGGTGACTGTTGCGATGCACCCGCGTTACAGAAACTGGGAAACCGACTCGCTGCCGTGCGACCTTGCCAAGGTGACTGACGTGCAGTCATACAACTACCGCTATATGTATTTCCCCGGAGACGGCAAGAACTTCCCTTGGATGACGTTCTATCAGAGCGAGGCTTCGGTAGCGGCGATGGGAGAAAACTACTTCGCCATGGACCTCGACAAGGTCATAGGGCTGGCCTATTGGGGAGCTATCGACTACTTGGGAGAAAGTCAGGGCTGGCCGGCCAAGGGCTGGGCACAGGGCGTTTTCGACATTTCTCTGGAGGCAAAGCCCAAGGCTTACTACATGAGGTCGTTCTTCAAACCAGACGAACCGGTGGTACACATCGCTGTGACAGACACCAAGGGCGACGCAATGTGGAACGGAGTGCAGACCGGTAACGACGGACAGAGCGACCATTGGAACCGCAAGCCGGGTTCAAGGCTGTCCCTTACCACCTACACCAACGCTGAGGAAGTGGAGCTTCTGGTCAATGGCAAGAGCTACGGAACGCAGAAAAACAATCTGAAGAACGCCAAGTTGCGCAACCAGATACGCTGGAAAGACATAGAATATCAGGACGGTTACTGTGAGGCCGTTGCCCGTACGGGCGGCAAAGTCGTTGCCCGCCACCGCATAGAGACCACTGGTAAGGCCGTGGCATTGAAGTTAGAGACGGACAATGCGGCATGGAAAGCCGACGGACAAGACCTCCAACACGTTCGCGTCATAGCCATAGACAAGAAGGGAAGACGCGTGCAGACGGCGCAAGGAGAAGTAAAGTTCACCGTGACGGGTGACGCTTCGCTCGCCGCAGTCAGCAGCGGTGACCATAATTCAGATGAGCTTAACGTTGCCGACAGCCGCAAGCTCTACAAGGGTTCGTGCCTCGCCATACTGCGTTCAGGCATGACTCCCTCCGCCGTTACTGTCACCGCTACGGCAGAAGGCATGAAGCCCGCAAAGCTAAGACTCTTCACCAAGTAAGAGAATACATATACATACCGACATGACTTATTCAATAGAGAAAATCGCAAGTCTGATAGGAGCTCACCGTTATGGCACAGCCGCCACGACGGTGGGCTTTCTTTTAACCGACAGCCGTTCCCTCCTGTTCCCGGAGGAGACGCTTTTCTTTGCCCTGAAATCCGACCGCAATGACGGTCATCGGTACATAACCGATTTGTATAGAAGGGGAGTTCGCAGTTTCGTTGTCGAGACATTACCCGACAACTACAAGGAGAACGGCGGTGCCGAATGGCCCGGCGCCAATTTCCTTGTGGTGCAATCGTCTCTCGCCGCACTGCAAAGGCTGGCGGAAAGACACCGTGACAGCTTCGGCATACCGGTTGTCGGCATCACCGGAAGCAACGGCAAGACAATGGTAAAGGAATGGCTTTACCAGTTGCTCATGCCCTCTATGAATGTCACACGCTCGCCGCGCTCCTACAATTCGCAAATCGGTGTGCCCCTGTCCATCTGGCAGTTAAACGAGAACTCAGCCGTGGGACTGTTTGAGGCGGGCATCAGTAAGGTCGGCGAAATGGCCAAGCTGACCGACATCATACAGCCGACCATAGGCGTGTTCACCTCTCTCGGCATGGCGCATCAGGAGAATTTCCAGTCGATGGAGGACAAGTGCCGTGAGAAATTCCGCCTCTTCCGTGACTGCCGGACGCTGGTATGGCCTGTCGATAACGACGTGGCGTTCCGCATACTGCGCCAAAGCGACTTCAAGGGAGAGAAACTCGGATGGTCGATGCGCGACACCTCCGCCGCCTTTTACGTGAAGAGCGTGGTGAAAAACGCCGCCACCACCTGCATACATTATATATATAAAGGTGTGACGGAGGGCGAATACACGCTGCCGTTCATCAGCGAGGCGGCTGTCGAAAACTCCATTACCTGCGCCGTGACGGCCTTGCATCTTGGCCTGACACCCGATGTACTGGCCGAGAGAATGGCCATGCTCGAGCCTGTCGCCATGCGGCTCGAAGTTAAGGAGGGACGCAATGGCTGCACGCTTATCAACGACTCCTACAACTCCGACCTCGCCTCTCTCGACATAGCACTTGACTTTATGCAGCGCAGGCCTGACCATAAAGGCCGCAAGCGCACGCTGATACTGAGCGACATAGACCAGAGCGGCCTTGCCCCCGACGCCCTTAACGCCACCCTTGCCGACATGATCGGCAGCCGGGGAATAGACAAACTCATCGCGATAGGCCGTGAGATGAAAGCCTTGGTGGAGCAGGTGAAGGGACATTTTGAGGCGTTTCATTTCGCCGGCACTGACGATTTCCTTTCCGACAAGTGTTTCCTCGACCTCCATGACGAGGTGATACTCATCAAGGGCGCACGCCGTTTCTCCTTTGAACGCATCACGGACAGGCTTGTGGAGAAGGTACACGAGACCACGCTTGAGGTCAATCTCTCCGCCGTTGTGGCCAACCTCAACTGGTACCGCTCGCGGATGCGTCCCGGCACCAAGCTCGTCTGCATGATAAAGGCGGACGGATACGGCGCGGGAGCGGTGGAGATTGCAAAGACGTTACAGGACCATCGCGTGGATTATCTTGCCGTGGCGGTGGCCGATGAGGGCGTGGCCTTGCGGCAGGCAGGCATCACCGCCAACATAATGATAATGAATCCGGAGATGACATCCTTCAAGACCATGTTCGACTATGACCTTGAACCCGAGGTGTATTCCTTCCGGCTGCTCGACGCTCTGCGTCATGCCGCGCGCAAGGAAGGCATCACCGGCTGGCCGATACACGTCAAACTCGATACCGGAATGCACCGTCTCGGCTTCCATCCTGTGGAAGATATGCCGCGTCTCATAGACTGTCTGAAGAGCCAGAACGCCCTCACGCCGCGCTCCGTGTTCTCACATTTCGTGGGTTCTGACGGCGATGAGTTCGATGACTTCTCGCAGATGCAGTACGACCTTTACCTGAAAGGCGCGGACAAGTTACAGGAAGCCTTCACGCACCACATCATACGTCACATCTGCAACTCCGCAGGCATAGAGCATTTCCCTGACAGGCAGATGGATATGTGCCGTCTCGGACTCGGGCTGTACGGCATAAACCCGCGTAACAATGAGATTATAAACAATGTCTCAACCCTCAAAACCACCATCCTGCAACTGCGTAAAGTGAAGGCGGGCGATTCCATCGGCTATTCGCGGCGCACCATATTGGAGCGCGACAGTGTCATTGCCGCCATACCGATAGGTTACGCTGACGGCCTGAACCGCCATCTCGGCAACCGCAACGCCTATTGTCTTGTCAACGGGCAGAGGGCGGAATACGTTGGAAACATCTGCATGGACGTCTGCATGATAGACGTTACGGGCATCGACTGCCGTGAGGGCGACAGCGTGGAGATATTCGGCGACAACCTGCCCGTAACCGTGTTGTCCGACAAACTCGGCACCATTCCCTACGAATTGCTGACCCTTGTCAGCAACCGTGTGAAGCGGGTGTATTTCGAGGAATGACCCCCGCCATGGCGGCGATACATACAAGGGAAACCGAGCGTTTGCTATCGGCAAAATGAAAGGGTGCTAATCACGCAGTAATCAGGTGCTGATTACGATGTGATTAGCACCCTTTTACAATGTAATTAGCACCTGATTGTTGTCACAGTTGGTTTGCCATCCTTGTAGGAACATACCAAGGTGCGTTCCTACGAAGGCGGTAGTATTTTGTAATCACCACTTTTTGCGGGATGTTTGGTTGTAGTTTATAAGGTGTTTGGTCGCGGGTTGCGAGATGTTATGTTGTGGATGTGGTGTTATTAGGTTACAGGTCTTGTGCCATAAAATAGTCCTGAAAGGACGGTATATCCAAGCCCGGGGTGTTAACCCCGGGTAAGAATGGACAAACTAAAAACAGTATTGGAACCCCGAAGCCGGTAGGCGAGGTGGCCAACAGCCACCGAGGGGTATAAAAAGGGAAAGTGAAGGCATCCGGAGAAACACCCTGTTGCACGTTTTTAATGTCTGGATAGCAGTTCACCCCTCGTCGTCCTGCGTCCTCCTCGCCTACTGGCTTCGGGGTTCCAATACCTTTTTGACGCAAACGTAAAGTTCCCGGGGTTAACACCCCGGGCTTGGATATACCGTCCTTTCAGGACTGTCCGTACTCAAAACTAATCCTTCAAAACTGATAACTCTTTTGTGCTATGCCGTCCTTTCGGGATTGTTTTATACCGCAAGACCTATAATCCAACACCTCAAACCTTAAACATAAGATTCCGACCCCATTCTGCATGCACTGTAAAATGTCTGTTAAAAAACTTTAACATTATACTCTTGCTATGTCAAAAGTTTCCGTATTCCGGGAAAAAGTAGTAATTTTGCACCCGCTTAGCATTATAGGCCGAGCCGCATTCGGGTGATGACGACGTAATTACGTGGTTGGGACGACGTCCATCAGAAGGATGTGATAATCAGAAACCTTATCAACCGCACAACAAAAAAACAATGTATTTAGACAGCACTAAGAAGACTGAGATTTTCGGACAGTACGGTAAGTCAGCGACAGACACAGGCTCTGCCGAGAGCCAGATTGCTCTTTTCACTTTCCGTATCAAGCACCTTACCGAACACTTGAAGAAGAACCACAAGGATTACAAGACTGCACGCAGCCTTACAAAGCTCGTAGGCAAGCGCCGTGCGCTTCTTAACTATCTTTACGACCGCGACGTTAATCGCTATCGTGCAATCATCAAGGCTCTCGGTCTGCGTAAGTAAGGCATTCGTGACAGGATGCCGTAAAGCAACGGAACAAGCGGAATCCCGCATGAGCAACACGGTTGCTTATGTGGGATTCTTTGCTTAAAATGACGTGGCGGGCTTGGCATTGCCTGCCGGACGGAAGCAATATATATAACACCACGGTTCCCTCAAAACCGCCATATAAACAATATAGTAATGTACTTATTCACTTCAGAATCAGTTTCAGAAGGCCATCCGGACAAGGTGGCCGACCAGATCAGTGACGCGTTGTTGGACCAGTTCCTCGCCTACGACAGCAAGGCGCATTGCGCCATAGAGTCGTTTGTGACAACGGGACAGGTAGTGCTTATGGGGGAAGTGGCCTCAGAGGCGTATGTCGATTTGCAGACAATAGCGCGCAAGACCATCAACCGCATCGGATATACCAAGTCCGAGTATCAGTTTGACGGCAACTCATGCGGCATATTGTCGGCCATACACGAGCAGAGCAAGGACATAGACCGCGGTGTTTCGAGAGAGGAAGAGGAACAGCAGGGAGCCGGTGACCAGGGCATGATGTTCGGTTACGCCACCAACGAGACCGACCGCTACATACCCGTGACGCTGGATTTGGCGCATCTGCTGATGAAAACCCTTGCCGATATACGCCGCGAGGGAAAGGTGATGACGTATCTGCGTCCGGACTCCAAGTCGCAGGTGACGGTGGAATACAGCGACGACGGCGTGCCGCAGCGCATAGATACCATCGTGGTATCGACCCAGCACGACGAGTTTGACGCCGACGAACCGATGCTGGCAAGGATAAGGGAAGACGTAATCAACATACTTGTGCCGCGCGTAAAGGCTCAGTTGAAGGACAAGAAGACACTGGCGCTGTTCAATGACGGCATCAAGTATTTCGTCAATCCTACCGGAAAGTTCGTCATAGGAGGCCCCCATGGCGACACGGGACTGACCGGACGCAAGATAATAGTGGATACATACGGCGGCCGCGGAGCACACGGTGGCGGCGCGTTCTCGGGCAAAGACCCCTCGAAGGTTGACCGCTCGGCGGCGTATGCGGCGCGTCACGTGGCCAAAAACCTTGTCGCGGCCGGTGTGGCGGATGAGGTATTGGTGCAGCTTAGCTATGCCATCGGCGTGGCGGAGCCGGTAAGCGTATATGTGAACACATACGGAAAGAGCCGTGTGAAGATGACTGACGGCGAGATAGCCGCAAGACTCAAGACGCTGTATGACTTCCGGCCGAAGGCGATAGAGCGTGCGCTGAAACTGCGCCAGCCTATGTATGTGGAGACTGCGGCATACGGACACGTGGGCAGAATGCCGCACACCGTGAGGAAAGAGTTTACCTCCGCCTACCACGAGACAAAGGTAATGGACGTGGAACTGTTCACATGGGAGAAGCTGGACCTTGTGGATAAGTTCAAAAAAGAGTTCTTGTAATTGACAGTCAGGGACACGATATACAGGGAGTCATTCCTAAAAGGCACGCCGTTCTTTCACGAGGAGATACCTGCCGGAAGGCTTGGCGTGGCGGGAGAACCTGTGCCTTACTCTCTGGTCAACGACAGTTTCGTGACCATGGCGATGGTGTTGTGCATACTGGTGTCCATGATAACCGTGGCAAGGTCGTGGCGTTTTATCTGTTTTCAGACCAAAAACCTGCTCCGGATGCCGCGGGAAAACTCGGTGGAGATGCGCGAGACGTCTGCCGAAATGCGCTATCAGACATACTTTTGCTTGCAGGGAGTGGTGCTGTTGGGCATACTTGCCTGTTCGGCGGCGGCTCATTACCTCGGCGGCGACTTCATTTTGGGGCACTATGCCGTGCTGGGCGTATTCTGTGCGGTGTTCGCCGCATACTACATCATACGCGAACTGCTGGTCCTGATAGTGCAAAAAGTGTTCTTTGAACAGCGGGAAAGACATCTTGACAATATGTCACGGCTGTACTTTATGGCGGTGCAGGGAGCGTTATTCCTGCCTATAACGATGCTCCACATATACTTCCAGCTGAGTATGGAAATAACGTTGAAACTGCTTGCGGCAACGGTCGTCATGTCAATGATACTGCATTTTTACAAGGCTTACAACGTCTTTTTCCGCAAAAAGAACGCTGTTTTGCAGTTTTTTTTGTACCTTTGCACCCTTGAAGCGGTACCACTTGTCCTGTTGGCAGGAACATTGTTCGTTGTAGCTATCCATTTGACACAAAACATATAGGAAGAAACCGATGGTAAAAAAGATTCTGGTCTCACAGCCAAAACCCTCCAGTGAAAAGTCACCTTATTACGACATAGCGCGTGATTTTGACGTAGAACTTATATTCAGGCCTTTCATTAAGGTTGAAGGAATAACGCAGCAGGAGTTCCGCAAACAGAAAATCAGCATACCGGACTATACTGCCATTGTCTTCACATCACGTCACGCGATAGACCATTTCTTCCAGTTGACGAAAGAAATGCGCATCACCATGCCTGAGACGACAAAGTATTTCTGCGTGACGGAGACCATCGCGCTCTACATTCAGAAGTATGCGCCTTACCGGAAGCGTAAGATTTTCTTCGGCGGAACGGGCAAGATAGACGACCTTCTGCCGGCAATGGTGAAGCATAAGAACGAGAAATACCTCGTGCCATTGAGCGATGTGGCCAATGACACCGTTGCAAAACTGTTGGACTCAAAGAACTTGCAGCATAAGGAATGCGTGATGTACCGCACCGTAAGCAATGACTTCACGAAGGAAGAGATAGCCGGTTTCGACTACGACATGGCGATATTTTTCTCTCCTGCCGGCGTAAAAGCCCTGAAAGAGAATTTCCCCGGCATCAAGGCTGACGAGATAAAGATAGGCACTTTCGGCCCGGCCACGGCCAAAGCGGTGAAGGAAATGGGGCTGAACCTTGACCTTGAAGCACCTTCACAGAGGTATCCTTCAATGACAGGAGCGCTGAGGCACTTCCTGCAAGAGGCAGAATAACGCAGAAAGTGATGGGCAAGAACAACGCTTTTCCTAAGTCACAAAGACTGTGCAACAAGTATCTCATCGACCGGTTGTTCGTTCCCGGCAACAGCAAGTCGTTCTCTGCATACCCGTTGCGGCTTGTGGTTTGTGCGGCGGATATAGCGGACAATCAGCTGATGGTTTCCGTCCCGAAGCGGTGTTTCAAGCATGCCGTTGACCGAAACAGGGTGAAGAGACAGTTGCGCGAGGCTTACCGGACCAACCGCCACCTGCTCGTCCTTCCGGAAAACATACGCATCTCGATGGCCTTTATATGGCTTGACCATTGCCACTACCCGTCGTCAAAGGTGACGGCAAAGGTATGCAACCTGCTGCGGAGAGCCTCAGAAAGCTTATGCGCAAACTGATTACCGCCATATTGCTGCTGCCCATACTCTTCTACCAGAGGTGCGTCAGCCCGTTCACACCGCCTTCCTGCCGCTTCACCCCCACGTGTTCGGAGTACGCAAGGCAGGCTATCGTGAAGCACGGACCGGTGAAAGGTCTGTGGCTGGCCGTGAAGAGACTGCTGAGATGCCACCCGTGGGGAGGTTCGGGATATGACCCCGTACCGTGAACAGCAGGAAAAACTAACGAAAAAACAATATAACAACCATAATGAAGAACTTTATTGAAGAACTGAAATGGCGCGGTATGCTCGCACAGGTCATGCCCGGTGCCGAGGAACTTCTGCAAAAGGAGATGGTAACCGCATATCTCGGTACCGACCCTACCGCCGATTCTCTGCATATAGGACATCTTTGCGGCATCATGATGCTGCGCCACTTGCAGCACTGCGGGCACAAGCCCATAATCCTTGTAGGCGGTGCCACGGGCATGATCGGCGACCCCTCAGGCAAGTCGCAGGAGCGTAACCTGCTTGACGCGGAAACCCTTTACCACAACCAAGAGTGCATTAAGGCACAGGTCGCGAAGTTCCTTGACTTTGAGGCGGAAGGCCCTAACGCCGCGGAGATGGTCAACAACTATGACTGGATGAAGGACTTTACCTTCCTTGACTTCGCGCGTACAGTGGGAAAACACATCACGGTGAACTACATGATGGCCAAGGATTCGGTGCAGCAGCGTCTCAACGGCACAGCGCGCGACGGCCTTTCATTCACCGAGTTCACCTATCAGCTCCTTCAAGGCTATGACTTCCTCCACCTGTTCCAGACAAAGAACTGCAAGATGCAGCTCGGCGGAAACGACCAGTGGGGCAACATGACCACGGGAACAGAACTTATACGCCGCACGCTCGGCAACGATGTGGAGGCGTATGCGCTCACCTGTCCGCTCATAACAAAGGCCGACGGCAAGAAGTTCGGCAAGACAGAAAGCGGCAATATATGGCTCGACCGCAACCGCACATCACCCTACAAGTTCTACCAGTTCTGGCTTAACGTCAGCGATGACGATGCGGAGAAGTACATAAAGATATTCACATCTCTTGACAAGGAGACCATAGACGCCCTCGTGGAAGAGCACAAGCAGGATCCGGGACGCCGTGTATTGCAGAAGCGTCTGGCGCAGGAGGTTACGGTTATGGTGCACTCTCAGGCGGATTATGACATGGCTGTCGAGGCCAGCGGCATCCTTTTCGGCAAGAGCACGAAGGAAAGTCTGGAAAAACTGGACGAGCAGACATTCCTTGACGTGTTTGAAGGCGTGGAGAACTTCACCGTCCCGGCAGACCGGCTGGGGCAGCCCGCAGTGGAATTTCTGACCGCCGACGACTGTAAGGTGTTCCCGTCAAAGGGCGAGATGCGCAAGATGGTACAGGGCGGCGGCGTCTCCGTCAACAAGGAGAAGCTGACAGACCAGAACCGTCCGGTTACGGCTGACGACCTGATTGGCGGGAAATACATCCTTGCGCAGCGCGGCAAGAAGAACTACTACCTCATTACGGTGAAGTAGTCCCACACGCTTGCAAATACGCTTCATGGCCGCTTATTTGGCGGGTTGAAGACAAAAAAATACGGAAATATTTGGTAATGTGAGAAATTCTCATTACCTTTGCACTCGCTTTTCGCAGTTATCACTGCCGGAAAGTCATACTTTAAGTGATTGTCGTATGGTGTAATGGTAGCACAACAGGTTTTGGTTCTGTTTGTCGTGGTTCGAATCCGCGTACGACAACACAAAAAATCCGCAGGGCTTTATTGTTAAGCCCTGCGGATTTTTTGTGCCTATACGTAATCATCGGCCGCTATGGCGCAGGGACGAAGAACCTCATCGTCTCATTGGCAGTGTCACAAACCTGCGTATTTTGAGACGATGTGGTACATCGTCTCTACAAAGATGGCGGCAGTTCGGACACTACACGGCAAGGTGTCGCGCTGATTTCCCGTTGTCGTAAAAACGGGACTATGGTGGTGGCTGTATAAGGCCGTAAAACAAACAGGTGCTGATTACACTGTAATCAGCACCTGTTTGCGTTGTAATCAGCACCCTTTTACAAGGTAATCAGCACCTGTTTGCAGGGCTGTTGCGTGGTGTACTGGTTAACGGTTGTGCGCTCCGTAGGCTATCCTGCGCTTTTGGAAGTCTTCCGCACGGCGTTCGGAGTCTGGCGACAGCTTGCCGTTTATGTATTTCTCCATCATCAACGCCCCGATAGGCACGCCGTAGTCGGCGCCGAACCCGCCGTTCTCCACATATACGGCGATGGCTATCCTCGGGTTGTCCATGGGCGCGAAGCCCATGAAGACGGAGTGGTCCTGACCGCGGTTCTGCGCTGTTCCTGTCTTTCCGCATACAAGGTAGTCCGCGCGGTTGGCTGCCCTGCACGTGCCCTTTACGACGGAGGAGCGCATACCGGCCACCACCCAGTCGTAGGATTTGCGTGAGGCGAGGGTGTAGTGTTTGGTGGTGAACGTGGTGTCGAGCGGTTCACCCTCCACCTTTTTCACCACGTGCGGGATGATGTAATATCCTCTGTTGGCGATGGTCGCGCCGAGGTTGGCTATCTGCAATGGCGTGAGGTTCACCTCACCCTGGCCTATCGATATGGAAATGACGGTGAGACCGTTCCACGACCCCTTGTAGGCGTTGTCGTAATAGTCGCCGTTAGGTATCAGTCCCCGCTTCTCTCCGGGCAGGTCTATGCCGAGCTTGTAGCCGAAGCCCATGGACACCATGTAGTCACGCCAGCGGTTCATTGCCATGAGAGGCTTGCCGTATTTGCCGCGGTTTCCTATCATATAGTACAGTCCCCAGCAGAAGTATGCGTTGCAGGAGGTCGATAGGGCATCGACAATGGCGACTGGTGAGCTGTGGCCGTGGCACCCGACGTGCAGGCCGCGGTGGTAAAAGCCGTGGTGGCAGGGGAACGCCGTCTGTGGCGTTATGATGCCTTCCGTAAGGTAAGTCAGCGCCTGACTGGTCTTGAATGTGGAGCCGGGAGGGTATTGTCCCATTATGCTTCGGTTGAGCAGTGGCTTCCAGCTGTTCCTTTGCAGTGCGAGATGGTTCTTTCCACGCTTGCGCCCGGTCATGATGCGAGGGTCGTATGTGGGTGAGGAAACCATGCAAAGCACCTCGCCTGTGGACGGCTCTATGGCGACGATGCTGCCTATCTTGCCCTCCAGCAGCCTTTCTCCGAGGGCTTGCAGCTCTATGTCGATGGACAGTGTGAGCGCCTTTCCCGCGACAGGTTTCTTGTCAAGGCGGCCGTTTTGGTAGCGTCCCTTTATGCGTCCGTGGGCGTCCCGAAGCAGAATCTGCATGCCCTTGACACCGCGCAGCTGTTTCTCGTAGTAGCGTTCCACGCCCAGTTTGCCTATGTAGTCGCCCCGCATATAATAGTCATCGTCGTCGATGTCGCCTTGGGAGACCTCCGCAACATCGCCGAGTACGTGTGCCGCGTATGGGTATTGGTACTGCCTCACGGTGCGCCGTTGTATGTAAAAGCCGGGAAAACGGAAGATTTTCTCACGGAAAACGGAGAAGTCCATCTCGTCAAGTTGGGTCATGAATACCTGTTGCGTGAAGCGTGAGTAGCCCGGATTCTTGTTCCTGTCCTTTATGTCGGTCATGCGTTTGGTGAAGTACTCCTTCGTTATGCCGAGCGCGTCGCACAGTTCCAGAGTGTCGATGCGGCCTTTCGCCTCGTTCATCACCACCATGATGTCGTATGACGGCTGGTTATAGACCAGCAGCTTGTTGTTCCTGTCGTATATGACTCCGCGTGCCGGATATTCCACTTTCTTCAAGAAAGCGTTGGAGTCGGCGCTCTTCCGGTAGTCATCGCTCATGATTTGCAGCATGAAAAGGCGCATGATGTATATCACAACGATGAGTATCGCTATGCCACTGATGACGTACCGTCTGTTTGATAGTTCAGAAGTCATGACCTGCGCAGGCTGTCTATGGTGAGAATTAAGATGAGAGTAAGTATCAGGCTGCCCGCTATGCTTTCCAGCCAAAGCAGCCAATGTGTGAACGAGAAGGCTTCAAGGGAGAAGAATATGAAGCAGTATATAAGGATAAGGAGGAATGCGTAGGAGAGATATTTGACGAACCCCATCGTGGAGATGGACGGTTTGAAGTCGGGTTCGTCTTCTTTTTTCAGATATAGCTCGAGCAGATAGGGCTTTATGAAACCGATGAGCGTCAGCGATGCTGCCGCCAGTCCGGGGGTGTTGGTGAACATATCCATTGCCAGTCCCGTCAGAAAGCATAGCGACATCTGTGCCCACCGGGGATAACTGCGGTGAAACAGCAGCGGAAGATATACGTACAGCAACGGTGTTGCCATACCGAAGATGTGGATATGGTTGAGGAACAATGCCTGTATAAGGCCGAAAGAGATGATGAATAAGATGTATTTCATGAAGCCAAATCTTTCTTTAATTCTTGCTTTTGTAAAGGGAATCCTGTGCGGCACGCAGCACATCGACTTGCTCCCGCATTGCGGTGTTGTCTATGACGAATACGTCCCGCAGGTTGGCGAAGTTGGTGTAGAGCTGGACTTGCAGCCGGTAGGATACTCCGTCGGTGGAGTTGAGCACGTGAATAATCTTTCCTACCGCCACGCCTTCCGGGAAAATGGCCGAGTAACCCGATGTCACCACACGCTCATAGAGTTTGAAATGCGCATGACGCGGTATGTCATCAACGTAGGCGAGGTTGCTGTAACCGCCTTCCCAGTGCAGATGCCCGAAGTAATTGCGTCCCTCTATCTTGCAGCTTATGCTTGACTGGCTGGACAATGCCGGTATGATTACAGAATAATGTTTGCCTGTCAGATATACAATGCCGACCACGCCGTGTCCTGATATGACCCCCATGTCTTTCCTTATGCCGTCCGCTTCTCCCTTGTTGATGGTGAGGAAGTTGTCTTTCTTGTGCACGGTGTTTGCCACAACCTTCGCTTCTACCAGCTTGTATGGCGTAGGACTTTTCAGAATCTCCAGCCTTGTAGAGTCCGTTCCGTTATGTTCCAGCTCCTCTGAAAGTTCCTTTACCTGCTGCTCAAGGTAGATGTTGCGGCGTGACAGTTGCTCGTTAAGCCTTGTCAAGGCAAAGAAAGACTGCACTTTTGACTCCGCTTCATACACTATTCCGGCCATACTGTTGGCGGAAGACACCAATACCGAGCCTTGGTAACTGTTGTAGCGGAACAGCAATGTCACGCTGACCGCCTCCAGCAAGATGAATACAAGCCAGTGGCAGTGTGACACAATGAAGTCTATGAGGTTACGCATTTTGTTGTATTTCGAAATAAAGACGAACGGTGAAGGACAAAAAAATATGATTACCTTGCGGTCAGTTACAGGCGAACGTGTGGTCATATCCGCCCTGACGTGCATTCGGTAATCATATTTTTTGTAGTATGTTTCTTGGCTGTTTAATCCAGAATAAGAGGTTTTATCTCATCAGGAAAGAGAAGCGGCCTATGTTTTTCAGTGCTACGCCGGCCCCTTTCGCTACGCTGCGTAATGGATCTTCCGCTACGTGGAACGGTATTCCAATCTTTGCTTGCAGGCGTCTGTCCAGACCTCTGAGCAGCGCTCCGCCTCCGCTTAGGTATATTCCGTTCTTCACTATGTCGGCATACAGCTCCGGCGGAGTGTTCTCCAACGCTGACAGTACGGCGTTTTCCACCTTTGCGACGGTCTTGTCGATGCAGTGGGCTATCTCCTGATAGCAAACGGGAACTTCCATAGGCAGTGCCGTTATGCGGTTAGGACCGTGGACAATGTAGTCTTCCGGTGCCTCGTCACCAAGGTCCGCCAAGGCCGAACCTACGCTGATTTTTATTCTTTCCGCCATTCTTTCTGACACTTTCACGTTGTGCTGGCGTGCCATATACTCCTGAATGTCAGCGGTAAGTTCGTCTCCCGCCACCCTTATCGAGTTGTTGCAGACGATGCCTCCGAGTGATATTACGGCGATTTCGGTAGAGCCTCCGCCGATGTCAACAATCATGTTGCCCTCCGGAGCCTCCACGTCTATGCCTATTCCGACGGCTGCCGCCATCGGCTCAAAGATGAGATACACGTCGCGTCCGTCCGCATGTTCGGCCGAATCACGCACTGCACGCAGCTCGACTTCCGTCGAACCGGACGGTACACCTATCACCATTCGGAGTGAAGGGGAGAACAGGTGCCTTCCCGTATGCACCATCTTGATAAGTCCGCGTATCATCATCTCGCAGGCGGAGAAGTCCGCTATCACGCCGTCACGCAGCGGTCGCACCGTCTTTATGCGGTCATTGGTCTTCTCATACATGCTTTTCGCACGTTCGCCCACGGCCACCATCTGGTTTGTGTCACGGTCGATGGCAACCACGGAGGGCTGATCCACCACAATCTTGTCGCCCGACATGATGATTGTGTTGGCCGTGCCGAGGTCCATAGCTATTTCTTGTACGAAGGAAAAGAAACCCATATAGCTGATTCTTGTGTTTTATGCGGCGGCGAGAGCACGATGTGTTCTTTCCGCCTTTTGTTCTTACTTGCCGGTCTTCTCGAACCAAGCGTTGATGGCAGTGTCGTAGTGTGAGCTTACTCCGAAGGCACGTGTGGCGAACATACGGCGCTCCTCTATCTCGGTCTGTGCTCCGTTCTTGTTCAGGATGTCAAGCAAAACGCCGTACTCGGCCTTTGAAGGCACGATGACAACGTCCTTGAAGTTCTTTGCTCCGGCACGTATAAGGGATATTCCGCCGATGTCGATTTTCTCGATAATGTCGGCCTCGCTTGCACCGCTTGCCACCGTTTGCTCGAACGGATAGAGGTCAACTATCACGAGATCTATTTCCGGTATCTCATATTTTGCCATCTGGTCAAGGTCTCCCTGCAACTCCCTGCGGCCGAGGATGCCCCCAAAAATCTTGGGGTGAAGTGTCTTTACTCGTCCGCCGAGTATTGAAGGATATGTCGTTACGTCCTCCACAGCCTCACATTCGAAGCCGAGAGACTCTATGAATTTCTGTGTGCCACCGGTTGAAAGGAACTTGACGCCCTCAGCGTTAAGCTTAGCAAGCAACTCATCCAGGCCGTCTTTGTGGAATACACTGACGAGAGCTGTTTTGATTTTCTTTGTTTCTGCCATTGTCGTAATGTGATGAATATTAGAAATATAGAGGCTCTCTGTTCCTGTCGCGCCATCGTTTTGCAACAGTATTGCCGCTGCAACATTATGCCATGACTGCTGAACTTCTGAAAAATGATACCTCTATTTCGGCTGCAAAGGTAATAAAAAATAAGGAAAAAGCAAAATTTTTACACCTTAATTAATTATATTGCCGTAAAAGTTGACCTGTTTATTGTCCGTTACCGATAAAAGAGTTACCTTTGCAACAATAAACAATCTCACTGTAAGACCTATGCTAAGACTTCCACCCTTTGCCGGGTGTGCGGTCTTGACGTTGCTGCTATTGATTGCGACGGCCTTGACATCAGACGCACAACAGAAAGGCAAAGCCTCATACTACTCGCGTCGCGCCAATGGCGCACGTACCAGCAGTGGCGTCAGGCTGAACAATGACTCGCTGGTATGCGCCCACCGCACGCATCCGTTCGGTACGTTGCTTAACGTCAAGAATCCCGCCAACGGAAAGGAAGTGGTGGTCAAGGTCATTGACCGCGGCCCGCATATGCGCGGCAGGGTGATAGACCTTTCTTACGAGGCGGCGCGGCAACTGGGAATACTTGCGGCGGGTGTGGCCTTGGTGGAAGTCTCTGTGCATGAGGAGCTGAACGTGCCGTTCAAGGCGGAGAAAGGCTCTCAGACCGAGCTTGACCTCGAACTGCCCGCTCCCGAGGACGGCTTTGACCTGCAACCAGAGTGGCAGCGCGGTCGCGAAAAGGGTATTAAGGACACTCCGCAGCACTCCGCCGATAAGGCTGAGGCGGCCAAGCATAACACGCACGCTAAGGAAAAAACAACAAAAAAACAACGATGAAAGAGTACACCGACGCCGAACTGGCGCAGATACTTGACAAGGACATATTCAGGAAAATATCAGCTGCGGCGGACGAACTGCACCTTGAGTGCTATGTCGTGGGCGGTTACGTCCGCGACATTTTTCTTGAACGCCCCTCTGACGACATTGACTGTGTGGTCGTCGGATCCGGCATTGCCGTGGCACGCCGTCTTGCCGCCATGCTCGGCAGGCGCGCGCACCTCTCCGTGTTCAAAAACTTCGGGACGGCGCAGGTGAAGTATTACCCGCCGGGAGTACGCTATAACCCGGAGAATCCCGATGAAGGGGCGGTGGAAGTGGAGTTTGTCGGCGCGCGCCGTGAGAGCTACAGCCACGATTCGCGCAAGCCGATAGTGGAGGACGGAACGCTGGAGGACGACCAGAACCGCCGTGACTTTACCATCAACGCCATGGCCATCTGCCTCAACAAGGGGCGTTTCGGCGAACTGGTCGATCCCTTTGGCGGCCTTGACGACCTGTGGGACGGCATCATACGCACCCCGCTTGACCCCGACATCACTTTCAGCGACGACCCGCTCCGTATGCTCCGCTGCATACGTTTCGCCACAAGACTCAACTTCATCATCGAGGATGAGACTTTCGATGCGCTCACACGCAATGCCAACCGCTTGGAAATCATCAGCGCGGAGCGCATCAGTGAGGAACTGAACAAGATACTCCTGACACGCACGCCGTCACGCGGCTTCGTCGATTTGCAGCGTGCCGGGCTGCTGGAAATCATCCTTCCCGAACTCGCCATGATGGACATGGTGGAGACACGCAACGGCAAAGCCCATAAAAACAACTTCTACCACACGCTGGAAGTGCTCGACAATGTGGCGAAAAAGAGCGGAAACCTGTGGCTGAGATGGTCGGCGCTGCTGCACGACATAGGCAAGCCGAAGAGCAAGAGATGGGACAACCTGCAAGGGTGGACGTTCCATGCCCACAACATCATCGGCGCGAAAATGGTGCCGGCAATATTCCGCAGGCTCAAGCTGCCGCTCGACATGAAGCTGAAATACGTGCAGAAGATGGTGGATATGCACATGCGTCCCATAGCCATCGCCGACAATGAGGTGACGGACAGTGCCGTGCGCCGCATGGTGAACGATGCCGGTGACGACATCGACGACCTCATGTTGTTGTGCGAGGCCGACATAACCAGCAAGAACCAAGTGCGGAAACAGCATTTCCTCGACAACTACCGCCTCGTGCGTGAGAAGATAGAAGACCTCAAGCAGCGTGACTTCAAGCGTCTGCTCCAGCCCGTAATCGACGGCAACGAGATAATGCGGATGTTCAATCTGAAACCGTCCCGCGAGGTGGGAGACTTGAAGGCGTGCCTGAAAGACGCCGTGCTTGACAACCGTGTGGAGAACGAGCGTGAACCGCTCATGGCGCTTCTCTTGCAGAAAGCCAAGGAGATGGGGATAGCGTAAGCCGGAGACGGCTTGCAGGAAGACGGAAAAACGAGTAATGGCAGGTGTGATTTCGCACCTGCCATTGCTCGTTTTCTGGTTAGATAGTGTATGTTGTTCTGTAAAGCACCGCGGTTATTCCCCGTATTGTTCTTGGCACAATAAGCGCCGAAGGTATGTACGGCGTTTTCTGTTCGCATAATGTGCCGTTGATGCACCGTTTTTGTAGGGACGCACCTTGGTGCGTCCGGAACTGTATAAAGGCCATGGAACGGCTTGTAATACGCATCACCGGCGGACGCACCAAGGTGCGTCCCTACAAGGACATCGAACCGCCTCCGGCAGTAGGCACGACATCTTGCGTGCAACAGACAGCGGATGCCAAGGCCGAATAAAGCGTGTAGAAAAGGCGGTTGCACGGCAAGGATGCCGTGCCTACTGTCGGGGTGCAAAACAATCAGGTGCTGATTACAATGTAAACAGCACCTGATTACCACACGATCAGCACCTGTTTGCACTGTAATCAGCACCTGATTGCGAGGCGGATTCTATCTGGCTGCCTTTGTGTAAGTTAGCTGAGCCGCGGCAAACACGAACGGATGTCAGTGCCGTTTGCTGACTTTCTTGTTCTCAAAATAAAAATAGACAAATGCGGAAATCGCTATTACGTCTATGAATATAAACATCAATATTGCTGCCATGGTCACTTCTTTTTATCGTTTAACAAATAAAGACCGACGGATAAAGTTATTGCCACGGTCAAAACACCAATGGCGGCGGTAACCTGTACGTTGTCTATTTGGTTGAAGATAGACGCCAATACGACCGCTGTTATGATGTATTTGGCAATGTCAAGAAACCATTTCCCGAGCTCTTTTTTCATAATATGCAAGTTTACAATACGGTATTTCCTGTGCAAATGTAGGAAGAAAAAATGATATTTCCAAATATTCCATGTATAAAATACTTTTACTGCTGAAATAATTTATGGTGGTTCACTGGATATCAGTGGGCGGCATTTGGCCGAAATGCAGGTTGAACGTATGGCAACAAAAAAACTTGCAAACGGCAATCTGAATGTTTCAGAATAGCTGCTTGCAAGTTTTGTCGGGATGACCAGACTCGAACTGGCGACCACACGCCCCCCAGACGTGTACGCTAACCAACTGCGCTACATCCCGATTGCAGAAGGAAAACAGAGCCGCAAGGCTGCTGTCTGCCTTTAAGCGAGTGCAAAGGTACACAGAAAAAATGAGGCGGCCAAATCTTTTTGCGGCTTTTTGTTGAAAAAATGTGAAATAGAGAAAATTTATATAATATTGTTTGTCCGTGTGGGAAAGATGTCGTAATTTTGTCATACAAGATGCAGGGCACGGACAAGTGTGCCCGCATTGGCTTGTGAACTGTTATAAAAACCACTGTTTAATGCGATATATATTGACTGCGCCGCGCAGCATGAACTGCGAGATAAGGCTGCCGGCATCGAAGAGTATCAGCAACCGCGCGCTGGCCGTGAACGCCTTGGCGGAGAGCAAGGGATACCCGGAAAACCTCAGCCGGTGTGATGATACTGACGTTATGGTGGCGGCGTTGCGTGATATGCCGTACGAGATAGACATCAAGGCGGCGGGAACGGCCATGCGGTTTACCACCGCCATGTTGGCGGTAGGCACGGGAGAGCATGTGATTACCGGCACCGAGCGGATGAAACACCGCCCGATTACGGTGCTGGTGGATGCGTTGCGTGCGCTTGGGGCCGACATAGAGTATATGGGGGAGGAGGGCTTTCCGCCGCTGCTGATAAGGGGGCGGAAACTGAATGGAGGCAGGCTGGACGTAGCAGGCAATATTTCCTCGCAGTATATCTCCGCCCTTCTCATGATAGGCCCAATGATGAAAGAGGGGCTTGCGCTGCATCTTACGGGGGATGTAATATCCCGTCCTTACATAGACCTTACCATTTGCACCATGCAGGAGTTCGGGGCTGACGTGGAATGGGAGGATGCCTCCACCATAATAGTGAAGCCAAAGCCCTACAAGGCGGTGCCGTTCTATATAGAAAACGACTGGAGCGCGGCCTCTTATTGGTATGAGATGCTCGCGCTTATGGGCGATGAGGGGAGCGAGGTGCGCCTGCCCGGGCTGATGGACGGCAGCAGGCAGGGCGATTCCGCCATACGGTATATCTTCATGATGCTTGGCATCAAGACGAAGTTTGCGGACAAGGTGCAGTGCAAACCGACTTTGGTGACACTGAATGTGCAGCGAAGGGCGTTGCCGCGCTTTGACTTTGACTTCGTGAATCAGCCCGATTTGGCGCAGACGGTGGTGGTGACGACGGCACTGTGTGGCATTCCTTTCCGCTTCACCGGCTTGCAGACGCTGCGCATAAAGGAGACGGACCGCATAGCGGCGCTTAAATATGAGATGTCAAAACTGGGCTATGTGCTGGACGATTCGGAAGAGGGAGTGCTGTCATGGGACGGTACCCGCTGTGAGGCGATGGCCGAACCGGTGATAGACACGTATGAAGACCACCGCATGGCGATGGCGTTCGCGCCGGCGGCGATACTATATCCCGGGCTGGCGATAAACAATCCGGAGGTGGTGTCGAAGAGTTACCCGCACTTTTGGGATGATTTGAGAAAGGCGGGATGGACGATAGAGGAGGCCGGCGACTGACGCTCACCGGACGGCTTGCGACACATTATATATATAATAGCTAAGACAACGACTTGCGAAGCATACTGACCCATACGCTGTTGATACTCGGCCTCGTGCTGTGTGCAGTCTCGTGTTCCACCAAAAAGAACACGGGCGCTTCGCGTTTCTGGCACAGTTTCACGGCAAGGTACAACACCTACTATAACGGTACGGTGGCTTATATCGACGCATCACTTGAAAAGGAGAACGGCAACAAGGACAACTACACCGAGCGTCTGCCGCTTTACACCGTGGGAAACAAGGCCAGCCGCGAGTTGGGCAAGGCCAACTATGACATCGCCATCACCAAAAGCCAGAAGGCGATACAGGTGCACAGCATCAAGGCCAAGCCCGAATGGACGAAGAACCGGCGCAAGACGGAGAAGGACATAGAGTGGCTTTCGAGGAAGGAATACAACCCGTTCCTGTGGAAAGCATGGATGCTCATGGGGCGTTCTCAGTTCTTTCAGGGCAGTTTTGACGAGGCTGCGGCAACGTTCTCGTATATGTCACGCCTCTATAAGACCCAACCCGCCATCTACGGAAAGGCAAGGGCATGGCTGGCCAAGTGCTACATAGAGAGCGACTGGCTGTATGATGCCGAGGACGTGATACGCAATATGCAGCGCGACAGCATCGACTGGAGGGCGCGGAAGGAATGGGATTACACCCTCTGCGACTACTACCTGCACACGGATAACCTGCCGAAAGCGGCGGAATACCTGCGAAAGGTGATTCGCCATGAGATGCGTTCAAAGCAGAAGGCGCGTGAGTATTACCTGTTGGGACAGGTGGAAGCCGCACAAGGCAACAGGCAGGAGGCTTACAAGGCGTTCAGGAAAGTGGTGGGGCTGAACCCTCCTTACGAGCTGGAATTTAACGCCCGGATAGCCATGACGGAGGTTTCCGCGGCCGGACAAGCCAAGAAGATGATCGGAAGACTGCGCAGAATGGCGCGCAATGACAATAACAAGGACTATCTGGAGCAGGTATATTACGCCATAGGAAACATCTATTTGGCCGAGAAAGACACCGTCAACGCCATCGCGGCGTATGAAACCGGCAATGAGAAGGCTACGCGTTCGGGCATAGAGAAGGGCGTATTGCTGCTGCATCTCGGCGACCTTTACTGGCAGTTGGAGAAATATAGCGACGCAAGACGCTGCTACGGAGAGGCCATCGGACTGCTCGACAAGGACCGGCCTGACTATGATGCCCTGTCGGAACGCTCCAAGGTGCTTGACGAACTGGTGCCATACACCGAGGCGGTGCATTTGCAGGACTCCCTGCAAGCATTGGCAAAGATGGACGAAAAGGAACGCAACGAGGCCATAGACAGGGTTATCGAGGCTCTGAAAAAGAAGGAAAAGGAGGAGGAAGCGCTGGCGGCGGAACAGGAAGTGATGCAAAGACAGCAGAAGTACGGCTCCAACCTCGGCAACAAGCAGGAGCCCAACATACCGAGAAATCCAACGAACCGCAATGCGAACGCCGCATGGTACTTCTACAATCCGCAGGTAGTGCAGCAGGGAAAGCAGGCTTTCCAGCGTATATGGGGCAAGCGTGAGAATACGGACAACTGGCAACGCTACAACAAAACCGTGGTGGGTGACTTCGCGACGGAAGAGGTTGACACCACGCAGCTGACCCAAGAGCAGCGTGACTCCATCGCCGTTGCGGAGGAAAAACAGCGCATCGAGGAGGAAAAGATGGACTCGGCGGTGAACAATCCGCACAAACGGGAGTACTATCTCGCGCAGATTCCGTTCACGGAAGAGGATATTGCCGCGAGCAACGAGATAATAAAAGAGGGTCTTCTGCGCTCGGCCATCATCTTCAAGGACCGCCTTGACAACCTCGCATTGAGCGAAAAGGCGTTCAAACGGCTTATGGAACAGTTCCCGGAGTTCACCCCCAAGGACGAGGTCTATTACCATCTCTTCCTGCTTTACTCGCGGAAAGGCCAGCCGGATGAGGCTCAGGCATACGTGGAGCGGCTCAAGTCAGAGTGTCCGGAGTCCAAGTGGACGACGTTGCTGACCGACCCTGACTTCGCGGATAACGCCCGTTTCGGCAAGCAGATGGAAGATTCCATCTACGGGGCGACATACGTTGCCTTTAAGGAAGACCGCTTCGCCGAGGTCTATGGCAACGCCGAAGTGTCGGAAAAACGCTTCCCCCTTGGCGACAACCGTGACAGGTTCATCTTCATCACGGGTCTCACACGCCTCAATGACGGCCGTCCCGACGAGTGTCTTGCCGCGATGGAGACCGTGGTCAGGGATTACCCCCAGAGTCAGGTGGCCGAGATGGCCGGCATGATAATAAACGGCGTGAAGGAGGGAAGGCGTCTTCGCGGGGCGAAGTTTGACCTTTCCAACGTCTGGGACAGGCGCAACATGGTGCTGGAAGGGGCTGACAGCATTGCGAACAAGACCTTCTCGCCCGAGCGTAACACCGAGTTCATGTTTATAATGGCATATCCGCCGGACTCGATAGACGAGAACAAGCTGCTGTTCCAGATGGCACGATATAACTTCACGAGCTTCCTCGTAAGGAATTTCGACATCACCATAGAGGACGTTTACGGTATGCACCACCTCACAGTCAGCGGTTTCCGCAACTTCAACGAGGCCCGCCAGTACGCAAGACTGCTGTTGCAGCAGGACGGAATACGGCGGACGGCGGGACAAAGCCGGCCTATCGTCATCAGCAGGGAGAACCTTGAGCTTATCGGCAACAGGTACAGCTACAACGATTACGACACGTTCTACGTCAAACACTTCGCCCCTCTGCCCGTCACCAACCCCGAACAGCTGTACGAGCCAGTGCGTGTGGATGAGGAGAAGGCAAGGGATGAGGATGCCGTCAAGCCGCTGCTGCCTACCGAGGAGGTCGCTCCGGGAGGTGCCAAGCCTGTCGAACCTGATAAGCAGAAGGCCGAGGAAGGCGAGGAACTGATAGACCTGCCCGCCGAGACGGACATAATCCTGCCTGCCGAGACAGAGATAGCAGTGCCGGAGGACAGTACCGCCGTGCCGGAAAATACCATTGCCGTGCCGGTGGAAACCGTGCCGGAGAGGGTGGAGGAGAACGTCATAACCGTGCCGGTAGATGACGCTCCCGCAGCAGAAGAAGCCGGGGGACTGGACATACCGCTGCCGGAGCCGGCGCAACAGCAGCCTGCGGAGGATGAGATAATAATACCGTCCGATGATGAGAAGGCGGAGGCAGCACCGCAGGAGGACGTCATTGTCGTGGATGATGCCGCCGAGAAGCCGCGTGACAACGGCGAGGACGAGGAGATAATAGTGGTGGATGACGACAAGACCTCCACCGAAGGACTGGAGGACGAGTACTACGAACTTGACGGATTTTAACTTATTAATAACTCATAACTAATTCAAACGACTATGGAAGTGGTAATAACGAAAGAGAACTTTGAGACTCTTAAAAACGGTTCCCTGCCTTTGGTGGTGGATTTCTGGGCAGAGTGGTGTGGCCCATGTAAGATGATTGCCCCTGTAATCTCACAATTGGCTGAGGAGTATGACGGCAAGATTGTCGTAGGCAAGTGTAACGTTGAGGACAGCGAAGACCTCGCCGCAGAGTTCGGAATACGCAATATTCCCACGCTGCTGTTCTTCAAGAACGGTCAGATAGTAGATAAGTTTGTTGGTGCGGCCAACAAAGCCAAGTTGCAGGAGAAATTCGACGCCAACCTCTAAGCGGCGTTCTTGCGCGGGCAGTGCGTTTGCATCATCTCCGTTATGCTGTTTGACAGCCCGGTGCGGGAGGCATGATACGTGGTATGGTGCATTCAAGTAATAATGCCAACGCACATTGTAGGGACGTACCTTGGTGCGTCCTCAGCTTACCGTTACGGCAATGATGCGGACGCACCAAGGTGCGTCCCTACAAAGCACGCAAACAACTTCTTTCGCAAACGGGTGCTGATTACATTGTAATCAGCACCCGTTTACTATATAATCAGCACCTGATTGCAGTGTAATCAGCACCCTTTTACTTTTCCCTTGATAACCGTTTGCGTGCGGATGCGTGTAAAGTGTTGTAATGATGCGTGTTATCGCGTTTGTAGAGACGATGTATCACATCGTCTCCCTGCCTTTATTGGAAATACTGGTTTATTGAGACGATGTGGTACATCGTCTCTACACGCATATGGACTGCCGCCTTAGAACTCTATTATCCTTGTCCCGTCCTCCTGCGGGGTGATGGTGATTCTGATGGTATCGTCAGGCAATGCCTCCTCAATCATTTCCGGCCACTCCATGAAACAGTAGTGACCGCTGTAAAAATACTCCTCACCGCCCATGTCATACACTTCCTCCAGCTTCTTGATGCGGTAGAAATCAAAGTGGTATATGGGGCTTCCCACGCCGTCGGTGTATTCGTTTACTATGGCGAAGGTGGGCGACGTGATTACGTCCTCCACTCCCAGTTCCTCGCATACGGCCTTGATGAATGTGGTCTTGCCCGCTCCCATCGGTGCGTAGAAGGCCAGACAGCTGCCTTGGTCCTTGATGGCGGCAAGGAAATCACGTGCCGTCTCGTGTATCGTCTCTACTGATTTTATCGTTAACTGCATAGTCTTATCTTTTTCTTCCCTTCATGCTGATGAGCGGGATAATCATCTCCTCCATCGATATTCCGCCGTGCTGGAAGGTGTCGCGGTAGTATTGTACGTAGTAATTGTAATTGTTCGGGTACGCGAAAAAGTCGTTGCCCGTGGCGAAGACGTATGATGTCGAGATGTTGGGCGCAGGCAGTTGCACCTGCTTCGGGTTGGTAATCTCGAACACTTCCTTTGCCTGACAACTGAGGTTCTTGCCTAATTTGTATCTCAGGTTGGTGTTGGTGTTCTTGTCTCCGACTATCTTCACCGGATGGTTGCAGCGTATTGACCCGTGGTCAGTGGTCAGAATGATGTGGTAATCCGTCTGTGCAAGGGCGTTGAACAGTTCCCTCAGTACGCTGTGCCGGAACCATGAGAGGGTTATGCTGCGGTATGCCGCCTCGTCGCTTGCCAGCTCACGCACCATCTTTGACTCCGTTCTGGCGTGGGAAAGCATATCGACGAAGTTGATGACCACCACGTTGAGGTCGTATCTTTCAAGGCTCCCGAACTGCTGCATCAGCTTGTCCGCCCCCTGAGAGTCGTTTATCTTGTGGTAGGAGAAGGTGTCCTTGCGGCGGTATCTCTCGATTTGTGTCTGTATCAGCGGCGACTCATTGAGGTTCTTTCCCTCGTCCTCATCCTCGTCAACCCACAGTTCCGGGAACATCTCCGCTATCTGTTGGGGCATCAGTCCGGAGAAGATGGCGTTGCGGGCGTATTGTGTTGCCGTGGGCAGTATGCTGAGGTAGAGGTCCTCCTCTATGTCGAACATATCGCCAATCTCTTCCGCCAGCATCCTCCACTGGTCGTAACGGAAGTTGTCTATCACTATCATGAACACCTTTTCGCCGTTGCTTAGCGTGGGGAACACGCAGTCAGGAAATATCCTGTTGGACATGAGCGGCTTGTCGATGGTCTTCGCCCCCGGTGTCATCCAGCCGGTATAGTTCTTCTTAATGAACTTCGCGAACCCGTTGTTGGCGTCCTCCTTCTGCATCTTCAGCATCTCTGTCATCGCGCTTCCGGTTGCGGCCAGCTCCAGTTCCCACCTTACCAGCCGCTTATACACGTCGCGCCAGTCGCTGAAAGTGCGGCAGTCCGCAATCTGCATGGATATGTCTTGGAACGACTGTTGGTAGCCCTGCTGCGTCACTTCGGTCACTATCTCCTTCTGATGGACGTGTTTTTTCAGCGCAAGCAGTATCTGCATGGGGTTCACGGGCTTTATGAGATAGTCGGCAATCTTGGCTCCTATCGCCTGGTCCATGATGTCCTCCTCCTCGCTTTTGGTCACCATCACCACGGGAGTCTGCGGCTGTATCTCCTTAATCCGCTGCAAGGTCTCCAGTCCGGTGATGCCGGGCATCATCTCGTCGAGCAGCACAAGGTCAAAGGTCTGCTGCTGGCAATGCTCTATTGCGTCAATGCCGTTGCTGGCGATGACCACGTCATAGCCTTTCTTCTGAAGGAATAATATGTGTGCGTGGAGGTGTTCTATCTCGTCGTCCACCCATAGTATCTTCACGTTCATACTGGTATCGTTTTACTGTTTGGTGACTTTCAGCCCTACGTCCGTTACTCCCGGCATCGTCTCCCGCCTCATGTTGTGCGCCACTTTCACCGTCAGCGAGTCGCCGGGACGCAGTGTCAGTGTTCCGACGGGCACCTCATAGTTGTATAGCGTTATCCCGTCGCCGGCCGGAATGCCGCTTTCCTGCCTTATGTTCAGGTTCAGAGTATGGGTAGAAACGCCGTTCCCCGGCTTCACAACCTGCACTGTTCTCACCGAAAGGTTGCGGTAAGGATAGTCCGCGTCGGTCCTGATGCACAGCGTGGTGGCATATCTTCCCGCACTGATGACGGTGTCAATCTTGAAGAAGAAGGTGTCCCTCTTGTCCCAACCGCCTTCCGCCGTGCGCTCGAAATGGTGGTAAACGGTGTCTGTCGTGCAAGACATAAAGAGACATACAGCCACCGTTATGGCTATATGTCCCTTCTTTAAGAGTGCTGATATGCTGTCGTTTGTTCTCACTTTGCCTTGTTCTCCGTGTTGGAGTTGCCGTTACCCCTGTTCTTTCCGTTGTTACCCCGGTTGCCGTTAGCCTTTCCTCCCTCTGCGTCATTGGGCTTTTGCTTCTTCCGTTTTTTCTTCTTTCTGGCGGAATCAAAGCGTGTCAGGTCTGCGCCGTCAAGCAAGTCCTTCGGTTTCTCCGGCGCTTTCTGCCTGGCGTCTTCGGCCAACGAGAGAGGTTTCTGCCCCTCTTTGTTCATCTCTATTATCTGCTTCGCCCTTTCAGCGGTTATCGTTTCCAGGTTAGCCGCCATGCGTTTGCCCGTCGAGTAGGTCACAAGTCCGGAGAGAATGTCTTTCTTGAACAGGTAATAGTCATTGTCCTGTGTCTGCAACACGGCGTCATGCGGCGGCAGTTTCTTGCCCGCCTCCATGTAATTGTCAATCTCATAGTTGAGGCAGCATTTCAGTTTCGCGCACATTCCGGCCAGCTTTTGCGGGTTGGGTGATATGTCCTGAAAGCGCGCGGCGTTGGTGCTCACGCTGGAAAAGTTCTTCATCCACGTGGCGCAGCACAGCTCCCGTCCGCACGGTCCGGTGCCTCCTATGCGCCCGGCCTCCTGCCTTGCGCCTATTTGTTTCATCTCTATACGCACATGGAAGGTGTCGGCCAGCACCTTGATGAGCTGCCGGAAATCGACGCGTTCGTCCGCAATATAGTAGAATATGGCCTTGTTTCCGTCGCCCTGATATTCCACGTCGCCTATTTTCATCTGCAGTCCGAGGTCTTTCGCTATCTGGCGGCTCTGTATCATGGTGGCCTCTTCGCGGCCTTTGGCCTCATAGTAGCGTTCCATGTCTGTGTCACGCGCCATGCGATAGACCCTCTTTATCTCGTCCTCCGATTTCAGCGCCGCCTTTTTCACCTGCAACTCCACCAGCCGTCCGGTAAGGGTCACGACGCCGATGTCATGTCCCGGGCTTGACTCCACGGCCACCCAGTCGCCCTTTTTCAGGTCAAGTCCGTTGACATTGTGGTAATATCCTTTGCGGGTGTTTTTGAACTGCACCTCCACGAGGTCCGTGCTCTCGGCGTTTCCGGGCACGTCCGCCAGCCAGTCGTATGTGTTCAGCTGCCTGTCGCTGCGTGACACGCCGCGTCCGCACAAGCCTCTGGCATAGCCGAAGCCCAGTGTGAATTTCATATTCTGGTAAGAGTTATCCTCCGTCTCCTCCCTTGCGGCGGTGTCGGCAGGCAGCCCTTTCATGTTGTTCTCATCCATGCTTGTATGTAAAGTTGTGAGTTTACTGTTATAGTGTGTGGCTATGTGGTGTGCAACAGCACCGCCACCTTCATCGTGATGTCAAAAAACACCATTCTGGCATTGGCGTTCTGGCCTATGTCCCGCAGTGCCGTCTGGTAGAGTTCCTGAAACCCTAATATGTTGCCTTCGTTGACAAAGCGCGCGAATTTCTTGCAGAACGTCTCTTCGTCGCGTGTCATGTACGACAGTTCCGGGTTGCCGAAGTTATACATGAACGCCTCTCTCGCCATGCGCATGAAGTACGTCAGCAGGCGTTTCTGTTCCTCCCGTCCCAGCGCCGCCACGTTTTCGCTCCACCGTTTCAGGTCTTTCACGTCGCGCATATAGGCTTTTCTCATCAGCGTGACAAAGTAGTCGAAGAACAGCAGGTTCTCGTTTCCAGCCTCAAGTTCCTCCAATGCCGCCAGCCAGTTGCCTCCTGCAAGGCGTGCTATGCGTTTGGCGTCATCCTCGTTCAGCATTCTCCGCTCTGTCAGAGCCTGTCGCAGGTCATCGGGTGCGATGGGCTTCACGTCGAAACGCTGCACCCTCGACCTTATCGTCTCAAGCAGTTTCTCCGGTTCCCGGCACACCATTATGAACAAAGTCTGCGCCGGCGGCTCCTCAATCAGTTTCAGCATCTTGTTGGCGCACTCCGCATTCATGCGCTCCGGCAGCCATATTATGCTGATTTTCCAGCCTCCCTGATTGGACTTCATGGTCAGCCGCTTTATCAGTTCGTTCGCCTCTCCCACGGTGATGATGGCCTGCTGGTTCTCGGCCTTCATGGCTTCCATCCACTGTGCCAGCGAGAAGTACGGCCCGTCGGCCAGCATGGCGTACCATTGCTCTATGAAGTCGTCGCTTACGGGCTTGTATTCAGCGTTCCACTTCTTCAGCTTTACGGTGGGAAAGGAGAAGTGCAGGTCGGGATGCTTGCCCCCTCTCACCTTGAATGTCCCCTTGTTCAGGATGTGGGTAGCCAGCGCTATCGCCAGTGCCATCTTGCCAGCGCCGTCCGGTCCGCATAACATCATGGCGTGCGGCAGGCGGTCTTCGTCTGCCAGCCGCATAAGGCGCTGCGCCATTTCGTGCTGTCCTATGATGTCGTCGAAATCCATTAGTCTGTGCAAAGTTACGATTTTTTTTCGTAAAACACGAAATAAAGCCTAAAAACTATGAGTTAAAAAGTAATAAGCTCCTGCCCTCTGTTTCATGGATGAATGCCGCGTGTTTCGCAAAAGGGGATTGATTTATGTGCAACCGCCGCTCGTTTTCTGTCCGGTAAATCACAAACCGCCGTTGTAGGGACGCACTTTTGTGCGTCCGCCGGTGCGGGAAACATGGCGCTTCGGACGCACCAAGGTGCGTCCCTACAAAGTGTTGCAATTCAAGGTCTTACAAAAGCCGTTGCAAAAGGGTGCTGATTACATTGTAATCAGGTGCAAATCGTGTGGTAATCAGCACCTGTTTACAGTGTAATCAGCACCCTTTTGTTTTGCGGCATGACAGTAGGCACGGCATCTTGCCGTGCAAGTGCCTTTTATACACATTTTTGTTGTCCATTGGCGACATCGTCCGTTGCACGGCAGGATGCCGTGCCTACTCCCGCGCCGTATCACCTCTCAACCGCCGACAGGTATTCTACTATCCGGATATTTGCCCTCATCAGTTCCTCGGAAGCACGCCGCAGGTTGTTGTGGAATGCCTCCATGTCCTCTTCCTCCGCGTCACGCAGGTTGGTAACCGCCTTGACAAACAGTGCGGGAACGTGGAAAAGGCTGCACACAAAGCCGACGGCCGCTCCCTCCATCTCCTTCAGCCGTCCGCCGTTTTGGTCTATCACGGCCTCCTCCTCCTTTGTCATGTCAAAGGAAGAGCCCGTCGTTACCTTGCCCGTGCTCATGCCGAGATGCTCCGCCATGGCTGCCGTGCCTTCCCATACGGGGTAGTTGCCCAGCCCCTGCGTATTCCATTCGTTGTCTCCCGGAACACGGCGGTCGTGGAACATCGCCCCGTCGCCGAGATATACGCGCCCCACTTCCGCACCGTAACGCTTCCATCCGCCGCACGTGCCGCTGCTTATCACGATGTCGGGATGCAGCCGTTCTATTGCCGCCATGGTGGTTACGGCCGCCGCCTCGCAGCCTATAAGGTCGCGGTCGTGCTGCACTCCGTTGTGTACCACATACAGTTCACTGCCTCCTGCGGTGCCGGTGTAAAGGCGGCAGGGCAGGGGCGAGAAGAAGTCGGCGGCGTGTTGCAGCTTGAAGTGGTCTATGAGCGGTGCGGCCTCAGCGCGCATGGCTATGATGAAGCATATTTTTTTCATTGTCGTTTCTTGTTTTTAGGTTGATGTTTGCAAAGGTAACAAGTTTTTTTTGATTGCCCAATATTGTCGGTTAGGTTAATGTGAATTTTACGAATTGCCGGTATTATCGATGTGCAGGCATTATTTTATTGCCTGTTTTATGATGCTTGTTTCCCGCTTGTCCGCATTATCCTGATTTGCCGTGAAGGCATGAAAAATCCCCTACCCGGTGGATGTTGCGCCGTGGGGGTGCGTGCATCGTGGGGTAGGGGGCCGTGTTAACCTAAAAAACCTTTATTCCTTTGCCTTTACCATTTGTCCTGTTTTTATAGCTGTTGCGGTTGCAATATGTCGTGAAAACTATCTCTTGTAAAACTTGTGGGCGCGCGGTTGGCGGAAGTTCTGTGCCTGTTGGCGTTGTGTGCTGAGCTTTTCGAGGTACTCTATGTACTTCTCGTCACCGAGGATGGTGCGCAGTTCGGTGCGGTAACTCTTTGCGCAGGCCTGCATCTTCTCCCTGCTTTCCTTCATCTTTGCCATGAACTGTCCGCGCCTTTCTTTCTTTTCCTCCGGTGTCAGGGTCTCTTTCTTCTTGTCGGCGGCCTTGTCTCCCTTTTTCATGCGCTTTTTGTCGGCTTTCTTTTCTTTCTTGTCAAGAGCCTTGTCCTTGTTGTCTTGGGAGGCGTCGGCCATCGGACGGTTCGGTCTCATGGTCATGCGTATGGCGCGCATTTCTTCTGTCTTCCGCTTTTTTAGTTCCTTTACGGCGTTCACCTTGGTTGAGTCGAGACCGAGGGATCTTATTGTCTGCATATTGACAATCATGTCGTTCTTGGCCGGCCGGACGTTGTGCATACGTTGCGGAACGCCGTGGAAATGTCCGCATTGGCACTGCTGGCCATACAGGCAGTATCCGTTCATGTTGCGGTTATGGTGATATGGACGATATTTTTTGCCTGTCTTGGGCTTGTTCCGTGACTCTTCCTTATTGTTGTTTGGCTGAGCCGACATAGCGAGGCTCATGCAGATGCACATCAGTGCCATGATAATCTTTTTCATAATGCTGTTCTTGTTTTGTCGGGTGGTTGTTTCTTACCGTTGTTTTGTAGAACGTTCTGATTATATGACGTATGCTTTTGCAAAAGGTTTAACCCAAATCGGTCATTAGAGCGACAATTAGGATGTTTATTGTTAATTTATATGTCTTTTCTTCCGTCCGGCCTTTCTATTTGCTGTCTTGCTTCCCGCCTTGTCTCGCCATAGCCCGCTATGCCTTCGCCAAGACGGTTGCAATGCAACAAATATAAAGACTGGACGAATTAGAAATCTAATGACCGATTTGGGTTTAACGGCAGAATAAAATAAAACCCGCCGGCGATTTCTCGTCGGCGGGTGGTTTGTTTTGCAACGTTCTTATTGCCCGATGAAAGTCTTGTGGTTCTTTATGTAAAGCTGTCCCTTGACTGTCGTGGTTACGGGACGGCCTGCCACGTCGTAGATGATGCCGTTGTCCGTATCGGTCTCAGCCTTTACGCTCTCCGCACCGGTTGTAGTGCCGGTGATGGTGATGCCGGTGAAGAAGGTTGACAGGCTTACATTGCGCACAATGTAGAACGACTTTATGCCGGCCATGGCCTCTGTTACGTCGATGGTCAGCGTTTCCTCCGTGTTCTTTTTGGTGCAGGTCACGCTTGCGAAGGCTGCTTTTGCCTGATCGGTGTAGAGACTTACGCCGTATGGTTTCGTTGCACTCGGGGTGGAGGTGGCGTAGCATGACACGCTGATCTTGTCGCCGGCCTTCAACGGGTTGGTGAGGGTTACGAGCACATATTTGCTGTTTGTAGCGGTGGCGTCGCCGTCTAACTTCATCGCGAAGCCCGTGCCGGAGATGTCGGAGGCGCTTATTCTGTTGACGTTGCCGAACTGGAACGTTCCGCCCTGTGTGGTTATTGGCTCGCTGTAATTCTTTGTTGAGCCGTCAACGACCGTTGCCGGTACAGTTTCCTTTACCGTAAACTTGTATATAGCCGTTGCGTCAGTGTCGCCCTTGCCCGGCTCAGGGTCTGTACCGGGCTCCGGATCAGTGCCGGGTTCCGGGTCTGTTCCGCCGGCACCCGGTTCCATTTCCGTTGCGCCTTTCTTGTGGAGAATCTTTATTCCCTGTATGTTCAGACCGCCGGTGGAGGTGTTCTCTATCTTGATGAATACGCAGTGGGTGGTGTCCATGACTGCGGAAGAGAAGTTCTTTTCATATATTCCTGACGGGGCTTTGGTCACATCGGCGACCTTCTTCCAGTTGACGCTGTCGGTGGAGGTGTAGATGTTGAGATATACCGAGCCTGTACGGTAGAGGTAAGCGGCGAAGGTTGTTATGCCTTTCTTGCATCTGAACACTGCTGAGCCGCCGTCAGTGACGCCTTGTCCGCTTGCCTTTGCAAGCTGGAGTGAGCCGGTATAGACGGTGGAGGAGAATGACTTGTTGTTTGCTTCGGCGTCGTATGAGTAGTCGGGAACGAATAATGATGTCTCCGAGCCGGCCACTTTGCCGTTGCCGAGGGTAATGGTTCCGTCAGCGAGGTATGTCTCTACCTGTGCTTGGTTGTCCGCACTGAAGAAGAAATAGTCGTCTGCGGTGCCGATGTATGGCTCCTCTTCCAGTGTGTTGTCTTCTCCACTGTCCTCGGAACCGGTGTTGTCTCCGCTGTCTCCGTTGCCTTCGTCGGAGCTGCCGCCCTGCTCTTCGTTGGCTCCACCGTTGGAGATGGTCTTGCCGAAGAAACCTACGAGTGTTGATTTATAGGCGTTGATGGCATCGGACAGTGCCTGTATCACGTTGGCGTTGCCGTCTTCGTTAGCGCCGAAAGTCCATGAGAAGTCGCCGTGTTGGCAGCGTCCGGCACCTAATTCGCCCTTGACGATGGCGGGAACGTCGGCTGCCGCATCGACATTATAGCCTGAGTACATCAGTGACGGGTCGGTGTCGAAGTTGCTGTAAGTGTCTCCTCCGAGCAGTGCGGTGACCGTAGCGGGCACTTTGTCGCTCTTGTTCTCGACTACGTAAGCATCGAAGTGCTTGCCGTATGTGGCGTGTCCCTCCACGTATGGCTCAAAACTCTTCTGTCCTGTCATGATGTTTCCGAAGGCTTTGATGCTTCCGCCCGCCTCGCCGGAGAACGTTCCTTTGGTCTGGTCGCTTGTGCCCACGCCGTTGTTGATGTCCGAGCCCTGTTTGGAAGATAGCATTGGGTACTTGCAGTTGCGGAAATAGTTGTTCTCGGCGAATACGTCTGAGCCTGTGGTTGCGCCGATGCCGTATTTTGAGTTGCCGTCATAATAGTTGTTATAGACGTGTACCGACATGGTGCGGATGCGCGGATGGCGTGAGTCGGAATGGTCGAACCAGTTGTGATGATATGTCAGATAGTTCGGACCTGACTCTGATGTCATGCCGCAGAGGCTTGACTTTCCGCTGTCCCAAAGGTGGTTGTAGGACAGGGTGGAGTATTTGGAGTCGCCCTTTATGTCGAGAGTTCCGTCGCCTTTCTTTTGGTCTGCCGCGCCTCCCGGCTTGCCATAGAAGAGGTCGAGGTTGTGAATCCATAGGTTGGAGTTATTCGTGTCCATTGACACTGCGTCATCTATGCACCACATTATGGCGAAGTTGCGCAGTTCGATGGAGCACGCATTGCGGATGAGGAAGCCGAAACCGTGGATTGTAGCGTCCTTGCCTATGCCCTCGATGGTGATGTTCATCTCTGAATATGCGGCCTTACCCTTTATCTGTATGCCCTCGGCGGAGCTGGAAAAGCTGTCCATGTCCCCGGCTTTTATGGTGCCGATGATGCGGAAGTCGATGGGCGTCTTGTCGTAACCCTTTTGGTATGCGTCGATGATGTTCTGGAAACCGACGCACTCTGTGATGTTGGTTGCCTTGGAACCAGTCTGCACTTTGGTCGTGATGGTCTTGGCATTGTCGGCCGTGACGTACAGAACTTTGGCTCCGGCCTTTAATGTTCCGTCGTTTTTGTATGCACCCACGCCGTTGGAGGGGTTGAAAGTGGAAGACGCTGTCTTGAAGTGTGCGAAGCCTCCACGGTCGTATGCTGTTGCGGTGAACTGTGGTGTCTCTGTCGCTTCGGCCGTGATTTCGGCGTTGTTCTGCACCGGCACTACCTTGAACTGGTATTGTCCGGCCTTCAGACCCACCGCATCGGCACGGCCGTAGGTGGCGTATTCGCGAACCAGCTCGGTGTCAAGCTGGGTCCATGTGCTTTCGGCTGTGTTGCGGACATAGACGTTGTAGGAGCAGTTTGCCTCCTTTGTCCATGTTACATAGCCTCCTTCGAACCATCCGCCGACACTGATGTCTGCGACGGTAGCGTTTGCCGTGGTGCTCAAAAGGGCGAACATTGCGGCGGCGATAGAGCGTAATTGTTTCTTCATTGCAGTTAGTGTTAATGGTTAGTAGTAGTGGTTTGCAATCTGTTTCAGTATGGTTATTATGGCAAGGCAGGCTGCAATCTGTTTCCACAGACTGTAGCCTGCCTTTGTATTTAGAACTCCGCGTTGTTCGGAGTGCGCGGGAACGGTATCACGTCGCGTATGTTCTGCATTCCTGTCACGAAGAGAATGAGACGTTCGAAGCCCAATCCGAAGCCGGCATGTGGGCATGAACCGTATTTGCGGGTGTCGAGATACCACTCCATGTCCTTCATCGGGATGTTGCGGGCGGTTATCTCTCCCATCAGCTTGTCATAGTCTTCCTCTCGCACGGAGCCGCCGATTATCTCGCCAATCTGTGGGAACAGCACGTCGGTGCCCTGCACTGTCTGTCCGCTTTTGCCGTTATAGCCGGACTCTTCCTCGTCTATCTTCATGTAGAAAGCCTTTATCGCCTTCGGATAGTTGGTCATGATGACCGGTTTCTTGAAGTGTTCCTCCACGAGATAGCGTTCATGTTCCGACGCAAGGTCATCGCCCCACTCGCATGGGAACTCAAACTTCTTGCCGTTCTTGATGGCTTCTTGCAGTATGCGGATGCCCTCGGTGTAAGGCAGACGCACGAAGTCCGCGTCGAGAATGGACTGCAAACGCTCTTTCAGACCCTTGTCTATCATCTTGTTCAGGAACTCGATGTCGTCCTTGCAGTTGTCAAGTGCCCACTTGATGCAGTACTTTATGAAGTCCTCTTCGAGGTCCATCAGCTCCTCAAGGTCCATGAACGCCACCTCGGGTTCTATCATCCAGAACTCCGCAAGGTGCCTTGGCGTGTTGGAGTTTTCAGCCCGGAACGTAGGGCCGAAGGTGTAGATGGCTCCCAATGCGGTCGCTCCAAGCTCGCCTTCCAGCTGTCCTGACACGGTGAGGGAGGTCTGTTTGCCGAAGAAGTCGTCGGAATAGTCAATCTTTCCGTTCTCGTTCTTTTTCAGATCGTAAAGGTTCTTCGTCGTGACTTGGAACATCTGGCCTGCTCCTTCGCAGTCACTGGCCGTTATAAGAGGCGTGTTGAAGTAGAAATATCCATGCTCATGGAAGTAGGTGTGTATCGCCATTGCCATGTTGTGGCGTATTCTCATCACCGCTCCGAATGTGTTTGTACGCAGGCGGAGGTGTGCATACTGCCTCATATACTCGAATGACTGTCCCTTTTTCTGCATGGGATAGTCGTTACCGCACAGTCCGTATATTTCTATTTCTTCGGCCTGTATCTCCGAAGTCTGCCCCTTGCCGAGGCTTTCCACCAGTGTTCCCGTCACGTGGATGCACGAACCGGTCGTTATTTTCTTCAATGTTTCCGCGTCAAACTTATCCGGTTCAACGACAATCTGTATGTTGTTGATGGTCGAACCATCGTTAAGGGCGATGAAATCCACCGCCTTGCTTGAGCGATGGGTGCGCACCCATCCCCTTACATCTATTGCTTTGCCGAAGTCTTTTTCGGCAAGAGCGTCAACGATTTTTGTCCTTTTCATGAAAAAGAAATATTTTCTTGTCTGTTTGTCAACCCGCAGCCACCCTATATATAATAAGGTGTATGGCTTCGTTTATTCAAAAGCTCCCATCCGAAGCATATCCACTTCCTTTTCTGTCAGGAAGCGCCAGTCTCCGCGGCGCAGGTTCTTCTTTGTGAGACCGGCGAACAATACGCGGTCCAGCTTTATCACACGGTAGCCCAGGCTCTCGAAGATACGGCGCACTATGCGGTTCTTTCCGGAATGAATCTCTATTCCCACCTGCTTCTTGTCGGTCTCATGGGCGTATTCTATGGCGTCGGCCTTTATCTCGCCGTCGTCCAGTGTTATGCCTTCCGCTATCTGGCGCAGGTCGTTCAGCGTCACGTTCTTGTCAAGATACACGTGGTAAACCTTCTTCTTGAGGAACTTCGGGTGCGTCAGTTTTGACGCGAGGTCGCCGTCGTTTGTGAGCAACAGCACGCCGGTAGTGTTACGGTCAAGTCGTCCTACGGGGTATATCCTTTCCGGGCAAGCCCCCTTCACGAGGTCCATCACCGTGTGACGCTGCTGCGGGTCGTCGCTTGTCGTCACGCAATCCTTTGGCTTGTTCAGCAGCACATACACCTTTTTCTCCAGTGTTACGGGCTGGTCGTGGAACTTCACCTCATCGGTACGCATTATCTTCGTGCCGAGTTCCGTCACCACTTTGCCGTTCACCGTTACCACGCCTGCCTCGATGAAGTCGTCAGCCTCACGTCGGCTGCACACTCCGGCGTTGGCGAGGAACTTGTTAAGGCGTACCGGTTGTGTCGGGTCTATGTTGTTCTCGTTATATTCTATGCGCTTCTTGTGTGAGTATTTTGCGTTTGGGTCATAGTCAGCCGTATGCTGGCGGTTGCCGAATCCGTTACGGTTCTGCCCGTAACCGCCGCGTTGGTTGTTGTAACCGCCACGGTTCTGTCCGTATCCGCCACGCTGGTTGTTGTATCCTCCGCGGTTCTGTCCGTATCCGCCACGCTGCTGATAACCGTTGTTACGCTGCTGGAATCCGCCCTGTTCTTGTGCGTCTCCCGTTCCGTTGCCGGCGTTGTATGGCCTGTACGGACGCTGTCCGTAGCCGCCCTGCTGTCCGTATCCTCCGCGGTTCTGTCCGTAACCGCCACGCTGCTGGTAGCCGTTGTTGCGCTGCTGGTAGCCACCCTCCCTGCGCTGGTAGCCGTTACGCTGCTGGTAACCGCCCTCCCTGCGTTGGTAGTTGTTACGCTGCTGGTAGCCACCCTCGCTTCTTTCGTGGTGGTTGTCACTTGTAAATCCCGTTCCGAAGCCCTCCGGCATGAAGCCGCCCTCGCTGTTGTTGCGGTTGTAGGCAGGTCTTTGCCGGTCGCCGTACTGCTGTCTGTCGCCGTAGTTGTTGCGTGATGTGGCTATACGGACGCGCTGACGCGGCTGACGCGGCTGGTAGTTACCCTCACGGGCGGATTCGTTGTTTGCGTAGTTAGAGTCCTGCTCCTGAATTTTCTCGTTCTCTGTTTCCATTGGTGTAGGAAGTTTTTTTGTGATGAATATTGTTTATGTAAATGATGTTAAGGCCTCACGGCCGGTTTATGTAATGCTTGTCTTGCGTTTGTGTTATATGCCCGTATAGTTTCCCGGCGTTATGCTCATCAGCTCAGCCTTTACCGCCTCGCTCACGTCCAGTGTCCTGATGAAGTCGTGTATCGTCTCCTCGTCCATGTGCTTGTTCGTGCGTGTCAGCGCTTTCAGCGCCTCGTACGGGTGCGGGTAAGCCTCGCGGCGCAAGATTGTCTGTATTGCTTCCGCCACGACCGCCCATGTGTTGTCAAGGTCTTTCTGCAAGGCCTCCTCGTTAAGTATCAGCTTGCGCAGGCCTTTCAGGGTGCTCTGTATGGCTATCACGCTGTGTCCGAGAGGCACGCCGATGTTCCGCAGCACGGTGGAGTCGGTAAGGTCACGCTGCAAACGGCTCACGGGCAGCTTCTGGGCGAGGAACTGCAAGATGGCGTTGGCTATGCCCAAGTTGCCCTCGGAGTTCTCGTAGTCTATCGGGTTCACCTTGTGCGGCATGGCACTTGACCCTACCTCGCCGGCCTTTATCTTCTGTTTGAAGTATTCCATGGATATATACATCCAGAAGTCACGGTCAAGGTCGATGATGATGGTGTTTATGCGGCGCACGGCATCGAATATCGCGCCGAGGTGGTCGTAGTTGGAAATCTGGGTGGTATATTGCTCTCTTTCCAGTCCCAGCTTCTCACTGACGAACCTGTTGCCGAACTCCCGCCAGTCATACTGCGGGTAAGCCACGTGATGCGCGTTGAAGTTACCCGTCGCGCCGCCGAACTTGGCGGTGTATTTACACTGTTTCAGTACCTCCAGCTGCTCCGTCAGACGGTATGCGAACACCATTATCTCCTTGCCCAGACGTGTCGGTGACGCCGGCTGGCCGTGTGTCTTGGCCAGCATGGGCACATCCTTCCATTCCTCGGCGTAGGCCGTCAGCTGCGCAATCAGCTCCTCCACCTGCGGCACGAACACGTCCGCCAAGGCCTCCTTTACGGACAGCGGCACGCTGGTGTTGTTGATGTCCTGCGATGTCAGGCCGAAGTGGATGAACTCGCGGCTCTGCCCGAAGTAACCCTTGCCCAGCTTCTCCTCTTCGAGGGCGTCGAGCTTCTCCTTTATGAAGTACTCCACCGCCTTCACGTCATGGTTCGTCACCTTCTCGATGTCTTTCACTCTCTGCGCGTCTTCCTCTGAGAACGCCTCGTAAATGTTCCTCAGAAGCGGGAACACCTCCTTGTCAAAGTCCTTCAACTGCGGCAGGGGCAGTTCGCAAAGTGTGATGAAATATTCTATCTCCACGCGCACCCTGTACTTTATCAAGGCATATTCGGAGAAATAACGTGCAAGCTCTTCTGTCTTTCCGCGGTAACGGCCATCTATCGGTGAGATGGCGGTAAGTAAATCGAGATTCATATCTGTTGTTGTAATCGTAAAAGTGTAATTTGGTGCAAAGGTACGAATTTTTCTCCGCAAAACCTAATTTTGTGTGCGAAAAATATCGTTCCCGGCCATAATAATATTGTTCGGGCGTGCGTGGAAAGCGTCTCCACGCACGTTTGTCCGGTCAGAATTTGTCTATCGGCACAACCTTTATCGTATATCCCTTTTCCTGTATCGTTTTCTCTTCATCGCGTGTTACGATCACGAGGTTGTCGCATCCCAGCTCCTCCGCGCATTCCGTTATGCTGTTCGCTTCACGTTTTTCCGTCTTGGGGCTGCTCATGTCGTAGCATACCTGCACAAGGCATTCCACGTGATTGCCTTGCCGCAGCACGAAGTCCGTCTCCTTGTCGTTTCGCGAACGGTAGTAGAACAGTGTCCTTTCCGTGTCGTAGCCTCGCCTTAACAGTTCCGTGAACACATGGTTTTCCAGCATTCTCCCGAGGTTTTCACTCGTGCTGAACGCCTTGGACGTAACGAAACCGTTATCTACCACATACACCTTTTGCGGGGCTTTCTGCATTATTTTCATCTTGTTGTTGTAGCGGGGCAGGTAGAAGAACAGGTACGGCTCATGCAGATACCCCATATATTTCTTCACGGTGCTGACGCTTGTCATGCTCAATGCGTCCGCTATGCTGTTAGCACTTAGCGGGTTGCAGAAGTTGGCCAGCAGGTATGCCGCCATGTCGCTCAACTCCGTGATGTTGCGGACACGGTGCCTGTGTGCTACATCTTTCCAGATAATGGAGTCGAACAGCGTGCCGAGATAGCTTCCCGTTATGCTGCGTGCCGCCAGTGTCTCCGGATAACCGCCGTTGCGCAGGTAGTCGTTGGTCAGTGCCTCCGTGTCCGTGCTTGCCGCAATCCCTTTGCCGTCGTTTCCGGAGTAATGCCACTCCTTGAACTCCGCAAGGCTGAACGGCATCATTTCCACTTGCAGGTAACGCCCCGTGAGCGTCGTGGCCATCTCGCTTGACAGCATCTTGGCGTTGCTTCCTGTTATCACGAGGTTCTTGCCGCGCCTGTAAAGTGTGCTTACCCATACGTCCCACTTGTCGAGGTTCTGCACCTCGTCGAGCATCATGAACTCGTAACCGGGATAGATTTCGTCCAAAGTGCGCATGACCTTGTTCTCGTCCCATGCGGCGAGCAGACTGTTGTCGTCGAAGTTAAGATAGGCGAAGTTCCTGCCTTTGAGCATCAGCAGGGCCTGCGTCGATTTCCCTACGCGCCGCGGGCCGGTTATAAGTTTTATCATGGGGCTGCTCAAAAGCGTCTCGTCATCGTGGTGCGTATGGCGTGTTATGTATGGCCGTGACAATAGTTCGTCACGTTCCTTGCGTTGGTTCTGTATTATTTCCCTCATTGTTCTGCTATGGTTTTGTGATTGCAAAGATAGTGATTTTTGTTCAATAAAACAACTGTATTGGATAAAAAAGTACGTTTTTTATCCAATACAGTGAATAAAATGGATAAAAACGGGTGCTTCTGCCGTATGAGAGAAGCCGGTGTCATGCAGGAAATTAGCACCGGCAATTGTAGGGACGCACCTTGGTGCGTCCCTATAAACCTCACGAATGCGATATTGCAAAATGTCAGTTATCTTACGGAAAATGTGATATTATGATATTTTGCATGCTTGTGCAATGGGACGCAAAATAGTGATTGTAACACGATAAAATAGCCTTTGTTTCGTGATTTGCCCCTGTTGGTATTGCAATTTGATACCTTTTGCAATGCAATCAGCACCTGATCACATTACAGTTAGGTGCTGATTGCTCCTCTTTTTACCGTCGCTTTTCGTGCAAAATGCCGTTTTTTATGGCGCGAGAACCGGTGTGTCGGAAAATGGGTTTTCCTTAATTTTCCGATGACCAACGGGTTGCGGATTTATCGGGAAAATGCGTTTTTCGTTTGAAAATACCCTTCGGTTCTTGTAATGCCGCTCGTTTGCTGTCGCGAAAAATCAAAAAGTAAGTAAATACGCGGTAAAAGTAACAAAATGACATCCCGCTAATCTCTTTCCCGCAGCTGTTTCTGCGCGATGGTAGGCGCGGCAGGACGCCGTGCCTGCTTAACGCAAACGATGTCACGAACGCCGCCAGCCTCCCGATGCGAATGGTTACAAACGTCGTTGGGGGCATATATAACTGCCCGCTTGTAGAGACGATGTACCACATCGTCTCGGCAAACAATGGCGGACGACGAGGATAATGAGACGATGTAATACATCGTCTCTACATACGCCAGCCAAATGGCGGAACACAACAAAAGAACGCTGATTGCGACAGTAGGCACGGCATCTTGCCGTGCAATCGCCTTTCGTTACAATGTTTTTGCATGACAATGCCTTGTAGGGACGTACCTTGGTGCGTCCGGATTGCCGCGTTCCTCCGCATCGGCGGACGCACCAAGGTGCGTCCCTACAACGCCGTTTGTGCCCCTCGCGTCGGGAGATTGGCAACGGTTGCATCGCGATTGGCGCAATTTCGCGGGAATCCCCGTTGCAATGCCGCTGCCGGGGGAATACGGAACTGTTTACATCCAAAAAGAGCGGATTGGCATATTGTTTTGCCATAATTCACGAAAAAAACGCCAAAAAGTTTGCAGGTTCTTTATTTTTTCTTTAACTTTGCAACCGAATGATGCCTATTGTATAACGCGGGCGCGTCAGTACTATATACTTAAAGTAAGGGGCGTGCTATATACTTGAAAAAGGAGAGTAGAAGACGAAACGGACGGAAAGGACAGGGTGAAAACCGGAAAGCGCGGGATTGGGACCATGACGCACGGACTGTCTTGCCGTGTTGCCGGCCGGAACGGTACCGGCCGCAGGAATCGCACGAAACAAATAAGAGACAAAATATAAACGTATTAATCATTTAATTAACAAACAACAATGAGAATCATTACAAAAATCATGCTTGCATTTGCGTTTGTTGGCTCGTTGGCCTTTACGGCTTGTAAGGACTATGACGAGGACAACTACACTAATGCGGCCCTGAACAATCCCGGCACTATTGACGAGGCATTGAGAAAACAGTTGGCGGATATGCAGGCTGCCATTAAGGCTCTCCAGGAACAAGGCGGCGGTGACTGCTCTGACTGCACGGCGAAGGTGACAGCACTGGAACAGCGTGTGCAGAAAACAGAGGAGGCTCTGCAGTCCGAGAACCTCGGAAAGACAGTGGAAGCATTGCTTAGGAACAATACGTTGTTCCTGACCGAGTTTGGCGGAACGTCTCTCGTGGACACCATTCAGCGCTTGGGCACACGTCTGGACCGTCTTTATAGGGACAGCATCAAGCCTATCAACGAGTGGTATAATGAGCACAACGTGGAAGGCGACAAGGGCTTTGTATATAGAAAAGAATTGGTGGACAGCATCAACAAGGTCAACGAGAGATACAAGAAGTACACTGACGACCAGATAAAGCTTACCATCGGTGATATTCCTGAGGGAAAGACCGTGAAATGGTATGTTGACTCTGTGGCTAATGTATTGCAGGGTGTTGACAAGAAGATGAATGCAAGGGTTGACAGCCTGGCAGGCATTACCAAGGACCTTGGCGAAAGGCTCGATGTGCTTGAGGACGCTCGCAAGAAGCAGATAACAGGCATCATCGTAAACGAGGTCTATAACCCTGCATTCGGTACTTACCACACTGTCCTTGGAGATGTGAAAACAACTCTCCTCGTAGCTTACTTCGGCACTTCTAATATCTCCGATACATTCCCGATGGATGAGGCTTACAACGGCAAGAAGGTAGTAGTAAGAGCAGGCAGCCCGATTCTGTCTGATGACGAGGCTAACGCAGGTACTGTATATCTCACAATCAATCCTAACGATGTTGAGTTCGACGGCCTTGACGGTCTCAAACTCGTAAACAGCCAGGACAGGGAGTCTGCCGTGAAGCTCGGCACATTCAAAAAGTCTGACGTAGAGTTGAACTCAGGTTACACTCGTGCCGCTGATAATGGTTTCTATGAGGCTCCGGCAAAGATTGATATCGCAGGTCTTCAGGATCCTAACGTTCAGATAAACATAGACAAGAGCGCTGTCAAGAACGCTCTCTCAGACTTCATCGCTATAAGGGACGGCGCTTCCGCTAAGGTAGCACTCAAGGAATTTGCCAAGGTTGCGATAGACGTTGTGCAGGCTATGAGACTTCCGCTTTTGGCTGTTAAGTGCCCATGGAAAGATAAGGTCGGTGAGCACGCCGTATTGTCAGACTATACTATAAAAGCTGTGGCTGTTCAGCCTCTTGGCTTTAAATCTGTTGACGCAGTATTCGACAAGGAAGGCAACGGATTCTTCTGGCGTGCATACGACCAGATACAGGACTTCGTGACACGCGCTGCCAAGAAAGTCGGCAAGAAAATCGCTGACCAGATAGACAAGCAGTTTATGCTTAATCAGTTCGGTGGAAAGCTTTCTGACATTTCTGTCAAGCTTAAAGATTTGAATGACATTACAATGGACGAGTTCAAAAATGTTGAACTGACAGCCAAAGTTACAATCCCTGAAATCAAGTTGGACTTCTGGGTACCGGTTACAGAACAGGAAATTAATGTAGGAAAGATATATGTTGAGGTTCCTGATGTGTATAATCCAGTGACAGGTGAGTGGACTACCGCTTTGAAAGAGGTCGTATTTGAAGGCAATCCGACTGTTAGCGGCGGAAAGGTTCATGTCGTACATACTGTTCCTGCACAGACTGTTGACGCTAAGATAACAATGACTAAGGAGGAATTTGAGAAGGCTTTCGATGTCGTTATCAATAACATCAACAACAACTATGATGATATTAACGATGTGTTTGCCGCATTCAGGGATGTCATCAAAGATGTTAACACGATGATTGACAACATCAACAGGATTGAGGATAAGCTTGAGAACGCTACATACCTCGGACGTGTGTTCGCTTATCTTGACAAGTTCGCAAACAAGTTCGCGAATGCCGTTCCTGCAATGTTCAAGCCTGTGATGCTCGTTAACTCAGACAATGGCTTTGGCGTAGCCGGCTTCAAGGCTGCACCGTCAACTGTTGCAGGTCAGGTTACAGTCATTCCGACAACATACTCTGCCGAGCTTCTTGCGCCTATCTACAAGAGATATATCCGTGTTAACGATAATGAAGGCCAGATACTTGGCTCACGTTCTCTTGACATAACAGGCCAGTTGGTTAAGGGTGAGAACACCGTCATTTACGAGGCGATGGACTATACCGGCACTATCATATCACAAACATATACTTTGGTGCTTGAATAATATCCGGTGTACCATTAATAGATAAATGTATCGCAGGCTATTATATATAGTACCCGCATTCTCATTGGGTCTGCTTCTGCTTGCTTCCGGCATCTCATGTACGGGATGTGGCGGGAACAAGGAGAAGCGGACGCAAGGGGAGGAAAGCCCGATAAACCCCATGGTGGCCCGGCTGGACGACACTCCCGATGAGGCTTTACTCGTCAGACTGAACTCTTTTGACAGTGACTCCATGTATGTCACGGTCAGGGCTTCGGGCAGAAAATGGGCTTTCGCATACGGTGAGGCGATGGCTAACGGAATGTTCCACGGAACGATGAGGAAGGGTGACACCTATTCTTTATTGCCGGATAACAGGCGGAAGACCGTTACCATTGCGGTGAATACCACCGAACTGAGCGGAAGATGGGTCTATGACCAACAGCAACACAGGGGCCTGGCCTTCAACCAAGGGGGCGGAATGGAAAGCGTTAATGCTGGAAACATCTGCTTTCGGGAATGGAAACTGCTAAACGGGAAGATGTATATATACTACGTTGACACGCAGCAGGTGGCAAGTGACAGGCAACAGTATCTGGTGGAAGAGGCGTATATCAACACGCTCAGCGCCAAGGAACTCATAATACAGTTCCGGGGAGAGAGGCTAAGATGCCTCAGACCGTCAGACAAACCGCTTATCTATGAGGGGAAATAGACTGTAAAGGGTGCGTATATCTTATCAAGGTACATATAAACAAACTACTTATAAGGATTCATATTATGAACATTAAGAAATCAATATTTGCAACACTGCTTGCCGGCATTGCCCTCGGTGCATCTGCACAGGAGGCCGCAAAGACGGAGTATGTGTTCCAGCCGCATTGGTATGTGCAGGGACAGTTCGGTGCACAATATACTCTTGGCGAGGTGAGCATGGGCAAACTCATATCCCCTAATGCACAACTCGGTGTGGGCTACAACTTCGGTAAGGTTGTAGGTGCGCGTTTCATTGTAAACGCATGGCAGAGTAAAGGTGGCTCAGAGATAATGGGTGAGACGTACAAGTGGAAGTATAACTACGTCGCTCCGATGGTGGACGTTACTTTCAACATATCAAACCTGATCTCGGGAGTGAACCCTTGCCGTCTTGTTGACGTGACAGCGTTCATCGGTGGAGGCGTGAATATCGCCTTCAATAACGACGAGGCGGTTGATGTTGACAATCAGCTCTGCGCCACTTACGGCAATATTTACAACGCAACAGAATACGAGAAGAGCCAGTATCTCCGCAATCTGTGGAGCAATACTTCTGCTCGTGCCGTCGGACATGCAGGTCTTGCCGCTGACTTCAAGGTCGCAAAGAACCTCAGTGTTGGCGCGGAAATCGCCGCAAACTTCCTTTCTGACACCTATAACTCAAAGAAAGCCGGCAACGTTGACTGGTATTTCAATGGTTTGGTTGGCGTGAAGTACTCTTTCGGCGACACCTACAAGGAGAAGAAGATAGAGCCGGTTGAGCCGAAGATTGTATATCGTGACCGTATAGTCGAGAAGATAGTCGAGAAGCCTGTGGAGAAGAAAGTTGTGCCGGAGGTAGAGCCTTTGCGCATGGACATCTTCTTCAACATTGCCAAGTTCAAGCTTCTTGCCAGCGAACAGCAGAAGGTTGGCGAGGTTGCCGCTTACATGAAGAAGTACCCGCAGACCAAGGTTGTCATAACAGGTCTTGCCGACAAGGGCACGGGTAACGACAAAATCAACATTCCTCTCTCAAAGAAGCGTGCTGAGATTGTTAAGGAGATGCTCGTGAAGCAGCATGGTATAGACGCAAGCCGTATCACTGCCGAGGGTAAAGGCTCATCAGAGCAGCCTTACACCATACCGGAGTTGAACCGTGTCAGCATCTGTGTGGTAAAGTAAGCACATCTTATTTATAATATAATACAGGTCCTATCCTTGAAAGTCTGTCCCCAGATGGAGGGAGAAAGTCAAGGATAGGGCTTTGTCAATGTTTATGGAATACAGAAATAAATATATGAAAAGGATATTCTCTCTCTTGCTTCTTGCCATGTTGTCACATCTTTATGTGGCGGCGAAACTGGAAGGAAGCGGGTATTACCGTATATGGAACGCAGCGGTACTGGCTAAAAACAAGGAGAAGGCCTATTGCTGCGTGTCATGTGACTCGTATTATATGAATACTTCGGCGGGAACAGACCAGAAGATAGCTTCCATACCGTTGTATCCTGAAAAGTACTCATTTACCGATCCGGCGGCTATCATTTATGTGCAGATGCCGGACGCTACGCATAAGTTCGACCTGAGTGCGCAGGGCGTTTGGGTGTCACAGCTGCTTGATGGGTCATCCCTTACGCTGTCAGGAAACACTGATGGCAATTATGTACTGACCGGAAAGGTGCAGGGAGTGGAAACACCTGTGTATAGTACATCGCAGAAATTCGGTATATATGGACCTAAGTATTATGTTCTTACATCCTCGAACAGTGACACTTCGTATAAATTCTGGGGTGCTGACAAAGTGGATAGCGAGAGCGCCAAGAACTATTTTGGCGTGAAGCCCACACTGTCCGCGAAAGGAAAGTATTACGCTCCGTTCTATGTGTCGTTTCCGTTTGAGACGGTATCAGATGGCATGAAGGTGTATTATGTGTCCAAAATGAACAAGAGCGGCTATACGTTGGAGGAGATAAACGGCATTATTCCTGCTGCGACACCGGTGCTGATAGAGTGCAGTTCAGATGACCCTTCAAAGAATAGGTTGAAACTTCACGAGCCGGGAACGGCAGGAACGAGTGTTGCCGGCAATAAACTGAAAGGCGTATATTTCTGTAATCCAGATCTTGAAATAAGCCAATATAAGCACGCCGCTACCGAGTTTAAGGCGGAATCCATGCGTATCTGGAAAGTTGTAAATGACGAATTAGTGCTGTCCGACGATGGCAGTAGTTTAGTAGATGCAGAGTATGTGCCGGGAGTTCCTTATCTTTGCCTTAATGCCAACCAGTCATACCTTCCTGTTCCGGCAGGTTATGCATCCATAATGAAAGAAGGTCAGGCAGATCCTGTGACCGTAACGTTCCTTAATGACGAAGGCGGAATACTTACAACCGTCGAGGGTTTTCCCGGAGATAAGATAACACTGCCTGCCGAACCAACCAAAACAGGATATACCTTCGCAGGCTGGGAAGGCCTGACTGATGTCTTCCCGGAAGAGAGCAAGACGGTAAAACCTCTGTGGACAATAAACCAATACACCATAACCTTTGACTCGGACGGCGGTAATGAGGTCGCTCCTGTAACGCAGAATTATGGTACTGTTGTCGCAATCCCCGCCGCTCCGACCAAGACCGGACACACATTCTTGGGCTGGGAGCCTGCCGTGCCAACCACAATGCCGGCGGAGAATGTCACGGTAAAGGCCAAGTGGCAGGTCAATTCATATTCAGTGAAGTTCTTGATGGACGACAATACGGTCTTGAAAGAAACCACACAAGAATACGGAACGCCAATTGTCGTGCCTGAGAATCCAACAAAGACAGGAGAGACTTTCTTGTGCTGGACACCGGAAGTGGATGCCACAGTTCCCGCCAAAGACGTGGTATATACTGCAGTCTTTACAGGAAGTGAGTTTACCATCACCTTTGATACCGACGGGGCTGGTGAGATGGAGCCTATGAAAGTTATCTATGGCACAGCCGTGCCGAAGCCTACTTCTCCAACCAAGGCAGGCTACACCTTCTTGGGTTGGGAGCCGGAGTTGCCTCAGACAATGCCTGCCGGCGACCTTACCGTTAAGGCTCTGTGGAAGGCTAACGCATATACCATCACCTTCGATGCCGCCGGCGGTTCTGCTGTCAGCCCCATAACGGCGGATTACAACACAGCAATAACCGCTCCTTCCGCCCCGGTTAAGGAGGGCTACACCTTCCTTGGCTGGGAGCCTGAGCTGCCGAAGACAATGCCTTTGGACGGGATGACGGTGAAAGCCAAATGGCAGATAAACCAATACACCATCAAGTTCAACTGTGACGGCGGTTCTGCTGTCAGCGACATGACACAGGATTACGGCACGGCAGTGTCCGCGCCTGATGCGCCAACGAAGTTCGGTTACACGTTCGCAGGCTGGGAACCGGAGTTGCCGGCAACCGTTCCGGCGCAGAACATCACCGTGAAAGCGGTATGGCAGGCTGCCAAGACCGGTTACGACATATCACTGTCAGAGGGCTGGAACTGGGTTTCCATACCGATGATGGACGAAGACATGACCGACATCAACACCCTGTTGGGGAACGGTGAATGGGAACTGGGCGACGAGGTGAAGTCAAAGACCGCCGTGGCCGCATACTCCAAGCGCAACGCCAAGTGGTTAGGCGCATTGGCACACCAGACAAAACTCAGCGGCACCGTCATGTATAAAATACGTTCCGCAAAGACACAAGGCGTGGCTTTGAAGGAAGGCAGGGTGACAGTACCGGCGGAGATGAACGTGACTGTCAACGGCGGATGGAACCATATCTCCTATCTCCCGGCAGAACCGATGCTCCTCTCCGAGGCACTTGCCAACTACCCGGCCGCCGACGGCGACGTGATAAAGTCTGAAACGGCTTCAAGTCTCTATTCCAATGACAAGGGATGGGAAGGCGAACTCACCGTACTTGAGCCGGAGCAGGGATATATGCTTATGCGCAATGCCGGCAACCCCGTCACTTTCCGTTATCCAAACGAGGCGCAGACAAAGGTTGAGGAACAGCCAACGGCAGGGACTGCAAACCGTTATGCGGACAACATGACCGTGGTAGCCACCCTTGCCGGCGTAGAGACAGAGGCCGGTGACAGCCTTGCCGCCATCGTTCGCGGCGAGATCCGCGGCACGTCCGCCGTGTCAGAGGACGGCACAACCATCCTCACCGTGCAGGGAAGCGGTGCCGAACTTGTGTCAATAGCCCTGTTGCGCGGCGGTGAAGTGTTTGCCACTGCCAACACCTCGCTCTGCTATGAGGTTGACGCCGTAGTAGGCTCGCTTGGCAATCCTGCCGCAATATCATTCGTGGAGGATGACGATACAGCCTTGCCGTTCAACGGCGGCAATGTGGCGGCCATCTACTCGGCAGACGGCAAGAAGGTGAACACAACCAATTATAATTCTCTTCCGGCCGGAACATACATCGTATATGCAGTGGCTGACGGTAAGACAAACATAATAAAAACAACAAAGAAGTGATGAAAAGAAATATTATTACGATGGTTCTTCTTGCCATCTTCTCTCTTGTCTGCGTGTCATGTGGCGGCGGTGGCGATGATCCTGTGTCTTCGGACACTCCCAATCAGCCTGAACCGGGTGGAGACACACCCGCTCCTGTTGATAACACATTCCCCGACCCGCAGTGGGAGAACGCCGTGCGCGGCATTGAGGGGATGTTCTCCGGCAACATGACCGTGTATCTCTCCGTGCCCGAAGAGGCCACACAGGTGGCGGTATTCTGCGGAGACGAGTGCCGTGGGGTGGCATACAAGGAGAGCGTTGCCGATGGCAAGTCAGTGTGGATAGGATTAGTGCACGGCAATGACGGCGATGTATTGACGTTCAAGTATTATGCCGCAGCGTCAAGATTCATGTACCGTACTGATGTAACCGCAACCTACAAGGGCGAAACCGCATACGGAGATATTGACAATCCTGTGCAGGTTTCCTTCACGCAGGTGACGAGATGACATAGGTATATTTGCATATTAAACGGGAAAAGCGCGGAATATTATTTCCGCGCTTTTCTCGTTTAATGGCGCAATGTAGTCTGTCTCCCGATGTGAATGGTTACAAATGCCGTTGCGAACACCATCAACCTCCCGATGTGAATGGTTACAAATGTTGTCGCGAACACCATCAACCTCCCGATACAAATGGCTACAAACGTTGTTGTAGGGACGCACCTTGGTGCGTCCGCCGTTACGGGATAACATACCCGCCGATACGGGAAATGCGGTAATTCGGACGCACCAAGGTGCGTCCCTACAAAACATTGCCATTCAAAAACATTACAAACAACGCTGCAAATACTGCCAATAGTTCGATATGATGATTACAAACGTCGTTGTAGGGACGCACCTTGGTGCGTCCGCTGTTGCGGGTGAATATATATGTTGGTATGGAATACGTTGCCATTCGGACGCACCAAGGTGCGTCCCTACAAAATATCGCCATTCAAAAACATTACAAATGCCGTCGAGGTCACGTATAATTGCCCGCTTGTAGAGACGATGTATCACATCGTCTCGGCAGATAACGGCGGATGACAAAGATAATGAGACGATGTAATACATCGTCTCTACATGCGCCAATCAAATGACAGGATACAACAAAGAACGCTGATTGCGACAATAGCAAACAAGGCATATAAGGATAAATAACACATTGGGTAAAAGGTACTTGCACGACATCCTGCCGTGCCTGCTGTCATGCCGCAAAACAAAAGGGTGCTGATTACACTGCAATCAGGTGCTGATTACCATATAAAAAGGTGCTGATTACATTGTAATCAGCACCTTTTTATAAAGCCATTGGTTATGTACCGTTTTACCACAGGCGGTAAGACAGTCTAAAACTCAGTTCCGGGAATACGGGGAACTGCTTTACCGAACTCACATAATGGTCAACGCTGCCCGGCAGATCCGTAAGGTCCCGTGTCATGTCATACGTCATGTATATGGTCTCCCCCTGTGCGTTGACACCGATGGGCGTGCTTACATCCACCGACGGATGGTTGCCCCAGAACATTATGCCGGCATCCACACCAACGTTAAAACGCTTGTCGTTGTTGATGGAGAACTCGTAGCCGATGCCTATGTACGGCTTGAATTTGGCCGCGTTGGCACTTACGGACACCGTGTTGTTCTCGTCCGGTATCATGCGGAAGGTCTCGCCCGCCTTGTGCATCACCTCGCCTTTCCTGTACCTTATCTCCCCTTTCTTTATGTATCGTCCGTTGGCGTCCTTCTGATAGTGGTACTCGTCGGCTTCCACATCAATCGATATGTTCTGGTGCAGGGGATTGATGTCTCCCGTGTTCAGCTCTTGATACAGTTTCTCCGTGTAGTCATAGTAAACATCCTCCTGCGCTATCACGTCGCGGGCGTATTTGCCTACCGGCATGCTTATGCCGTGTTCGGAGAACGGCCCTGTCTTCAATACTATCTCGCCGTCAGTGTAATGCTCTCCGTCAAGCAGGTTGTCGTATTCATAGCTCACGGTATATTCTGTTATTTTGCCGCTTGAGCCCCATTTCCTCAGCTTATCCTTGTACTCCTGCACCTGTGTTATTTCAGAGTTGTCGAGGTCTATTCCTATTGACGAGAGGTCCAGCGGGCTCTTGTTTTCCAATGTCCTCCGGTACATGGTGTTGTATGTCGCCACCGCCGTCAGTGTGTTCATGCTCTCCGCAGTGTTCTTGGCCTCTATCAGAGTGCCGTTGCCGTAATAGAAGCCTACGGTGGCATGCCAGTGCCTGTTGTTCTTGAACGGGAAGATGTCAACGAGGAACTTGAAGTTGTTCATGCTCAGGTCACCCGCCATTTGCACCTGCTTCTCGGGCTTGTAACCGGTGAACGTCTCCATCATGGACGACAGCTTGTCAAACCTTTCGTTGCTCACGCCGGGCGAAAGCCCCTCCGCCACCTCCATTCCGAAGGTCGCTTCGTGGTGGGTCAGTGGCAGGAACACGCCGCCGGCTCTTACCCGGAACATATCCGTTATGGGTGTGGCAAACTCGAAACCTATGCCGCTTGTACCGCCGGTCACGGAAAAGTCAATGTGGTTGAATATGCCGTTCCTGAATAATCGTTGTTCCTGCTGTGTCTGTGCGTCAGCCGCTCCGCAAGCGCTTGCGCCTATCAGGGCCGCTATAAGGCTGTTCTTTAATGCCATGTCGGAAATCAGTTTTTGTTTTATTCGTTTGCCCTCCCTTTCCGCTTGGTTATCAGGCGTTTTGCGAAAGCCTGTCGCGCAGGGAAACAAAATAGTTCGGCAAAGGTAAGAAAAAAAACTGACACTGACAAATAAAAGGCACAGCCATAATGCGTTAGCCCCCATATTTAGGTAAAAAAGACAAAAAAACATAGCGAAATTTTGCCGTTTGGGATTAATTTTCTAACTTTGCAAACTATATATTATATTGCGGTAATGTAGCCGCATAATACCGATATGCTGACAGACGACGATTTATTATTGATGCAGGACGCCATGCTTCTGGCGCAAAAAGGGGAGGGGATGGTCAATCCCAATCCCCTTGTCGGGGCGTTGGTAGTTAAGGATGACGAGATCATAGCACAGGGTTATCACGCAAGATACGGAGGGTTGCACGCGGAAAGAATGGCTTTCAGGGATGCGGATGAGCGCAACGCCGACTGCAAGGGCACCACAATGTACGTGACACTGGAGCCTTGTTGCCATGAGGGGCAGCAGCCGCCCTGCACCGATGCGATAATAGAGCGTGGCATATCACGCGTCGTTGTCGGCCTGAACGACCCCAACCCGCTTGTCGCAGGCAAGGGCATCGCCATACTCCGGGAAGCGGGTATAGATGTAGATGTGATGGAGGGAGAGCCTATGGCCGCGGCGCTTGTAAGGCAGATGCGGATGCAGAACAGGGTGTTCCTTAAATTCATGACGACGGGAAAACCGTGGGTGACGGCGAAATGGGCTATGACGCTGGACGGGAAGATTGCCTCCGTAACGGGCGACAGCCGGTGGGTGACAGGGAAACCGGCTCGGGAATACGTGCACAAGGTGAGGCGGCTGAACACCGGAATACTCTGCGGCATAGGCACGGTGTTGGCGGACGACCCCATGCTCAACGTGCGGCTGAAGCCGGAAGTGCTGGAAAGCATGGGGCTGAAAGAGCACGAGGTGCGCCACCCGATACGCATAATAGCCGACAGGCAGGCACGGATACCGATGGAAAGCCAGCTGGTAAGCACGGCAAGGGAGTTCGCTACGGTGGTAGCTTACGCCGACGGAGCGGACGAAGAGAAACTGCAAATGCTCAGGGAAGCGGGCGTGGTGCTGTGGAACTGCAACACTCTCATGGAGCTGATACAGCGTGCCGGGGCGGAAAAGATAGACAGCATACTGCTGGAAAGCGGCGGAACGCTGAGCGAGGCACTGTTCAAACAGGAACTGATAGACGAGGTAATGGCGTTCGTCGCGCCGAAGATTATAGGCGGAAAGACGGCCACCACACCCGTGGAAGGTGACGGGCTGGAACTGATGTCGGAAGCGATAGAACTGACAGACAGGGTCGTTGTGCCGGTTGGTGACGACGTGCTCATCAGCGGATTGGTGCGGAAAGACGGCCTGCAAGGAAGAGAATGTTCACAGGAATAATAGAAGAAATAGGACGGATAAAGTCCGTAAGGCGTGGGACGAAGAGCGTTACACTTGACGTGGAGGCGCCTTTCGTCATGCAGGGAACACGGATTGGCGACAGCATCGCCACTAACGGCGTGTGCCTTACGGTGACGACCATGTCCCCGCAGGGATTTACTGCCGACGTGATGCCTGAGACAGTGGCGCGCACTTCGCTCGCGGAACTGAGGGCGGGAAGTGAGGTTAACCTCGAAAGGGCGTTGACATTGCAGTCGCGTCTGGGCGGACACATAGTGCAGGGACACGTTGACGGGACGGGAAAGGTGTGCCGCCGCACAAGCGATGACAACGCCGTGTGGCTGTGGGTGGAATGCCCTGCCGCACTGATGCGCCATATAATAGAGAAGGGAAGCGTCACCATTCAGGGGGTAAGCCTTACCGTTGCCAAGGTGGAAGACGGCAGATTCGCCGTCTCGCTGATACCGCATACACAGGGAAAGACCACGCTGCACTCGGTGAAAGTGGGCGACACGGTGAATCTGGAGACGGATGTCATAGCCAAATATGTGGAGAAACTGCTCACGCAACAGGCCTCAGGAGACACTGCCGGCAACTCGGATGACAAAGTAACGGATAACAGGAAACTGGAAATCTATCGCAGTTTCATGAACCATAAGGTGTAGATTATGGTTTTAACAAACAGGAGATACTATGCAAGAAGAATTTAAGTTCAATACCATTGATGAAGCTCTTGAAGCCTTGAAGGCCGGAAAATGCGTGCTTGTAATAGACGATCCCGACCGTGAGAACGAGGGAGACCTCATCTGTGCGGCGCAATTCGCGACCACGGAGAATGTCAACATGATGGCAAGCATAGCCAAGGGACTGATATGTATGCCGATGAGCAGGCAACTGTGTGAACGTCTTGACCTCCCGCAGATGGTGATGCACAACAGTGATAACCACCAGACCGCGTTCACGGTCAGTGTGGACCACATCTCGACCACAACCGGCATCTCCGCCGTAGAGCGCGGTATCACGGCGCGTGCCATAGCCGACCCCAACTCAAAACCCATCGATTTCCGCCGTCCGGGACACATGTTCCCGTTGCAGGCGAGGGACGGTGGCGTGCTGGTACGCACCGGACACACCGAGGCTACCGTTGACCTTTGCCGCTTGGCGGGGCTGACGGAAGCCGGACTGTGCTGCGAGATAATGCGCGAAGACGGCACGATGATGCGGACGAAGGAACTGAAAGAACTTGCGAAAGAGCACAACCTGACCTGCATAACCGTCCGTTCTCTCGTGGAATACCGCCGCCGCACGGAGAAACTTATAGAGTGTGTGACCGACGCCGAGCTGCCAACCAAATACGGTTCGTTCCGTGCTTACGGATACATTAACAAGGTAACGGGCGAGCATCACGTGGCTTTGGTAAAGGGAGACGTCACTACTCCGGAGCCGGTATTGTGCCGCGTGCACTCCGAATGCCTCACGGGAGACGCCTTCGGAAGCCTGCGTTGCGACTGCGGAGAGCAACTTGCGGAGGCAATGCGCCGCATAGAGGAGCGCGGAAGGGGCGTGTTGCTGTACCTAAGGCAGGAGGGACGCGGCATAGGACTAATCAACAAGCTCCGCGCCTACAACCTGCAAGACGGGGGAATGGATACTGTCGAGGCCAACATCGCGTTGGGATTCGCCGCCGATTTGCGCGAATACGGAACGGGAGCGAGCATTCTTGCCGACCTCGGAATACGCGATTTGATACTCATGACCAACAATCCCCAGAAGATTTCAGGTATCGACGGCTTCGGACTTCATGTGGTGGGACGTGAGCCGATAGAGATGACCTGCAACGAAAAGGATGAGTTCTACATGTACACCAAATATGCAAAGATGGGGCATCTGCTGCACGTGAAGAAGCCGAAAGGAAAATAATGCGGCGGCGCACGGCGTTTCCCGAAGCGGGAAAAGCCGTCAATCCGCCAACTGACACAACAATAAAACGACAAAAACACCAATCAATCACAATGAAAATACTTGAAGGTAAACTGGCCGCTGACGGCCAAAGAATAGGCATAGTGGCCTCCCGCTTTAACGACTTCATCGTCTCTCACCTCATAACCGGCGCCGAAGACTGCTTCGTGCGCCATGGGGGCGACACCGAAAACCTTACGCTTGCCTACGTTCCGGGGGCGTTCGAGATACCTGTAACGGCACAGAAGATGGCGGAATCAGGCAACTATGACGCCGTGGTATGCCTCGGGGCAGTCATCCGCGGGGCCACTCCGCACTTCGACATGGTGGCCAACGAGTCGGCGAAAGGCATCGCGCAGGCTGCCATGAAGAGCGGTGTTCCGGTGCTGAACGGCATACTTACCACCGACAGCATAGAGCAGGCGGTAGAGCGTGCGGGCACAAAGGCCGGCAACAAGGGTGCTGACGCCATGATTTCCGCCATCGAGATGATAAACCTTAACAAAGCCCTCTAAGCAAGAAGAGATAATGAAGTTAGGTTTCGACAACGAGAAATACATACGCATACAGTCCGAACACATCAAGGAACGCATAGCACAGTTCCGTGGAAAGCTATACCTTGAACTCGGCGGGAAGCTCTTTGACGACCACCATGCCAGCCGTGTGCTGCCGGGATTCCAGCCTGATTCCAAGCTGCGTATGTTCAAACAGATCAGCGATCAGATAGAGATTGTCATCGTTATCAGTGCGGAAGACATAGAGAAAAACAAGGTTCGCGCTGACCTTGGCATCACATACGACGAGGATGTGCTGCGCCTTCGCGGCGAGTTTGCCAACCGCGGCTTCTTTGTAGGCTCCGTCGTGATAACCCACTACAACGGGCAGCATGCCGCCGACGCGTTCCGCCAGCGGCTGAAACGTATGGGTGTCAAGTCATACGTGCATTACCTTATCGACGGCTATCCCCACAACGTGTCGCTTATAGCCAGCGATGATGGATTCGGCAAGAACGACTATGTGGAGACGGAACGTCCGCTTGTCATAGTGACGGCTCCCGGACCGGGTTCGGGAAAGATGGCCGTATGCCTGTCCCAGCTGTATAATGAGCACAAAAGGGGCGTGGAAGCCGGATACGCCAAGTTTGAGACGTTCCCCGTATGGAACCTTCCTTTGAAGCATCCGGTGAACATTGCCTACGAGGCGGCTACGGCAGACCTTAACGATGTCAACATGATTGACCCGTTCCACCTTGAGGCTTACAACAAGATAGCGGTCAACTACAACCGTGACATAGAGATTTTCCCCGTGCTCAACGCTCTCTTTGAGGGTATCTACGGCACCAACCCGTACAAGTCACCGACCGACATGGGCGTGAACATGGTAGGCTTCTGCATCAATGACGACGAGGTATGCTGCGACGCTTCCAAAGATGAGATAATACGAAGGTACTACGATGCCACAAACAAGTTTTCCGACGGGGCGGACAATGAGAACGAGGTGCAGAAGATACAGCTGCTCTTCAATCAGGCGAAAATCAGCACGGCTACGCGAAAGGTGACCACCGTGGCCAAGCAACGGCGTGAAGAGACGGGTACGCCATGCGCCGCGATAGAACTGGCCGACGGCACTATGATAACGTCAAAGTCAACGGAACTGCTCGGGCCGAGTGCCGCACTGTTGCTCAATGCCACCAAGTATCTGGCGGGAATAGACCATAACGTGCGCCTTATACCGCAGGACATGATAGAGCCGATACAGAAAACCAAGATAGATTACCTTGGCGGTAACAACCCGCGCCTGCACACTGACGAGGTCCTTGTGGCGCTGTCAGTGCTCAGCCAGGCAAACGAGGATTGCCGCAAGGCGCTTGAACAGCTGCCGGCGTTGCGCGGTTGTCAGGTGCATTCCACGGTGATGCTGTCAGAGGTTGACCGCAAGATATTCAAGAAACTCGGCGTAGGACTGACCTGTGATCCCGTGAAAAAGAAGTGAAGGGCATAGTTCGTTTGCCTCTTTTGTAATGCGCAGGCAGTCAGGTATATACATGATGCCTGCGTGAAAGGGTGCTGATTACCTTGTAAAAGGGTGCTGATTATACTGCAATCAGGCCTCTTTTACAAGGTAATCAGCACCCTTTTGTTTTGCGGCATGCCGTGCCTACTGTCGCAATCAGCGTTCTTTTATTGTATTCGGTCATTTTGTCGGCACATGTAGAGACGATGTATTACATCGTCTCATTATCTTTGTCGTCCGCCGTTGTCTGCCGAGACGATGTGGTACATCGTCTCTACACGCGGGCAATTATACGTGCCCCGGATGGTATTTGTAATGTTTTTGAACCACGATATTTTGTAGGGACGCACCTTTTCTCTGCATGTGTGAGGCACAATTAATTGTCGCCTCCGAACCCCGAAGGGGTGACAGAACATAGCACAGGGTGTTAACCCTGTGTTTATGTGTCATGTCCGCAAAACGTATCGGGAACCCCGAAGCCGATAGGCGAGGCGGGTATTGGCTGCCGAGGGGTGATATACCTATCGTATATCACGCGCTGCGATACAAATATATGGTAGTGGTTCTTTACGGTATTGTGTCACCCCTCGTCGCACGTCGTGCTCCTCGCCTGCCGGCTTCGGGGTTCCCGATACCATTTTTTGCATGTAATACTAACACAGGGTTAACACCCTGTGCTATGTTCTGTCACCCTTTCAGGGTTCATCATACCATGTTTTCGTTGCGTTGGTAATGTTTTTGAACGGCGATATTTTGTAGGGACGCACCTTGGTGCGTCCGAATTGCAACGTATTTCCGTATCGGCGGGTATGTTATCCCGCACCGGCGGATGCACCAAGGTGCGTCCCTACAACATCGTTTGCATTAAGCGGGTACGGCTTCCCGTCCACTTTTGGACTGGCGGAGCAATGATTTCTTACGCCAAGAATTAACAAATGACGAGAAAAAGTAAATCTGTAAGTAAAATAATGCTGTATAGTTACAATTTGTAATTGTACGGCGTTATTTTGCTTACAGATTGAAGATTTTGCCTGATTGATAGGTAAAAAGCCTGTAAAAACGTGTCGAAAGATTTGTCAAAAAGAAAGAATATATGTAATTTTGCAGACGAAATGATGCAAAAAGCCGCTTGTTTATGACATGATGCAATGTAAAAGCGGTAAGAAGAGACAACAACACATAAAACATTTGACCGATTATGAGAGAAGGATTGTATGATGCCCAATATGAGCATGACGCTTGCGGCGTGGGCATGGTGGTTAACATCCACGGCAACAAAAGCCATGATTTGGTGGACAATGCCTTGAGAGTGCTTGAGAACATGGAGCACCGTGGCGCGGAAACCCGTGACAAGACGGGCGACGGTGCGGGCATACTGTTGCAGATTCCTCATGAGTTCATCCTGCTGCAAGGCATTCCCGTGCCTGAAAAGGGGAAGTATGGGACGGGACTCGTCTTCCTGCCGAAAGACGGCGGGAGGCAGGACGAGATTCTGTCCGTTATGATTGAGGAGATAGAACGTGAGGGACTGACGCTGATGCACCTGCGCAATGTCCCCACGTGTCCGGAGATTTTGGGCGCGGGAGCGCGTGATGTGGAGCCTGACATCAAGCAGGTCTTCGTCACGGGAGTGTCTGACGATAATGCGGAAGTCTTTGAACGTATATTATATAAGGTACGCAAGAAGATAGAGAGGCGCATTGACGACGAGGATTTCTACATCTGTTCGCTGTCCAGCAAGGACATTGTCTATAAGGGAATGCTGACCTCAGGGCAGCTGCGCCGCTACTACCCCGACCTTTCAAACAATTACTTTACGAGTGGCTTGGCGCTGGTTCATTCTCGCTTCTCCACCAACACGTTCCCGAAGTGGAAACTGGCGCAGCCGTTCCGCCTGCTCTGTCACAACGGAGAGATAAACACCGTGCGCGGCAACCGCGGGTGGATGAAGGCCCGCGAGAGCGTGCTTTCGTCTGAGGCCTTGGGCGACATAAAGAACCTCCGGCCTATATTGCAGGAGGGAATGTCTGACTCCGCCAGCCTTGACAACGTGTTCGAGTTCCTCGTCCAGAGCGGGATGTCGCTGCCGCAGGCCATGGCCATCCTCGTGCCGGAGTCCTTCAACGACAAGAATCCTATCTCGGAAGATCTCAAGGCTTTCTATGAATACTACTCGATATTGATGGAACCGTGGGACGGGCCTGCCGCGCTGATGTTCTCTGACGGACGCTATGCGGGCGGAATGCTTGACAGAAACGGCCTGCGTCCGTCACGCTATACCATCACGAAGAGCGGCCTTATGGTCGTTGCCTCGGAGGTGGGCGTGATGGACTTTGAACCAAGTGACGTGGTAAGCAAGGGGCGCCTGCAACCGGGAAAGATACTGCTTATAGACACGCTTGAGGGCAAAATATACTATGATGGAGAGATAAAGGAGAAGCTGGCGGGTGAACATCCTTACCGCCAATGGCTGTCAACGAACCGCATACAGCTGGAGAAACTGAAGTCAGGACGTAAGGTTGACAACGCCGTCAGCGACTTTGACCGCAAGCTGATAGCCTTTGGTTTCGGACAGGAGGACATAGACAAGACCGTAGTGCCGATGTGTACCAACGGGCAGGAGCCTGTGGCGGCCATGGGTAACGACACTCCTCTGGCTGTAATATCCGACAAACCGCAGATTTTCTTCAACTACTTCCGCCAGCAGTTCGCGCAGGTCACCAACCCGGCCATAGACCCTATACGCGAGGAACTGGTCATGTCGCTCACGGAATATATAGGCCGCGTGGGCTCGGGAATACTCAATCCCGACGAAAGTAACTGCAAGATGGTGCGTCTGCCGCAGCCGGTGCTGACCAATACGGAGCTTGACATCCTCTGCAACATACGCTACAAGGGGTTCAAGACAAAGAAACTGCCGATACTGTTCAACGTTACTGACGGTGAGGCGGGGCTGTGCAAAGCCCTCAATGACCTCTGCAAGGCGGCGGAACAGTCGGTGGATGACGGCGTGAACTACATCATCCTGTCAGACCGTGACATTGACGGCAGCCGGGCGGCGATACCGTCTCTGCTCGCCGTAAGCGCCGTACACCACTACCTTATATCCGTCGGCAAGCGCGTGCAGACCGCACTTATCGTTGAGTCCGGCGAGATTCGCGAGGTCATGCACGCCGCGCTGCTGCTGGGATATGGCGCGTCCGCCATCAACCCTTACATGACATTCGCCGTCATTGACGACCTTGTCAGGAAGCATAAGGTGCAGGAAGAGTATGCCACAGCGGAGAAAAACTACATCAAGGCGGTTGACAAAGGACTGAAAAAGATTATGTCCAAGATGGGCATATCGACCATACGCTCCTACCGAGGAGCCAAGATATTCGAGGCGGTGGGCCTTTCCGACGAGCTGTTGCAGACCTATTTCGGTACTGACAAGTCAACGATTGGCGGCATAGGACTGCGTGACATCGCCCGTGACGCCGTCAGTCTGCATGACAGTGCGTTCCTGCCTAAGCGGCTTGACGGCTTCCTTCCCAACACGGGACTGTTCAACTACCGCAAGGATGGCATTGATCATGCGTGGAATCCTGATACCATCGCCAACCTGCAACTGGCCACACGGATGGGCTCTTACAAGAAGTATAAGGAGTGGGAGGCTATGGTTGACAAGAAGGAAAGGCCGATATTCCTGCGTGACTTCATGGGTTTCAGGAAGGCCGCAAAGCCTGTTCCGCTGGAAGAAGTGGAGCCGGTGGAGTCCATTGTCAGGCACTTTGTCACGGGAGCCATGTCCTTTGGCGCCCTGTCCATAGAGGCACACGAGGCTCTTGCGCTTGCGATGAACAAGCTCGGGGCACGCTCCAACACCGGTGAGGGCGGCGAAGACAATGCACGTTACCACACGATGGTCGATGGGGTGAGCCTTTCTTCCAAGACAAAGCAGATTGCCTCGGGACGCTTCGGAGTAACGGCCGAATACCTTGTGAATGCCGAGGAGATACAGATAAAGGTGGCACAGGGAGCCAAGCCGGGCGAAGGCGGACAGCTGCCGGGCTTCAAGGTGAACAAGATTATAGCCAAGACACGTAACGCGATACCCGGCATCACGCTCATATCACCACCGCCTCACCACGACATCTACTCCATCGAGGACCTTGCGCAGCTCATCTTCGACTTGAAAAACATCAACCCTACGGCTGCCGTCTCTGTGAAACTCGTTGCCGAAAGCGGCGTGGGAACCATCGCGGCAGGCGTTGCCAAGGCCAAGGCCGACCTCATAGTAATCTCCGGAGCGGAGGGAGGAACGGGCGCATCTCCAGCATCTTCCATGCGTTTCGCTGGCATATCACCGGAGATAGGGCTTGCCGAGACACAGCAAACGCTTGTGATGAACGGGCTGCGTAACCAAGTAAGGTTGCAGACTGACGGCCAGTTGAAGACGGCACGCGACGTGATTCTGATGGCGATGTTGGGTGCGGACGAGTTCTCTTTCGGCACGTTGCCGCTGATAGTGCTTGGCTGTTTGATGATGCGCAAGTGCAACACCAACACCTGTCCGGTGGGTGTAGCGACGCAGGATGAGCGTCTTCGCGCCAAGTTCCGCGGCCGTGCGGAGTATGTAGTGAACTTCTTTACCTTCCTTGCGGAGCGTACCCGTGAGTATCTTGCGGAGATAGGGGTGCGGAATCTGAAAGAGATAATAGGCCGGACAGACCTTATCGAGGTTCATGCCGCAGACCCGACAACCAAGCAGGGCACGATAGACTTCTCGCGTTTGCTTTACAAACCCGGGACGGACAAGCCCCTGTGTTGGGACCGTGAGGCGTTCACCAAGGTGGAAGGCGTGAAGGATTTTGACATCATCAAGGCCTGTGCGCAAGCCATTGACAACAAGGAAGAGGTGAATCTCGATTACGCTATCAAGAACACCGACCGTGCCGTGGGCACCATGTTGTCAGGTGTCATAGCCAAGAAGTACGGTGAGGAGGGCCTGCCCGACAGCACGATAAACATCAAGTTCAAGGGCTCTGCCGGGCAATCATTCGGAGCTTTCGCCGTGAAGGGCGTGAACCTGAAGCTGGAAGGCGAGGCAAACGACTACTTCGGCAAGGGACTTTCAGGCGGAAGAATAGCCATATTGCCTCCTGCCAGAGCCAATGCCGACTTCGTGGCGGAGGATAATATCATAGCGGGCAATACCGGTCTCTACGGCGCCACAACCGGTGAACTGTACGTTAACGGCCGTGTGGGCGAGCGTTTCGCCGTCCGCAACTCCGGCGCCATGGCCGTCGTGGAAGGCGCGGGCGACCATTGCTGCGAGTACATGACCGGCGGCCGTGTGGTGGTCTTGGGCGAGACAGGGCGTAACTTCGCCGCCGGAATGTCGGGAGGCGTGGCATACGTATGGGACAAGAACCATAATTTCGACTACTACTGCAACATGGATCAGGTGGAGATAAACCTCGTTGAGGAGGCTGCCTACCGCAAGGAGCTGAAAGAACTGATACGCAAGCACTACCTATACACCGGTTCCGCGCTGGCGGGCAGGATGCTTGACGACTGGAACAGGTACGTGGAAGACTTCATACAGGTCGTGCCTATCGAGTACAAGCGTGTGTTGCAGGAAGAGCAGATGCGTGTGTTACAGGAGAAAATAGCAAATATGCAGTTGATAAATAACTAAAATACGGCCCCCTCCCAACCTCCCCGAGGGGGAGGAGAAGAATGTAAAGACGGGTATAAAGCATACCACGCCTCCCCTCGGGGAGGTTGGGTGGGGGCTGCCAAAACAATTAATGACAACAATGGGAAATCCAAAAGCATTTCTGACTATACATAGAAAGGAGGCCGGCTACCGCGACCTTCATGACCGGATACAGGACTTTGGCGAGGTGGAACAGACGCTTAACTCTCACGACCGCAAGTTACAGGCAAGCCGTTGCATGGACTGCGGAGTGCCGTTCTGCCACTGGGCATGCCCGCTCGGCAACAAACCGCCGGAGTGGAACGATGCACTTTACAGGGGAGACTGGGCGCTTGCATACCGTCTTCTCAACTCTACCAATGACTTTCCCGAGTTTACAGGGCGGATATGTCCGGCGCTTTGCGAGAAGGCCTGCGTGCTGAACCTTACCGACCATGAGCCGACCACCAACCGCGAGGATGAGTGTGCCATCACGGAAGGCGCATGGCGGGAGAACATTATACAGCCGCAGCAGTACGAACGCAATGGCAAGACCGTTGCCGTCATAGGCGCAGGGCCGGCCGGACTGGTCGCCGCCAACCGCCTGAACAAGATGGGTTACACCGTAACCGTGTTCGACAAGAACGAGGCTGCGGGCGGTCTTCTGCGCTACGGCATACCTAACTTCAAGCTGAACAAGAAGGTTATAGACCGCCGCATGAACCTATTGGAGCAGGAGGGCATACGGTTCGTCTTCGGAACGGAAATAGACTTGCAACAGCTTGCAACCGACGGACGGCTGCCGCAGGGCGAGTTTGACGCGTATGTGGTGGGCACCGGCACGCCGGTGGCACGTGACCTCAACATCCCCGGCCGCGAATTGAAGGGCGTGCACCTCGCCTTGGAACTGCTCTCACAGCAGAACCGCGTGCTGGCGGGCATGGAGTTCTCAAAGGACGAGCGTGTGACGGCCAAGGGCAAGGACGTGCTTGTCATCGGAGGTGGCGACACCGGCTCTGACTGCATAGGCACATCACACCGTCAGGGATGCCTCAGCGTGACGCAGATAGAGATAATGCCGAAGCCCGTGGAGGGTCCGGAAGACCCCGCCAACCCTTGGCCAAACTGGCCGCGCACACTGAAGACCACCTCATCACACGAGGAAGGATGCGTGCGCCGCTGGAACATCAACTCCTTGGAGTTCCTCGGTAAGGACGGGAAACTGACCGGTGTGCGTGTGCAGCCTATCGACTGGGAACCCAATCCGGAAGGCGGCAGGCCGAAGATGGTGCCGGCAGGAGAACCGGAAGTAATCAAGTGCGAGATTTGCTTCCTCGCCATGGGCTTCCTGAAACCGGAACAACCCAAGTTCGCCGACAACGTATTCGTATGCGGTGACGCGGCATCGGGAGCGTCACTCGTGGTCCGTGCCATGGCAAGCGGCAGGGATGCGGCAAGGAAAGTAGATGCGTATTTGGGGTAGCCGATGGACAGGTTGTAGGTTTTAGGTGTTAGGTTGCGCTACGCTTGGTCATGGTTTGTCTTGTTCCAAGCCGAAAGACCTATAACCTAAAACCATCAACCTACAACCATGAAAGAATCATCCATTCTCTCATAATTATTATTTTCTTCAAGGCGGATGTCCTCTTTGGTGGAGGGCATCCGCCGACACGTTTTGCAATCAGCACCTGATTACCCGGTAATCAGGTGCTGATTGCAGTGTAAAAGGGCGCTGATTACACGGTAAACAGGTGCTGATTGCGGCGGCATCCGTATGATATTGTTTTTCAGTCATATAGAAATACGGAAAAGAAGTAGGCACGGCATTCAGCCGTGCAGCAAACGTTTCCTTGTCTGTAAGGCGCTTGCATGACAGGATGCCGTGCCTGTTTCTTCGCCGTGCTGTTCGGAATTGCCATTGACGGAGGCTGGGAATGTGACAAAATAATAATGCAACAGGCGGTGAACCCCGAAAGGGTGACAGAATACAGCCCAGGGTGTCAACCCTGGGAATTGTAGCGTTTGACGATAAAATGTATTGGCACCCCGCAGCCGGCAGGCGAGGAGCACAACGTGCGACGAGGGGTGTTGAATCTCTGTTTGTCGTGATTTTGTTTTTCCTGTGTGGCCGTTTCTGTTTCCTCGCACCATTTTTCACCCCTCGCTGCCCTGCGGGCATCTCGCCTTCCGGCTGCGGGGTGCCGATACTGTTATTTGCATTCACCGTCCGCCTCCCCGGGGTTGACACCCCGGGCTGTATTCTGTCACCCCTTTGGGGTTCAACGCTGTTTCTGACATTCCTTTATATTTGGCGTTCCGAGCCATAGCCATGTAGGGACGATGTACCATACCTTCTCAACAAAGTTGACTGCTGACAGGCATACACCCGCCCCCGGACAGAGCGTCCGCAGACGTGTTTATTACGGCGCGTTAAATTCTTTTATCATACATTTATTTGCATATTATAAATAAAATATCTACCTTTGCAAAGCAGAAAGCGGCCGTTTCGACAAATGTTGCGGGGCTGCCGGAGGACAAAAACACCAAACTATAATACTAATAATGTTGGCAGATATAAAATATAAGTTGATGTATGGCGCTCTCTATGCCTTCTCTCTCTTGCCGCTGGGAGTGCTGTATGTTTTTTCAGACATCGCCTTTTTTATCGTATATTACCTCACCAAATACCGCAAGAAGGTAGTGCGCAAGAACCTCCGCAACTCCTTTCCCGGAATGTCGGAGAAGGAAATGCTGGGCATAGAGCGCAAGTTCTTCCGCTGGTTCTGTGACTATGTGTTCGAGACCATAAAGCTGACATCCATCAGCAAGAAAGAGATGGCGCGGCGAATGCGCTTCGAGGGCATGGAGGAAGCCCGCGTGTTCATGGACCGCAAGATACCGATTTATATGTATCTCGGCCATTATTGCAACTGGGAATGGGTCACGACATTTGCCATGCACGCCCCGGACTGCCTGTGCGGAAACCTGTATCACGAACTGGAAAGCAAGACTGCGGACAGGATTTTCCTGAAACTACGCACACGTTTCGGAGCGCATGGCGTGAAGATGGAGGACACATTGCCTACGCTGGCGCGCTGGCACAAGGAACAGAAGGCCATGGTCATTGGCTTCGTCTCGGACCAAGTGCCCGGCTTCAGCAGTATGCACTACTGGCCGACATTCCTCAATCAGCTTACGCCTACATACTCCGGAGCGGAGAGAATAGCCAAGATTTTTAGCGGGGCGGCGTTCTATATGGACATAAAACGCCCCAAGCGCGGATACTATGTAGCCACACTCGTGAAGATGTGTGATAACGCCAAGGACGAGCCCAAGTTCGCATTGACGGAGAAATACTACCGCCTGCTTGAGGAAACGATAAGGGAAAACCCGCCGTACTGGCTCTGGAGCCACAACAGGTGGAAACGCACTTGGGAGGACTTCTGCCGTGTATATCCTGACGAAAAGGAGAGAAACAGGGTGTTAAGTAAATTATAAATAATACGTAATAAAGTATGAAAGTAGCGTTATTATATATAGGCGTAGGACGTTATTCATGTTTTTGGGAAGAGTTTTACAACACTTGTGAGCGGAATTTTCTTCCGGAAGCGGAAAAACATTATTTCTTTGCGACAGATATGGAAGCTCAACTGAAAGTTGGAAATAATGTCACTTTGATTCATCAGGAAGACCTTGGCTGGCCTTGTAACACCATGTACCGGTTCATGTTCTTTTTAAGAGTGAAGGAAGAACTAAGGAATTATGACTATATTTACTTCTGTAACGCCAATACTCGCTTCAAAGCGCCAATCACTCCGCAGGAGATAGTACCGACAAATGAAGATGGCGGTTTGTTGATGTTGACGTGGCAGGACATGAATGCAGACCCGGATACTTTTCCTTTTGAGCGAAGACCGCAGTCAGCGGCTTGTGTTCCTTTTGGAACAAGGCAGATATACTATCAAGGAACACTCAATGGTGGCAGCTGTGAAGAATTCATCAAACTGCTTGAGGGTTGTCATGAGATAGTGGATAGGGACTTTCATAACGGGTATGTGCCGACAGCCCATGACGAATCGGCACTTAATGCTTATATGCAGGGGCGCAAATGCAAACTCGTTGACAGCACTTACGGCAGGCCGGAGCACCGTGACAAGAGGCACACGGCGAAGATAGTGTTCGCCACAAAGGAGAAAGTCTTGGGACGATCGTATATGCGTCACTTCAAGAAACGTGGGCATTCGGACACATGGTTGCGCAAGTTGCTGAAAAAGATGGGGTTGATTCATTAGTAAGCAGTAATCGTTTTTGCCGTTTTTCATCGTAAGGAAATCTGCAACTGACAGCTGACTGTGAAGAAAGTTGCCTCTACACCCTGAAAGGGTGGTATAATATAGGATAGGGTGTAAACCCTATCTTTAATGGCTTTCACCCTCGCAAGCCCTGTAAGGGCGGTATATTTTCATATTTTGGCAATGACATTAAGCGGCAATGTGGAATTATGTCGCACCTACGGCGCTCGCTGTTATTATAGATTATGCGCATAGATAGGGCTTACACCCTATCCTTTATTATGCCGCACCTACGGTGCTGTCATAGTTAACAACTGACAACAGAATGGGCAGATGAATAGGATTTACGCAATATTAGTCATTTTTCTTATCTGGATTTTGCCGGGTGTGCTCAGCAAAGTCTGCTTTCTCACGTTGTATTGTGCGGACACCGGTTCGGTGACCGGGTGGCTTTCCGTGTTGTGGCACGGCCTGTTGCTTGATGCGGCCATTGCCGGATATTTCTCAATCATCCCCGGTTTGATGCTTATATGTTCCCTGTGGACGACGGGAAAATGGTGGAAATGGCTGTGGAACGGCTACTTCCTTGTCACCTCTTTCGCCTCTTTTCTTGCCTATACAAGCAATCTTGGGCTGTACGCCTATTGGGGATTCCCGCTTGACAGCACCCCTTTGCTTTACATAAAGACCTCTCCTTCGGCGGCCATGGCGAGTATGTCGTTGTGGCAGATGGTGCTGTTCCCGCTCGTTATGATATGCGGTACGGTATGTCTTTATAAGATTTTCGGTGCGTTGAGGCGGCAAGTCTTAGCCGTTCCGGCCGCTTCTGCCGCCCGGCGTATTGGCCTTTCGGTCTTCCTTTTGCTTGTTACCGCCGCCATGATAATACCCATCCGTGGCGGCTTCGGCACCGGAACAAACCATACGGGCAACGTATATTTCTCGCAGGACGTGAGGCTTAATCATGCCGCCGTTAATCCTATATTCAGTTTTCTGGAGTCGGTCATGCACCAAGAGGACATTGCCGGGCGTTACCGTTTTATGGAACCGGACAAGGCCGACAGTCTGTTTGCGGCACTGACGCATACGGCGTTGCGTCCGGATGCAGTGAAAAAAGACTATAATGTGGTGCTGGTCTGCCTTGAGAGTTTCTCAAAATACATCATGACAGAGGCCGGCCACGTCAGCGGAGTGACACCGAACCTTGACCGTTATTCACGTGAAGGCATATATTTCACTAACTTCTACGCCAACAGTTTCCGCACGGACAGGGCGTTGGTGTCGGTATTGAGCGGTCTGCCTGCGCAGCCAACGATGAGCGTTATGGATATGCCCCGCATCAGCACGTCACTGCCTTCCATCGCCAAGTCGCTCGGAAAGGCCGGCTATGTGACGCACTTCTATTATGGGGGAGATACCAATTACAGCAATATGCGTTCATACCTTGTCGGCACAGGGTTTCAGAAAATTACCTCACAGTACGATTTCCCGCCGGAACAGAGTACCGGCAAGTGGGGAGTGGCGGACGGTCCGGTGTTTGACCGGGTGCTGGCTGATATAGGGCGTGAGGCGAAGCAGGGAGAAAAGCCGTTCTTCAAGGTCTTCATGACGAGCAGCAGCCATGAGCCTTTTGACGTGCCCGACTACCGGAAACTGAGTTCGCCGGAGCTGAATGCCTTTTCATATACCGACCATTGCCTTGGGGATTTCATCGGGAAACTGAGGAGAATGCCCTGCTGGCAGAACACTCTTGTCGTGATAGTGCCTGACCATCTCGGTGCATATCCGCCTGAGATGGACAATTACCGGTTGTGGCGTTATGAACTCCCGATGGTGATGCTGGGCGGAATGATAACCGAACCGCGGCGTATTCCGGTTGTAGGTTCGCAGATAGACATCAGTGCCACGGTGCTTGCCATGTTGGGACGCTCTCATGATGAGTTTTTATATTCAAAGGACTTGATGGATGCCGCCGCTCCACATTACGCCTTTTTCACCTTCCCGGACGCCATGGGGATGGTAGAAGGTGACAGTTTTATGTTTTATGACAACACCTCCGGGCAGGTCGTAGCCGCCGGTGGCGACCAGTCGGTGGGACTGTTGCCGAAGGCGCAGGCGTTCCTTCAAAAGCTGTATGACGACCTTGGCAGGGCGGACAGGTGAGGCTTTGCCGGAACGTGCGGCGGCGTGTTGATGAGAGGGACAAGGCCGTTTCCGTGAAGTCCTGTATTTGCCGTATTTGTAAAAAGGTGCTGATTACATTGTAATCAGCACCTTTTTATATGGTAATCAGCACCTGATTGCGGTGTAATCGGCACCCTTTTGTTTTGCGGCATGACAGTAGGTACGGCAGGATACCGTGCAAGTGCCTTTTGCCCAATGCGTTATTTGTCCTTATATGCCTTGTTTGCTGCACGGCAGGATACCGTGCCTATTGTCGCAGTCAGCGCCTTATTGTGATGCCGTTGATTGTCGCCTCCGAACCCCGAAGGGGTGACAGAATATAGCACAGGGTGTAAACCCTGTGTTCAGATGTGATGCTCGCAAAACGTATTGGGAACCCCGAAGCCGATAGGCGAGGCGGGTATTGGCCGCCGAGGGGTGAAATACCTATCGTATATCATGTGTTGCGACACGAATATATGGTAGTGCTTTTTTGCAGTGTTGTGTCACCCCTCGTCGCACGTTGTGCTCCTCGCCTGCCGGCTTCGGGGTTTCCGATACAATTTTTTCGTCCTAAATGGTAACACAGGGTTTACACCCTGTGCTTGGATATTTCACCCCTTCGGGGTTCATTATACCATGTTTTTGTTGCGTTGGTAATGTTTTTGCGTGGCGATATTTTTGTAGGGACGCACCAAGGTGCGTCCCTACAACGACGTTTGTAACCATCGCATCGGGAGGTTGATGGCATTCGCAACGACGTTTGTAATCGTTCGTGTCGGGAGGTTGGCGGTGTTCGCAATATTATTTGCAGCCATTCGCATCGGGAGGTGGCGGTGTTCGCGGCATCGTTGGTGTCTTATAGACGTTTCCTTTCCTTTAATTTCCCCATCATGACGATTTGGTATGTCGCTTCGAGGCAGGCGTAGATGAAGCCGGGAAACCCGTCACGGAATCCCCCCTTTATGATATAACTCTTGATGAAGCGGTGTGTCGGGCGTCCGAGATACGCCAATGCACCATACCGTTTGCCCGCTTTTTTCATGCACTCATAGTCGGTGTATGTGTCGGTCTTGCGCAAACGGTCGGATATGCTGTCGTCGGCAAGGTGCTCGAATGCCAGTCCCTTGTGTTTCGGGGCGTGTATTACGGTGCCGTTTACGTTGGGCTGCACATGAATGACGGGTGGCCATTCCGTTTTGTCCTTGCGGAAGAAGCGCAGGATGTAGTCCGGGTAGAGGGAGTGCATGAACGTTCCCATGAAGTAGTTGCGGCGCGGTATGTATATCCCGTCAGGCGGATTGGGCTGTGATGTCTCGCGGTACAGGTAGTCGCGTAGTGCCTTCGGGACTGTCTCATCGGCGTCAACGACAAGCACCCATGGGTGGGTTGCCGACTGTATGGCGAAGTTACGTGCCGGTTCCACGATGGTGTGGTTCTGCTTTGGGAATGTCACTATTTTGCAACCGTAGCTTTTGGCTATGCTCAACGTGCCGTCGGTGCTTTCCATGTCGCAGATGACCACTTCGTCAAAATCCTTTACCGATTCCAGTACTTTTGCGAGGTGTCTTTCCGCATTGTATGTATTGATAACGATGGAAATCATTTTTCTTTGTGGGTTTTAGGTTGCGCAACGTTTTGCGGTGCTTGGTTTTAGGTTTCAGGTTTTAAGGCGTAGGTTAAGTGATGTATGCAGGTGGAAGACCTGCAACCTTCAACCTTTACCCTTTTACCGCATACCTTGCCCGGTTCAGAACAGCTGTTCCAGTGTGGAGATGTTCTTTTCCGCCATGAAAGTCTTTTTATGTTTCTTTATCTCGTGCAGCAGGTTGCCTTGCAGCTGCTTGTCATACAGGGCGCGCTCCATGGCATTGCTGAACCCGTTTACGTCGCCTACCGGTACGAGAATGCCGGCTTTGCCGTGCTTTAATATCTCGTCCGGCCCTGTGGGACAGTCGCTTGACACTATTATCTTGTTCAGCATGAGAGCCTCTATCAATACCGTCGGCAGCCCCTCGAACTTGGAACTGTGGACTATCAGCCGTGCCTTGGCCATCCATGGGAAAGGATTTTCAATGAAACCGAGCAGTACTATCTTCTCGTTCAGATTGTGTTCGCTGATGTGCCGCTCTATTTCGTCGCGGCTTTTGCCCTCACCTATTATATATAGTGGCGGCAGTGACGTGATGCCCGGCTTCTGATCGAGCATCGCGTATGCGTCGATGAGGGTGGTGATGTCTTTCTGCGTCTCCTCCAACCGTTCCACCGCGAGTATGTATTCGCCGTTGATGCGCGGGTCTTCGACGGGTGCCTTCGCCTTTACGAGTATTCGGTGGAGATTGACGGAGTTGTATATTCTGACGAACTTGTCTTCCAGTTCCGGGGCAACGTGCCGCGCCTCTTCAAGCATGGCGTTGCTGAGCGTCACCACATGGTCATATTTCTTCATGTTGTCCAGCCTGCGCTTCATGTGGCGTTTGTCCCGTTGCAGTTCGGTCGCAAAGCTGAAATGGAAGAAACTTATCCTCTTGGCCGTGCCCTTGGTGCTTATGAGTGAGCCGAAAGTGGAGTCGAAGTCTATTATAACGTCAAACTGTTTTGTTATCTTCTTCAGCTTCCAGATGGTGGATATTCTGCGTATCGGGTTGAGGAACAGCTCGTCAAGAGGTCCCATGTTCTTGTTCTTCGACATGATGCTGTGCTTCTTATACCATGTAAGCAGCTTGTTTTGCACAAGGTAGAAGACGTTGATGTTCTTTGGAAGCCGGTTGGTGAACACCTCAAACTCTTTCATCTTCAGCATAATGCCAAGCGAAATCTGGTGGCTTGTGAGCGTGCAGAAGTTGTTGATGTACTCCACCAGCACCGTGTCTATGCCTCCGTCAAGGAAACGGCTGATAAGGAAAAGCACCTTCTTCGGCGGCTTCGGCGGGTCAATCCAGTAGTTGTCAAAGGTTCGGAAGAGCGTGTCGAAGTCCTTGAAGTCATCAAGTGTTACGCTGTTGTGGTCGTTTGTCATCCAGTGCAGCTTGGCTTTGCCGTACATGGCGGCTACAAGTGAGTAGGAACTTGGCGGTCCTATGAGGTAGTCGCACTCTGACAACATGCAGAGATCTTCGCCTGCATTGCCGTTGGGGAACACCACTTTCGCCTCAGGCAGTTCCTTAATGTAGTACTTCCGGTTCAGTTCCGGGTCGTTGCCGCAGATATATACCGTGAAATTCCTGCCCGGGAACATCGCGATAATCTGCTTGATGTAATGCATAAAGGCATAATCATAGAAGTAATATATGCCGTTGAAGAACGTAAGGTAGTCGCCGCGGCGTATGTGAACCCCTATCTTTATGGTGTTGTCATCGGACGTTTCGGCAAGGAGTTCGTTTATTTTGTGGTGTATTTCCTCCTTGAAGTCAAACAGTTCCAGTATGTCTTGCTTGTATTTTATGAACAAGTCGTAATACCTTACGCCCCATCCTTCGATGATAACGTTACGGTGTGACAGGGTGAAAGCCTCCTTTTCGGCCTTTCCCTCCTCGCCAAGATCGTATGTAACAACAGGCAGTATCTTGTATTTTGCTCCATACTTGCCCGCAATGTACGTCAGAAAGTTGTGGTTTTTGGTGTTGCAGATCTTGAAATACTGGTATTTGTATGCGAAGCGCATGGACATACTGTGCCGGTGGTTCTCCTTTGTCCACGCATATACATGGGCATATTGTAGAATGTTGTTGCACATCTGTCCCTTGTCTCTTACGAATATCATGGCTTAATCCGGTTTTGTTTTATGATTGAAGAGCAAAACTCGCTGTATGTCCCGAAGACCTCTCCCCGCGCCTTCAAGTCCTGTATTATGTGCTTCAGACGCTCGTACATCGGCTGTCCGGCATTGTTTCTGATGATGAAAGGCATCTTCAGCTCCGGGTGTTCGCCAAGGGGAAAGAACTCCCAAGGGTGGAAATAGGTGTTGAAGTAGCCGTCATGCTTTATTATTCTGTGGCACAAAGCCTTGTAAAGCCATAGCGGGAAGTTGTGCAGTGACAGCCAAAACATGGGTATTCTAAACCAAGGGCTGACAGAAGCGGGTATCTGTATCACGCCTTCCTGCACGAACCATGTCCGCGGAGTGGTGAGGTGCATATACCGGCCCGGTATGAAAGCCGGGTTGAGTGAGGCGTTGTAGGTGTACCCCTGACGCGCTTGCTCGGCAATATCAACCTTGAACATCCTCGGCTGTCGGTATCCTTTGATCTCCATTCCGGTCAGTTTTTCCAGTATTCTCTTGGAGTTTACCACGTCTTCCGCCTGTGGTTGCCAGTGGTCGCAGCCGTGTGCAGCCACCTCGTGACCCTCGTTTATGATGCGCTGCATCACCTCCGGCGCGTTCTCCGCGAAGTTTGTGGTGCAGAAGAAAGTACCTTTCACACCACATTCTTTAAGACAATCCAGTATGCGGTTGGTGCCATACCGTGACACTTCCATGCCTTCTTTCAATGTATCGTAGTCCACTCCGTGCTCACGGGGGACGTCAAACTCCTCTGTGTCAAAGCTAAGTAGAATCATAACTCTTGATTATTGTTTTCTGATTGTTACCTCTTCCCGGTAGTCTCTCGTCATAAGCTCAAAGGAAAGACGCAGCCATACCAGCGTGACCGGCAACGCTTTCAGGGCGTAAGGCTGTATCCAGTCGCGCCTTATGAACGCCGGAAACAGGTCACTTGGTGACATTGACGATATGATGAACACCGCAATGAGCAGCGCCGTGTCCCATTTTCCGCGTTGCCAAGGCACGCAGCAGTACCAGATGCAGCACCCTATGAATGGCGTTATGTAGCCGCTGGACTCGGAACCGGTAGAGAACAGCACCACGAACATCAGCACCATGGCGAGTATGTTCATGCGGAACATCCTGTTTTTCCATTGCGGAATGCGGAAATAACCGAGTGCGGCGATGACGCATCCGGCACCCATCACCCACAGCATGCTGAATGATTGCACCCACCAGTTGGCCATATTGGGCTTCGCGCCGTCGTGCATCACTGCCAGAACATGGCCGTGTCCCTCTGTCAGGCCATACCCGATTTTCGTTATCATGCCCATGATGGAGATGTTCTGTGCGGCCGACAGTATGTTCTCCTCGTTCTTTCCGCTTAGCGATTGATACCACTCCGCGTACTGTTGGAACTGGTATTCAGGCGAAGAAAACGCCATCGGCAACGCGAACAGCACCACACTCCAGAGCAATAAGGACAATATGAACCTCGTCTTGTGCCGTGAGAAGAAGAAGAACGCCAGTCCCACAATGCCGTACAGCTTCACAAGCGTGCCTGTCACGATGAAGAACGTGGCATATTCGTCACGCTCTTTCTCCACGAAACAGTAGGAGAGTATGATTATTGCGGCAATGGCTATGTTGAACTGCTGCATGAACAATGCCGTCAGCAGCTCATGCGCGCAGAACCATACGATAAAGACTTTCAGCCGCGGCAGCCCCTTGCACAGCAGGCTTACAGCCCAATACAGGAACACTGCGAGGCACACGTCCCACAATAAAAGACCCAGCCATTCGGGCAACACGGCGAACGGGGCGATGATTGTGGCGAAGAAAGGGCCGTAATGGTTAGTGTCCCAGTAGCCGCCATCTACGCTTGGACGGTATAATGACATCCCGTTCCATGTGTTGTAGAACACATAGCGGAATATGTCATAGTTGTTATGATGCCTCAGTTTGGCCAATGCGCCGACTATGCCGAGCACCGTCCATAATGCGAACAGCACCCTGTCGTCACGCAGCCACGGGCTTTGTATCAGCTGTCTTATTCGTTTCATACGTTGTCTTTTATCAGTTTCTGCGCAATGGTATATAGCGGTCTCCGCTTGACCTCCATGTATATCTTGCCTATGTATATGCCGACAATACCTATCGCAATGGTCACTACCGAGCCGATGAACCACAGCGACATCATCAGCGATGCCCATCCGGCCGTGTAGTGCTGCATACATATAGAGGCAATCACATACACGAACATACACAAGGCGATGAACATCATCGCCAGTCCGGCGGTTATTATCAGTTCTATTGGGCGTGTGGAGAAGCTGGTTATGCCGTCGCAGGCAAGCCGTATCATCTTCCGCAACGTGTACTTTGACTCCCCCGCCAGCCGCGGTTGTATCACGTCATCCACCGTACTCGTCTTATATCCGAGGCTTGTTATAAGCCCTCTCAGGTACAGGTTGCGCTCAGGATAGAGGGCAAGCGTGTCCAATACCCGTCGTGACAACAGCCGGAAGTCGGCGTGGTTATATACGGTCTTCACGCCCATGGCCTTCAATGCCTTGTAGTACAGCTCCGCGGAATACCTCTTTCTCCTTGAGTCCGCATCGCGGCTTACCTTCACTCCGAAAATAATGTCTGCCCCCTCACCTGAATGTTTGTCGATCATTTCCTCTATCGCATTGACGTCATCTTGCAGGTCACAGTCCATTGTTATCACGGCGTCGGCCATCGTTCTCGCCGTCATCATTCCCGCCATGAGCGCGTTCTGGTGTCCGACGTTCTGTGCAAGGCTTATGCCGTAGAACATATTTCCCTGTTCATACAGCCTCGTTATGATGTCCCATGTCGCGTCCTGTGAACCGTCGTTTACGTATAACACGAAACTGTCATCCGCGATTTTGCCCTTCGCTATGAGGCTTTTCATCACTTCCGCTATTTTTCCGGCGGCCTGTTCCAGCACCGCTTCTTCGTTATAGCATGGTGAAACTATGGCAAGTCTAATCATCTTGGTTACTTTTTGTTATTTCGTTGTCTGTCTTTTGGGCGAGTCCCACCATCGTCCTTGCCGCATTGTCCGGCGCGCATTCCGTGCCAAGGCGGCGGTGAACCTCCCCGTAGTCGTTCTCCATCTGCCGTCGTGCGGCAGTGCCGGGAAGTATCGCCAGCAGGCTTTCCCTTATGTTCCTGACGCTGAAACGGTCGGCGAAGAGTTCCCTTACCACCTCCTTGTCGGCTATCAGGTTGACGAGTGAGATGTAATTCACTTTCAGTATGTGGTCGAATCCCCATCGTGCCAGCCTTGGCGTTGACATACGGTAGCACACAACCTGCGGCACATTGAACATCGCCGTCTCCAGTGTCGCCGTGCCGCTGGTCACGAGTGCGGCGGTGGAGTGGGCGAGAAGCGGATAGGTCTCGCCATATACTATGCGGCATCCGCCCGCATTCACGAACCGGTCGTAATACTCCCGCTCTATTCCCGGCGCGCCGGCAATGACCGTCTGGTATCCGTCCAGCTTGCGTTCTCCCTCTATGCTCTCCATCATTGCGGGCAGGTTGAGGCTTATCTCCTGCCTTCTGCTGCCTGCCAGCAACGCTATTACGGGGCGGTCGGGGTCAAGGCCGCAGCGCAGGCAGAAGTCCCTGAACGTCTCCTTGTATTCGCTTCTGAACCGCCTCACCTCGTCAGCCGTAGGGTTTCCCACGTAATGGATGGGGTAATGGTGCTTCTTCTCAAAGAAATCCTTTTCAAACGGCAGTATGGAGAACAGCTCATCCACGTCACGCTTTATGTTCCTTATGCGGTACTCCTTCCACGCCCACAGCTTGGGGGCGATGTAGTAAAACACCTTCGGCCTGTCCGTCACTGGGTGTTTGCGCAGGAATTTGGCTATGGACAGGTTGAAGCCGGCGTAGTCAACGAGTATCACCACGTCCGGTTTCCACTCCGTGATGTCCCGCTTGCACATCTTCATGTTGCGCAGTATGGTCGGCAGGTGCAGCAGTACGGGAATGAAGCCCATGTATGCCAGTTCGCGGTAATGCCTCACCCTCACGCCGCGCTCACCCGCCGCCTCTGTCATGCAGTCGCCGCCGAAGAAGCGGAACGTCGCTTCCTTGTCAACGTCCGCCAGCGATTTCATCAGGTGTGAGGCGTGAAGGTCGCCCGACGCCTCTCCGGCTATAAGGTAATATCTCATTGTTCCTTTTTAATTAACGGTTAAGAGTTGGGAATTAACAATCAAGTCTTGAATTGCACCACGTTGTAGGGACGCACCTTGGTGCGTCCGAACTGGCGCATTTCCCGTGTTGGCGGACGCACCAAGGTGCGTCCCTACATGGCGGTTTGTTATTGTCTTGTCGGGTGTCGGGTTGCTGCCGCCGTTGCAATCAGCACCTCTTTACACTGTAATCAGCACCCTTTTGCATTGTAATCAGGTGCTGATTGCATGGTAAACGGCACCCTTTTACTGCGGCTTTTGTAATCGCTTGAATAACAATGTTTTGTAGGAACGCGCCTTGGTGCGTCCTAACCGCCGCATTTCCCGTGTTGGCGGACGCACCAAGGTGCATCCCTACAAGGGCGGTTTATGATTGCCGTGGCGGGAGGAGGGTGGCATTTGTGCGGATTCCGGAATTATAAATTATACATTATCAATTATAAATTCCAAAAGAAAAGTCCGCCGTCATGTCCGCCGTCAGCGGTGTTATGGCACAATATCCGTGTGCTATCGCCCAAGCGTCGGTGTCCTCCGCCTCCGGTTCATCGTTCTGATAATACCCCGTCATCCAGTAGTACGGCTTGCGCGTTGCCGGATGTTTGCGTTCATCCACCTCGTTACGCCAGTGCCCGAAAGCCATCCGGCAGTTGCGCACCTCGCCGTTCCACTCCCTCGGGACGTTGATGTTGAGGCACACATAGTGCGGCAGCCCCTCGGCAAGAACCTTTTTTACCACCTGCGTCACCAGCGGGCGCATAGGCTCGAAGTCCGCATCGTCGTCATAGTCGCAGAGGGAGAACGCCACGGACGGTATTCCTTTCAGTGCCCCCTCCACCACAATGCCCACCGTTCCGCTGTAATGCGCGTTGGTACTTGCGTTGTCTCCGTGGTTGATGCCGCCTATCAGTATGTCCGCCTTGCGCGGGCATATCTTCGCGTAGGCCATCTTCACGCAATCCACCGGCGTGCCGGAGCAGCTCCATACGTCGATGGACGTGCCCTCGTAGTCCTCGTGCCGTCTGTGTTTCAGGGTCAGGGTGGTGGTGCTGAACGCCCTCGAGTAGCCCGAACGCGCGCTTTCCGGGGCGCAGACTATTATGTCTCCCGTGCCTTTCAGCATCTGTATCAGTTGGTTCAGCCCCTTTGCGTGGTAGCCGTCATCGTTTGCTATAAGTATCAGTGGTTTCATTTCGCCTTGTATTTTATTGTGCAAATTTACAAAGAATTAATGATACAAAAGAGAAAACGCATGAAAAGTTTGTCCTTTACCGATAATATTCCTACCTTTGCAGGGCGTAAGCAAGACTAAAAACCACGGCAAAACGGAAAACACGGAGTACATAAACGTGGCCAAAGACCTTGTCATGGCCGACATCGCCTCACGCCCGGAGTGGCATGAGGAGGTGTCGCGCGGCAAGATGTTCGGCGTTCTTCTCGTCGCTTCCGCCGGCGATGCTTCCCCGGCCGGCCTCCCCCTGCTGCATGACGTGGGCGGTGTCAAGGCACTGTTCGCCTATTCCGGCCAGATACTCGGGCGCAGCGACTGGGACGGTTACGTGCCGGCCATCTTCGATTACCTTCAAGAAGACGGCTATTTCAAGCGTCATGAGGCGCGGATAACGGAGCTGAACCGCAAGGTGGACGAGGCGGAACAGTCTCCCGCCATGGCCGATGCCCGCCGCATCCTGGCCGAGGTGAAGGCGCGGACGGAGCGTGACGTGGCCGCATACCGCGCTTTCGTGCAGTCGCAAAAGGCAACCCGCACCGTGGAGGAGGCGCAATATCAGAATGCGGAGCTTAGGCGCATCAGGCGTCAGGCGGCCGCCGATGTGGCGGAAGCGCAGGCTGCGGTAGATGCGGTGGAGCGTGACGTCGCCGGTATGAAGGCCGAGCGTCGCCGCCGTTCTGACGCCCTGCAACGCTGGCTTTTCACCCGGCACCGCCTCGTGTCGCCCGAAGGCGAGACACGTTCCATGCTCAAGGTGTTCACCGACTACGCCCTCCGCACCGGCAGCCGGCAGACGCTTCCGCCCTCAGGCACTGGCGAATGCTGTGCGCCACGCCTGCTTAACTATGCCAACGCCCACCGCCTTACGCCGCTGATGCTTGCGGAATTTTGGTATGGGGCATCGCCAAAGGGTGAGATACGGCACCACGGACAGTTCTATGAGCCGTGCCAATCCAAGTGCGTCCCTATACTCGGAGCACTCGCTGAACCGTCTCTGGCGGTGCTGACAGGTCGTGGCGTGCAGCCGTTGGCCACCCCGCAAACGGCGGAAACGGACGTGGCCGTAATCTATGAAGACGCTTGGCTGGTCGCCATCTCCAAGCCGTCGGGACTTCTTTCCGTGCCGGGCAGGGACGGAAAGCCCGACGCCGAGAACGCATTGAAGGCCCTGCGCCCCGGTTGCGGCTTCCTGAAAATGGTGCACAGGCTGGACATGGACACCTCGGGGGTGCTGCTTGCGGCAAAGGATGCGGCCACGCATACGGCCATGCAGGCACTCTTTTCCCGCCATGAGGCGGTGCGTAAGGAGTATGTAGCCATCGTTGTGGGGGCGGAAAGACGCAGTGACATCCCTCCGGTCATACGCCTGCCGTTGTCGCCAGACTACCTCAACCGCCCGCGGCAGCGTGTGGATTACGCCCGTGGCAAGACAGCCGAGACACGTTATGAGTTCACCTCGTCGCCGCTGTCACGTATGCCCCGCCACGGGACAACGCCGTTGCGCGAGGTGCGTCTCGTGCCGCTCACCGGCCGGACACACCAGCTTCGCGTGCACTGTGCGCACCCCGACGGCCTTGGTATGCCCATACTCGGTGACCCGCTTTACGGGAATGTCCCTGCGGAACGTATGTATCTCCACGCCCGGCTGCTGGAATTCATCCATCCCGTCACAGGAAAAACGGTGCGGATAGAGTGCCCGGCGGAGTGGACATGATAATAATAAGCAAATCTATATACACCAAATGAAACTACTGACTACCGTTCTTTCCATCCTCATTGCCGTCCCGGCGTTCTCGCAACCGGGCAATCCCATCATCACGGACGCGTATTCCGCCGACCCGTCCGCCCGTGTGTTCGGCGACACTCTGTGGGTGTTTCCAAGCCATGACAAGGACGATGCCGCCTCTTTCTCCATGGAGGATTACCACGCTTACAGCACTACCGATATGGTGAACTGGCGTGACCACGGCGTGATATTCAATCCCATACGCCAGACTTTGTGGGCGAAGAGTGCGGCGTGGGCTCCCGACTGCATCTTCCGCAACGGCAAATACTACCTGTATTACCCTACCGACAAACGGCATATAGGCGTTGCCGTGGGCGACACCCCATACGGGCCTTTCCGTGATCCGCTCGGTCATCCGCTCATCTCGATAGACACTCCGGGCGTGGTATGCGACAGGGACTTCATCGACCCGGCCGTATTCATCGACGACGACGGGCAGGCTTATCTCTTCATGGGGCAGAACACCGTCTGCTGTATCAAACTGAACGACGATATGGTGTCATACGATGGCAAGGTGCATATCATCGAGGGCGTAAGGGATTTCTTTGAGGCCGTATGGGTACACAAGCGCAACGGCATTTATTATATGTCCTATTCCGACGGCCCTTTCCGCGGGCATGAGCCGCGGATAGCCTATTGTACCGCCACGTCTCCGTTGGGGCCTTACACCTATCAGGGCGTGATACTCGACCCGGTGAACAGTGGTACGAACCATCATTCCATCGTAAACTACAAGGGGCAGGACTATCTTTTCTATCATACGGCGGACATCTCGCGCAGCCTTGCGCCCGGTTACCACTGCGGCGTGCGGCGTTCCGTGTGCGTGGATTCACTGTTTTACAACGCCGACGGCACCATACGCAAGGTGCGCCCCACGCTGAACACGGAGAAACTGCGCCTTGACGGCATCGGCGACCGTCGCAAGGCGTCTCTCATTGCCGGCAGCGTCAGAGAACCGTCCATAGCGAAGAGCGTGTTCACCCTTACTGCGGGACAGTGGGACAGACGGCACCTGCAAGCCGTTATGGACAGCGTTGCCTCGCAAGGTGGCGGAACCGTGGCGGTGCCGGCGGGCGAATACTATATGGACGGACCGCTGGAAATGAAAAGCGGGGTGCGCCTGCATTTGAAGGACGGTGCCGTGTTGCGTTTCACTTCCGAGCCGGACGCCTACCTGCCGGCTGTCCTTACGCGCTGGGAGGGCACGGAACTGTACGGGCGTTCGTCGATGATTCACGCCCACGGACAGCATAACATCGCCGTGACAGGCGAGGGGGCGGCGGTCATAGACTGCGGTGGCGGCACGATGGCACGGTGGGGTATGCCCGTCGGTACGGTGGATTTTGAGGAGAATATACACGGCACTCACGGGGAAACGCCGGAGAAAGCCGATGTGGACCGTCTCCGGCAGATGGGCGATGACCTTACGCCGGTCAGTGAAAGGGTGTTCGGCAAGGGTACTCGTCTGCGTCCCTGCGGCATGGAGTTTAATGCTTGCAGCCGGGTATTGGTGGAAGGCGTGACGCTGAAAAACAGCCCGTTCTGGTGCATACACCCGCTGTACTGTGAGGATGTGACGGTGAGGCGTGTGACCATAGACTCACATTTTCCTAACAATGACGGCTGCGACCCGGAGTCAAGCCGCCGTGTGCTCATAGAGGACTGCACATTCCGCACGGGTGACGACGCGGTGGCCATAAAGGCAGGACGTGACGCCGACGGCCGGCGTGTGGCCCGCCCGTCGGAGGACATAGTGATACGCCGCTGCCGTTTTTACAGCAAGTGCAACGGACTTTGCATCGGTTCGGAGATGTCAGGCGGCGTAAGGGGCGTGTATATGACCGACATTGAGGTGGGGAACGTGAAGAACGCATTGCTTTTTAAGTCAAACCTTGACCGTGGAGGGTACATAGAGGACGTTTTCGTGGATTCTATTTCTATCGGCGACGTGGCGGGTGCCGTGCTGCGCTTTGAGACCAATTACTTCGGATACCGTGGCGGTAACTTCCCCGCCCGCTACTCGGATTTCCGCATCAGCAATGTCTCCGCGCGCTCGTCATCGGCGTATGCCATATATTTTGACGGCAACGCCGCAGAGCCTGTCAGCGACATTACCGTCAGCAACTTCTCTGTCGGCAACGCTCCTCATCCGCATTACCTCTACCAAACGCGCCGCTGCACTTTCAATGATTGCACCGTTGGCGGTGTCAAGCTGCCGTCTGTATTGCCCGAAAGTGCGGAGAGACAGCAGTGTGACGTGTGGTGACGAAAAGTATAAGGTGTGTCAGAATGAAGTAAACAGGAGTTAATGCTCCGCTTAGGAGTTACAGGGAGTTAGCGGACAAATGATTTTCAACTTGACATTCAGGCTATTGTCCGTTAACTTCATGCGGCACAAGCCGCATAACTTCCGTTAACTCCAGCTGACTTCCACATTTTGACACACCTTATACTGCCGCGCATTGTAGAGACGATGAACCTCATCGCCCCGATAAAGTGCTATCATCGATTTTTCCAAAATTAAATTAAAAAGCGGGAAAAATTTGGTGGTTATAAGATTTTTGCGTACATTTGCAAAGATTTTACCATAGTGTCCACTTGTGGATTACATAGTGGGGTGCATGGAGAAATTCCATTTATTGTGGGAATATCGTTTGTTTACATGTTGCTACCCCCCCCGATTGGCTTTGGAGAAAAATCGCAAAGTTTCTTTCAAAACCGATAGGGAGTAGTAGATGTACGCTTATAAAATGATATATTATACGTTCAGGTTATGTCATTAGTGTATATCTTTTGCAGGATATGCAGTAGAATGACGTGGCAGGTGTTGCATATCTCATTAAGAAGACTAAGAAAATGTCTATATGTAAAGGGGCTTTATTGAAGAAAATTGCCGATCGGGAAATTGTTGCAGGAGTTATAGGTCTTGGCTATGTCGGGTTGCCGTTGGCCGTAGAGATTGCGAAAGCCGGTTTCAAGACCATAGGCTTCGATGTTAAGAAAGAGAAAATAGACTCCGTTAATCAAGGACGCAACTATATCGGAGATGTTGCCGATTCTGACTTGCGGACGCTTGTTGAGAAAGGTATGCTTGCTGCTACAACGGATTTCTGTGGCCTTGACAAGGTTGATTTCGTGGCCATTTGTGTCCCAACACCGCTTAACGGGCGCCGGCAGCCTGACATCAGCTATGTGGAGTCAGCGGTAAAATCAATAGCGGAGAATCTACACAAAGGGATGATTGTTGTACTTGAATCAACTTCTTATCCCGGTTCTACCGAGGAACTGGTAAAGCCTATTCTTGAATCTTCTGGCCTGAAATGCGGTGAGGACTTCTATCTCGGTTTCTCTCCGGAGCGTGTCGATCCGGGCAACGCAATCTACAATACAAAGAATATTCCCAAAGTGGTGGGTGGTCTTGGTGCTGATGCCGGTGAACTTATTTCTGCAATGTATGAGACTGTGCTGGGGAGCAAGGTGTTCCGGGCTTCTTCTCCCGCCGTGGCGGAGATGGCCAAAATGCTGGAGAACTCTTACCGCAACATCAATATCAGTCTGATTAACGAGTTTGCCATTTTCTGCAAAAGGATTGGCATTGACGTATGGGAAGTGATAGAAGCCGCAAAAACCAAGCCTTTCGGTTTCGCCCCGTTCTATCCCGGTCCTGGATTGGGCGGCCACTGCATACCTGTCGATCCCTGTTACCTGAATTATAAAGCGGGTGCGTATGATTTCCGGTTTACGACGATAGAGGCGTCGATGGACGTTAACGACCGTATGCCGGAATACTGTGTGGAACGTATTGGGGATATGTTATACCGCCGTTTCCGCAAACCGCTCAACGGCTCAAAGATACTTATACTCGGCGTCGCTTACAAACAGGATGTTGACGATTGTCGCGAGTCTCCCGCAATCCGTATAATCGACAAATTGCGCACCGAAGGAGCGGACATCAGTTTTTATGATCCGTATATTACCAGATACCTTTATCACGGCGAGGAATATGAAGGAGAGAGGGAACTGACGGCTGAACTTATACGTAGTGCTGACACAGTAGTGATAATCCCCCCCCATAGTAATGTGGATTACGAATTTGTCAGACGTCATGCAAAGGCCGTTTTCGATACCTGTAATGCTACCAAAGACCTTGCCGACAGGAGTAATGTAGAACTGCTTTAATCGCGTATGGTATGGAAGACAAAAGATATTTTGTACATCCGTCAAGCTATGTCGATGATAATGTTACTGTTGGCGACGGCACGAAAATATGGCATTTCTGTCATGTTCAGACAGGAGCCTCAATAGGACGTAACTGCTCTTTGGGGCAGAACGTGAATGTCGGCAACAATGTCAGAATTGGTAACGGGGTGCGTATCCAAAACAATGTATCGGTGTATGAGGGCGTTGAAATAGAAGACAATGTGTTTTGCGGTCCGTCATGTGTGTTTACTAACGTAATAACTCCACGTGCGCATTTCCCGGTACATGGCTTATATGCCAAAACTCTCGTAAAAGAGGGGGCGTCGATAGGTGCGAACTGTACTGTAATCTGCGGTCATACCGTAGGTCGTAGCGCATTGATTGCCGCAGGGGCCGTGGTGACAAAAGATGTCAGGGACTATGCGCTTATGGCCGGTGTACCAGCCCGGCAGATAGGGTGGGTGTGTGAATGCGGCCAGCGGCTCGATGAAACCTTGGAATGTTCGTGCGGAAGAGAGTATTCGTTTGACGGAGAATGCTTAAATAAGAAATGTTGACCATGCAATTCCGGGATATAAAAAAGCAATATCAAGTTCTTAAGTCAGACATCGACAAGGCCATACTCGATGTTGCAGCTTCAGGCACATATATAATGGGACCTCAGGTGAAAGAACTTGAAAGACAGCTTGCAGGGTATGTCGGGACGAAATATTGCATATCATGTGCCAGCGGCACCGATGCCTTGACGCTTGCCCTGAAAGCATTTGGCGTCAAACGTGGAGATGCCGTGTTTGTCCCTGACTTCACATTCTTTTCTTCGGCAGAAACGGTGTCGTTAGAGGGTGCAACCCCTGTTTTTGTCGATGTGGACCGCAACACCTTCAATATCGACCCTGCGGACCTTGAGGATAAAATAGAAGTGACGATTCAAAAGGGAGAATTGGTACCGAAAGTCATAATCGCAGTTGACTTGTTCGGGCTTCCCGCAAATTATCCTGCCATCCTCAGGATTGCCCGCAATCATAATCTTCTCGTACTTGAAGACGGTGCCCAAGGTTTTGGCGGTTCTGTCAACGGCAAACGCAGTTGTTCTTTCGGCGATATTTCGATTACTTCATTTTTTCCGAGCAAGCCGCTTGGGTGCTATGGTGACGGAGGGGCTTGTTTCACCGACAACGATGAATGGGCTGCACTGATGGAATCGTACCGTATGCACGGAAAAGGCTCTTCCAAATACGAAAACGTCCGCATAGGCATGAACTCGCGTCTGGACACCATTCAGGCATCCATCCTTATAGTTAAGTTGAAGGCTTTTGCCGGAGAACTTGCGGCCGTCAACAAGGCTGTGGCAGAATATACAGACCGTTTGACAGACATAGTGGAAACACCTGTTGTTCCTGACGGGTTCCTGTCAAGTTGGGCACAATACACCATCAAGCTGAACAGCAAAACTGAACGTGACGGGTTGCAGGCATATCTTAAAGGACAGGGAATCCCGTCGATGGTTTACTATCCGACTCCAATGCACCGGCAAACAGCATACAGGAACATGAGGCTGCCAGAGACAGACTGTCCTGTTGCCGACAAATTGTGCGGGACTGTCCTCTCACTGCCGATGCACCCCTATATTTCATTGGAAGAAATTGATGGAGTATGTAATGCAATCAAGGTATTTCTGACGTAGAGAAGAGGAATAAGTAGGGGAAATACCTATAAACAGTAATAAATAAGCGGAGTAATAATGAAATCAGATTTGGACAATTCTCTTTTTAAGAATATCCTCAAACTGATATCGGGAGAGGGTATTGGTAGAATCATAGGATTCATAGCAGCACCATTCATTACGCGGCTATACACACCGTCAGACTTCGGACTACTTGCTGTCTTTACATCAATATGTGCCTTGTGCTATCCATTCTGTACGCTTAGATATACGCTCGCCATTCCATTACATTTCAATGAAAAAATCGGTGTTAATTCATTGGCGGCATGTCTCTTTATGCTTGTCATCAATACTTTGTTCATCAGCATAGTATTCGCCTTTTTCCATTTGCAGATTCTTTCGCTTTTCTCTTCTGAAAGTATAGATGCTTTTTGGTGTTTTATTCCATTGGCATTTTTCTTTTATGGAATATCTGAGGTCTTATCATATTACTCTACCCGCTACCGGGACTTTTCTACCATTGCGAAAGTTACAGTTGTTCAAAAAGTGATTGGAACTTTAACCAAAATAGTTTTCGGACTGTTCCACTCTAATGTAATAGGTTTGTTGATAGGAAACATATTGGCAGAAAGCGGAGGACTTACCTTATACATACGCTCCTATTGGAAAAGGCTGAAAGAGGACGCATACTATGTGACGCGGCGAAAAATTGTTTTTGTCCTTAAACGATATAAGGATTTCCCCTTATATCGGATTCCTTCCCAAATTCTTCTCATGGCTGCAGGAAGCCTTCCCATACTTTATTTCGCATGGCATTTCGGCATTGGCACAACCGGCAAGATCAGTTTGGCTATGACCATGCTGTCTGCACCTGTTGCTATTGTATGCAAATCTGTGGGGAAAGCGTTCTATGGTGAGATTGCATCGTTGGGCAGGAAAAGCGGCAAGGAAATATCTACTCTTACAGTATGGATAATGATAAGGCTGTTTGTAGTCAGCATTATTCCCTTCATGCTTATCATCTGCTTCGGGCCTTGGATATTCCGGACGTTCTTTGGTGCCGAATGGACACAATCGGGAACTTTTGCCCGCTATCTTTGTTTCTATTTGATATTCCGGTTCGTTTATAGCCCGATAAGCGATGGCATATTCAATGTGTTCGAGCAGCAAAAACTTGTGTTTTGGCTCGAAGTGTCACGTATCATGATTGTAGTGTTGAGTCTCTTTATATCATACTTATATGATTTCCCCGTTGCCAATACCATTATCATTTACAGCCTCGCTCTTACGGTTCAATATATTCTTTCTATTATTCTTGTATTTTATATTTTGAGGAAAGTGTTATGATGAAAAAGACAATCATTCATGTTGCCCCATTCGCCCTTTGGGATTCGGGGAAAGGGAAAGGACGAGTTTCCACTTATCTACCTATTAAGGGATTAGCAAATAATGGATATGACAACATATATATAACCGATTCTTCTTATGCAAGTCCGGATGATTCCGAACAGGGAATACAGGTTGTTAAAATAAACAATCCATTTGCAGATACGAGGTTTTCCAACACAAAAATCTATCTGTTGCTTTTTTATTTACCAATAATTTATCCGCTTTTCATTTATCATGCCATAAGAATACAAAAAAAACATGATGTAGATGTTGTCTATTCTCATTCAACTAATTTGGCTTTTGTGGGATACATACTTGCAAAAATATTTAAGGCAAAACATGTTTTAAGACTCTATGGTATTGGTATGGTCAGTGCTCCCCGATTCCTACATTGGGGCTTGATGCGTAAGCACGCTTTTGGGTATCCTACGGATTTGTATATCATCGCGAATGATGGTTCAAATGGATATGAATATGCGCTAAAAAGAGGTGTACCTCCTCATAAAATAGCTTTCCTTCGTAATGGAATCGATAAACCGGAGAATCAGAAAAAGGACGAACGCTTGTATAAAGAACTTGCTCCAAATAATGAAACACTTTTACTCTCAGTCTCTCGTCTTGCTGAAACAAAAAATATAGATAAAATAATAGAAACGTTCTGTGAAGTATCAAAGACTTTACCAAATACTCGATTAGTTATTGTTGGCGACGGATTGGAACGGAAGAATTTGGAAATAATGGCATCCCAATTGGGTATTTCTGACCGTATCAGTTTTGTAGGGTCAATCTGTCAGAAAGATGTTGTTAGATATCAAAGTGTTGCGGATGTATTTATCAGTATGAACGAAATCAGCAGTCTTTCAAATGCTGTCTTTGAGGCAATGAGTTGTGGAAAATGTGTTATAGCCTTGGACCGGGGTACTACCCGAGACTTAATCAAAGATGGAGAAAACGGAATAGTAATAAAATCGTATGAGGAACTGAAAGACGCGATAATAAGGCTTCTTTCAGATTCCAGTTTGATTGCCCGATTGGGGGAAAACGCAAAAAGTACTATCTCTACATGGCCTTCTTGGGAAGAAAGAGTTCAAATAGAAATTGAAATGATAAACAGTCTATGCGAGAATAATACTCCATCAATTCATAATCGTCAGAATGGAAAAAATTGATTTTGTGATAACATGGGTAGATTGCAATGACCCGGTATGGCAGAAAGAGTTTAATGCTTACCTGCCTCAAAACCATTATATGAATGACATCCGTACAGAGCGCTACCGTAATTGGGATAACTTGCGTTATTGGTTCCGTGGCGTGGAGAAGTTTGCTCCATGGGTGAATAAAGTGCATTTTGTTTCCTGCGGGCAGGCACCGGAATGGTTGAACCTAAATGCACACAAACTGCATTTCGTGAAACATTCGGATTATATTCCGGGCGAATATCTGCCTACATTCAGTTCGCGCCCCATAATATTGAACCTGCACCGCATAGAAGAATTGTCAGAACATTTCGTCTGTTTCGACGATGACTGCTTCTTGATTGACAGGGTTGAACCGGAAAGATTTTTTAGGAAAGGGTTGCCATGTGACAAGGCGGCGTTTAATGCTTTGTGCCCTAACAACTTTTTTTGGCATAACATAGTAAGTGATTTGTGTGTCATCAATTCTTCTTTTAATAAATATGAGATGGTGCGCAAGAATTTCTGGAAATGGTTTTCCCCTCAGGCTGGTAGTAAACTGCTGCGCACGCTTCTTTTATTGCCTTGGCCTAATATTACAGGATTTTATGAGCATCACCTTCCGCAAGGTTATCGCAAGTCCACTTTTGAAGAAGTATGGGAAAGACATGAGGATATTTTGCTTCGCACTACAGCTTCACGATTTAGAAGCATTGCTGACGTCAATCCATGGCTGCTACGTTACTGGCAGTTGGCAAAGGGGGATTTTGTTCCGTTAAATGTACAGAAAGATGGTGCATGTTTTAAAATTTTGGATAACACATTAGATAAGATTGTTAAGACAATTGAACGCCAAAAGAAGAAAATAGTTTGTTTGAATGACGGGGAAGTCTCTTCTTTTGAAGCGGCCAAAGAAGGGATAAATGCTGCCTTCCATAAAATCCTGCCGGAGAAATCATCGTTTGAAAAATAAGTGACACAAACCGAAAAGATAGAAATAATGGATAAAAGAAATTTCGCATTAATCGGTGTGGCAGGTTACATCGCACCGCGTCACATCAAGGCTATAGCCGATACAGGCAATAACCTTATTGCCGCTTATGACTGTTTTGACAGTGTCGGACGCTTGGACAGTTCTTTCCCTGAATGTTATTTCTTCACAGAGAACGAACAATTCGGCCGTTTCTGTTCCAAGCGGATGAAAACAGACAATCCGCTGCACTATACTTCAATCTGTACGCCAAACCATACTCATGACGCTTTTATCCGCTACGGACTGCATCTCGGTACGGATGTCATCTGCGAAAAGCCCATTGTGCTCAATCCGGATAACATTGACAGACTGCTGGATATAGAAAAAGAAACGGGACATAAAGCATATACCATTCTTCAACTGCGTCTTCATGAATCAATCATGGCCTTGAAGAAAAAGGTTGACGAAGGTCCTAAGGACAAGATTTATGATGTAGATCTGACCTACATCACTTCGCGAGGAAAATGGTATTATGCCTCATGGAAAGGCGACATTCAAAAGAGTGGCGGTGTTGCCACCAATATCGGGGTACACTTCTATGATATGCTCCAGTGGATATTCGGTCCGGTAAGACAGAATGTCGTTCATGTGATGAGCTTTGACCGTGTTGCCGGCTATCTGGAACTTGAGAAAGCGCGGGTACGTTATTTCCTCAGTATCAGTTCCGACTGTCTGCCTGAAAACGCCGTGCAGGGAGAAAAGAGAACTTACAGAACCATCAGCATCGACGGGGACGAGTTTGAATTCAGTGCAGGCTTTACCGAACTTCACACCATGAGCTACCGGAAAATTCTGGATGGAGAAGGCTTCCGCATCAGCGAGGCACGTAACAGCATACAGATTGTAAGCGACATACGTCATGCCACGCCCGTAGGCTTGAAAGGGGACTACCATCCGCTTGCGAAGCTGCCGCTTAGTGCCCATCCGCTTGGATGGGATGAGAACCGGTAATAATTCCTACATATAGGCGAATCTGTTTGCCTGTATATAACAGGAATAAGCATCCTTTCCAGAATATAAAACGCCAACAACAAATATCCCCCGAATTGTTAAAGTTTCCTTAATGACCGGCAAAAAGGTTGTGGTTACCGCAAAAATGGTGCGAAAACATCTCCCCAAAGTCCCTCCTTGCTTCGGTAATCAACGGTCGTTAACACTGTAAAAGGGTACTGATTACATTCTAATCAGTACCCTTTCGCATAATAATGCCCTATCTCTAAAAACATACCAAAATGTCCGTCCGGTTCTTGGCGGTTTACAGCCGCTCTGACGGCGGCAGTGTCTCAGTGGCATACCAGCCCGCCGCCATCAATTTAACACGGCAGAATGAGTTTTCTGTTTTTTGCCGTTGCTGTGGTGAAAACGAGGTGGAGGCAGTGGGCATCACCATCCTTGAAAGACCACTGTCTGTGCATGAAAAATCCGAACCGGAAGGGGCGGTAGGCTGAAAAAGAGAATAAAAAGGCGGAAAAATTTGGTGGTTCTGATTATTTTGCGTACATTTGCAGCGGTTTACCATTGTTCTCTTCTGCGGAAAACACGGTGGAGTGCAGCGGAAACCTCTATTTATGGAAATAGCGTTTATCGTGCGCTATGTCTCTGACATTCCGAAATTCTCGCAAAATTTCTTCCAAGTCAGGGCAGTAGCAGCAGGTAGATGCTCATAGGTGACGTATATTCGCCTGGCTATGTCATGCCCATCGCTTTATCATGTAAAGGTGTATTGTGGCGTGATGTGTCAGGTATCGTATATCTCATCGGCGTGGGTATCTTGCTGTTGCTCGTCCAACTTGGAAGGGCAATGCGAGAAGCCTCGGAATGTGGGACGAGTAACAGGATCAGACTCTCACGCTTGAACTTATTTCAACTTTCTATAACGCTGATAATCAACTAAAACACAAGGTTCTACCCATTGTTTGATACCACAAAGTTCCCATAGCATAGAAGTATCTCAAATTACAATTACACTAACCTTTAGTTATTCATTGTGATTTGCCATAACTTTCGATGGGTTCTGCCACCATGCTATATTCTTCTTCTGTTCTCTCATATGATTTGATACTTTTATCTTCAAGATAGATATGGTAAAGCGTGTATTCCAAAGCTTCTAAAGTCTGTTGGCGGACTTTTGATTTTAATTGACATTCCCAAACAGTAATACAATGCCATCCCATCGAAGTTATCTGTTGCCGTTCCTCTATATCCCTACTCCGATTACGCTCAATTTTATTCTTCCAAAATTCAACATTTGTCTTTGGTAGAACGTAGTATTTGCATCCTTCGTGACCGTGCCAAAAGCAACCATTTACGAAAATAACAGTTCTGTATTTGCGCAAAACCAAGTCGGGATGCCCAGGAAGCCGTGGATGATTCAGTCTATACCGAAACCCACGGCCGAACAAGAACTTTCTCACCAGCAATTCTGGCTTCGTATTCTTGCTTTTTATCGCAGACATACAACGATGGCGCTGCTCTTGGGTCAAGACATCAACCATTGCATTTGTTATTTTTGTCTTTATCAGTCACAACTTCTTTGTAAAACCATTCCATCTTAATGTCACAGTTCTTGCTATTTGGTGCTGGCTCAGCTTCTTTAATTTTAACCATAATTGGCATAGGTACACAATTTCCGAAGATTAACGCCTCACCAGGAACAGCTTGTTTGATTTTTGTTATATAATCTTCACTGAAGTATGGAAGAACTGAATAGATATATTTCATATCAACTTCGTTCTGTATTCTATGAACGATATAGTTTCCACATTGCGACAAAACCGTCTGGGATAACTCTGAGGGTCTTTGTGAAGATATAATCAAATATAGAGAGTATTTCCGGCCTTCTCGTGCTATTTTTTCAAAAATATTCTCACGCATTATGTAATTAGCGTCTTTTCGAATATAGCGATGTGCTTCATCAAGAATCAGATGTATTGGTTTTTGCTGTCGCAATTTCCCAAACTTATGTTTTCTATAATCGAACACCATTCGAGATACGACACTTGTCATCAATTCTAAAGCATCCGTTCCCACTTCACTCGAATCTATAGTGATAAGTTGTTTGCTTTTTCCCTCAGAATCTGAGATGCCAAACATTTTTTCTAAGTAGTCATTGCAATCTTGATAATCTGGAGTTTCAATACGCATAAACGCGCACTCTGGGTTATAAAGAAAGAAATCCAACCGACTCATCAGCGTAGATGTGAAGTCTCTAATGTGCAGATTACCATGAGCCTCTTCTTCCAAAAGTACCATATCAACCGCAGTTCGCAGATAGTGGTAATCAAAGTATTTACCAGGCATAAGCTTGTTTTGGTCTACCGACAAAGCATCACTTTCATCGATTTGTCGGAATGCACCTTCTGTTTGGGTACCTGAAAGGTTCGCTTCGCAATGGTCACGATGTTTTGTTATACATACGTATTTCGGCTTGTCTTCTATAGCTGTAAAAAGATTAAGTGCATTAGACAAGGAATCATTATTGTTGCCAAAGTTAACCACGCACAGGTCGTTACATGCATTGAGAAAGTTAGAAAGATCTGTCAAGACATTATTATCAGCATCATCACCAAGACCTCGATCGCATGTCTGCCTAAGCATTGCGATAGCTCCTTTTGCCGCTGTCATTTTGGAGGTGTCACTATCTATTCTGCTTACAATATTGAATAGCATTTGCTGTAATTTCCATTTGATATAATTGGCAAATCGATGAGTATCGTTTCTTTTATCAGTATTGAAAATGCTATAAAACTTATAACTCTCTTGAAGGACTCTGTCCCAGAACGGTTTTTGAGTTCGTTCCGATGCCATTAAAAATGACAACCACTCATCAAGGTTCATCAAATAATAAGGTAATATGAACCGTTTATGTACACCATTCTCCTCACATATATTAGGCTTATAGAAAATAGATTCTATCTCGTTATTCAAATGTGCCTCTACTCCCAAAGCCATAGGATATTCACCATTTGCATCGAATATGATTGTTTTGGCTCCTATAGCTTCATTTTCATGCTTGCGATATACTTCATGCAAAATATGAGCTATTGTATTAGACTTGCCGCTACCACTATTCCCAAGTACGGCTGAATGTATATTGAAGAAACGGTTGATATCAAGTTCTATAGAGTAATTAATCAAACTTTTACTTGTCCCAATGAAAATTGTTGAATGTACGCCTTCAATGTCATATCCTTCATTACAAGACAATATTGAATCCAAATCATTAAAAGTCACGATTTCCACGTCACTATACAAAGAAGGGAAAATACCCACACCCATACAGAACTTTTCGTGCATTAATGTTCCTATTGGCTTAATGATAATCTCTCTTGAACTGTCGAGATTATATGTACTATATACTTGATTTTCCTTGCCTACCCAATCAACTATTGATACCACCTCACACAAAATATACTCTCCTGAAGAGTTTATTGTCTTCAAGTAACTACCAATATTGCCAAAATAGTATACTTTTCCATCAATATTGACAGTAGAGTTTCTTGTAGTGTGAAACAAACGAACTCTAAACTTGTCATATTCCACTGATATTATTTTACCTATTTTCATCTTTTGTTTCAATCTTTAAGCTTTCGACGAATCGGTTAAGTACATTTTCTTCTTTTTGGAATGTGTCAAGATTTGGCAAGAGATTATTAACTATATAATCAAAGTAATTAATTGTTCCCTTTTTATCCTTTTTGTCTTCGTCATTATACTCTATCCCACTAATTGTAAAGATGCGCTTATCGTCAATAAAGAAGATTGGCTTAGTTTTCTTTTCCTCGATTTTTGGTTTGGAGCCAAAGATCACCACATTTATAGTTGAATTAGTAGCCAAGGCCCTATATATTATATCGTTTACATGCCTGTCACTGAAACTATATCCTATAACAAATAGGACAGAATGTGGTTCTAGTAATTTGTTTTGGAACTCGCGAAAGAGGTCAACATATGGGCTGCCCAAGCTTTTGTCCTGCTTTGTTGGGGTGGGATATATTAGAACAGAGCCATTGGGGGTTGTTTCAGAAGGAACAACTTCCTCAATCTCGAAATAATTATTAGTTTGATTATGCGATTCACGCCAATTGACAGAACCATGAATTTTATAAAGATATACCATATTTTCAACAGGTTCATATTTGTCAATACTAGTGTCCATTCGTTTAGACCATGTATAGTTGAAAATAGCAGGATTAAAGTACTTGTGAAGTCCTCCGCTAAAACCATTAATGTAATGAATATTTAATGCGTCAAGAGCTGTTTCACTGAACAAATCGTTATTTGTCGTAAACACTCGAATTCTGGAATTATCCTTAGTCCTAAGAGCCAACTTTTGATAGAAAGTTTTATAGTATCCTAAGACCTTATTGTGATTATCTTTATCGAACCCAATATTGATACTGTTAAAAATATGCTTTTCAACTTTATCTATCATGGCTTCATAAAGTTTCAACCAAGATTCTATGTTCTCTTGTTGCTCCTTGACCGTGATCTCTATCCCCTGATAATGTGTTCTTGCGGCATACATTACTGTCAGACATTTCTCTAAATTGCTTTCACATTTTGCAGCGATACTTTTGAACTCTGTTTCCATTTCTTTCTCTTCGGCGGTGAAGGACAACGAAGTATAAAGTTCCGACATTGTAGGAATTGCTCCACTACTTGTGCCGGACCCAAAAAGAAAATTGACATTTTTCAAATTAAACAACTCTCGTATCTTGTCCTTAAGTAAAGAAAGCTGTTCTTCAAAATTAGAACCCGATTGAAAATAATCAGAAGTGCCTTGGGTCATAACCAAGTCACCAAATTTATGTTTATTATCTGTCATAATCACTTGTCAATATGAGGTTGTTAATTCAAATTTGTCTTTATATTCTATCAAAGAATCCCTCGTATTCTTCGTCGATAATCTTCCATTCTCCCATTTTTCGCCCACCTATACGAGCTATCTTTCCTAATTCTTGAAGACGTCTCAGGTATTTCTGAACCTGGCGAGGTGAAAGATCCATGCTCTCGCTCATTTGTATAGCGCTGATATGAGGATTTTGAGAAATCAACTTGTATATCTGGCGACTTGCTTTTACGAACTCTTTTGCGAACTTGGACGGTCCTTTTACGAACTCTTTTACGACCACTTCGCCATTGTCTTTTACGAACTCTTGTATTAAGGGAATGTTGTCTGGCGTGAGTTCTTCCATTATCTCACCCTTATAATTCAAGTTCCATAGAGTCACGTGAAATTCAGAAGCATTGGAGGTGAATGCTGGTACATGGTAGTCTGAAAGATGCTCATAAAGCCTATATGTGTTTATGATCTTCTTCATTCCACTGCCTCGTCTCTCCATAAGTCCCAATCTACTGAAGAAATCAGCCAGCAAGGGATTCCTTCTTTTGGATGGCACTGTAAGTGGGTTTAACTGCTGGATAAGCCTGCCGTCCATCATTCCTCCAGGTGAGTATATTTCTAAACGGTCGTCATACATATCTATGTGTATCTCACTTCCCATCTGCATATAATCCCTATGGATAATGGCATTTGCTATCGCTTCTGTTACGGCACGTTCTGGATAATCAGGCAGTTCCTCACGATAGTCATTCTCTTTCCACCATTTCTTCCGGGAATTGTTCCTGACAAAAGAAACGGCATCCTGTAACTGGCTTATCACGCAACCTTCTAATTCCACATCATCAATCGCTTCACCTAAGCCGCTTGTCATATCAAGACCATTCCAGCGTGTGCAAAATATACGTGACTGCCGAACAGGAGATTCATCAGCCAATAATGCACCAGCATTTGTCAACATACCATTTTCATCAATGATTCCCCACGAAACGAACTCATTGTCTTCAAACGAACGCTGTAGCCTTTTGTAGTGGACAGACTTGAGTTTGGAGAATGCCATATCCTCAAATCTATAATTGGAAGGCAAACTGTCATATGTGCGCCCGGAACCTTTCAACACAAGTGTTTTCAGTTGAGTGCGGTCTGCTGTAACAGACTCATTGCCTATGCGTACAAAGGCGATGCGCTGTTTGTCGCCAATGTAATAATATGGCGTTTCCTGTCCGGGATATACATGCAATAATACAAGGGTTTTACCTTCTGCTTCCTTTAGTTCAAGATTGACTGCAGGAACTGGATCCATTTTACTCTTAATCTCCTCACTTATTCTCTCTGCATCGCCTTTTGCGTCAGCGAGTCCGACTATATGGTCATCATCACTGACACCAAATATCAACGTGCCGCCCTCGCCATTAGCAAAAGCCGATACACTCTTGAGCCAACTTTTAGGGCGTTTGACCTCAAGCATCTGTTTCTTGTCATAGGTTGTAGCTTCACCTATGAGTTTCTGTATATCTGTATTCATGCGTCATTGTTTTCTTTTATTAAACTCTTTATGGATAACAAGTGTGGTGAGTAACTATCACCACTCTTGGTAATGGGAGTGAAATCCAATTCGCCAAATGCAGGGATTGCATTCAGTTCTGCATTATAGACAAGATAGATGGATGCTCCTTTCTTTGTCGTCACCATATCTGTCATCTCATTTGCGGAAATCAGCCTCGGCCCTTTCCCATCAACGAAGAAGGCAGCATATTTGTTGCTTTTGTTGTGGATAATGAGATATTTGGCAGTGGTAAAACCTTCAACCAATTGCAATGTAGCTCCATTCATATTCAGTGCTATGCCAAGTTTGCCAGTCTGCTTCATTTTTGCCACAGCATTGTCGAAATGTATTCCCTCTTTAGTTACACATAGAGCCAATTCTTGATCTTTTGGCTTTACTGCTACATTGGCAGCAATGGCAGGCAGCACTTCGTCCGGATTCTGCCCTAAACTACAAGGTTCCACATAGAAGAACTCGGACAATGCCGCCTTAATATCTTCATTGTCACCTTCTGGATCTTTATTATCCAATGCAAGCGAATAAGTCTTTTCGTCTGCGAATGGAGTATAAATCTTGCCAACAACGTTCTTGAAGTTTCGCCTGATATATTCTTCTCCATCGACTCCCGGACGGGCACGCATGGCATAGAAGTCATAATCCTTTTGCAGCCATTCTTGTATTTCTTTGCGGAACTTGTCCCTAATGTCATTCTTCCATCTGGCTTTCTGTGATATGTTGTCACGCGCATAGAGTGACAACACAAATAAGAAGTTCACATCATAGTGGAACAACAGAAGAGTGTCACGGTCGAACAGGCGGTTTTTGAATTGCTCCTTCTTGTGCTTGTTCTTCTTGCGGTCTGTTTTCTCAATCCCATCATTGGAATAGTCAAACACCATATCCATCTTCGCACTTATGAAGAAGTTAGGTATGATATTGTAGCCTTCTGTCACATCATCACGCAGGCGTACACCAGACTTCGTCTCTCCACCCACATTGAAGATGTCCAGATTCCATTGGATTACGTTGCGGGCGTATGTATATTGCTTGTAAATGGATTCTGTGGTCAGTTCATGACCAATCTTATAATACTTGCTGTCACCAATGTAGTATGTCTGCTTTGCTTCGCCGTCAATCAGACTTGGCGCAGAGAAAAGATGGTCAACGATTTTCCCGTCCTCCTGTTTCTTTTCCATACCGTCTGGAAGAGGTTTGTCGCCAATCAGTTCGTCAATGATTGCTTCAAAGACAATATAGAAATTCTTGACCAGCAAGTATTCTTTCTGCTCTGTGTTGATGAACACCTGCCGTGACTCGTCAAAGAAAGCATAACAAAGTTGCCATAGCTCCAAAGCCTTGTCTGAGAAATACTTGTACTTGATTTGCAGCAACCTTGTCTTGCCATAACCTTTCAGATAGGTTGCAAACTGTTTACCCTTGACAAGTTCAAACTGGCAGCTTATTTCCTTGGAGAATCCGTAGGTGTCACCGATATAATTCAATATGGAGAAGAAGATGACAAGCAGTTCCTCATCGAAGTTTATTTTCCGTTTCTTGTTTACGGGGTTCAGATAGATGGGACGGTTTCGCTGCACAATGGCTGTTGTCGTGCCGATGGTGCGCGTCCAGTTTATCTTATTGAAGCCGGAATGAAGATTTTTCAGTATAAAAAAGAAAAAGTTCTGGTTCTCGCGATTAAACTGTATCAAAGACAACAAGATGTCAAGATAGGTATTGCTCAGCCTGCGCTGTCCCTTGCCCACTTGCGCTATTTGGGCATGATAAATGATGGAACTGTCGGTTTGTTTGTCGTTCTTGTAAACCACGATTGCCCGATAAACCCATACCGCAAATTTATAGATGAAATCCCGCTCCCTTTGAGAAAGCGGATTCTTTTTGTCAAGGTTTGCAATGTCCTCTGGCTTGTACTTGCCGAAAACCAAATCCGGACTGTAAGCAGCGTCTGCGCCTCCCTGTAGTAATACTTTAGGAAGAATAAATACGCAGTCCTTCAATAGGCTGTTGTAATAATAGCCTACATAATGTATTGACCCCTTGCCCTCTATGTTGGTCAAGGGGTCAATGCCGTGGAGGATGTCCTTCACGGCAGCCACTTCGTATTGATATTCTTCAATGAGGATGCGCATTAGTTAATCCTTTCAATACTTATATCCAACTTTTGTTTTACGTTCTGTATGAACTTCCTAAATAAGGCTTCTGTCCAGCCCATAATCAACCAGGCAATAGAGTTTCCCCATTCAATTTTGACACGCCTTTTATTTGCAAATGGTTGATTGTCATTGGGTGATGGTTGCCATGTGGGGACTAATAGATTATTCCTTTCGGCAATACCATTCCAAAGTTGAATCATTTCATCAACTGAAATGTTCTCGTTCTGCTTTGCATAATTTTCAATTATGTATCGAACTGCATTTGGGGTGGAAAATTGTTCAGAACTCCCATTAATAGAATATTTGGGTATTGTCTTACCATTGGAATTTTCAGACTCATCGTCAACCTCCTCTGAGTATTCTTCTATTGGCATCATCCCAAGGTTTTCAAGGAACATCTTAATCTTCCCCTCATTCACATTACCATTTGCCATATAGAATTTGTCAAACGAGAGTTTTGTTTTCTCATTATCTTCATTGTCGTCAAATATTTTGTCGTCAAATCCGAAATCCTTGAACACATAGTTCCATAGGTAGAAGATGACTTTGCAAACGAATGTTTCTGCACTGATGATATTGTTCTTAGCCTTACAGAAGAAAAAGCCCAATTGCTTGTCTTCCGAATTGGTCGTGTCAAAAACATGCTTATTGATAGTTCTGACAAAAGTCCACCAATCGTATAAGCCACCATCAACATCTATCATCCAATTCAATTCTTTTCCATTGTCATTTCCCTTGAAAATAGGCACGTACTTCCAATCCCAACGGCGTTTAAAGGCACTGTCTATTGGGAACAGACTCTGGTCGGAGGTATTCATCGTAGCGCGGATATAGAGGTTACTTGGCAAAAGCAGTTCCTTTCCCGTCTTTATATTAGGGTAATCTGCTATCTCCACGTCCTCGAATGCTTTGCTCAAATGTTTCTGTAAATCCCGATCAGCTCTTATGGCATACTCAGAATAGCCATCATCACCTCTGTCCAAAAGCTGGAACAAATCACCGAATACCTGAGCACAGTTGCCACGGTTGATTTCCTCGATTATCAAGAACTCAGGCTCATCTCTGTTCTTCCATGCATCAATGTAAGCTTGCAAGAAAGCCTGTTCTACAAACTCGTAGGTGATAATCTGTTCCATGACAGGCACTCCATCTCTTGTCATAGGTTTGTTGTAGATGTCATATCTTTGCACACTCTCTGTGGTAGGCTTGTATGCCCCAACAAATGTGGAATAGTCGCTGTCGGGATGGAAGGTCGTCCTTACCACTCTGTCTCGCCCTTCCCATGCTTCTGTTTCCTTTTTCACGGCATGGGACTTACCTGTGCCTGGTGCACCGTAAAAGATTTGTTGAAAGGGGGTATTGATACATTTTAATGCCGTTTGCATATGATTTATATCTCCGGAAAAATCATCTTCAAGAAGCATTTTTGCCATGGTGACAAGAGACGCTGCATAACCATATTCAAATTTGTCTATTCTACTTTTCCCTACTAAAGCCTCTCTTACATCATTCGCTACTGCATCAGGATGTTGGCTGACGTATTTTGTGAATTCATCCAAAAGTGCTTTTGATATTGTACGAATCCCCTTTGCTCCTTTACTGGCATTCTCCACCTGATAGCACAATCTATCTTCGTCCACAATAACAATGTTACCGAGTGGAGAGACATCACCTATTTTTAACTTTCTCATATAATTCCTTCTTTATTCTCTGTGACTGTCAGGAAAACTTCCTGGATATTTTTTATGATAGTTATTAATAATGTATTCTAATTCCAAATCCGTATATTTAAATGGAGACGTAGAATAGAAATGACATCCTCTTTCTTCCAATGCTTTCTTGGCAAATTCATAAGAAACATCATATTTAGATGAATGTATGACTTTTTGCAAAGAATCTTCGCCGTACATACGATATTTGCTCATTTCCCGTATTTTCTCTGCCATTGGGTCATAAGGCAACAGTAGCTTTCCTTCATCAAAATAATCATAACATCTTTTTGATGCTTGCGGATTTTGCCAAAAGAAAAATCTAATAGGACAGATTGCATTAAAATCTTCTCCTTTTCGCAGTTCCGCTCCGTAGGCACGTTGTTCACCAGGACGTGCCAAAGCCTCCATACCTATGGGAAGTATATAGTCTTTACGATTTCTGTCAAAATTAGAAAGGAATCCACCTGTTGGCATAAAATATATGACACCTTTTGTGATAGACCATGGGATTGGAATATAGCAATTAGTAATTAGATCATAATATGTTGTTGCAAAAAATGCGGCGACCCCGAAACTGTTGGTTAGATCCATAATGTTTGTGTCAATTCCATAGTGCTGTGCTAATCCTGTATAATTTACAACTAAACCATTGTCTTTTAAATCTTTAATTTCCGGATTTTTATCTAAAATCGTTTTGAAATCCTCAAACTTAATGTCTCTTTCTAGCAAATCTAATTCAGACATTTCTTTCCTGTATAACGAAGGATAAGAGGGGGAATGAAAAAGATTTTGTCCACGAAATAACGGAGACATTGGCATAGGTGCTGCAACCAATCGGTTTGCCTCCAATTGCATGATTTCAAAATTAGGCGCTGCATACCAACCAAAACTCCATCCGCTTTTTATGTGAAGATAGTCATATACGTCAAAAATATCGCGGAAAACATATTTCCCAGAACGGATATCTTCATTAGATACATTTGACCAGCGTTCCATTTCTATTCTATCTCATAATTAAAATCTGCCTCTATGAGGTCTTTAATATCTACCTTGAGCAATTTGGCAATCTCAACGAATTGCATCATAGATGGTTGAATCTTATTTGTTTTCCATCGTGAAACTGTCATATCAGTAACGCCCATTTGTTCCGCCAACCATCGGTTGGTTATTTCTTTTTCAGCT
>JAGAON010000004.1 GCA_017623655.1 Prevotella sp.
AAAACTTGCACATTTCTATAATTATTGTGGTTTACAAAAGTTAAAGTCGTTAAAATTCAGCTTTGCTTATGTCTTCAAATAACAAACACTCCACTTTTCTATCGTATTAGCTACAAATAACTGATAATCAATAATATCTACATACGTATTTTGCGTCAACCTAACGTCTGTAACAATGCCAAGAGCGAACTATATAGACAATGGTGCATTTAGTGGTTGTACTGAATTGGATAACTTTATCATTCCTAAGATGGTCACAACAATAGGCTCTTCTGCGTTTGAAAACTGCATAAACCTCTCTTCCATAGACATTCCTGACGCTGTTACAAGCATAGGAGAGCGTGCGTTTTCTGGTTGCTACGCACTTAAATCTGTAACGTTAGGCAAGAATGTTACAAGTTTAAGTGGAGGTAATAGACCAGAGTACAATGGATATGCTTTTGCTGATTGCTCTGCCCTCACTTCCATAGTATTGCCTGAGGGTATTAGGGTTATCCCCAAATATACGTTCTCAGGCTGCTCACATTTGAAGGAAGTGGTCATCAACAAGAACGTGACAAACATCTATAACGGCGCTTTTGAGGATTGCAGCGACTTGGCAAAAATAACTTGTTACGCCAAGACGCCGCCGGCATTGGGACAAGATGTGTTCCTCCGCGTGGATGTGGAGAACACAGAACTGGTTGTGCCCAGTACCGCAATGGAGAACTATAAGAGCACGGACACGTGGAAGGGCTTTAACATCAAGTACGCTCCGGTGCGCACTGACGTCGAGAGTGAGAGCGACCTGCTGTACGTTCAGGAACTTAGCACGCTGGCGGGCAAGACGGTTACGCTGTCACTGAGAATGAAGCACACGCAGGAGGTGTCCGGATTCCAGGCCAACCTGTACCTGCCGGAGGGCTTCACCATAGAGAAAGTGGCGCGCGGCGACGGCATAAAGGGCGTGGATGACGACGAGGAATACCTGTATAAGTTCAGCAATTCCGTGAAGGACGACGGTTCGCGCTTCTTCCTTTGCTACTCCATCACCAACACACCCATGCCCGAGGGCGACATAGAGGTGGCCAAGGTGACGGTGAACATACCAGAGAATGCGGAGCCGGGAGACTACGCCATGATACTCAGAAACGGCGAACTGGCATACGGCGAGAACAACATCAGGAACGAGTATGCGCAGACCACGCTGACCATCACGGAGCTAAAGGTGGGCGATGCCAACAAAGACGGCATAACATCGGTTGGTGACATAACGACCATCGCCAGCCACCTGCTGGGCGACGAGCTTGAGAAATTCGACGAGAATGCGGCCGACGTCAACGGTGACGGCGCTATATCCGTGGGCGACATCACCGCTTTGGCGGAATATATGCTGTCCTCTTCATTGCAGGGCAAGTGATTTTTATAACTGACAAACTACATTAACGAAAGGAAAAAGACATGAAAAAGAGAATATTTTTTGCGGCGATAGCCTTATTGTCCGGCCTGTGTCCGGCTCACGCCTTGGACGAATCGAACCTTGTCATAGCCGACGCCACGGCGGAAGCAGGCACCACCGTCACCATACCCGTTACCATGACGGGTTGCGCTTCGGGCTATCAGTTTGAGGTATATCCGCCTGCCGGCGTAACGCTGACAAAGGTTCAGCGCGGAGAGGTGATAAAGGTCAGGGACGATGACGACGAGTATATCTTCACGTTTCAGAACGCCGGACGTGAGAACGGCGGCCGTTTCGTGCTCTGTTACAGCATCGGCGTGCTCACGGAGCAGGCCGGCGAGGTGGCGAAACTGGTGTTCTCCGTTGACGAGAGTGTCGCTCCCGGCACGTATAACATCGAGATGAAGAACGCGGAGTGTGCGCATTCCACCTACATACTCAGCACATACCGTGAACGGACATCTACGCTGACCGTGACGAATCCGTCGGCAGTGAACGGCATTACGGCCGACCTGCTCTCCGGTCCGGTAACGGTTTACAACACGGCGGGCGTAAAGGTAAAGGCGATTGGGCGTTGCACCTCGTCAGAAGAGATTACGGCAGGACTGGCCCCGGGCACATATACCGTGAAAGGCAACGGCCTTACAGTCAAGATTGTAAAGCCTTAAAGCAAACGATGTGAGTGCCATGAAATCATGGCCGGTATCTGTTATCCAAACAAAAGGGTGCTGATTACCTTGTAATCAGGTGCTGATTGCAGTGTAATCAGGCCTCTTTTACAAGGTAATCAGCACCCTTTTACTGCGGCTTTTGTAATGCTCTGAATTGCAATGTCTTGTAGGTACGCACCTTGGCGCGTCCGGATTGCCGCTTTTCATCGCATTGGCGGACGCACCAAGGTGCGTCCCTACAAGGCGTTTTGCTGTCATTGTTTCGGCAAAATGGCGCTGAGCACGTCCGCATCACGCAGGTGTTCCATCAGCGTCGGCCTGTCGGCATAGTGCACACTCAACGCTCCGGAGTTGGGGTAACGCTCGAAGAATGCGGCGTTGCTCATGTAAAGGCTGACGGACTCGACACCTTTCACCGCCCCCACCTTATTGTAATAGTTGAGGATGCGTTCCCTTATGCGCGGCAATACCTTGAAGCCTGTACGGCCGTCGGTGAACGTCACGACGGCGATGACGTGATAACGTCCGCGCTTTCCGTATGCCTGTTCGCGCTGTTCGGGCGGAATGCGGCGGGAAATAGTCACGCTGCGGTTGAAGTTACGGTTGATATTGTCCATCATTCCCCTGAACACCCTCCCGTGGGCGGAGGTGTCGGGGATGTTGTCAAGCGCGATGCAGTAGTGTATCATTTCGTGGATGATGGTGTCTTCCACTTCTGCTTCGGGCAGGTCGAAGCGTGTGCTGATGCGCAGGCGGAAATCATAATTCTCCGTTTTGCCGAAGATTGTCCTGCGTTTCTTGAAGACGCACATCCCGAGGAACGTCTTGGCGTTGCTCAGTTCTACCGCAATCGGCGGCAGACGACCGGCGAAGCAAAGGCTGTTGAACTCGTCAAACTTCTGTTTTATGTATGGTATCGTGGCGCGCATGAGGTGGTTATTGGCGGTGAGTTAACGTAAGTTCGATGTCTTTGTGGTAATGCCAGTATTATAATCTTATTTCGTCATTCATTTATTCTATTCCTTGATATGTCATTGCCCGCTTGTAGAGACGATGTACCACATCGTCTCACAGCCTCTATCCTGTCATTGTTTGCGGAGACGATGTGGTACATCGTCTCTACAAGCGGACCAATAATTCATTGGAAACAACATACGTCTGCGTGAGATTCGTCATCAAACACATATCAAGTTATAAAATAATGAGTTGTGAGTTATAAGTTATGTATGGCAGATTGCGACAATATTGTCCTGCAACTCATAACTTATAACCCACAACTCATAACTGTACAGTCCCGCGGACCGTTACTTGACAAGCACCACGAGGTACTTGCTTGTGCTCCAGAACTGCTGCGGATTGGTTATGCGCAGCACGTACTGCTTCTGCGCGTCGGGCTGCAAGGTGTAGCTTCCGGCCGGATGCGAGGTCAGCATACGGGCGTTCTTGGAGTATAGCTTTATCTCCTTGTCAACGCGTATGTCTATCTTTGTGAAGTAGCTCTTGTTGAAGTTGGACTGCAATACCTTGCCTTTCTGGTAGATGTTCTGCTCCTGCAACTCCTTCTTCGTGCCGAACACGTACCATGCGCTGTTAATCTGCATATCCTGATTGCTTATGGTCTCCGACTTCTTCGCCGTCTCCTCGCGCAGCTGGTTCACGTCACTGTTAAGGGTCGTGACGGCATTGTCCAGCTCGGCTATGCGTATATCCTTTTCCTGAAGCTCCGCGCGCAGCTGCTGAAGCTCGTTGTTCTTGTTTTCAAGTTCTTTCACAAAGTTGTCTATCGTGCGGCGTAACTCCTCGGAACGTGTGCTGCCTTCGCGCACCTGCTGCTGCAAACGGGCGATGAGTTCACGGTTGTGCTGCATCCGCTGCTGTATGCTCCGTATGCTCTGCCGTATCTGTTCGGACTTGTTTGTGCCCTCGCCGTCCTTTATGACGTTCACTTGTTTCTCCGCCGCCTCGATGAGTCTGAACCCTTCCTGTATCTCGTTGAACGTGGACATGACGTCGTTCAGCTCGTTGTCTTTCTGGTCTATGATGCGCTGAAGCGAGTCAATGCGCACGTCAGTCTGGCTCACCGTGCCGGTGTCTTTCTTCTCTTGGCAGGCCGCCATGGCCATTGCCGCGATGGCGATGATTAGTATTTTCTTCATGATTGTAATATTTTAGTTCAATGGTACGTCAAATTCTATGATGTTGCTGACCACGGCTCCGCCTGCCATGACAGACAGTTTGAAGTGTGCCGAGCCTGTTTTCAGATTCTTCTGTGCGCTGACAAAGGCCGTGTAGCGTATGGCCTTGTGCGCGCCGAGGGACTCTATCATGGTTGACGGGGATATGAGTATGCGCTTGTTGCCTGTCGTTTCCTGCACCATCGGCACGATATTGGACAGTGGTTCGCCTGAAACGTTGCGCACTTCAAAGGCTATCTTTACCAGTTCCCCCTTGGCAATGTGCTGCGTGTTGTCCGCATTGATGAAGCGTGCGTTCTCTATTCTTACGGCAGTGTCGTATTTCGGTGTCCCGATAGACTGTATATCGACGGATGAAGGCTCGAGGTTTATCACGTCGTCATTCACCGGTTGCTCCGTGCGTCCTGAGGGATCGTAATACTCCGCAGTCCTTCCGCCGCCATATCCGGCGTTTGATGACGCGGCGTAGTAAGCCCGGTTACGCTCCGCCTCGTTTGCTGCGCCAATCATTCCGCCCGCCACCGCTCCGGTGGCCATGCCTACCAGCGTGCCGATGTCGCTGCCTCTGTAACCTCCGCTGATGCCGCCTATGCTGGAACCCACTATTCCGCCGAGCATGGCTCCGTTGAAAGCTCCGCTGCCTGCCGTGCCGCAGGAGACCGTCATGACGGCTCCCACGATGAGAATGATTAGTTTTTTCATAGCCTGTATGTTTATTGTTATGTCTGCTTCCGGCGCTTATTTCTTCAGTCTTGCCACGCTTCCGTTCTTCTTGAACTGCAAGGTTCCTTTCTGAAGACAGTGCTTTGCGTGGTCAAAGACGTATGAAGGGTCAAACGCCCGGCCTGCTATGCGTGTCTCAAAGTGCAGGTGTTCCGTTGTGGCGCGCCCCGTTCTGCCTACTATCCCTATCACTTCTCCGGCCTTAACCTTATCCCCTACGTTGACAAAGTTCTTGGAATTGTGGCTGTAACGCGTCTCCAGTCCGTTGGAATGGCGCAGCGTTATGCACTTGCCGTAGCCCGAGAAGACGCCCGACTGCACCACAAGTCCGTCAAATGCGGCATATACCTTCGTGCCGGGACCGTTCTTTATATCTACTCCGGCATGCCTTCTCTTGCCGCCATAGCCGCTTATCACCTTTGAGTTTTCCAGCGGATAGAACCACTCCGAAGCGGTTATCTCGTCGAGGTTAAGGCGGAACACCGACTTGCCTTGGAAGGGGTCGTTGGTGTCAAGGCGCATTGTTATGTTCTCCTTTTCAGGCTTTTGCCGTGAGGTCTTTACCTCTATACGCTCTCCGAACTTCTTTATCAGCACCGTTTGCTTGCGCAATGTGTGGCCGTTCACGTTGAGGATGGTGTTCGGGTTGATTTTCTTTCCATCGACCATGATGCTGAACAGGCAGTAGGCTTTGCCGTCATTGCCGCCCACTATGGCTATGGTCTGCCCGGCCTTGACGCGGTCTCCGCTCTTGACAAGGTTCTGTGCGTTGAGCGCATAGACCGTTTCCAGCCCGTTATGGTGGCGTATCACCACCACGTTGCCATGCGCAGGAGTGTTTCTCGACAGCCTTACCCATCCGTCGAACATAGCCTTCACGGCGTCACCCTTGACAGTTTCTATCTCAACGTCACTGCCGTTGACGGTCAAAGCCTTGCCTACGGGCAGCGGAAAGGAGTATTCTTCCTTCGCCAACTGCGTGAAATCGACCTGGAATGAGTTTGAACGGGCAAACAATCCGGGCGTTTCTATGCTGATTTGTTGTTGTTCCAGTGGTGTGAACTCTTCCTTTGCGTGCAGTGACAGCATCGGAACGAGTGACAATATCACATATATTATTCGCTTTTTCGCTGCATTCATTTTGCAAAGATACTAAAAAAAGGCAGCAAGCACGATGTACTTTCTGCCTTTTTTGTTTTATTATACTTCTTTAATACACGGTTCACTTCATGCCTTTAAGGGGCGGGACACTAAGGGCAAAGCCGCCGCAAAGCGTTTGATATGCCGTTTTCATCCACCGTGTCGGTGACCATGTCCGCAACGTTCTTTACCTCTTCCGGGGCGTTACCCATGGCGATTCCGATGCCGGCATGGCGCAACATCGTCATGTCATTGCCTCCATCGCCGAACGCTATGGTGTCTTCCACTGCGATACCGTAATGCCGGCAGATGTCGTCTATGCCCGTAGCCTTGCTCGTTCCCTTCGCTACACAGTCGGCAAAGTATGGATGCCAGCGGTTGGCGTCGCACCCTTTGAGCACTTCCCGCATTATCCTTGGCTCCTGTTCCTGTGTGAAGAAGGCTATGACCTGCATCACATCCATGCGCAGGGCGTCCTCTATCGGACGCGTTTCGGGCGGTGTCAGGTTCAGAAGCGAGAACACTTCCGGCAGGTGTCCGTCCGCCTTGCCTGCGTTTACGGCAATGGCTCTGTCGCCGGAAGCGAACGCTATGGGCATGGGATGCGCCTTGGCGTCATCCACCAAGCGCCGTATGTCGTCCTTCGGAACGGGCTTTTGCGATATGATTTGCCCCTCTGCCGTGGTGCAGCACGCGCCGTTCACGGACATGATGCCGTCATATTCCAGCCCCGCGAGGTTGTCAATGAACGGCAACGGCCTGCCTGTCGCGATAAAGACTTTCACGCCTTGCCGCCTGATACGGCTCACCGCCTCCAGCGTTGACTGCGGAATGCGGTGCGTCCTGAATGACACCAGCGTGCCGTCTATGTCAAAAAATGCAGCTTTTGCCATCTTGGGGTTAAAGGTTACGGGGCTTAGGTTGCAGGTCATAACGCGGGGGGACAAACCGCCCTCTAACCTATGACCTCCAACCCAAGACCTCTTCTTACCCTATCGCCTTTCTGATTTCGGCGTAAATGTCGTCTATCGAGCCTACGCCTTGTATCTTAGCGTACTTCCCTTGGCCGATATAAAAGTCTTTAAGCGGCAGTGTCTGTGAGTAGTAAGTGGCCAGACGCTTCTTGGCAGTATCCTCATTATCATCCGCACGTCCGCTCGTTTTGCCGCGTGCTATGATGCGCTTTATCAGCTCTTCGTCATCCACTTCCAGTCCGATTACGGCCGAAACCTCCTCGCCGCGCTCCTTGAGCATGGCGTCAAGAGCCTCCGCCTGCGCTATCGTGCGTGGGAATCCGTCGAATATTACGCCGGGAATGTCCTTGCCTTTCGCGTCAAGTGTGGACGCAAGCATATCTATAATCAGTGCGTCCGGAACCAGTTTTCCGTCGTTGATGTACTGTGCCGCTGTCTTTCCGAGCTCTGTCCCGGCCTTTATTTCCGCACGCAGCACGTCACCGGTAGAGATGTGAGCGACGCCGAACTCGGCTATAATCTTGTCGCTCTGGGTGCCCTTGCCTGAACCCGGGGCACCGAAAATTACGATATTCTTCATTTTACCTTAAATATATTGTGTTGTTCTTGTATCACGCCAAAGCCTATACCAGCGAATAGATGTCCCTCAGATGCCGTCCTTGGTCGTTGTAGTCAAGGCCGTATCCCACGATGAACGCTTCGGGAAGTGTCATGCCCACATATTTTATTTGCAGTCCCGGCACCTCCAGTTTCTCCGGCTTTGCAGACAGGGCGCATATCTCCACCGACGCGGGATGCCGCTCCCTGATGCGGTGCAGCAGGAAGTCCATGGTCAGACCTTTCTCTACTATGTCCTCCACAACCACCACATGACGCCCGCGCACCATGTCGTCCACCGCCAGTTGTTCACTGACAATGCCGGAAGAGGCCACCCCCTCATAGCTTGCGAGCTTCACGAAACTGAACTGACAGGGGTAATCCACAAAGCGGAACAGGTCGGAGGCGAAGACAAACGCGCCGCTGAGCACCACCACAAAGACGGGATTCTTGTCGCGGTAGTCGGCCTTCAACCGCTCCGCCACACCCTTTACAGCCTCAAGAATGGTCGCTTCGGGAATGGCAAGCTCAAAGGTCTTGTCATCGAGTTTTATCTGTTTTTTTGCCATTTCAAGTGCAAAATTACTAAAAACTTTTTGAAAATGATACATTTTTGTAAGGAAATGATACCCTATTCATTTCTTTTTCGTAATTTTGCCGACAAACAGTTTGCCGGTTGACGCTCACGCAACGTCCGGCGGAAACATCACCGGACGGCAGTCCGCTACCTGCAGTCACAGACCATTAACAAACAACCCACCAAGCAATAAGCAGATGAAAATACTTACAGCATCACAGATTCACGAGCTTGACAAGTACACTATCGAGCATGAGCCTATCACATCCGTCAAGCTGATGGAGCGTGCCGCAGAGGCATTGGCGGAAAACATATCCATACGTTGGGACGAGACCACACCCATGGTAGCGTTTGCCGGACCGGGAAACAACGGCGGAGACACGCTCGCCGTGACCCGGCTGCTGAGACAGGCGGGATATGACGTGACGGCATATCTCTTCAACGTCAACGGCAAGCTGTCCCCCGACTGCCTTGAAAACATGAACCTTCTGAAGAAGAAATATCCCGACGCGCTGAAAGAGGTGAACAAAGAGTTCGACCCGCCAAGGCTGGCCAGGGAGACGGTGGTGATAGACGGCCTCTTCGGCTCAGGCCTCAACAAGCCCCTTACGGGCGGTTTCGCCGAAGTGGTGAGATACATCAACCAGTCCGATGCCACCGTGGTGAGCGTTGACATACCGTCGGGACTGATGACGGAGGACAACACCTTCAACGTGAAGTCAAACATAATAAACGCCGACTACACCCTGACGCTGGGCATGAAGAAACTCTGCATGATGATGGCCGACAACCAGCAGTATGTGGGAGAGGTGCAGGTGCTCAACATAGGGCTAAGCGAGGAGTTCATAGAAAACACCCCGACACAGTGCAGCATCTTGACAGAAGAGAAGGTAGCGGTCCTCATGACGCCGCGGAATGACTTTGCCCACAAGGGGACCATGGGTCACGCGCTGCTTGTGGCCGGCTCACGCGGCATGGCGGGAGCGGCCGTGCTTGCAGCAAAGGCGTGCCTGCGCTCCGGTGCGGGCAAGGTGACGGTACACACGCCACAGTGCAACAACGACATAATGCAGATCAGCATACCGGAGGTTATAGTGCAGCCGGACAGGGGAGAGGACACCTTCACGCAGGCCACGGACGCCAACCAATACAGCGCCATGGGCATAGGCCCCGGACTGGGCGTGACGGAAAACACCGCAATAGCGCTGATGACACAAATCAGAAGCGCACGCGTGCCGGTCGTTGTAGATGCCGACGCCATCAACATACTGGCCTCGCACAGGGCGTGGCTGCAACAGTTGCCGGACGGAATGATATTCACCCCTCACCCAAGGGAGATGGACCGGCTGCTCGACACACCGCCCGCCGACGACTACGACCGCATGATGAGGGCGAGCGACATGGCGCAGAGGCTCCGTGCGTTCATCGTGCTGAAAGGGCATTACAGCGCACTGTGTCTGCCCAACGGCAACATAACATTCAACAGTACGGGCAATGCCGGCATGGCGACAGCCGGTTCCGGCGACGTGCTGACGGGCATAATAACCGCATTGCTGGCGCGCGGATACAGCCAGCAGGACGCCGCCACGATAGGAATGTACCTGCACGGCCTTGCGGGCGACATCGCAATGCAGGAGAAAGGCATGGAGAGCCTCATGGCGAGCGACATCATCGACAGCCTGCCGCGTGCGTTCCGTATGCTGGAAACATTATAGGCCGCACACGGATAGCCGTCCTTTTGGAATGGCAGCGGATATTCCCCATTTTGCAAACAGGTGCTGATTACATCGTAATCAGCACCTGTTTGTCATGTAATCAGCGGCAAATTACAATGTAATCAGCACCCTTTTACGGAGCTACTTGCCGGTAACGCTTTAGCGTATGCTTTCCCTACGCTTTTTCCAAGTCAGCATGGCGACGGATATAAGGATGAGAATGCCGCCAGCAACGGTGGCTGTCCCGCACGTTTCTCCCAGCAGAAGCACGCCGACAACCATTGCCGTCAGCGGTTCGAAAGCACCGAGGATGGCCACAATGGTGGTGTCAACAATGCGCAGGGCCATGGTGACGCAGATGTTGCTGAAAGCCGTCGGCAGCAGGCCGAGCAGCAGTAGGTTGACCCATGAGGCTGTGCCGGTGATGGGGTGTATGCCGCCTTCGAAGGCGAGGACATACACGGCGGTGTAGAGAAAGGCGGTGAAGAAAATGTAAAAAGTCAGTTTCAGACTCGGCATCTTGCTTATTTTCAGCCGCGGCAACAGCACAAGATACGCGCCGTAGCCCATGCCCGAACACAGGCCGAGGAACACTCCCCACGCGGAGAAGCGTGCGTCGTCGGCGAAGAAGCCCGACAACAGCATCACGCCGAGTGTGGCGAGGACGAGGGCGACGCCCTTTTTGGGGGACAGCCGCTCGTGGAGGAAGAGAAGACCGATTACGGTACACCAGATGGGGTTGGTGTAGATGAGTGACGTCGCCACACCGGAAGAGATGTAATCGTAGCTGACGAAGAGCGTTATGGCGCAGATGATGTAAAGCAGGGAGAGCAGGGAGATGCGTCCGAAGTCGGCCCATGAGATGCGCAACGACACCTGGCGGTAAAGCAGGAAGGCCAGCATGAAGATGGCGCCGAACAGGAACCGGTAGAGGATGATGCTGCAATAGCCCATGCCTGTGGCTATGACAGGAATGGTGAACAGCGGTATCAGTCCGAATGACGCGCCAGAAACGATGGCGAGAAAGAACCCCCAACCTTGGTTGCCAGGTTGGATGGAGTGGCTGTTGTTATCCATTTATACTTGTTGTTTTTGTCTTCCGCCTCTGTTTTGCCCATTGGTTGCTTCGGAGGCGGCATCACATTGCCTTTTAAGACTTACCGTTTTTGGACGGCGTCCGGTGCTGCCGGTGCGTCAGAAGCCTTGTCACTGCCGCCGGCAGGTGAGGAGTGTTTGTTTACCGTGACCACAAATTGTTTTATGATATAGTTCTGTGTGGACATATCATCAATGGTTTCCGACTGGTCATGGATGAATTTCCGGAGCGCGTTGGCATAGATACGCGTGGAATAGTTGTCGCCGGAGGATTGGAAATACGCTATGTTGTCCAACGCCTCCTGACACAAGGCCGCCGTGGACTGTATGTCATCGTGGAGCAGCATCTGCCTGATGTCGCGCTTCATGACCTCCGCCAGTTCTACAATGGCCGCCGAGTCGGGTTTCTCCAAATATGTGGTGTCAACGGTATTTCCCTGCTGCGTCTTGCCGCCGCATGAGGGAAGGAGCAGGGGAAGCATAAGAAGAAAAATGTAACGTTTCATATATGTCGGTAGTATTTTCAGGTGTTCATATCGCCGGGACACGTTTCCGTCGGCATCCGTGCAGGCGGAAAGCCGTGCCGGGATAATCCTTTGCAAAGATAATAAAAAAAGGGGAATAACTTGGTAGAATGATTTTTTTTTTTTAATTTTGCCGGTAAAATGGTCAGATTGGTGCGATATACCGCTGCCGACGCGGCACGGTGGGACGACTTTGTGAGGGTTTCAAGAAATGGAACCTTCCTCTTTCTGCGTGCGTATATGGACTATCATCGCGACAGGTTCAATGACCATTCGCTGCTGTTCCTTGACGAAAGGGAGCGGTTGGTGGCCGTAATGCCGTGCAATGAGGACGGGAAGACGCTGCACAGCCATCAGGGACTGACATACGGCGGCTTCATATTGTCACCCAAGACACATGCGGACGAGGTGCGGCAGCTGTTTGACGCCACCGCGGACTATCTGCGCCGGCAGGGGTTCAGGGAGTGGATATACAAGCCGGTGCCGACGATATACCACAGGATGCCGTCGCAGGAGGAGGATTATTTCCTTTGGAAAAACAGGGCGGAGATGGTGGAATGCAACCTAAGCAGCACCGTGGACTACCGCGGCGGGTTGTCACTCAATGCGGAATATTGCCGCCGTAACGCCGTGACAAGGCTTGCAAGACAAGGGGCAAGGCTTGACATGACGGCCGAAACGGACGCTTTCTGGCCGGTGTTGGAGAAGTGTCTGGAAGACAGGTACAACGCAAGACCGGTGCATTCGCTGAAAGAAATGAAGCTGTTGCATCGCTTGTTCCCCGACAATATAAGATGCTGCACGGTGACGGATGCCGCCGGTGACATCCTTGCCGGCGTGATATTGTATGAGGCGGGGCAGGTAGTTCATGCGCAATACAGTGCCGCCACCGAACGGGGCAGGCGCATAGGGGCGCAGGATTTCCTGTATTTGTCACTGGTAAACCATTATAGGGAGATGCCGTCAGTACGTTTTTTCGACTTCGGAACAAGCAACGAGGACGGCGGAAAGGTGCTGAACACGTCACTGAACAGATACAAAGAGGGCTTCGGGGCGAGGGGAACGGCATACAGGAAGTACCGGATTGAGTTGTAGCCCCTCCCCCTTCCCCTCCCGAGGGAGGGGTGTTGATACCGCCAAAGGTATTGTCTCTCCCCCCTCGGGGGAGCCGGAGGGGCTACTTCACCATCTTCTTGTACGTCTTGTAGTTCCTGATGTAGTCGTCCTCGTCATAATATTCCTCCGCCATCACCATGCAGACGGCGCCGGAGGAGAAGTCTTCCAGCGTGCGCCAAACACCCGGATATATCAGCAAACCCTCCCAAGGATGGTTCAACAGGTACGTCTTTTTCTCCTTGCCGTTATCGAGTGTGACGGAGAACGAGCCGCTTGTAGCCACAAGAAACTCGTGGATGGCCTTGTGGGCGTGGCCTCCACGTTTGCCGCCTCCGGGCACATCGTAGGTCCAGTAGATGCGTTTCACCTCGAAAGGGATGTCCTTGCACTGCTCGCAGACGGTGAGGTTGCCGCGCGGATCGGCTATCTTCGGAAGGCTGATGATTTCTCCTAATGGTTTCATGCTATATAGGTTTTGATGCGATTGCAAAGTTAACAATAAATATTCAGACAGCAAAGAAAACGTAATAAAAGAAATGTCGGAAAACAAATATAACGTAGTATTGAAGGCTACAAGCTTCTTTGGCGGTGTGCAGGGGCTGAACATAGTCCTCAATGTCATACGCACAAAGATAGTGGCGGTGCTTCTCGGCCCCGAAGGTGTGGGTCTGAACGCCATCTATAACGAGACGCGGGAGACGTTGCACAGTACCTCTAACCTCGGACTTGACGTCAGCGGAGTGCGCGGAGTGTCCATGGCGTATGAGGAAATGCTTGCCGCCGGGAGCGAGAGCGAGAAGTCTTTGCTGCGCGAAAAGATTTCCGGCGAGGTGCGGTTGCTACGCTCCTGGGTGGTGTTGCTTGCCCTTTTCGGCACGTTTCTGTGCATGGTGTTCGCCGCACCGCTGTCCCTTCTCACCTTCGGCGACTACGAACACACGTGGGGTTACGTGCTGTTGTCGCCGGCAGTAGGCTTCAGCACCGTGCTATGCGGCGAGCTTGCCGTGCTGAAAGGGTTGCGGCAGCTGAAGTGGATAGCCACGGTTTCCGTGCTGAAAATGGTGGCCGGCCTTGTGGTTACATTACCTATATATTATATATGGGGCATAGACGGAGTGCTGGCGGCACTTGTCGCCCTCTTTTTCGTGTGTATGTTGCTGGCCTGCCACTACGGCAACAAGGCGGAAAAGTTCAGCGTTATCTTCACGAAACGCGAGTTACGGAGAGGACACAAGATGCTGACCGTAGGCTTCAACTTCGTTGTTTGCAGCATAATAGCCCACCTTTCGCTGCTTGGCATACAGGTATATCTCAACAACGTGGCGTCACTTGAAATAGTAGGCCTGTATAATTCCGGCTATTCGCTGACCATGACGTATGCCGGCATGGTCTTCTCCGCGATAGACATGGACTACTTTCCCCGCCTCACCGGTGTCATAACAGACTGCAAGGAGCGCGCCGACACGCTGCTGAAGCAGATGGATGTGGTGGCAATGCTGGCCACTCCGTTATGCGTCGGCATGACAGTAGCCCTCCCCATGCTTGTGCCACTGCTGCTCGACGGACGTTTTGAGACCGTGATACCAATGGCCCAGGCGGCCACGGTGGGCCTTCTGTTCAGGGCGATATACCTCCCCAACGCCTATATGTCGCTGGCGGCGGGAGACAACAAGACATTCCTTGCGATAAACATAGTGGGCGCCGTCGATATATTGCTGGTGCTTGTGGGGTATCACTACTACGGCCTGACGGGCATGGGCGTGGCACTTACCATCCAGAACGGCATCGATATGCTTCTCGTCCTTGCCGTTTCCAAGTGGAAATACGGCATACGTTTCACCCTCTCACGGGGCTTCTCGCTGTGCATATACACCGCCTTCCTGTGTCTGACGTATGCCGCTTGCCGTACGCTCACAGGCTGGGAATATTGGATTACGGGCACTGTGCTGACGCTTTTGACGGTACTTTACTCTTACAAAAAATACAAGAAGGCATGAAACAGAAACGTATAATGGTTCTCGGCGGCAACATAGTGCAGGCCGAAGCCACACTCGCGGCAAAGCGACTGGGATATTACACCATAAGCACCGACCTGCATCCGGACAATCCCGGTCATGCCATAGCCGACGAATACTGCCCTGTTGACATCATAGACAGGCAGGCAGTACTGCGCGAGGCACGCCGTCTGGAGATAGACGGCATAGTGCCCTACACATCGGACATACTCGCCCCGGTGGCCTCTTACGTGGCGGAAAGGATGTCACTGCCGGGCAATCCCCACGAGACAGTGGAGATAATGACACACAAAAACCGCTTCCGCGAATTTCTCGCAAGCCACGGTTTCCCCACTCCGCGCGGCAGAGGCTTCCGCGACATGAATGAGGCGGTGGCGTTCTTCCGCACGCTTGGCGGCCCGGCAATGCTGAAACCGGTGGATAATGCGGGCAGCAAAGGCGTGTTCCGGATAGACAGCGAGGACGACATACGCCAGCACTGGGACGAGACTATGGGCTATTCCTTGGAGAAGACAGCCATCGTGGAGCAGTTCGTCGAGCGTCAGGGCTTGCAGCAGGACGGCGACATCTTCGTCATAGACGGCCGCATCGCCTTCTGGGGAGTGGGCGACCAGTACAAAGACCCCATAGCGCCATATATGCCGGCGATGTACTCTTTCCCCTCAGTCATGCAGGAAGAATACCGCGAACGGGCGCAGGCCATGGTGCAGGAGGCACTAACCGCCCTCGGTTTCAGGCAGGGGCCGTGCAACGTGGAGTATATAGTTGACACGAAAGGAGACATATACATACTGGAGATAGGCCCCCGCAACGGAGGCAACCTCATACCGTTCGGCCTGCAAGAATGCACGGGTCTCGACCTCACGGAGCTGACAGTGCGTCAGGCTGTGGGCGAGAAAGTGGAGATACCCGGATGGCATTACGACGGGGTCGGCGTCTCCCTGTTGCTGCATGTAAGGCGGGACGGCGTGTTCCACGGCGTGAAGGTGGCGGAGAGATACCGCGACAACATCCGCCGCAAATACCTTTTCCGCCGCGAGGGAGATGTGATGAAACGGTTTCACAATGGCGGCGACGCTGTCGGTTCGATGACATTCCGGTTTGACAACCGTGAAGAAATGCAGCGGTTTATGGCTGACGAAAACGCCATAATAATAGAGTGACCTGGCAGGTGCATACCGCCTGTTTCGTAAAATGGTGCTGATTACATTGTAATCAGCACCATTTTGTTATGCAATCAGCACCTGTTTACCGTGTAATCAGCACCCTTTTACTGATGAATTTGTATATCTTTGATTTATAGTGCTTTGTGAATGTGCGCCGATATGGCTTTAAGTGTAAGGCCTTGCGGTGGCGTGCGGTTTTGGCTTCAGCAGTGCATTGCCCGTGTGCGAGCGCGGGAAAAGGGTAATTTAATCCGTAGTGCGGGTATGCCGCGTATGCAGGAAAAGCGGTAACTTTGCAGGCAGGAAACGAAGGTAAGAATACTCTATTTCTACTATCTTTACATTAATCTCATTCTATTGACATTGGGATAACACAAAAAGCCGCGCCAATGCTGTGAAGCAATGGTGCGGCTGTTGTTTTTGTCCGTATGGTTGTATGTCGGGATTGTTTGGCCCGGGCACTTGTGTCCGTGTGCCTTTTTGCGGCTGTTTGCCTGTCGGGTTTACGGAGACATCATGGTTACGTCCCGAGAATGGCGCGCGCTTTCTCTATGATGGTGTCAATTCCTTTCTGCATATCGTCGTCGGTGATGCCGACGTTTACATCCGGTTCTATGCCGTGTTCGGTGGAGTTGCCGTCCCTGTCGTACATGGGACAGGCGGAAAGGCGCACAGACCAGCCGTTGGGCAGTTCCGCCGAGTAGGGCAGGCCGGAACCGCCGCCGGTGGTGTCACCGACTACGGTGACGAGGGGCATGCACTTCATGTATTTCACGAACTCGTTGGCGGCGCTATATACGCTGCGGTTGGTCAGGACACAGGCTCTCTTCTGCCAGCGGATGCCGGCGGACGGGGCTATCCGTTGTTCCTTCTTGTCGGAGAAGTCGTCATGCCCCGTACCGGTCTTGTGCTGCATATAGCCCACGAGGGTGGTTTGGTTGCAGAAGCGTGCGGCCAGTTTCTCGGCTTCTGTAAGCATTCCCCCGCCGTTGTTGCGCACGTCTATGACAAGTCCTTGGCACGAGGCGAGATGGAGAAGCACCTCGTCTATGTTGCCGTCGCCTATCTCATCGGAGAAGCTGCCGATGTAAACATAGCCTATGTTGTCGTCAAGGATGCGGTAATACATTCCCGACGCTATCTTGTAGTCGGTGCCGAGGTAGCGGCGTTGGAGCGAGTCGGAGTAGTTGGCGGCATGGTTTTCCTTCCATGACCAGTTGCGGGCAATGTCAAAAGAGGCGGAGAGGTTGACGTGGCCGTCACGCAGTTCGCCTGTCATGTTGCCGAGAAACTCGAACAGTTGCGTTCTCGACATACGGTCATCGACATTGGCGGCATAGCGGGCGTGCACGTCATCCCAATCTACACCGAGGCGTTGTTTCTTCTCGTTGAAGAAACAATAGCGTTCGTCCATTATCCTCCACAGCGCTTCCATGTTGTCGGAAGCGGTGTTGTCGTACTCATCTACATCCACGCATGAGGTGAGGATGAGCGGCAAGAGGAATGCTATATATATATGTGTCAGTGCTTTCATTTGGTGGTGTCGTTATTTCCTGACCACTATTCCTACTGTGGCGGCATTATAATAATGGTGTTGTTTCAGGTTGTTCGGCTTGGCCTGACGGTAGTCTCCGAGGTAGCCTATGCGCAGGGCGTACCGTGTTGACAGCGGGATGTCGATGGAAAGGTGGTGGCGGAGCTGCGGAACGGCAAGTGTGGTGACCACGATGTTGTGGTCATAGTCGCCGCGGTTGAATATCTCATAGTATGACTGTCCGTAGTTGGGGGAGAACATTACGCCTACAAACGGCATCCGTGCCTCCCAGTTTACGGGGAATGTCCTGCCCCACAGCGTGAGGTCGTAGCGCAGCATCAGGTGCGGGCCTATGCCGAGGGACGTGTAACCCTGCGCGGGATTGTTGGCGGAATTGCGCATATTGTATGCGAAACCGATGCTGTAACCGGCCATTCCGCCGGCGAGAAGCCTCAGTCTGCCTCCGCAAAAGGCCGTGCGGTACATCATGCTGTACGTGAAATCGTAGCTGCCGCACAACTCATTGGCGTTGCCGGCTCTGTTGTGAGTGGTTGAGATTGCCCCTTCATGGGTTAGTGCGTAGGCCAAGGGACGCTTGCCGCTGTAACGCAGTACTTCGGAAATGAAGCGTCCCTCGAAGCCCCGGTACTTCTCGGGAGAGAGGTAGGTGTCGAGGTAATTGGCGCTACCAAAAGCAAGTTGCGTCGCCACTTCCTGCGCACTGGTGTGCAGGGAGAGTGACAACGCAACGGCTGTGATTAGTATTCTCTTCATTTTACACTTGGTTCTGTGCAAGGATATATGTCGGACGGCGGGACTTGCTGCCGGTGGCGGTGAGTTAGAACAGCCTCAGCTGTCCCGTCAGTTCGTCCTTTATCTCCTGCTCGCTCTTCCCCGCGTCCGGGTCAAGGTTTTCCGGTTCCGGGGCATTGTCGCCGTCTTCATTCCCGCCATCGTCGGCAACCGGGTCGGGAAAGCGCAGCGGTTCCAGCTCTTCCACCTTCTCGATGTGGAACGTGCTGATGCGTTTGCCTTTCGCCTTGAAGCCTTTTACGGCGATGAAACTCTCGGCATCCACCTCCAACGGCTCGCGGAAAGCGTCGTTTCCGCCGAAGGTAACAAGGATGCGCGGATAGTATTGGTCTGTAAGCAGCAGCAGTTTGTTCTTCGGATTCTCGCCAAGGAAGGTGCGGTGATTCTTTATCGCCTCCATCTCAAAGCGCTTTATGTAGCCGAAGCCGTTGTTGTCCGCGTCAAGAATGACAGCCGTCCATGCCTTGTGTTCCTCCCATTTCTCTATGCGGAGTATGTTCTGCTCGAAGTGGTTGTTGGGATCCGGCGTGGTGATGTAGAAGTCTCCGTTGTCAAGAACGACCAGTATGCTCTCGTCATCGTGGAACTTACCCAAGGAAACGCCGTGAGAGTCGTGGTTGAGGCGGTTGACATCAGCGTCCCACCATATCTCTCTTCCGCCGAGAGTGGAATGTCCATGGCTTTTCAGGCCTACCTTGTGTATTGGCTGTTTGGAAAGGATGTTGCCACGTGCGCCGCGTCCTTTGACGGCGATGTCGGCGAAGTCCTTTTCCATAAATATCCTCTTTACCTTCGGACCGGGTTCCAACGTGACCTTTATCACCTCCGCCTCGCCGTTTGGATTGGCGGTGAAATACAGCACACGGCTGCCCTTTGTGCCCATCGTGAGGTCATACTCACGGTCACGGGTGCAGGTATCCACGTTGAAACGCTTTATGTAATAGATGCCGTCCTTGCCGTCTCTATACACCGCGTTGTAGGTGGTCCGGCGGTCGTTGCGTTTCCATATCCCCACGTGCAGTACGTTTTTGCCCACGTCTATCTTCTCGGCTATGCGCACAACCTTGAACTTTCCGTCGCGGTAAAAGATTATCACGTCGTCAATGTCGGAGCAGTTGCAGACAAATTCCGCCTTCTTCAGCCCGGTACCGATGAATCCTTCCTGCCTGTCTATGTAGAGTTTCTCGTTCGCCTCCACCACTTTCGTGGCCTCAATGGTGTCGAAACTGCGGATTTCCGTAAGGCGCGGATGCTCCGCCCCGTACTTGTTCTTCAAGTGTTCGTACCACTCGCAGGTAATATCCACAAGGTGGTCGAGGTCGTGTTCAATCTGTTTTATCTCGTCCTGTATCTTCGCTATCAGTTCGTCCGCCTGGTCTTTGGAGAATTTAAGGATGCGCTTCATCTTTATTTCCATAAGGCGCAGTATGTCGTCCTTGCGCACCTCACGCACCAGTTGCGGGTAGAACGGTGTCAGACGGTCGTCTATATGCTCGCACGCCTTGTCCATTGTCTCGGCGTTTTCGTACTTCTTGTCCTTGTAGATGCGTTCCTCTATGAATATCTTTTCCAGCGAACAGAAGAACAGTTGTTCAAGAAGTTCAGCCCGACGTATTTCCAGTTCCCGCTTGAGCAGGTGCATTGTCTGGTCCGTACTGGAGCGCAACACGTCGCTGACGGTAAGGAACTGCGGTTTCTTGTCCTTGATAACGCAGCAGTTGGGGGATATGCTTATCTCGCAGTCAGTGAAGGCATACAGTGCGTCCAGCGTCTTGTCAGACGACACTCCCGGCGCAAGATGCACGAGAATCTCTACGTTTGCCGCCGTCAGGTCTTCCACCTTGCGCACCTTTATCTTGCCTTTCTCCACAGCCTTGGTTATGCTGTCGATGAGAGTTTCGGAGTTTTTGGAGAACGGAATGTCGCGTATCACCAGTGTCTTCTGGTCAAGTTTCTCTATCTTGGCACGCACCCTGACGCTTCCTCCACGCTGTCCGTCGTTGTATTTTGACACGTCTATGGAGCCGCCGGTGGGGAAGTCGGGGTAGAGGCGGAACTCTTCTCCGCGGAGATAGGCTACCGCTGCGTCACAAATCTCACAGAAGTTGTGCGGCATTATCTTCGAGTTCAGTCCCACGGCGATGCCTTCCACGCCCTGAGCGAGCAGCAACGGGAACTTAACCGGCAGCGTCACCGGTTCCTTGTTGCGCCCGTCGTATGACATCTGCCACTCGGTTGTCTTGGGATTGAATACCGTTTCCAGCGCGAACTTGGACAAACGGGCTTCTATGTAACGCGGTGCGGCGGCTGATGAGCCTGTGAGTATGTTGCCCCAGTTGCCCTGCGTGTCAATGAGCAGGTCCTTCTGTCCCATCTGTACCAGCGCATCACCGATGGAAGCGTCACCATGCGGGTGGAACTGCATGGTGTGACCAACGATGTTTGCCACCTTGTTGTAACGCCCGTCATCCATCCGTTTCATGGAATGCAGGATGCGGCGCTGCACCGGTTTCAAGCCATCTTCCACATGAGGGACGGCTCGCTCCAGTATGACATACGAGGCATAATCGAGAAACCAATTCTGGTACATACCACTGAGATGGCGCACTACGGACGCGTCAAACCGATTGGCGGGACGGTAGTCTGTTGACTCCGTCTCGCCAATCCCTGCTGCCGTGTCCGCATTATTCTGTGAACCGGCAGGTGTCTCTATGTTTTTCGGGGTATGTTTGTCTTCCGGTGGAAGTGTCTTATCGTCGGACATTGTAAGGTGTTGTTAATTACTGAAAACTTGGCAACTTGTTTCCTGCACGTGCAAAGGAGTGCAGGGTTATGTCGAATACCAGCGTGCTGTATGCCGGTATCGAGCCTTTGGCCGTAGAACCGTATGCCAGTGAGTATGGTATGCAGACCTCCCATCTGTCGCCTATGTGCATATTCATCACGGCAGTGGCAAATCCGTCTCCCAAGGAACTGACCAGATATGACGCCGGCATCATGGTGGCTGTGTTGTAGTCGCCGTACCATGACGTCGTGAACTGATAACCCAGACGACCGAAAGAGGGCGACTCCACATCGTAAGACGGTGACTGCATGAGGTTGCCGCGGATGTGAACACGCACCGAGTCGGTATAGAGCGGAACCTCCGCATACGGCGGAACCGCACCCTCGTCATGTGTTTCTTTTTGTGACAACACATGGACAAGAATATAGTCGGTGTGCGCACCTTCCGCGTTCTGGTCTTTGGAGTAAGCCTTTATCAGCCTCCAGTCCGCAGAGTTCGCGGCCATGTTGTCGGCCGTCTTTTGGTATTGCTGCTCGAAATATGTATCGTTCTTGGCCTGCCAGTTCTCATATTCCGTGTCCGTCTCTTCCGTTTCCGAACATGAAGCGAGGCACAGCAGTCCGGCAAAAGACAGCAACGCAAACAGGATTTTGTTCATTCTATCTGGTGTTTGGTAGGTTTCTTTGTTTACTCTCCCCGCTTCCCGGCCGTGCGGCGGTATCGTGTTCCCCGCAGCCGGGCAACGGAATCCCTAAGCCTGTTTTTTCAGTAACGAGGTGATAGAAACCTGATCTTCTATGATGCCGCGCAGTTCTGAAACGCTGACACGCTTCTGTTCCATCGTGTCGCGGTAGCGCAGCGTCACCGTGTTGTCCTCCAGCGTCTGATGGTCAACGGTAACACAGAACGGTGTGCCGATGGCATCCTGACGGCGGTAGCGCTTGCCTATCTGGTCTTTCTCCTCATACTTGCAGTTGAAGTGGAACTTGAGGTCGTTCATTATGTCCTTGGCCTTCTCCGGCAGACCGTCCTTCTTGGTAAGCGGGAACACCGCCAGCTTGACCGGAGCGAGGGCTGCGGGCAGGTGAAGCACGGTGCGTGTCTCGCCGTTCTCCAGCTTCTCCTCCTCGTAAGAGTGGCACATGATGGAGAGGAACATACGATCTACGCCGATGGAAGTCTCGATGACATACGGGGTATAGGACTCGTTTATCTCCGGGTCAAAGTACTTTATCTGCTTGCCGGAGAACTTCTCGTGCTGTGACAGGTCGAAGTTCGTGCGTGAGTGTATGCCCTCCACCTCCTTGAAACCGAACGGCATACGGAACTCGATGTCGGTAGCGGCGTTGGCATAGTGAGCCAGTTTGTCGTGGTCATGGAAACGATAGTTCTCCGCACCGAAGCCAAGGTTCTGGTGCCAGCGCATTCTTGTCTCCTTCCACTTGGCGAACCAGTCCAGCTCTGTGCCCGGCTTTATGAAGAACTGCATCTCCATCTGCTCGAACTCACGCATACGGAAGATGAACTGCCGGGCAACAATCTCGTTGCGGAAAGCCTTGCCTATCTGCGCAATGCCGAACGGAATCTTCATGCGTCCGGTCTTCTGCACGTTCAGGTAGTTCACGAATATGCCCTGTGCCGTTTCCGGACGCAGGTATATCTTCATGGAATTGTCGGCCGACGCACCCATCTCCGTGGAGAACATAAGGTTAAACTGCCGCACGTCCGTCCAGTTGCGTGTGCCCGAAATGGGGCATACTATCTCCTCATCGACAATGATTTGCTTCAGCATGTCAAGGTCCATGGCGTTCATGGCCTCGGAATAACGCGCGTGCAGGTCGTCAAACTTCTTCTGGTTTTCAAGGACACGCGGGTTGGTCTGGCGGAACTGAGCCTCGTCGAAGCTGTCGCCGAACTTCTTTCTTGCCTTCTCCACCTCCTTGGCCACCTTGTCCTCGTACTTCGCCATCTGCTCCTCGATGAGCACGTCCGCGCGATAGCGTTTCTTGGAGTCGCGGTTGTCAATCAGCGGGTCGTTGAAGGCGTCAACGTGTCCGGACGCCTTCCATATAGTGGGGTGCATGAAGATGGCCGAGTCAATGCCGACAATGTTGTCGTGCATAAGTACCATTGACTGCCACCAGTACTGCTTAATGTTGTTTTTCAGCTCCACGCCGTTCTGTCCGTAGTCATAAACCGCGCCCAGACCGTCATAGATGTCACTTGACGGAAACACGAAACCGTACTCCTTACAGTGGCTTACTATTTTCTTAAAAACATCGTCTTGCTGTGCCATTTTATTTATGTGGTATTGTTTTGTGTAATATTTTGAGGGACAAAGTTACGAATTTTTCTTGTAATTAACGAGTTTTTCGCACTTTTTAACCTATGTGCAACGGCAAAGCGTACATTCTGCGGACACCGGATATGATGGTTCGGCAAGAAACGGCGGCTCCTGAAATTTACCATTGGGGAGCGGTGCTTGCGCGACATTCGTAACCGTCTGAAACAGCGGTGGTTACCGTGTCACCTTATAAAAAGGGCGTTTTTACTATGCAATCAGCACCTGTTCACCGTGTAATCAGCGCCCTTTTACGCTGCAAACAGGTGCTGATTGCGGTGTAAAAGGGTGCTTGTTGTATCGTTTCCCGATATTACCATTCTCCGGCAATGCGGCTGCGTTCATGACGTTTGGTCGTCCAAGGCGTGATAATGGTATGCCGGTAGGAGTGGTAACACATGGTGTCCGCCCGTCTGTCAAGCCGGAGTGCCATCCATATCTCCGCGCGCTTGCATTCCGGCGGATGCTTTGGCAATTCGCGGAATGCCACCTTTTTATATAAGTAAGTGAACAAAATTATACATTAATTTTGTTCACTTACTTATATGACGGCTGTGGGCAGACGCGTGCCCCTTTCCTTACGCCGCCTATCCGGCCGTCACTTCAAGGCAGGAGGCACGGTATTGCTGCGGCGTGACGCCGGTGTGCCTCTTGAAAATCTTGTTGAAATACGAGCAGTCCTCGTACCCCAAGCCGTTCGCTACCGTCTTGATCGGGGCGTCCGTTGTCATCAGCATCAGCTCCGCCGCCTCTATGCGCCGCTTCATAATGAAGGCGTTTGGCGTCTCGCCCGTCTCTTTGCGGAACGTGCGGATGTAGTGGTCTTTCGACATGCACGCCATGTCGGCAAGGGTGGCGATGTCTATGTGCCCCGCCACATTCCTGCGTATGAACGCCAGTGTCTGCTGTATCCGTCCGTCGGCTATGCCGGTTTTGGGAGTGGCGTATTTCAGGAAGCGTGACAGCAGGATGAAGATTATGCCGCGTGACTCCACCTTGTCGCAGAACGGGCGGAGCACGTTCTTGCGTATGTTGTCCATAAGGCATTGGTGATTGTCATACGTGTCGGGGTTGGACATGGGCAGTTTCAGGAACGGGTTGATGTAGGTCAGACGCTTCATCAGTTCCATGTCGTGCGGATGTGCCTCGACTTCCACGGGGAAGTCGTACTCGTCAAGGATGCTGAATTCCTCCTGATTCTCATATATGTGCAGGTAGTAGTGGGTGAAGGGGGAGTCGCATATATAGCTGTGTGTGGTGAAGGCGGGGATGAAGTACAGGTGGCCGGGTGACAGGTCGTGAATGCCGGACGGCAACTGTATCTTGGCCGTTCCCTGAACCACGAGGTACAGCCGGGCGAAAGGGCTGCGCACGTTCTTCCAGTTCCAGTCGCCGTTGTGGCAGGCCAGACCCACGTTAAGCGTGAAGAGGTGTAGTTTGTCTATCGGATAATTCATGGTCAGTAGTTGTTTACGTCTGCAAGGATAATGCAAACGAGCGTAATGAAAACTTGTTTTCAAATTGCCGAGTGCAGTTTATCTTCTGCAAAGTTAACTATTTTATACCGACAAACAACAATGCCAAGTCGATTTTTTACAATGATAATGGAGGTTTAGGCCGCAACAAGGCCGTTTTGTCGATATTTTACAATACTATATCTGCTTTGTTCCGCTATGTTCCGGATGAAAAACATTACTTTTGCGCAGACAAACTAACCGAATAATATTTAGGAATCATGCAGTACAATGAACTTGGAAAGACCGGTATGCGCCTGTCAAACCTCGGTTTCGGTGCGTCCTCCTTGGGCGGGGTGTTCCACGGAATACGCGAAAGCGAGGCGATAGAGGCGGTATTCACGGCAATAGACGGCGGCATTAACTTCATAGACGTGTCCCCGTATTACGGCCATCTGAAGGCGGAGACAGTGCTTGGCAAGGCTCTGAAAGACATCGGCCGCGACAGGTATTACCTGTCAACAAAGGTCGGGCGTTACGGAAAGGACGGCGTAAACACGTGGGATTACTCGGCCCGCCGGGCGAAAGAGAGCGTGTATGAGAGCATGGAGCGGCTCAACGTGGATTATATCGACCTGATAAACGTTCACGATGTGGAGTTCGCCGACCTGCGGCAGGTGGTTGAGGAGACGTTGCCGGCGTTGGCGGAACTGCGCGATGAGGGCGTGGTGAGGCACTTAGGAATAACGGATCTGCAGCCGGAGAACCTGCAATGGGTCATAGAACACTCGGAAGAAGGCACGGTGGAGAGTGTGCTTAACTTCTGCCACTACTGCCTCAACGACGACCTTCTGCTTGACTGGCTTGACTTTTTTGAGGCAAGGGGCATCGGCGTCATCAACGCTTCGCCGTTCTCCATGGGGCTGCTCTCCATGCGCGGGGCACCCGACTGGCATCCCGCGCCGCAGTCATTGAAGGACGCCTGCGCAAGGGCGGCGGAGTATTGCGGTGCGAAGGGCTACCCCATAGACAAGCTCGCGATACAGTATTCCACCTCTCTCAACCCGCGTATCGCCTCAACCCTTTTCAGCAGCGCCAACCCGGAGAACGTGAAGAAGAACATAGCATACGTTAATGAGCCTGCACCCACGGAGCTGGTAGAGGCGGTGCAGGCCATCATCGGCGACCAGATGCGGGTAAGATGGAAGAACAGCTAACGGGAAACACCATGACAATAATAGACGCACACAGCCATCTGTGGCTGAAACAGGACACTTGCTGGAACGGCAGGGTGATACGTTCCAAGGCCAATGGCAGGGCGGACTTCCTTGGAGAGGAGGTTCAGATGATACCGCCTTTCATCATTGACGGCCGCAATACCGCCGAGATATTCCTCTCAAACATGGACTATGCGCAGGTATCTGCCGCCGTGGTGGTGCAGGAACTCATCGACGGCTGCCAGAATAATTACCTCCGTGAGGTGAAGAAGGCTTATCCCGACCGGTTTGTCGTGTGCGGAATGTGCGACTATCTCGGCGCATCCGCCGGGGAGGACAGCCTCGCCATGGAAGCGGAAGAACTGTACAGGCAAGGCTTTGAAGGCATTGCCGTGCCGGCACACCGGCTGATATTGGACGACCGCCGCGTCATGCTCAACTCTGAAAGGATGATGAGAATGTTCCGGAAGATGGAGGAATGCGGTATGTTCCTATCCATAACACTGGCCGACGGGGACGCGCAAGTGGCGGAAATGGAGGACGTCATAGCCGGATGTCCGCGCCTCCGGATTGCCGTAGGGCACTTCGGTATGCCGACAAAAGCCGGCTGGGAACGGCAGGTTATGCTTGCCGTAAACAAGAATGTGTATGTGGAGGCGGGCGGAATAACGTGGCTTTACAATAGCGAGTTCTATCCCTTTTCCTCGGCGGTAAGGGCGATACGCGAGGCAGCCGGCATCTGCGGAATGGAGAAACTGATGTGGGGCAGCGACTATCCGCGCACCATTACCGCCATAACATACCGTATGTCGTATGACTTTATACTGAAAAGTAATGAGCTGTCATGGCGGGACAAGGCGCTGTTCCTTGGAGATAACGCGCGGAAGTTCTACGGTATAGAGCCGGAAATAGATTTACCTTATATAAAAAATATGTCAGAATGAAAGCTATAAAGATTACAGCGGAGCGCCAAATGGCGCTTACGGAGACAGTGGAGGCGAGCCTTTGCCTCGCCGGAGGAATGGAATTGAAGGGCAACGAGGTGTTGCTGCGCATCAGTTATGTCGGTTTTTGCGGCTCGGATCTCAGCACATACCTCGGCCGCAACCCCATGGTGAAGATGCCGGTGATACCCGGTCATGAGGTGGGGGCGGTGATAGAGCGTGTAGGAAAGGATGTGCCGGAGGGGCTGAAGCCCGGCATGACCGTCACCGTCAACCCCTACACAAACTGCGGCAAGTGCGCCTCATGCCGCAACGGACGGCCTAACGCCTGTTTGCATAACGAGACACTGGGCGTGCAACGGGACGGTGCCATGCGCGAATATATCACTCTTCCGTGGGAGAAGGTAATCCCCGCCGGATTGCTTACGCCCCGCACCTGCGCCCTTGTGGAGCCTATGAGCGTCGGTTTTCATGCGGTGTCACGCGCACAGGTGACTGACATTGACGTGGTGCTGGTGATAGGCTGCGGCATGGTCGGCATGGGAGCGATAGTGCGTTCCGCGCAACGCGGGGCCACGGTGATAGCCGCCGACATCGATGACGGCAAGCTGGAACTGGCACGACAGCTTGGGGCGGCATACACGCTGAACACACTTACCGACGACATACACGCGAGATTGCTGGAGATGACGTCCGGTTTCGGGCCGGATGTGGTGATAGAAGCCGTGGGCAGTGCGCAGACATACCAGATGGCTGTGGATGAAGTCGCGTTCACGGGACGCGTGGTCTGCATAGGATATGCAAAGACCGAGGTGTCCTTCCAGACCAAATACTTCGTGCAGAAGGAACTGGACATACGCGGTTCGCGCAACGCGCAGCCGTCTGACTTCCGTGCCGTCATACACTATCTTGAACGCGGCACTTGCCCGGTTGACCGCCTTATAAGCATGGAGACCGTGCCGGAGAAGGCCGAAGAGGCCATGAAGCAATGGGCGGAATCGCCCGGAAAGGTGTTCCGCATACTAATATGTTTCGACCATGAATAGGCGTATCTCCCTTGCACTCCATACAAAACCGCCATCATCGGCAACGCCTGCGTGCCGCATCTTACGCCGCATGCGCATGGTATGGATGGAAAGGACATAAGGTAACCGATTAAACCTGCGGAGGAAAAAGGCATGAAGAAACAGAAAGATAACGGCGTATCCGGTTACGAGCAAAAGGAGTTCGGACAACGGATCAAGCGGTATTGCCAGACGATGGAACTGAAAGAAGGGGACGAAACGGCCACCAAATACCGGGAAGCGCATGACAGATTCCACTCGTGGCCGGAGATAAGGGAGGGCATACGTGCCGTGGGCATACTGGAAATGGAGATATACATACTCGGCAACAGGCTGTTCATGATAGTTGACACGCCGGTTGACTTCGACTGGAAGAGTGCCATGGAGAAACTGGCCACGCTGCCGCGGCAGCAGGAATGGGAGCGTTATGTCTCGCAATTCCAGAGATGTTCCGCCGACGCCACGTCCGATGACAAGTGGCAGATGATGGAAAGGATGTTCTATCTGTACCCATGATTCGGCCGATTAGGAAAGGTAACGAAGGAAAACCGGATTTGCATACGCGCAAAGTTCGTTTTCTCTGAAATTATGTGTAACTTTGCATCGTTTTGCAAAAGGGTGCCGATTACATTGCAATCAGGTGCTGATTACACTGTAAAAGGGTGCTGTTTACACTGCAATCAGCACCCTTTTACAACGGCCTTTGCAACGCATTGAAATGCAACGACTTGTAGGGACGCACCTTGGTGCGTCCGCCTGTGCGGGGAATGCGGTGAATCGGACACACCAAGGTACGTCCCTACAATGCGGTTTATGATTAATATCGGAGCCGCGGACATTGCGGAATCCGCATGAAAATATAATTAAAAGCATAACAAATAATGAAAAGAATCATCACATCAATGTTCGTATTGGCCGCCTGTGCGGCAGGAACATGGGCACAGGAATACAAGGTGCCTGTGACGAACGAGAACGAGAAGATGGCCGAGGGACAGTACCGGCCGCAGTGGAAGTCACTTGAACAGCACAAGACTCCGGAGTGGTTCCGCGACGCCAAGTTCGGGATATGGGCGCACTGGGGACCGCAGTGCGTGGAAGGCTCGGGCGACTGGATGGCGCGGGAGATGTATATGGAGGGCTCGCGTGCCTATAAGCATCATGTGGAGCATTACGGACATCCATCTGAGGTGGGCTTTAAGGACATCCTTCCGCTGTTCAAGGCGGAGAAATGGGACCCTGACAAACTCGTGGAGAGGTACAAACGGCTCGGGGCGCAGTATTTCTTCGTGCTCGGCAACCATCACGACAACTTCGACCTTTGGGAGTCAAAATACCAGCCGTGGAACTCCGTGAACATGGGACCGAAGCGTGACATTCTCGACGGTTGGGCGAAGGCGGCGAAGAAACACGGGCTGCCGTTGGGCATAAGTTTTCATGCCGACCACGCATGGACATGGTATGAGCCGTCGCAGCGGTATGACGTCAACGGCAGAAAGGCGGGCGTGTATTATGACGGAAAGCTCACAAAGGCCGACGGCAAGGGCAAGTGGTGGGAAGGATATGATCCGCAGGACCTTTACGCGCAGAACCATCCGATGAGTGACCGCTCGTGGGCCAACAACCGCATACACAGCCAATGGGCGTGGGGCAACGGCGCGTGCCTGCCGACAAGGGAGTATGTGACGAACTTCTATGACCGCACGCTTGACGCCATCAACCGCTATCAGCCCGACCTTATATACTTTGACGTCACCGTAGTGCCGTTTAACGGCATCAGCGACTGCGGCCTGAAGATAGCTTCGCACTTCTACAACAAGAATCCGCGTGCCGTGATGTTCGGCAAGATTCTGGACGAAGAGCAGCGCAAGGCACTCACATGGGACGTGGAACGCGGTGCTCCCAACGAGATTGTTGACATTCCGTGGCAGACCTGCAACTGCATAGGCGGATGGCATTACAATACCGGTATCTACGAGCGTAACGGCTACAAGAGCGCGGCCACGGTGGTGAAACAGCTTGTGGATATAGTCAGCAAGAACGGCAATCTGCTGCTGAGCATACCGCTGCGAGCCGATGGTACCTACGACGAAAAGGAGGCTGCGGTGCTCGATGGCATAGAGGCTTGGATGACGGTGAACAAGGAAAGCATCATAGGCACACGCCCGTGGGTAAGGTTCGGAGAGGGTCCCGTGGCGGAAAAGGACATAAAACTTAATGCGCAGGGCTTTAATGACGGCCAGTACAGCAACATGACCGCCGCCGACATCCGCTTCAACCAGAGCAGGAAATACCTCTATGTAACCCCGCTCGGATGGCCTGACGGCGGGAAAGTGACGGTGAAGTCTCTGCGAAAGGGTAACCCTTACTTCAAGAAAGGCATAACGAGCGTGGAACTGCTCGGTTATGGTAAGCTGAAGGCCGTGCAGACAACGGAGGGTCTTGAGGTGCAACTGCCACGGCAGACTAATGACATCGCCCCTGTGCTGAGAATCAGAAAGTGATGGGAATCAAGGCATGACAGCGGTTTTGTATCATACGTTTACAGTGCTTACTGAATAAAAAATAGCGGCAACAATAATTATTGTTGCCGCTATTTGTGAATATTGGTACAAGGAATGCCTTGTCTTTACAGTGAAATCTCCAACCCTACGGGGCAGTGGTCGGAGCCGAAAATTTCGTTGTGTATCGTTGCCGCCGTGACGTTGGGCATGATACGGTCCGACACAACGAAGTAGTCTATGCGCCACCCGGCGTTCTTCTCGCGTGCCTTGAAGCGGTAAGACCACCACGAATACTTCACTTCCTCGGGATGAAGCGTGCGGAACGTGTCCTTGAAACCGCTGCCCAGAAGCTGCGAGAACTTCTCCCTCTCCTCGTCGGTGAAGCCTGCGCTGCGTCTGTTTGACTTGGCATTCTTTATGTCTATCTCCTCATGCGCCACGTTAAGGTCGCCGCATAGGATGACGGGTTTGCGCCTGTCGAGTGCGGAGACGTATGCACGGAAGTCCTCTTCCCACTGCATCCGGTAGTCAAGGCGTTTCAGTCCGTCCTGTGAGTTGGGCACGTAGGCGGTGAGAACATAATACTCCGGGTATTCCAGAGTTACGATTCTGCCCTCGTGGTTGTGTATGTTTCCGGCGTCATACACTATCTCTCCGTCGTCGTTTACCGTTCCCATGCCTCTGAACACGTTGAGAGGAGTGTGCTTTGTGTATATGGCCGTGCCGGAGTAGCCCTTTTTCTCGGCGTAATCCCAATATGATTCGTAGCCGGGGAAGGTGAGGTCGAGCTGCCCTTCCTGCATCTTCGTCTCTTGAAGGCAGAAGAAATCGGCGTCAATCTGCTTGAAGATGTCGGCGAAACCCTTGCCGGCGCAGGCGCGAAGGCCGTTGACGTTCCATGAAATAAGGAGCATAGGAGAATGGTTTTTAGTTGTGAGTTACCGGTTATTAGTTATGAGTTGTCAGTTATTAGTTATGAGTTGGCTTTTGTAAGTTGTTGTTTTTAAGGCGTGACTAAAAGCTCATGACTCTTGACTTTCAACTGCTCAGTATTGTACGGAGATGGTTCCCTTCACTATACAAGCCTGTTTGTAGCCCAGTTTCTTTACTTGCGGCAACAGCCGTCGGGCCTCTTCCAAGGTCTTGTAGTTGCCCATCCGGCATTTCCACGCCGGTGAATAGAAGTGTACGTAGATTGGTTCCGTGGGGAAGTTGGCTTTCATTACCGCTCCGGCCGTTTCCGCTTTCTGCCTGTCAGAGCGTGAGTTGCCCCCCGAGAACACCTGTATCCGGTAGCCCTGCGTCTTGTAACTGTTGCGCATTATCTTCTTTCTTGTATCGACAACAGTCTCCTCTGCGGGCGAAGAGGATGACGGGGGCGTGGTGGTTTCGTGCTGGTTGGCGGCTGACGAGGTGCTGTCGTGCCCCTCATGCTCGTGCTGCTTGTTGCCGGACTGTGGCTGGTGGCCTGTTGCCGGTGACTTGTCTGTGGCGGAAACACCATGGCTTTGCTCCGTTCCGTTGACGAGTTTGTCCAGCTCAGGCGACTGTATCACGCTGACAGAGCCTTGCCCCGGCTCGTTCTTGCGCAGCGAATCGAGGAATGTCTGTGCCTGTGCCGTGACGGAACAGAGTGTTATTACGAGAGAGATTAATAAGCGGTTCATGGTTGGGAATAGGGGGATGTAATCAAGAAAAACAAGGTAAAAGGTGGCAGGCGGCGTGTTGTCGCGCCGCTTGCCCCTTTGCTTTTAGTTCTTAATCAATGCGGGTTCGGCGGCATCTTTGTATGATGCCAAAGTAAAAGGGTGCTGATTACACTGTAAACAGGTGCTGATTGTGGTGTAATCAGGTGCTAATTACAATGTAATCAGGTGCTGATTGCAGCGCCACTTTTTACCTCTTGGTTTCCAGACAGTTAGGAAACCGGCTTTGAGAGCCTTTCCGAACCCGTGTCAATGGTGGGCGGCTTAGTTCCAAGCGTCGATGATGCCCTTGAAGTCAGCGGCTTTCAGTGATGCGCCGCCGATGAGTCCGCCGTCGATGTCAGGCTTGGCGAAGAGCTCGGGAGCGTTGCTTGCCTTGCAAGAGCCGCCGTAAAGGATTGTGGTCTCGTCGGCAACGGCCTGTCCATAGACCTCAGCCACGGCTGAACGGATGTAGGCGTGAATCTCCTCAGCCTGCTCTGCCGTTGCGGTCTTGCCTGTACCGATGGCCCAGATAGGCTCGTAGGCGATGACGATGTTCTTCCATTCCTCTGCGGTGAGGTTGAAGACGCTGCCTGCAAGCTCTGCCTTTACCACCTCGTTCTGCTTGTTTGCCTCACGCTCGGCGAGTGTCTCGCCGATGCAGAAGATTACTTTCAGACCGTTGGCAAGTGCAAGCTGCACCTTTTCTTTCAGTATTTCCGGAGTCTCGTTGTAGTATTCGCGACGCTCTGAGTGGCCGAGGATAACGTATTCGGCACCTGTTGACTTGACCATCTCGGCCGAAACTTCGCCCGTGAAAGCACCGCTTGCCTTGTCAGCGCAGTTCTCTGCGCCGAGTTCTATCGCGCTGCCCTTGACTATCTCGGCCACGCTTGCGAGGTGAATGAACGGTGTGCAGATGATAACACCGCAGTTAGGGTTCTTCACTACCTCTGTGAGTTCCTTGGCAAGAGCCACGCCTTCTTGCAGGTTCTTGTTCATTTTCCAGTTTCCTGCTACAATTTTCTTTCTCATTTTTCTTTTGATTTTTAATAGTTTGAATAATCTGTTAGAGTGTATTTGCTCTTCTTTCTTAATCCATTTGCTCCACATCCACAGTCTGTCCGCGATGACAAGCAGCGCCAATGGCAGCACGAACCAGAGCAGTATGTAGGCCGTCTTAGTGGCCTTCTCGTCCTTTTGCTGCAATACAGGCGACTTGCTTGTGAGCCTCCCGCCCTGCAACAACTGTTCGGTGGGCAGGTCGTTATGGCTCCATTTGCCCACTATCACGCCGTTTTTCAGCAGCACCAGTCCGGGATTACTGCGTATGACGGTCTTCAAGGTGATGTCGTCCGTGTTGCAGAACGGATATTCCGCCCCCGTGATGTCGGTCCATCTGGCTATCGCCTCGCTTCCGCTGGCCGTCAGACAGTAGAAGTTGTAGCCGTAATCACAGGCGTATTCATAGATCTGGTCTATATTCCCGAACATTGAGTCGTCTGCATCTTCAAGGTGCGGGGAAACCAACAGGAACGTGTATGATGTGTCCGCAAGCACCGCATCGGTTATGTCCTCTGTGTAATCCGTTTCACCTTCCGCCCCGTTCTGCCGCGGAAGAAGCGTCAGCGAGAAGTCATGTATGGGCGGGACATAGCCCTGTTTCAGCACTTTTGTCTTTGAATCGACGAACGTCCACGTGCTGTCAGGATAGTTCTCTACGGTAAATTCCTGTCTCACGCCGTCCTTTTCCATTATGAACGTGGTCTCAAATTCCGGCTGTTCGGCATCCTCCGGTATCTCCATTCCCTTCATTATGTCCGTCCCTATGCGGTAAGGGCGGAAGTCGAACAGCGGCAGATAGTACAGGCTGTATGCCGCTGTCACGATGATGAAGACCACGGAATAGTGGAAGACTATCCACTGGTTGCTCAGGCTTACCATCCTCTGCATCTTCGTAGGACGCCATACAAGGAGCGCGCTCATGGCGAGAAGCAGTATGTTCTTGAGCAAGGTCTCCCCGTTTGTCAGCGTTATGGCGTCGCCGAAGCAGCCGCAGTCGCTCACCGGCTCGGCCGCATACAGCCATACGGTGATGGCTGTCATGACGCAGATGAACGCGAAGATGAGCTTTGTCACGAGCCTTCGCCGTATCGCAAACAGCAGCAATATGCCGAGAACGAACTCCGTTCCTGACAGGAACACGGACATTCCGAGCGCCAAAAGGTCAGGCATCACGCCGTCAAGGCCCACGGCCGCCGCATAATCATGTATCTTATACTGCGTCCCTATGGGGTCAACCGCCTTCACGAAGCCCGACAGTATGAACGTGACACTGACGAGAAAGCGGCACAGGTTGGTTGCTATCGCGGGCAGAAACCTCATTCCCTCAGCTTGATAACGCCGAATGTGGCGTAGTTTATGATGTCCATATAGTTGGAACCGATACCCTCGCTCACGGTCGTCTCGCCGTTTTTGTCCTCTATCTCCTTAATCCTTTCAATCTTTGTGAGTATCAGGTCCGTGTAGGAACTGACCCTCATGTCCCGCCATGCCTCGCCATAGTCGTGGTTCTTCCTTGTCATCAGCTCCACGCACTGCCCCGCATAGCTGTCGTAAAGGGCCATCGCCTCGTCGTTGGTCATATCGACCTTGTCCGCAAACCCTTTCTCCAACTGTATCAATCCTACGATGCCGTAGTTGATAAGAGCCATGAACTCCGGCAGTATCCCTTCCCCCACGAGCGACTCTCCGGTCACTTCAAGGGTGCGTATGCGCTTCGCCTTGATGAAAAGCTGGTCCGTAAGCGACGACGGACGCAGCATCCTCCATGACGGTTTGTAGTCATACAGTTTCTTGGAGAAGATGTCCCGGCACAGGGCGAGAGCCTGTCTGAATTCCTCGTTCGTATTTTTTGTAGGCATGGACTGAACGGTTTGTTTTTACATATTTATATTATATATCGGGTGCAAAATTACTAAATTTCCGCCATATAACGATGGTTTTCAGCGTAATTCTTTTGCCGTTAGGGAAAAAATGGGTAACTTTGTACCCGTAAAAAGTATTTAGGTAGAAGAAAACCCTAACAAAAAAAACTTTCAGTAATGTATTACATATCAAAGACTATGGAGATAGCCGGGTGCCATCAGCTGCGGTTATCCTACGAAAGCAAGTGCGAGAGGCTGCACGGTCACAACTGGATTGTGACGATTCATTGTAAGTCTCGTGAGTTGAACGCCGACGGAATGGTCATGGATTTCACTCAGGTGAAGGAGAAAATACACGGTTATCTCGATCATGGTAACTTCAACGAGCTCCTTCCTTTTAACCCCACAGCAGAAAATATAGCCCGTTGGATCTGCGACCAGATACCCAACTGCTACCGCGTTGAGGTGCAGGAAAGCGAGGGAAACACAGCCGTTTACGAGACGGAGTGATAAGTTGTGGGTTGTCAGTTATGAGTAAACGGCAGATAATTATAAACGTTTCACTTATAACACATACCCCACAACAGATGACTTAGAATTAATAACTCACAACTGATAACAGCAATGTTGGTCAACGAAATATTCTATTCGCTTCAGGGCGAGGGACGCTTTACAGGCACACCAGCCGTCTTTCTGCGCCTCAGCGGGTGCAACCTGCGCTGCCCCTTCTGCGACACGCAGCACCTTTCGCACGAGGTTATGACCGAAGAGGACATCGTGAGGCGGGTAAGCGGCTATCCCGCACGCCACATTGTCATAACGGGCGGAGAGCCGGCGTTGCAGCTTACGGCCTCGCTCACGCGGCTGTTGCACGGCGAAGGATTCTTCATACAGATGGAAACAAACGGCTCCGTCAGGCTGCCGGAGGGCGCGGAGGTCGATTGGATCACGTGTTCGCCGAAGGAACTGCCCGTCGTTCTTGACAGGATAGACGAGCTGAAGGTGCTTTACATGTATCAGGACATGACCCGCTATGACGCGCTCCACGCCAAGGAATACCGTCTCCAGCCGCTTGATGCGGGTGATGCGGAGAAGAACAGGAAGAACTTAAACGACACGATTAACTACATATTGCAAAACCCGAAATGGAAATTGTCACTACAAACACACAAGATACTGAACGTAAGGTAGGCTCTCCCGTGACGGAAGAGGAACTGCGCGGCGCCATACGCACCATTATACGCGCCATAGGGGAGGACCCCGACCGTGAGGGATTGGCCGAGACGCCTGACCGAATAATGCGTATGTATAAGGAGATATTCCGCGGTTACGACGCAGGAAGGAAGCCTAACATCACCACATTCCCCAACGATTCCCACACCACGGAGATGGTTTTCGACAGCGGAGACTACTACTCCATGTGCGAACACCACATCCTTCCTTTCTTCGGCAGGTATTATTTCGCATACGTTCCGGGTACGGACGGCCGCATACTGGGCATCTCGAAGGTTGCCCGCGTGGTGGGTTACTGCGCCGCACGCTTGCAGTTGCAGGAGCGTCTGGCACGTGATGTGGTGGAGATGCTGGCCGAGGCACTCGGCGGGACGGCTCTCGGCTTTGCGATAGTGATGCGCGGCAAACACCTGTGCAAGTCCATGCGTGGCGTAAGAAACAACGGAGACATGTGCGTGTCATACTTCTCCGGCTGTTTCAAGGAGGACGCGCAGTTGCGCAATGAATTCTATGACATGGTGCATCTTGCTAAGGACTGACTCGCTTGGCATACAATCTGTTGCCGACGATGATTACAGATTACATTGTAGGAAAGTGTGTCAAAATGCAGATAACATTGGCGGTGAACCCTGAAAGGGTGACAGAATACAGCCCAGGGTGCAAACCCTGGGCTGTATTCTGTCACCCTTTCAGGGTTCGCCGCTTCTTTGAGACACCATTGTAAATGCGGGAAATTGCGGCGATTCGGACGCACCAAGGTGCGTCCCTACAAGACGTTGCAATTCAGAGGGTTACAAAAGCCCCAGTGAAAGGGTGCTGATTGCACGGTAAACAGGTGCTGATTGCATAACAAACAGGTGCTGATTACAATGTAATCAGCACCCGTTTACTTTATGCCTTGTTTCTCCCCTGTTTGTGACGTGAAACACCGGGGACTAAAATATGTACCTACAAGCAAATCACTACATAATAGATTACGGCCATGACGGCCAGTATTCCGCCTTCGGCGCGGGTCAGCATGTAGTGTGTCTTGCCGAACGTGCACAGCGCCCATAGCGTCAGTGACGAGATGAGCAGTGTGGCGATGTCAAACAACGTGATGCCGCCGATGCCCAAGGGGTGTATGGTGGCGGCTGTGCCGAGCACGAAGAAGACGTTGAACACGTTGCTGCCCACCACGTTTCCCAATGCCATTGCCGTGTCGCCCTTGCGTGCCGCCATCACTGACGCGGCCAGTTCCGGGGCTGATGTGCCCGCACTGACAATGGTGAGGGCTATGATGGACTGGCTTATGCCCATCATCGAGGCCAGTCCCGACGCTCCGCCGACAAGCCAGTTGCCGCCGATGATAAGCCCGGCAAGGCCTGTTATGATCCACACCACGCATTTCCATGTCGGCATTTCGGTGGTGTCCTTTCCGTCGGAGGCCGTTGGTTCTTCCGCTGTCGATGTCCCGTTGCCCCTCTTGGCGATGGACATTGTGTAGGACATGAATATGGCGAACATACAGAGCAGCAGCAGTCCGTCGGTACGGCTGATGATGTTTTGCTGCATTATGGTGTCCGTTCCCGCCGCATTGGTCAGCCTGCCGTTGAAGAGAGAGTCAAAGGCCGTGATGAACACTGCCACGCTTGCCAGTACGGCGAAGGGCACGTCGTTGCGTATGTTGCCCCGTTCCACCACGATAGGGCATACCATCGCCGTGACGCCCATTATGGCAAGGGTGTTGAATATGTTGCTGCCCACGACGTTGCCGAGGGCTATATCCACGTTACCCTGTATGGCTGAGACGACGCTCACCACCAGTTCGGGGGCGGAGCTGCCCATGGCCACGATGGTAAGCCCCACCACAAGGGTGGGGATGCCGAACTTGCGGGCTATGGAAGCCGCGCCGTCCGTGAGCCAGTCGGCACCTTTCACTATGGCCGCGAGGCCGATGAGAAACAGAAAAATGTTTAATAACAAGTCCATTTATAGTTGCTTTTTTTTCCTTATACTTATCAGTTTCTTGTCCGCAAGGTCTCTGTTCATGAACGCTTGGTAGCCGATGTAGAGTATAACAGCGTCAAAGGAGTATGCCAAGATGAGGAAAAGGGTTTGTAACATCATAGCGACAAGCACCATGCCCATTACTATTATCACTATGCCCAGTGCCACACCCTTCAGCAATGCGTGCCTTGTCCACACGGCACCGCATACAAGTGCGTAGAGGAAAGTACCCAAAGTGAGTTCCAATAGGGTCAGATATTCCCTGACACCATACCAACTTCTGATTCTGAAAGGCGACAGGTTGGACAGCATATCGAGGGCGTCATTGGCGATATATGGCATATAGCTGTGTATGTTTCCGCCCGTTACGGCTGTGAATGCCGACCCTAATATGACGTGGGTGATGTCTGCCGCTGTCATGGTCAGTATGATACAGAGCGGCACTACCACGCAGACCATAATCAGCCTTGCCGCCAGTTTCTGCCCCATTGAGGCCGGAAGCATGAGCATTGACATCCTGTTCTGCCGGCCATGGAAGGGCGAACTGAGCTGGGTTAGGTAGCAACCGTGAACCAATATGCCCAATAACAGGATGAAGCAAGAGTCGGACATTGCATAATTCCATTCCATATTCTCTTTGGCCATCCCCCTCATTATTGGCGAGAACATGATGACAAGGAATATGCCGAACATGGCAATGAGCTGCAAGGTGTATGCCCTGCGGTGGGTCATGAGGTCCCATTTCAGTATGTCGAGTACCTTTTTCATCATCCAACCCTCCCTTCTGTGTCCGCAAGGACATTGTTAAACACCTCCTCCAAGTCTGTGCTCGCGTCGGTGTAGCCCATCGACAGTCTTATGTTTTCCATGCTGTCGTTGAGCAATATACGGCTGTTGTCAATGATGACCACTTGGTCCAGCAGCTTCTCCACGTCCCTTACCTGATGCGTGGAGATGAGGATTGTGCGGTCATTGGTTATGCTTCCGCGTATAATCTCCCTGAAAATGGCCTTCGAAGGTATATCCATTCCATTGGTAGGCTCATCCAGCAGTATTGTGCTTACGCCCGTTGCGAGGGCGAAACACATATAGACCTTCTTCTTCTGACCCATCGACAGCTGTCCGAGGTTGGCCTCGTAAGGCAGCCGGAAAGCCGTGACAAGGCGGCGGAGAGCCTCCTTGTCGAACTTGGGATAGAACGGTTGGTTCACCTTCACATACTCATTGAGCGTTATGTTGGGCAGATCATACTCCTCGGGAACGATGAATATGTCGCCCAACACGTCGGCATTGCGCCGTGACACGTCCTTGCCGTTCACGGTGATGGTGCCTTTCTGTGCCCTAAGCAGCGAGCAGATGAGGTACAACAGCGTTGATTTCCCGGCGCCGTTCATGCCCAACAGTCCGTAGATGTGGCCGCTTGGCAGGGTGAGTGACAGGTCATTGAACACCTGTCTGCCGCCGGGGTAGGTGTAATATACGTCGGATAGCTCTATCATGGTGCATATTGTAAAGGCAGAGAGAGGCTCGCTCCCCCTGCCTTTTGTTTGTTATATGGAGGTTTCATGTTGCAGGTCTTAGGTCGGGCTACGCCCTTTTGGGGTATATTACATAGCGAAGTGACCTGTGACCTGAAACCTTTAACCTGCAACCTTGGTATTCAGAACTGCTTGAAGAAGTCGTTACCCTTGTCGTCAACGAGGATGAACGCGGGGAAATTCTCCACCCGTATCTTCCAGATGGCCTCCATTCCGAGCTCCGGATACTCCACGCACTCGATGCTCTTGATGTTGCTTGACGACAGGAACGCTGCCGGACCGCCTATGGAACCGAGGTAGAAGCCCTTGTGAGCCTTGCATGAATCCGTCACAATCTGCGAGCGGTTGCCCTTGGCTATCATCACCATTGAACCGCCGTTGTCCTGAAATTCATATACGTACGGGTCCATACGGCCTGCCGTTGTGGGACCCATTGAGCCGCAAGGCATACCTTCCGGTGTCTTGGCGGGGCCTGCGTAGAGCACGGGGTGGTCCTTGAAGTACTGCGGCATACCCTCGCCGGCATCCAGACGAGCCTTTATCTTGGCGTGTGCTATGTCCCTTGCGACGATTATTGTGCCGTTGAGTGACACGCGGGTAGATACGGGGTACTTGCTGAGTTCCTTGCAAACGTCGGCTATCGGCTGGTCAAGGTTGATGGAAACGGCGTCGCCCTCGCCGGCCTTGCGCAGTGCTTCCGGTATCAGCTCATACGGTTTGTCGTCCATTTTCTCTATCCATACGCCGTCCTTGTCTATCTTCGCCTTGATGTTACGGTCTGCGGAGCAGCTTACGCCGAGGCCTATCGGGCAGCTGGCGCCATGTCTTGGCAGGCGTACCACACGTATGTCGTGGGCGTATGCCTTGCCTCCGAACTGCGCTCCGAAGCCAATCTTGCGGGTTTCTTCAAGCAGTTGCTTCTCAAGTTCTATGTCACGGAAGGCTCGTCCGGTCTCATCGCCGGTGGTGGGAAGCCCGTCGTAGTACTTGGTTGACGCGAGTTTTACCGTCAGCAGGTTCTTCTCAGCCGACGTTCCGCCCACAACGATGGCGATATGGTATGGCGGGCACGCCGCCGTTCCCAACGTTTTCATCTTCTCCACGAGGAAAGGCACGAGCGTACCAGGGTTCTGTATGCGCGCCTTCGTCTCCTGATAGAGGTACGTTTTGTTGGCGGAACCGCCACCTTTGACCACACACAGGAAGCGATACTCCATGCCTTGGGTCGCCTCTATGTCTATCTGTGCCGGCAGGTTGCAGCGGGTGTTGACCTCGTCGTACATATTCAGCGGCGCGTTCTGTGAGTAACGCAGGTTGTCGTTGGTGTAAGTGTTATAGACACCCTTTGCCAACGGCTCCTCATCCTCAAAGCCTGTCCATACCTGCTGGCCCTTTTCGCCGTGGATTATGGCCGTGCCCGTGTCCTGACAGAAAGGCAACTGCCCCTTGCAGGCAACCTCCGCGTTGCGCAGCATGGTGAGGGCGACATACTTGTCGTTGTCGGACGCTTCGGGATCGTTAAGTATTGCCGCCACCTTCTCGTTGTGTTCGCGGCGCAACATGAAGTTAACGTCGTGGAAAGCCTGTGTGGTGAGCTGCTCAAGAGCCTCCGCCGACACCTTGAGGATGGGCTTCCCCTCAAACTCACTCATGGAGATGCCGTCCTTGGAGAGCAGTCTGTACTCTGTCTTGTCTTCGCCAAGCTGGAACATTGGCGCGTACTTGAATTCTGGATTTGCCATATTTGTTGTTAGGTTATATTGTTGTTTTGTTTCTATTTCCATCTGCAAATTTACTTTATTTGTTTTGATTGTGCAAGTTAATCGGTGTTTTTTCCCGGATAGTTTGTTTAATAAGGTGTTTTTGCTTACCTTTGTAATGTCAACAAAACAATGTTGTTATGGACAGGAAAGTTTACAGGTCGCGTTATGGCACGGTTGTCATCATGTCCGTGTTTGCGCTTGCCGCCATAGAGGCGGCGGTGCTGTACCACAGTTGTACGGCCACGCATATTGCCGTGGCGGCAGTGTTTTTTGTGCTTTATGTGTTGATGTTGCGCTGCGAGTACATCATTGAGGGCGGCACATTGGCCGTGCGTGCATACGTCGTGTTGGCGAGGATAGACATCAGTGCCATCAAAAGGATAGAGCCGTCCGGTTCCTTCATGTCGGCTCCGGCAATGTCAATGCGGCGCATCCGCATCTCTTATGGCAAGTATGACGAGATTCTTATCTCGCCGGTACGGCAGGATGAGTTCATAAAGGAACTGCTGAAAGTGAACCCGGGCATAGAGGTTATAGCCTTGAAGTGAAGAGGTCTCCCGCCAATCGCATGGCGATGTCTTGGGCGATAATGTTGTAGAGACGATGTACCACATCGTCTCCCTGCCGGCATCAGGCCTGTTCATTTGCCGAGACGATGTGGTCATCGTCTCTACACGCACTGTGGCAATGTGTCAGGAATACCCCTGTTGTGGTGACACATTGATTTTTTGAAAACCTCAACCACTATACAGTTAATAATTGATTGCGGCAAAGTGAAAAGCCGTCTTTTGCGCTTTACAGTGGCGGGAAAACGTTTTTGCGGTGTGAAAGCAACCCTTTTACCATGTGATTAACGCCCTTTTACCGGGTAAAAGAGGCCGTTTCATTGTGTGATTCGTATGCTTTTGTGCGGTGAAAAAGACCGCTTTGTGTTTGTTTTGAGTTTTAAGTGATTAGTTATTAGTAAGTTGTGAAATTGTAAAACGGTTGCGATATTTCAGAAAAAGATTTGCCTTGTTGTTTTTATGCGATTCTCCTGCGGTGTGGAAAAACCACATTGTCATTAGAAATGTGGTTTTGGTTGCTTTTTGCTTTGTGTCATGCGTATGATAAGGGTTGAAGGTTTTGGGTTTTAGGTTATAGGTTGTCGAACCAGCCCTGTAAGGGCGGAATATTACAGCCCGGGGTGCCAACCCCGGGTATAAGGTTGTGAACGTTGGACACATACGGAACCCCGAAGCCGTAGGCACATTGACCGAAGGTCAATTTGGGGTGGCAATAAGGCATCGCATAGCGTGACATAAAGATAATGATAACCGCGTAAATGCTTTTTACCCCACGGTGTCCTGCGGTCACCGTGCCTGCGGCTTCGGGGTTCTAATACGTCTTCTGTGTGAAAATAAAAACCCGGGGTTGACACCCCGGGCTGTAATATTCCGCCCTTACAGGGCTGGCATCATAACCTATAACCTAAAACCTACGACCTGAAACCATACATTTTACTTGTATGCGGGGAAGATGTCGTCGAGCGAAAGCCGGCGTACCGTGCCGAGTCTGCCCAGTGATTCCATGTCGAGCTCGCCCTCGTCGCCCAGTATGAGGTATTTCATCGGCTTGCCCTTGATGTTGTCCTGCTCAAAGCTTACGATGTCATCGAGTGTCAGTGCGGGCACCTTTTCGAGGTAAAGGCGGTTGATGTCGTAGTCGATGTTCATGTCCTTCGCGCCGAGATACTTGCTTATCACGCCGAACTTCGTGGTGCGCGATGCGGCGAGGGTCTTCATAAGGCTGTTCTGGGCGGTGGCGAACAGTGTCTGCGATTGCGGCAGTGTGTCGGTAATCTCCTTGAAGACGCGTATGCAGTCCATCATCTTGTCGTTCTGCGAGATGATGTGTTGCTGGTAATATTCGGTCTCGCCGGTTCTTTGAGGAGTGACGTATGACGCCCAAGCGTTATACGCCAGCCCCCTTGCCTCGCGCAGTTCCTGGAACACTATGGCGTTCATCGAGCCGCCGAAGTATTCGTTGAAGGTCTTTATCAGCGGCATACGGTCAACGGAGAAAGGCGTGTTCCCGTTGTGGATCATGCGCATATTGATGTTCTTTGCCTTGTAAGGAGCCACCAATACCTCCGTGTCGTTTGTGGCAAGACGCTTGTATGGCTTGTTGGCAGGCACTTCGGCAAGCCGTTTCGGGGTGCGGTGGCATTTGCTGATGATGGCTGATACCTCTTTAAGCGATGCCGGTCCCCAGTACAATACCTGATGCTTCATGCCGGAAAGGCCTTTCAGCAGGTCGGTATATACCTTCGGGTCGGTGCTGCGGAGCGTTGCCGGCGACGGTGAGTCGGTTATCGGGTTGTGCGCGCCATACAGTCCGTAGGTCACGAGGGCGTTGTAGCAGGCGTTCTGGTTTGTGCGTGTTTCCATGCGGCTTTTCATCACCTGCTCCACGTATTGGCCGTAAACGGCGGTGTCAGGCTTCATGTTCCGCATGAAATCGTCAAGCATACTCACCGCTTCCGGCATGCTCTCCTGCAATCCGCTGAGGCTGATAGTGATGTTCTTGCCCGCTACGTTCACGGAATATGAGCACGCTATGTCGTAGAACTTGCGCTTTATCTGCTCCGCACTCTCCGTCTCCGTGCCGAGAAGTGACGTCAGGTCCGCGGCGATGCCGTATCGTTTGTCGGCCTCCGTGCCGCACTCGAAGCGGTAGTTGAGCGTGAATCGTTCGTCCTGCGTGTTCTGTTTGTATATCACGGGCAGCCCGCTCTTGGTGCTGCCGAACGTCAGTTCCTTCTTGAAGTCAACGAACTGAGGCTGTATGGGCTTCACGTTGCGGTCGAGAAAGTCCTCGAGGAAGCGGCTCTTGTAGTCGCGGTTGCTCGGTATTGCCGTTATTTCCGGCTTGTCGATTTTCACTATCGTGGTGTCCTCTCCCTTGCGTTTATACACGCATACATATCCGTCGGCAAGGTGTTCGTCCGCCCATTTCATTATGTCCGCCTTGGTAAGACGCCCCAGTCTGTCCGTCTGCTGCACCTGCTGTGCCCACGGTGTGCCGTTGATGTAGCTGTCAACCATGTCCGACACACGCGCCTTGTTGTCGTCGAGGGCTTTCAGTTGCGACAGTTTCGTGTTGAGAACGATGCTGTGCATGAGCTTCTCGTCCCAGTCGCCGCGCTTTATCTTGTCCAGTTCCGCAAGCAGAAGGCCGCGCACTTCTTCAAGTGTCTGCCCCTCGTTCGGCACTCCCTGAAACATGAACAGGCTGTAATCTTTCAGCCCCCAGATGCCTGAGCCTGCGCCGAGAACCTTCATTTTCTGGTTGAGGTCAATGTCAAGCAGTCCTACATCGCCGTTGGAGAGCAGCATATCGACCATCGTTATGGTGTCGTTTTGCTGTGATGACGCTCCGTTCAGCCTCCATCCGAGGATGACGTGCTCCGTCTCGTGCCCCAATACGGTGGTGTCTTTCGGCGAGGTGAGCGGCGGCAGTGGCGCGAAGGTGCGCGGAGCGGTGTCTGTTCCGGGCTTCCACGAGCCGAAATAGCGGTCTATCAGCGCGATGGTGCTGTCGGGCTCAAGGTCTCCGGCCATGCAGATGGCTACGTTGTTGGGTACGTAATACTTGTTGAAATAGTTGCGTATGTTCACCTGCGACGGGTTTTTCAGGTGTTCCTGTGTGCCTATCGTGGTCTGCGTGCCGTAAGGATGTGTGGGGAAAAGGAGCCTCATCAGTGCCTCGGTGGATTTTCTTCCGTCCTTGGTCATGGATATGTTCTTCTCCTCATACACCGCTTCCAGCTCGGTATGGAAGCCGCGCATCACGAGGTTCTGAAACCTGTCGCTCTGCAACAGGCACCACCGTTCTATCTCGTTGGCTGGTATGTTCTCCACGTAGCAGGTGACATCGTTGGACGTGTAGGCGTTGGTGCCTACGCTGCCTATGGCCGACATCATCTTGTCATACTCGTTGGGGATGTTGTATTGGGCCGCAATCTGTGACACGGAGTCTATCTCGTGGTACTTGGCCTTGCGCTCTTCCGGGTCCGTAAGGTTGCGGTGCTCCTCGTAGAGGTCGCTTATCTTTTTCAGGAGCGGGGCCTCCTTGGCGTAGTCGGTGGTGCCGAACTGTCTGGAACCCTTGAACATCAGGTGCTCAAGATAATGCGCCAGTCCGGTGGTCTCCTCCGGGTCGTTCCTCGAACCCGTGTTCACCGCTATGTGGGCGGTCACCCTCGGTTTCTCCCTGTTTACCGACAGATACACTTTCAGACCGTTGTCGAGGGTGTAGATGCGTGTCTGCATCGGGTCGCCCTTCACGCTGTCGTAGTGGTAACTCTTCGCTGTTGCCGTGACGGAGAGGCACAGCGCGCATATCAAATGCAATATATGACGTTTCATGTTCATGTATGTTTTGGTTGTTTCTTTACGTGTTTGCCGGCAGGGGCATATCGCCCGCCATTGCAAAAGGGTGCTGATTACCTTGCGAAAGAGGCCTGTTTACAGTGTAATCAGCACCCTTTTGCAAGGTAATCAGCACCCTTTTACCGAGTGACTGGTTTATGGTTGTTTGTCGGTCTGTGTAACATCTTGCGTTACAGTGCTTTGCTTCTTGGTGCGGCTTGTGGCCGATTGTCAGTGTATGCCGTTGATAAACTCCGTTATCTGCTCCTCGCTCACGTCGCCCATCTCGTACTCCCGCTCCGCGTCCTTGCGTATGGCTTTCAGCCATTCCTCGTGAGCCTGCTCGCATACCGCCTCGTTTTCCGAAAAGCCTTTCCACTGCTCGTAGCTCTCGTAGATGTCCCTGAAACGGCTTTCGAGTGTTGTTATGTCTGCGATGTCGTCGCCCGTGATGTCCTCTTTCAGCTGTTCAAGGGCGTCGGTCGGTATCAGCAGCCCCAGCAGGTCGGTCCATTCGCTCGTCTTGTTGGCGTTGCCGTACATACGCAGGGCCAGCTTGTAATACTGTATGCCGCGTTGCAGCGATTGTGACTTGATGAAGAATCCCTGTCCTTCATACTCTTCCGCCTCGTAACCCTGTTCCTCCTGCATCTCCATCATGGTCTGCAAGCCCGCCCGTATGCGCTCGATGACGTATGGCGAGAGCCAGTCGAAGGTGATGAGCGACAGCCTGCCGTTCAGTGGGCGCTTGTCTCTCTTGGGCCATTTCATCACGTCACGGTATGTGCCCACGGTGCAAAGGTTGCGTCCCGGCACGAGGTATGTCTTGCGGCCTTCGCCTATCACGTATGAAAAGGGGAACATTGACGTGTCGGGATGCGTCTGAATCTTGCCCATTACCATGGAGAACGCGCCGATGCTGGCCGGCCATAGCACATGGGTGCCGCTTGCTGTCTTGCTGCCCCGCTCCATAGTGCCGTGGTGGATGGGCCCCATCTTGTAGGCGTGGTTGGAGAAATTGGTGGCGGAACCGGCGTTGTAGAAGGAGTATTCGCCGCCTATCAGCAGCGAAGCCTTGTGGTGGCTGACGCTGAACGGGCCGCAGAAGGCTGCGCAGGCCTCGCCGTTGTCCATGTGGGAGTTGGCGAAAAACAGCGAGTTCTCTGCCGTAAAGCCACGCCCTATGTGGCAGGCCTCGCCCACGAAGGTGTCGTATATCCTCGCGCCATCGACCACTGTGGAGCCGGCTTGCACCACAACGTTCTCCATTATCACGTCGTCACCTATATATATAGTGGCCTCGGGGGTGGGGGAGAGCGTGCAGTCTATCAGGCGTGACGCCCCGCACAGCTCGCAATCGTTGCCTATCGACACGTTGGTCAGCTCCCGGCAGTCCGTTATTGTCACGTTGCTGCCGATGGTGGTGCATGGCGGACGGTGTGCGCCGGCATACTCGGAGACCATCTTCCGCAGCTTGCCGAACAGGGGCTTGTCATCCGCCGCCAGCATCATCAGCGCCGCCGTCTGCGCCGTGAGACCGCTGTAAAGCACCACATTGCCGGCTCCCGCCTCGTTCTTCACGCTGATAAGGTAGTCTTCTCCGAACGTTGCGCCGTCGGTGGTGCGTACTATGCCCACGTTCTCCATGCGCACATTCTCGCCCAGACGTATCTCACCCTCGAAGCGGACGTTGTATATGTTGTCAGTGACGAAGCCGTCTTCAACCCATATATGCTGCCACTCGGCGCAGCGGCAGCCTTGTTCGCTCAGCTCGGTAATCTCGTTAATGGTAAGGTTTCTGTATGCCATGTTTGTGTGGTTATAAGGTTTGTGGTTGTTGGTTTGAGGTCTTGGGTCGCCGGTTATGGGGTATGTGGCATGACAATCGGTGTGTCCTTTCAACCAAAACCGATAACCTGAAACCACAAAATCGACAACCTTCAACCTCTGATCATTCCTCCGGTATGTCCCAAAGGAAGTCGTTGTAGGGGTATTTCTGGACGTGCATCTCGCGCACCTTCCTGTAAATCACGTCGCGGAACTCGTCGATGTTCGTCTTGTCACGCGCCGAGATGAACAGGCAGTCGCCTTGCAGCTTCGCCATCCACGTGCGTTTCAGCTCGTCAAGGGACACCTCCTCCTTCTTTATCGGCGTGAGATCGTCCTCGTCTTTCTCGCTCCACGTGTAGGCGTCAATCTTGTTGAACACTATCATTGACGGCTTGTCGGCGCATCCAAGGTCGGCGAGAGTCTTCTCCACGACCCTTATCTGCTCCTCGAAATCGGGGTGGGAAATATCTACAACGTGCAGCAACAGGTCGGCTTCGCGTGTCTCGTCCAGTGTGGATTTGAATGAATCGACGAGGTCTGTGGGCAGTTTCCTGATGAAACCGACGGTATCGGCCAGCAGGAACGGCAGGTTTTCTATCACCACCTTGCGCACTGTTGTGTCGAGGGTGGCGAACAGTTTGTTCTCGGCGAACACCTCGCTCTTGGCCAAAAGGTTGAGTATTGTCGATTTGCCGACGTTGGTGTAGCCTACCAAGGCGACCCTTATCAGCCGTCCGCGGTTCTTCCTCTGTGTGGCTTTCTGCCTGTCTATCTCCGCCAGACGCTCTTTCAGCAGTGACATTCTGTTGAGGATTATGCGGCGGTCCATCTCCAGCTGCGTCTCGCCGGGGCCTCTAAGACCTACCGAACCCTTGCCGCCTCCGCTGCCGGAACCGCCTCCCTGCCGCTCAAGGTGCGTCCACAACCGTTGAAGTCGCGGCAACATATAGCGGTATTGGGCCAGTTCCACCTGCGTCTTTGCGTTCGCTGTCTGCGCCCGCATGGCGAAAATGTCGAGTATAAGGCTTGTCCTGTCGAGTATCTTCACTTTCAATGCCGTTTCGATGTTGCGTATCTGCTTGGCCGAAAGCTCGTCGTCGAATATCACCATGCCCACCGGTTGCCACGGTGTTCCGTCCTGATGAATCTCCTCGTTGTCCGCCCTTTCCTCGCAATCCTTTATGTATTCCGCTATTTCTTCAAGCTTTCCCTTGCCCACGTATGTCACGCTGCTTGGCCCGTTGACCCTTTGCGTGAACCGTTTTACCGTCACCGCTCCCGCAGTGTCGGCCAGAAACTCCAGCTCATCGAGGTATTCCGTGGTCTTGGCCTCATTCTGTTGCGGTGTGATCAGGCCCACAAGCACCGCCGTTTCTATCTTCGCTTCTGATATAACAAATTCTTTCATTCTCTTGATTCTGTGTGTTTCCTATTCTAAAACGCAGTTGTTTTTACTGTTGCCATTATGTGTTGATAGCTCTGTATGCGCCTCCCGGCAGAACTCATCGGCAACATACAGGTTGCCATATAGATATAATCCTGTTTGTTTCTCATGCAGTTCCGCGCAGGTTTGGCTCTCATAAAACCGCTTCAAGGCCTCAATGGGAGGCACGCCGAGACGCTTTGACAGCTCAACGGCAATCATTCCAACCCTGTAACTCATTATCATGTCCTGTATTTCAGGTGATTTTACGGGGTCATTCAACAACTTCTGTTCGCTCATATCGTAGATATTTGTCCGTTAGCAGTTGGCTTGACAGGCATATTTGGTTGTTGGGCTTGTGCATCATAAGCCTTCCGAGCGCGATGTCTGACGGCAAAAGACCGGCCATATACAGGTTGACGGTATCGATAACCCTATCGTCTGCAATGCCGCCCTCTATGTAGTCATAGCCTTCCCAAGGCTTTAATCCGCGCCTACTCGCCACGATAAACTCCAGCCATTCACTGTTGTAGCTGTCAAACACTTTGCTGTTAGCCTCCGCCATGATGGCTTCCCGGTCGAGAACGTAAACGTTTATCATTGCTGTCGCATTGCGTTTCTGCGCTGTCAGGGCCGCCCACTGAGCCGCTTGTGCCTTTATGTCGGTCACGTAAAAACCTTTTCCGAAGTCGAGTCTTGCCCGTCCGAAATCGCATAGAGGCGTCTTTACAACCTCCGTTCCTCCATGATACACCAACATACTCATCTTGCCGCCTCCTTGTTCAATAGACATTCTATCACATCTTCCGTCACATATTCGCGGCTTTCGGTGTGAAGTGCATCGTAACAGCCAAGCAGATAGTCGTCAATCATTCCTACGTTGTTCATCCTTTCATACGCCTCACGGTAGGATACCCCCATCTTTCTGGCGGCACCTTCTATGCATGAGGCCACGAAAGCCATCTTTATCTCGTCCGAACTCAATTCTACAACGCGTTCCATTTGTACTTATGCTTTGCTGTGTAACATCTGCAAATTTAGTGATTGTTTTTCATATAACCAAGAAAAAACGGCGTTTTCTGATTTTTCCCCGCCACTTGTGGCGATGCGGGGCGTTGCGGCTAACTTATCGAAGCCCAGTCAATGTTGCTCTTGCGAAGTTCCCTCAGGCGGTTCCACAGCAGCGAATGTTCCGGTGAGTTGCACTCAGGGTCGGAGTCAATCACCTTCTGCGCCTCGTCACGGGCCAGCTGCACAAGCTGTCCGTCACGCGCTATGTCGGCTATTTTAAGGTCAAACGCCATTCCGCTTTGCTGCGTACCTTCGAGGTCTCCGGGCCCGCGCAGTTTCAGGTCTGCCTCCGCTATACGGAAGCCGTCGTTCGTCTCGCACATTATGTCGAGGCGTTTCCGGGTCTCGGCACTTATCTCATAGCCGCTTACGAGTATGCAGTACGACTGGTCCGCGCCTCTTCCCACCCTGCCGCGCAGCTGGTGCAGCTGTGACAGGCCGAAGCGTTGCGCCTCCATTATCACCATCACGCTGGCGTTAGGCACGTTCACCCCCACCTCTATCACCGTCGTGGCCACGAGCATCTGGGTCTCCCCGTTGGCGAAACGTCTCATCTCTTCCTCCTTCTCCGCAGGCTTCATGCGGCCGTGCACCTTGCTCATGCGGTAGTCGGGAAACACCTCTTGCAGGTGGGCGAAGCCGTCTTCAAGGTTCTGCAAGTCCATTTTCTCGCTCTCGGTTATCAGCGGATAGACCACATACACCTGCCGTCCCTTCGCCACTTCGTTCCTGATGCCATTGTAAAGGCTCGCCTTCTGGTTGTCATACTTGTGCAGGGTCTGTATGGGCTTGCGTCCCGGCGGCAGTTCGTCTATCACGCTTACGTCGAGGTCTCCGTATATGGTCATGGCGAGGGTGCGCGGTATCGGCGTCGCCGTCATCACCAGAATGTGCGGCGGATTGTCGTTCTTCGCCCACAGCTTCGCCCTTTGCGCCACGCCGAAGCGGTGCTGTTCATCGATCACCGCCAGCCCGAGGTTGGCAAACCGCACCGTCTCCTCTATCACGGCGTGCGTGCCCACCAGTATGTTCACGTCGCCGTTGGCAAGCCCTTCCAGCACGTCCTTCCTCCGTTTGCCTTTCACTATGCCCGTCAGCAGTTCCACCCTCACGTCCAGTCCATCCAAGAACGCCTGTATGGTGGCAATATGTTGTTCGGCGAGTATCTCCGTGGGAGCCATCATCACCGCCTGAAAACCGTTGTCAACGGCTATCAGCATGGCCATCAGCGCAACCAGCGTCTTGCCCGAACCGACGTCACCCTGCACCAGACGGTTCATCTGCCGTCCGGTGTTCATGTCACGCTGAATTTCGTGCATCACGCGCTTCTGCGCCCCCGTAAGTTCAAATTTAAGGTTGTTCCCATAGAAATCCCTGAACGCCTTGCCCACTTTCGGCAACAGATACCCGCGATATTTCCGGCGGTTGTTGGCGGCATAGCGCAGTATGTTCAGCTGTACGTAGAACAACTCCTCAAACTTCAGCCTCTCCCTTGCCTTCTGCATGTCGTGCTGCGTCTTCGGATAATGCACCGACCGCATGGCTTCGTCACGGCTTATGAGGTGCAGCGGCCGTGTGATATAGTCGGGCAGGGTCTCCTTCAGCGGCGGAAGTTTCATCAGCATGGCCTTCGTTATGCGCTCCATGGCGCGCGACGTGATGCCCGCCTTCTTCATCTTCTCTGTCGTGACATAATACGGCTGCATCCCCATGTCGTTCAGTGTCAGCGCCGAAGCGTCGTCGATGTCGGGGTGGGCTATCTGCAAGCGGTAGTTGAACACGGTGGGTCTGCCGAACACTATGTATTCCTGCCCGACCTTATAGTTCTTTATCACGAACTTGGCACCGCTGAACCACACGAGGTCTATCACCCCCGTTCCGTCGGAGAAATGCCCCACAAGGCGTTTCTTCTTTATGCCCATGTCGAACGTCTCGTATGAAAGCACCCGCCCCTTTATCTGCACAAACGGCATATCCGCCGTCAGTTCCTTGATGGCATAGACCTTGCTCCTGTCAACATATTTGTAGGGATAATACTCAAGCAGGTCGCCAAGACAGTGTATTCCCAACTCCTTGTTGAGAATAAGCTGCCTCTGCGGCCCTACGCCCGTGAGGTATTTTATGTCCTGTTCCAGTATGTCGGCCATGTGGTTCGTATCTGTTTGATTTGACGGTGGTTACAGATGCCGTTGTAATCAGGTGCTGATTACTGTGCAATCAGGTGCAGATTACACTCTGATTAGGTGCTGATTACGTTGCAATCAGCACCCTTTTGCGTAGCAATCCATTACGCTTCGTTTTCGCGGTGAATGTATGGACGCACCTTGGTGCGTCCGGATTGCCGCATTTCCCCATGTTGGCGGACGCACCAAGGTGCGTCCCTACATCGTTGTTTGTGCCCGTCGTATAGACAAGTGGGCGGGTGTTACTTGCTAATCAGCATCCTTTTGCCATGGCATCGGCGACTTTAACCGGTTAGTGACACTAACCACTTCATTGCCATCCGCTTTTAATCCCGTTTTCATGTGTTTCCGATAGTTGCGGTTTTACCCGTAAGTGCCACTCACGGGGTGGGTCATTCCTCCGCCAACGCCTCCGCCACGGTCATGTCAAACGGCGTTGTTATCTTTATGTTCTCCCTGTTTCCGTCCACCATTGTCACGCTGACACCGATGCTTTCCGCCACCGATGCATCGTCGGTGAATGCCTCGGAATACTCCTGCCCGTATGCCTTTTTCAGCAGTTGTATGTCAAACGCCTGTGGCGTCTGCACAAGCCGGTAGTCGCTGCGTGCCACATTCCTTCCCGCTTCGCTGTCGCCGACGTAGCGCAGCGTCTCCACCACCGGCGTTACGGGTATCACCGCTCCCGACTTTCGGGCAGCTTCATAACAGCGGCCTATCACTTCCGTGCTTACGAAAGGGCGTACGCCGTCATGCACTCCCACCACTCCGCACTCCCCGTCGGGGATGAGGCTCAGTCCGTTCCGCACCGAGTGGAAACGCGTCTCCCCGCCGTCGGCTATCGTGTATGCGGCTTGGAAAGCGTGTTCAAGGCACAGGTTGCACCAATACTCCTGCTGCGTCTTGGGCAGAACGAGTATGATTCCCAACTTAGGGGAATAGTCCCTGAACCGCTCTATGGTGCGCATCAGCACCGGCTTGCCGTTGACGGGCAGGAACTGTTTGGGTATCTCGCCGCCCATGCGCAGCCCCTTTCCGCCGGCAACTATTATGACGTAGTCCATGTTTGTAGGTTGTTTGATTGGTTAACGCCCCCTCCTGACCTCCCCGAGGGGAGGGGTTGGCGGTATTGGAAGTCCCCCTTGGGGGAGTTTGAGGGTGCTGTTGTTATCTTGCCTGCATCAGCCTGTTGAACATCATGCCCTCTTTCAGACCCTCGGCAGTATCCTTGTCGGTCAGCATCTCAAGGATGGCGTAAGAGTAGGGCAGTGTAGCCGCAGGGCCGCAACCGGTTATTATGTTGCCGTCAACGGTGAAAATGTCCTGCGTGTATTCCGCCCCGTCCATGTATTTCTCGAATCCCGGATAGCACGTGGCACGCTTTCCGCTCAGCAGTCCGAGGTCGCCTAACACCATGGGAGCGGCGCATATCGCGCCAATGCGTTTGCCGTCGGCCGCCTGTTTCATCAAGGCTTCACGCACACCCTCATGCTCCAGCAGGTTCGTTGAGCCGGGAAGACCGCCGGGAAGCAGCAGGAAGTCGGCGTCACTCAGGTCCGCCTGCTCTATCGTCGTGTCACACTTTATCACTATGCCGTGTGAAGACTCGATGTATTCCGACCCTGTGATACTTACCATCCGGGCGTCAACGCCGCCGCGGCGCAGCACGTCGATAACCGTAAGAGCCTCGATCTCCTCTGTGCCGTTGGCCATAAATTCATATACCTTAGCCATAATTATTCTACGTTTTATTTGTCAGTTTGATGGAATTAATGTAAATTTGCATTGCAAAAGTACAAAACATTTGCCATTCAGCAAACTTTTCCGCCATATAAAACGTTAAAAGGTAAAAGAAAAAAGGCGGCAGAGGATGACATTTCCGCTACCGCCTAAAATGAAGAACGCCCTCCAAGTATGCTGCCTTGCGGCTCGCCTGGAGGGCTTATTATCTTTCTGTTATTTGAAAACTTCTATGTTTTGGTGGTGCAAAGTTACATATATTTTTTGAAATGGCAATGCTTTCTCTACATTATTTTTTCTTTATTGCCACATTTTCTCGTCTTTCCAGTCTTTTGGAAATCCCATGGCGTCAAGCGAAATGACATTGTTATACTCTGTGAGTAGCTCTTTTAACTTGTTTTTGAACTGTGAAGTAGGGTTGGCAATCTGCAACAGATAGTTGATCATGCAGAAGACATAATATATCTTACTTCTCTTTGCAGAGTTAGGATTGGTTATCCAAAGTAGCTGTTTTGAGAACAGTAACTTTTCTGGTACGATATTCATATCGCGGTTCCATAGCCTCGCATGGTGTGCGCAAATATTACGAACATAATTTATTGTGTGTAACCATGAGCAGAATGTCTTTGGAGGTATGGCGAAGTATGATGCAATTCCATTGATGTCGGCGCGTTTTTTCAAACCTGTACATATCTTCGAAAGGTGGTTGAAGTACATAATCTCAACGCTCATCCATGATGGCGGGTTCACAGGATCGGAGTATTTGTTATGGTAATGTTGGATAAATACCTCCGCTCTATTGTTCCGCAACTGTTCTTTTATGTGACTTTGGATTTCGTTATAGACATCAATGGTAATTCGCCTTCCGTCTTTTAATGTCACTTCCTTGGGCGGATTAAAGATGTGGGGATTGTCCTGCCAGTGTGAACCATACTTGTGGCTGAGTTGGTGTATTATCTGTGTACGGATAGCAATCTCAATCCTTTCAATGGCATCAAACACCAACAGGCGCAACTTACGGTCAAATATATACAGGCTATATATGTCATTCCACGTTGTACCTTCTTTGAAAGTGTCAAGAATAATGCCGCTTTCCTTTTTCTTGTATGGCAACATATAAGCACTAAGACGATAATAACTGATATTGGCGAGATGTTTCTCTGTACGCTTTTTGTCTGTTATTACCAGACCTCGTGAAAGCAATAGGTTGACTTGTTGCTCGTATGTTAGTGGCGGTTTATTGAATACTTCCATTTAGTTATAAGTTCATTTTCTTGCAAAGATTACGGTGTTCCTTCAATGTTTAATACCTTTTTCTTTATGTTTTATTTGCTTTTTTGATGGAATTAATGTAAATTTGCATTGCAAAAGTACAAAACATTTGCCATTCAGCAAACTTTTCCGCCATATAAAACGTTAAAAGGATATGAAAAGGAACATATTGCGCTTCGCTTTCTTTGGTAATGAATATCAGGCGAAGAAGTCACAGGCCGTTTATAAAATCATAGCTTTCTTGCAGCAGAGAAAGGCGGAGATACTCATGGACAAGCCTTTCTATGAGTTCATTACGCAGGGACAGCGGCTTGACATAAGCGTCACGAGAGTCTTTGAAGGCGATGACTTCGAGGCGGATTTCGCCGTTTCCATGGGCGGAGACGGCACTCTGCTTGAGACGGCGGCGCGTGTAGGGGCGAAGGGAATACCCATTATCGGGGTGAACATAGGCCGTCTCGGATTTCTTGCGGCGGTCAATCCGTCAGAGATTGAGAACGCTTTTGGCGCGGTATATGGCGGTGACTACATCGTAAAGGAGCATACTGTGATAAAGCTTGAGACGGAAGGCGGAGGGGAAGTGATGACATCGCCTTACGCCTTGAACGACATCGCATTGCTGAAACGGGACAATGCTTCGATGATTTCCATACGCACAAGCATCAACGACGAGTACCTTATGACATATCAGGCTGACGGCATAATAGTCACGACACCGACCGGTTCCACGGCTTACAGCCTTTCCAATGGCGGTCCAGTCATAGCCCCCGGCACGGAAACGCTATGCCTTACGGCTGTCGCGCCGCACAGTTTGACGGTGAGGCCGATAGTGTTGCCCGACAACTGCATGATAACCATGAAGGTGGAGAGCCGCAGCCATAACTTCCTTGCGGCTGTTGACGGCAGGAGCGTGAGCCTTGATGACGGCACGGTGGTGCGCATATCAAAGGCCGCATACGCCGCACGCATAGTGCGTTTCTCCGATATGCGTTACTTCACGACGCTGCGTGAGAAGATGATGTGGGGCTTGGACCAGCGTTGATGGCCGTTATCCGCAACGTGGAATGTTATGAATACCACCTATCCTGTCAAGACAATAATACGCTGGCTGTGGCGATCGTCAAGGGACAATCGCCTGCAAGCCGTGCTCAACACCCTCATAGGGCTGTTGGAGGTGGCGGTGAGTCTCGCCTCGGTATGGGCGGTGCAGAGGGCGGTTGATATTGCCTCGCACAGCAGGGAGGGGGATGTCATGACGGCGGTGGCGCTTATGGCCGTGCTGATTTTGTCTAATTTCGCCTTGGGAGTGGCCTCAGTGTGGGTGCGTAACATCCTTGGCATAAGGGCGCAGAACCGTATGCAGCAGAGAATGCTGGGCAGAATACTGCGTTCTGAATGGCAGGGAAGGGAGTCGATGCACAGTGGTGACGTGCTGAACCGTTTGGAACAGGACGTGACCAACGTCGTGAACTTCGTGGCGGAGACGCTGCCTAACGCCTTGTCGGTGGCGGCCATGTTCGCGGGAGCGTTCTTTTACCTCTTCTGTATGGACCATACGCTGGCGCTGCTTATTGTCGTTATATCCCCGTTGTTCCTCATCCTGAGCAAGCTTTACATGAAGAAGATGAGGCGGTTGTCAAGGGACGTGAGGGAGCAGGACAGCATGGTGCAGAGTATTCTGCAAGAGTCTGTGCAGAACCGTACGCTCGTGAAGACGCTGGAAGGTGAGGATGCCGTGGTGGGCAGGCTGGGCGGCCGGCAGAAAGAACTGCACCGCAAGGTGGTGAAGAGAACGAAATTCTCCATGTTCTCGCATCTGGCGGTTAACACGGGCTTCGCCTTTGGCTATCTGCTTGCCTTCGCGTGGAGCGCGTTGCGTATGTCATCCGGCAGCTTGACATACGGAGGCATGACGGCGTTTCTGCAACTTGTGAACAGAATACAGAACCCGGCGAGGGACATTGCGAGGCTGGCGCCGCAGTTTGTTCAGGCACTGACGGCGGCGGAGAGGCTGATGCTGTTGGAGGATGTGCCGCTGGAAGAACAGGGAAAGCCGGTGACTGTTGGCGCTCCATGCGGCGTATTGGTCGAAGGAGTGTCGTATGCGTATGCCGATGACGCCTCGCATCCGGTTGTGGAAAACCTCACTTTTGACTTCAAACCGGGCACATGTACCGCCATAGTGGGGGAGACCGGCGCGGGGAAAACCACGTTGCTGCGCATGATTCTGGCTCTTGTAAGACCTGACAGCGGTCACATATATATATATAATAAGGAGAAAAGGGTGGAGGTGTCACCCCTTACGCGGTGTAATATCATCTATGTGCCGCAGGGAAACACCATGCTTAGCGGCTCGATACGCGACAACCTGCTGCTCGGTGACGCCGATGCCACGGACGACAGGATGTATGATGCGCTTGAGACTGCCTGTGCCGACTTCGTGAAAGAGTTGCCGGACGGGCTTGACACCGTATTCTCTGAGCAGGGTGGGGGGATGAGCGAAGGACAGGCGCAACGCATCTGCATAGCCCGCGCACTGTTGCGGGGATGCCCGCTCATGATTCTTGATGAGGCGACGAGCGCTCTTGACCCGCAGACGGAACAGTGTCTGCTGCGGAACCTGTTGGCGGACGCGTCGCATACGGTGATTTTCATCACCCACCGTCCGGCCGTATTACAGTATTGTTCGGCCACACTTAGTTTGAGAAAGGCATGACATTCCCGATTGTAGAGACTGGAATGTAAATGCCTTTTATTGTGGAAAGCGTGTTTGGCGGACTGTAATATGTTAAAAAGCACCTCTTTCTGAAAATAACCTTTATAAATGTTTGTTAATCCGGGGAAATTGTTTATCTTTGTAGCGGAATCTAATTCGTTTTCTATTAGGAGTTTGGAGCGTTGCCTCATGCAGAGTGATGGATGAAGCATGACTATGTATTTGAACGCATGGACACGCCGCTCCGCTATGTTTATTTATTTACTCATTAACACCAAAAGAATCATGAAAAAGAAATTTATGTTTAAGTTCCTTTCGATTGCCGCCGTGGCTGTGGCTTTGACAGTTACTTCATGCAGCAGCGATGATGATCCTACACCACCGCCAACGGTCAATGGCTACACTTCAAGTACCGATGTGCCGGACGGTTATAAGATAGGTTTCAAGAACAGCACTACCGGCAATGCCTACTTCGTGGCGGAGGAAAACGGCGAGATAACAAAGGTAGGCTTCGTCTTGACACCGGTGGCTGTGAGAAGTACCAGCGGCAATGTCAACGGCGTGGCGCTGTTCCAAGCGGGACAGATAAGCAGTGTCACTATTAAGGACGTGACATACAGCTTTGCCGTGAAGGACGGAAAAGTGGACGTGAAGGTTGTAAGCAACGGCAGCGTTGAGACGTTCTCCGGCATAGCCGAAGCCTCTCTTCTTGGAGACGCGGCAAACAATGCGGCTACGTTTGAGGCCAAGCTGGATGCCGTGTTTGCGAAGATAGCAAAGGCCACGGCCATTATCGCTCAGGCAAACGAGAAGGTTACCGACGCGTCTTTGAAGGCGGAAGTGGATGGCATAGCCGACTCTGTGAAGAAACTGGACAATGACGCCAAGGCTCTTGCGGACAATGGCACGGCTTCCAGCCTTGCTAACAATGCTCCAAGCAATCCTTTGGGAACGGACTCATCAGGCATAGCTGCGGCTGACTCTACGGCAAACAGCAACATAGGCAATGGCGGTGGATGGGAAATAGACTCTCCGTCTGACTCTACCGGCGTAAAAGATCCGGAAATACCAGAACTTCCCGGTGACTCTACCGGCGGCAACATCCCTGACATCCCGTTTGAGCCCGGCGACTCTACCGGCGGTAATACTCCTGACATCCCGTTTGAACCGGGAGACACTACGAGCAAGGCAGGTGTCAAGTTTTTCCTGAAATAATACAGGAAAGCGAAGGCATTTAAGTGTTATACAGAAAAACAATCCCTCTTGCGGCAGGCAAAATGCTGCAAGAGGGATTATTCGTTTCGCACGTAGCATTAGTTGGATGAAATCGCGGCAATATCGGCTTCCAAAACAATTAGCACCTGATTACCTTGCAATCAGGTGCTGATTGTACTGTAATCAGGTGCTGTTCACAAGGTAATCAGGTGCTAATCGTATTAGTGTTTTCTATTGATTGATTATCATGGAGTTACGTCTCGTGTTAAAGACTGTTGCCGGACTTGCGCTATTTTACTGTCAGTTTTCTGCCGTTGACGATGTATAGCCCGGACGGAACAGAAGCAAGGTCTTCTGATTTGGCACGCGTCCCGTTGATGTTGTAGATGTTACTGTTTTGGCGAATGCCCGCATCTGTTTCCGCTATGCCGCTGACTACGGAATAGTTTATCCGTGTCAGCCAGCTGGAGACGAGGGAACGGGAGTCGGAAACCTGCGAAGAACGAATCCACAGGCTGGGCGGGAGAAACACGCCGCCGGGTATAAGACGCTTCGCGTCAGCCTCAACGCCGCTTATGCCGCTGCTTGCGCTCGACACGATGAGCCCGATTTTCTTTCCCGCCATGCTTGCGCCGTTCTTGAAAAGGAAAGTCTGGAGTGGAGCGGCCATGTTGCTCCACCACAGTGGAGCACCGATGATAATGACATCATACTGGTCGAGACTGATGTCGGTCGGCTTGATTTCGGGATAAGATTCCGCATCGTCGGGATTATCCCGTATTGCCTGAACCTGTGCGCTGCCTATCGCGTAATTGTTGGCGGCATAGTCAATCCCCTCCTCTGCCGGTTGGATGCGGAGAATGTCCGCCCCGGTCTGTTCACGGAGCTCATTGCAAATCCTGTGCACATTATTTGTGTAACTGTAATAAACGATAAGCGTCTTTGCGCTTGCGGCAATGACATAGAACACAGTTGCGAGTAAAAGAGTTAATTTCTTCATTGTATATGTTTTTTGGTTTCGTTATCCGGACTAAGCGGTGTCTGGTCGTTTCCTTTGCAGGATTGCGCTGCAAAATTACAATACTTTAATCACAGAAGGGCTACCCTGATTGCGGATAGTATAATCAAAATCGCGGATTGTTAGTGGATGGCGTTTTGTTCCTGTTAGTTATAATATGTATGGCTTCGGTGAAAATATCGCACCGGCAACATAAGAAAAGCATGAATTTATTTTGCAAGTATAAATATTTTTTATACCTTTGCACCGACTTCCGTTAGTTGTAAGTCTGTCATGTTCAGTCAGAAGAGTCTGACAACCAAGGGACATGACATGACTGCGACACCACGCCGGGATGCCGTGCCGGCAAGGCGGACACTTCGTCATGGCGGGCGGCATAGGATGGGAGGAGGTCACTATATATAGGAAGGCGTTTACAATGCGCTTTGTTCTTGACGCTGGGAAACTTCGCAAACTTCTTGATACAGTCATGGACACAGCAACGGTAGATGCTCATGGGGTGTTTTATAGTCTTCCTGCCTCCATCTTTCATGCATTATTGTATATGTATATATGATATGTATGTGGATGGGTGTATAGGGATATTATATAAATACATCGGCGTGGGTTTCGCGTTGCTCGTTCAACTGTATCGGGCAATGCGAAGGCCTCTCAGCGTGGAACGGGCAACAGGTACGATCTCCACGCTCTTTTTATGTTAGTTCCATTGCGTTTTTTAATTATCTTTTGCCGACGCTTGGAGGTCGATAGGCATTATTAATCTTCAATGTTATTATGGAGAAAAAGAAGCAAAACGAAGAACTGCAATCAAGAAGGGAATTCTTCAAGAAGGCTGTGAAAGGGGCGTTGCCTATCTTGGGTGCTGTCGTATTGACGGGGAATCCTATGCTTGCGAAAGCTGTGGAAGAGAGTCCTATGGGATGCAGTTACGGATGTTCGTATGGTTGCTCTGGTTCTTGTTATTCTCGTTGCACAGGCACTTGCTCAGGAGGTTGTAAAGGTGGTTGTGGCGGCGCATGCTCTTATAGTTGCCAAAACACCTGTAAAGGTAGCTGCCAAGGAAGGTGCTCTTATGGCTGTTCAAGTATGAGTTCATATTGAAATATGGGTCTTAAATAATAAATAACTATGAAAATCTATTGTAGTAAAGATTTCAATAAGGGAGACTTTGTTGAGATAAAAACCAAAGATGGAATATATAAAGGGACGGTTAGTGGATATGTGTGTAAAACACTTGATGATGATTTATGCAAAAATGCTATAGGCATTGTTTTAGGTGTGAATACACAAATAACCTTTAAGGATATAATACATGCAGCAATAATTAAACAAGATGAAGAATGATATCGAATGTTTCTTGCTGGAACATTTCACTATTCATGCAGATGAGATACAGAATAGAGATAATATAATATGTACACATGCAGGATTTAGCAGAAAAGGATTTGCACAACTTTATGATGTTTTAGGAGAGAATTTCTTTGATTATATTAAAGGGGTTACAGTATGGCAAGATTTAGAAGAAGCGTCAGTAGAACTCTCTCAAAAAGCGTGTAAAAAACTTTGCGATATTCTTTACGATAAGTAGTATAAATATAACAATTAATGATTATGGAAGAACCATTAATAAATAGAAGGAAATTCTTTGCCAAAGCATCAAAGAAAATTTTGCCAATACTTGGAGTCGTTTTGACCGGACCATCTATGTTGGTCGGGTGTTCAAAAGATGAAGATACAATAAAAGTTGGATGTGAGGGTTGTATGGGTGCCTGTAGGGGTAACTGCACACAAGCGTGTGCTAACGATTGTTCTGCACAGTGTGCTGACAATTGTTATGAATCGTGTCGCTACAGGTGTGGTGGTTGTGCTTCTAGTTGCACAACAGAATGTAATGGAGTGTGTATTAATGATTGTCTTGGCTGTGAAAGTGAATGCACGAAGTCATGTTCTGGTACTTGTACGAATGGATGTGACTATCTGTGTGGCTCTACTTGTAAGTCAAAATGTGTGCAGATGGTAAGGTTTTAGTTGTTCTTTAAAATGAGCGATATGGTTGCGAATAAAATTTGGAAAAATGGTATGGCCAAGGATATCACGTTCATCGTCACCAAAGACTGTCAGCTTGCCTGCAAGTACTGTTATCTTGTCGGCAAGAATGAAAAGGAGCGTATGTCATGGGACGTTGCCAAGCGGGCGATAGACTATATACTTGACCGCGAGAAAGAATTTACAGAGGAATCTGTTGTTTGGGACTTCATTGGTGGAGAACCTTTTCTCGAAATAGACTTGATAGACAAGATATGTGATTATCTGAAAACGGAAATGTATAGGAGGAACCATCATTGGTTTGAGTCTTACCGTTTCTCTTTTTCCACAAATGGCATAAACTATCATACGGACAAGGTACAGAATTTCATCAAGAAGAATCTGAATCATTTGTCTATCGGCATAACCATTGACGGTACAAGGGAGAAACATGACCTTAACCGCATTTGGAAAGGCGAGGGGCCGGAGAGAGGCTCGTATGACAGTGTAGTCCGTAATATTCCTTTATGGTTGAGCCAATTTCCTCAGGCAGCAACAAAAGTTACGATAAGCAGTGCTGACATTCCTTATATAAAGGAGAGCGTGCTGCATTTGTATTCGCTCGGCATACATGAGGTGAATATCAACTGTGTGTTTGAAGACGTGTGGCAGGATGGAGATGACAGACTGTTTGAGGAACAGCTGATGCTGTTGGCTGATGCCATTATAGATGGCGAGTATTACAAGGATTATGCCTGTTCTTTCTTTACCGAACACATGGGCAAACCGATGGATTGCAAACTGGAAAATAATAACTGGTGCGGTGCAGGCAAGATGCTCGCCATTGATGCCGCCGGCAATTTCTATCCATGCACACGTTTTGCGCAATACTCTTTGCGTGACAAGAAGGCGTGGATTATCGGAAATATCAATGATGGTATAGATAAAAACAAGTTGCGTCCTTTCCTTACTCTTGACCGTTGCACACAGTCTGCACAGGAGTGTATAGACTGTGAGGTGGCCAGCGGTTGTGCGTGGTGTCAGGGAGAAAACTATGACGCGGCGGACACTCCCACCATATTCCAGCGCTCTACGGCTATATGCAAGATGCACAAGGCGCGTGTGCGTGCCAATAACTATTACTGGAACAAGTTGTTCCGTAAGTTGGAATTGGAGGGCAGGCGTGAAGAATATGAGAGAAACAAATTGAAGTCTGACAATGTAGTGTGCTGAGATTATGATACAATACCTTATTATATTATTGGATGATGCGTCTGTTTCGTTTTGCCATTATAAAAATGATGGCAGGCAAGGCGTCCGCAATCTGATGTCAACGGAAACGCTGAAGGCCGGCATATTGTATGGCATGAAAGAAAACCTGAACATTCAGTTTGTATATCCTGATTATGAGCTGCCGGATGAATACAAGCAGATTATCGACACGATAGATCATACGGACATAAAGCCTTTGCACGGCGCAGGAGATGCAGATGTGCTGGTGTCGGACGGATGTATGGCTTTTGCAGAAAGTGAGTTGTCCGGTAACGGGACTTATGTCTTGCGGACGGACCGTAAGGATTTGTTTGCTAATTATGGCGTTTTGCGTGACGTCTTGCAGAAAGTGCAACGGTTGAATGTAGTATTGACTGATGTGGAAAGGTTTACGGAAGATGATTTCGCAGAATACAAGAAGGTGCTGGATGATGTGGCCGAATGTGTATGTGAATGTTATATCAAGGGCAAACCTGTGCAGGTGAACATTCTGACGGATCGCATGATGCTTGACAATATGAACAACTGTGGAGCAGGAGATATAAGTGTTACGCTTGCGCCGGACGGACGCTTCTATGTATGTCCCGCATTCTATTATGCAAAGGATGGAAGCGCGGTTGGTGACTTGGAACATGGACTGGATATAAAGAACAGTCAGTTATACAAACTTGACCATGCTCCGCTTTGTCGTATATGCGACGCATACCAATGCCGACGCTGTATATGGCTGAACCGTAAGACTACGCTTGAAGTGAATACGCCCGGGCACGAACAGTGTGTGGTGGCTCATCTGGAACGTAATGCAAGCCGAAAACTGTTGGCAGATATACGTAGGCATGGCAGCTTTATGCCGGAGCGTGAGATTAAAGAAATAACATATTTAGACCCTTTTGAAATTAAAGAACAATGGTAACAAGGAAATTAGTAGGTCAGGTGACCGAGGAAGAAAAGAAAGAGATTCAGTCTTTGTTTGAACGCCGTAACGGACTGAATGAGTTGGCAAAGATTGTTACGGCTGCCAATGAGGAACTGTATGAGAAACTGGTCAAGGATCTTGGAGAGACCGGTACAAGGTTTCAGCAATGGTGGGACAGCATGGCGCAGAAGTACCGGTGGGAGAGCGCAGAGAACGGTAATTGGGAAATAAATTTCGAGAGCAACGAAATATTCCTTGTAATACAATAATGAGTCATGGCTGTACATGTGTTGTTCATAGGCACAACGGAATTGTTGCTTATCGGTGGAGTGGCTCTGCTGCTCTTTGGCGGTAAGAAACTGCCGGAGATGATGCGTGGGCTCGGACAAGGTGTCAATGAGTTCAAGAAAGGAATGAGGGAGGTGAAAGAACCTTTTGAGGAGGCAGAGAATGCTCTGGCTTCTTCTGAGGCTGCGGATGAAGCACAGACCTCAAAATCATGTAAGAATGATGAGTGAGGAGAACGAAGAGAATGTACTGATGACATTCGGCGGACATTTGGAAGTGCTCCGCCGAATGCTCTTTCGGGTTATTGCCGCTACGGTATGTCTCGCTCTGGTTGTATTCTGCTTCAAAGAGGAGACATTTAAGTTACTGCTTGCCCCGGGACAGTGGGATTTTGTTACATATAGGGGAATAGAAGAGTTGGCAAGTGCCTTGGGAATAGACTTCCGTTTCATGCCATATCATGTCGAACTTATTGCGACAGACTTGTCAAGTCAGTTCTTGACACATATTTCCACATCTTTGCAGCTTGGGTTGCTTGGTGTGTCACCTTATATTATATATGAGTTGTTCCGTTTTGTTTCGCCTGCACTGTACGCAAATGAGCGTAGGTACTCCGTAAAGGTGGTTGTGACGGTGTATGTCCTGTTTATGGTTGGGATTTTGATGAGTTACTTTGTCTTGTTTCCTGTGTCGTTCCGGTTTCTTGGTACTTATAGTGTGGCGGAGCAGGTTCATAGCACGATTACGATAGATTCATATATATCTACCTTTACAACATTATCTTTTCTCATGGGGTTGGTATTTCAGCTTCCTGTGATAGTTTTCTGCTTAGGGAAAATGGGCATAGTGAATGCACGGATGCTTTCACTTTATAGAAAACATGCCTTGATGGTCATGATGGTTGTGGCTGCTGTCATAACTCCTCCTGATATTATGACGTTGATTCTTGTTGTGGTTCCTATGTATATGCTTTATGAGGTAAGCATACGTGTTTTGTGAAATACTATAAATGTTATTATTGGCTATAAACGCAGTTTCGCTATCCAAAATCCCCGTAAAGTCTATATTTTTCAAATTTTCCCTTGAAAATATTTGGCGGTTATGTAAAAAGTGTGTACCTTTGCACTCGCTTTCGGAAACGACGGTGCTTGGCCGGCAGGTTTTGAGCGTCCGGGGTTATTTGGAAGCCGTCAATAGAGGCGTTCTTTGAAAGACTTACATAAACAGAAAGACAAGTAGTACAGGAAGCGGATATTCTGCCTTATGCGCATTGCGCATTAAGTGTGGGATTTCCGGGTGAAATGAACGAACCATCAATTCTCTTTTTCGGGATAGATGCGGACAGTCATTCTGGCGGGACAGACAACACGCCCTTTTTCCTTTCGCACCTGCCGTGCGCAGTGCTGAAGAGGA